>DATBRV010000083.1:0-42798 GCA_036560145.1 Myxococcota bacterium
CTTCGATAGCCGCTTCCGGCTGCTGCGCGAGCGCGTCGAGGCGATGAAGGCGATCTGGACCCAGGAGAAGGCCGAGTATCACGGGAAGCTCGTCGATTTCGATCCGGTGTTCGCGTGGCCCAAGCCCGTGCAGAAGCCGCATCCGCCCATTCATGTGGGCGGCGCGTTCCCGGGCGGCGCACGGCGCGCGATCCGCTACGGCGACGGCTGGGTGCCGATCCTCGGGCCGGATCTGATGAAGAATCAGATATCCGAGTTCCGCAAGCTGGCGCGCGAGGCGGGGCGCGATCCGGCCAAGCTCGAGGTCTCGCTCTACGGTTTCCCCGTCGATGCCGATCGGCTGAAGCGCGCGCGAGACGCCGGCGCCGACCGCGTCGTCTTCTTCGCGCCGCCGCTCGCCCGCGACGCAGCGCTCGAGTGGCTCGATCGCGCAGCGGCCTTGTGACATTCACTGAAGTTGCCGCCCGCCCGCCGTGGTGGTTCCGGAGCGTCTTCAGCTTCGTGCGAGCTGCTCCGCCGCTCACCCGCGAACAGTGGAGCCTGCTCGGACTGCTCGGGCTCACGCTGCTCATCAATCACTACGATTTCGCGCTGCTCTCGCTCGCGCTGCCCCAGATCCAGACGGGGCTCGCCGTCCCCGAGGATCGGATCGGCGGCGTGATGGCGAGCGTGCGCCTCGGGGTGGTTCCCGCGATCCTGCTCGCCTTCCTCGCCGACCGGATGGGAAGGCGGCGGCTGCTGGTCGCCACCATCCTCGGCTTCACGCTCTGCACCACGCTCACCGCCTTCGCGCGCGACGCCGCCGAGTTCGCGGCCTTCCAGTTCTTCGCGCGCATGTTCATCGCCGCCGAGGAGATGCTCGCGGTGGTGGTGCTCGCCGAGGAGCTCGGCGCGGAATCGCGCGGCTTCGGGATCGGGATCCTCGCCGCCTTCGGGGCGCTCGGCTTCGGCGCCGCCGCGCTGGCGCTCGCCCTGGTCGACGTGCTCCCCTTCGGCTGGCGCGCGCTCTATCTGGTGGGCGCCGCGCCCCTGCTCTGGGTGGCCTGGCTTCGCCGCCGGATTCCCGAGACGAGGCGCTTCGAGGCCGAGCGCGAGGCGCGTCGCGGCGAGTCCGGACTCGCGGCGTCGCTGCGCCCGCTGCGGGATCTGGTGCGGCTCTACCCGCGCCGCATGCTCGCGCTCTGCGCCGCGATCATTCCGTCCGCGCTGGTCTTGATCACCGCGGGCGGATTCGTCTCGAAGTTCCTCCAGGACGAGCGGGGCTGGCGGCCGGGGCAGGTGACCCTGCTCTACGCCGTGGCCGGGTTCCTGGTCTTCGTCGCGACGGTCGCCTCGGGCTCGCTCGCCGATCGCTTCGGGCGCCGCCGCGTGATGACGACCGCGCTGCTGCTCAACGCCATCGGGATCGCCGGCTTCTACCACGGCTCCGCGGGCTGGATCGTGGCCTTCTGGGTGGTGATGATGGCCAGCAGCGTCGGCGTCGACGTGCTCTTCGGCGCGCTCGGGAGCGAGCTGTTTCCGACCTCGTATCGCTCGACCGCGTCGGGCGTGCGCGCCGCGGTGGGAACCATCGCCGGCTCGGCGGGGCTCTGGCTGGAAGGCTGGATCTTCCCGATGGCCGGCAGCCATGCCCAGGCGATCACCTGGATGCTCGGGCTCGCCTGGATCGCGCCGGTGGTGGTCGTGCTGCTCCTGCCGGAGACGGCGCGGCGCGAGCTGGAGGAGATCGCTCCCGCGGGCTGAGGCGCGCCCGCGGGCCTCGGGGAGCAGGCGGGATCTGCTACCCAATCCGGATGCCGGAGCTGTTCGCGTCGACGCTGGCGTTCACCGCGGTGGCGATGCTGCTGCTCTGGCTGCTCAGCCTGCGGTTGCGCGACGCCAGCATCGTCGACATCTGGTGGGGCCCCGGCTTCGCGGCGATCGCGGCCTTCAGCTGGGCGCTCGGTCCCGGCGGCGATTCTGCCCGCGCGAGGCTGATCGTGACGCTCGCGGCCCTCTGGGGGCTACGCCTCGGCGCGTACCTGTTCTGGCGCAACGCCGGGAAGGGCGAGGACTACCGCTACCAGGCGATGCGGCGGCGCCACGGCGCCCGCTTCGCGCGCATGAGCCTCACCACCGTCTTCGGACTGCAAGGGCTGCTGATGTGGTTCGTCTCGCTTCCGCTCCAGGTGGCGCAGACGGGCGGACCCACGGGCGGCCTCGGCGCCCTCGACGCGATCGGCGCGGCGCTCTTCTGCGCCGGCCTGCTCTTCGAGAGCCTGGGCGACCTCCAGCTCGCGCGCTTCAAGGCGGATCCGGCCAGCGCCGGCCGCGTGATGGACCGCGGTCTCTGGCGCTTCACGCGCCATCCGAACTATTTCGGCGACTGCGTCGTCTGGTGGGGACTCTGGGCGATCGCCTGCGGCGCTCCCGGCGGGGTCTACACCATCGCGAGTCCCCTGCTGATGAGCTTCCTGCTGCTGCGCGTCTCGGGCGTGGCGCTGCTCGAGCGCGGGCTCGTGAAGCGCAAGCCGGCCTACGCGGACTACCAGGCGCGCACCAGCGCCTTCTTCCCGCGCCCCCCGCGCCTGCCTCGCGGCTAGCGCCGGAAGCGAGGCTCCTCCGCTTGGAAATCGGGATGACGCTGCCGACGATGGTCGAAGGGCTCTCGCGGGAGGACGTGCTCGCCTGGTGCGAGCGCATCGACGCGGGACCCTTCTCGACCCTCGCGGCCGGCGAGCGCATCGCGTTCGCGAACCAGGAATGCCTGGTGATGCTCTCCGCGGCGGCAGCCCTCACGCGGCGCGTGCGCGTCTTCGCCACCGTCTTCGTGCTGCCCATGCACGATCCGGTGTGGCTCGCGAAGCAGGTCGCCACGCTCGACGTGCTCAGCGGCGGGCGCTTCGTGCTGGGGGTCGGCGCCGGCGCGCGCGAGGAGGACTACCGCAGCGTGGGCGCGAGCTTCGCGAAGCGGCAGGCGCGGATGGCCGCGGGCGTCGCGACCCTGCGGCGGATCTGGCGGGCCGAGCCGCCCTTCCCCGGCGCCCATCCGGTCGGCCCGCGGCCGCTGCGGGCGGGTGGTCCGCCGGTGCTGGTGGGAGCGCTCGCCCCCCGCGCGATCGCGCGCGCCGCAAGCTGGGCGGACGGGCTCGCGGGCTTCAGCCTCGGACCCGACCCGCGCGAGATCGAGCGCGGCTTCCGCGCCGCGCGCGAGGCCTGGCGCGCGGCGGAGCGCAGCTCGCCGCCGCGCCTCGTCACGAGCTTCTGGTACGCGCTCGGGCCGGGCGCGCGCGAGCAGCTCGACGCCTACGTCGCGCGCTACCTGGGCAGCTTCGGGAAGGGAGCCGTCGTCGGCGCGCAGCGCGCCGCCGTCGCCGCCAGCCCGCAGGCCGTGCGGGATGCGCTGCGCGCCATCGAGTCCGCCGGCGGCGACGAGGTGATCCTGGTGCCGACCAGCGCCGGCCTCGACCAGCTCGACCGGCTGCGCGACGTTCTCGGCTGAGAAAGGGGCGACAGGATCCGATGAAGCGAGCGGCGATCGTGCTGGCGGCTGCGGTCGGTCTCCTCGGCGCCTGCCTGCTCGCGCACATGGCCCTGATCGAGTGGAGCGGCGAAGTGATCGTCCTGCGCACCGAGAAGCCCGGCGGCGGGTGGCTCGAAACCCGGCTCTGGATCGTGGATGACGGAGGCTCCGCCTGGCTCCACGGCGGCGATTCCGCGTGGATGGCCAATCTCAGGGCACGGCCCGTCGTGGAGATCGAGCGCAGCGGAGCAACGCGTCGCTACCGCGCCGAAGCCGTCCCTGGCCCGCATCCCAGGATTCACGAGCTGCTCCGCGGGAAGTACGGCTTCGCGGATCGCTGGGTCCGCTTCGTCGGGCCGGACCAGGAATCCACGACGGCGGTCCGCCTCGAGTTCGTGGCTGCGCCCTAGCCTGCCGTAGCGCTGGAAGCCACCCAGTCCATCCCATCGGGCGCAGGAGAGACTGCATG
The DNA here is from genome assembly GCA_036560145.1 of Myxococcota bacterium. Lineage (GTDB taxonomy): Bacteria > Myxococcota_A > UBA9160 > UBA9160 > SMWR01 > DATBRV01. Next base: position 3,972 of record DATBRV010000083.1, read on the forward strand.
GACCTTCAAACCCTCGCGAATCTCGGTCAGTTCGTCAGCGGGCTCGTCGTGATCGTCTCGCTGGTGTATCTCGCGGTGCAGGTCAGACAGAACACCCAGTCCCTGCACACCGAAAACTACGGCCGCGCCCTGGATCGCATCTCCGCGATGCAGTCGCAGATGAGCCGCGACGGCCAGGTCACGCTCCTGTTCTCGAAGGGCGTCGTCGATCCGTCCGCGTTGAGCGCGCAGGAGCGGATCCAGTTCACGTGGATGGCGTACGAGGCGTTCGGCGCCTTCGAGTTCATGTTCCACCAGGCGCAGTCGCGCGCCATCCCGGACGAGGTCTGGGAGCGCTGGTCGGCGACCACGGCCTGGTGGCTCTCCTTCCCGGGCGTCCGAGCGTGGTGGGCGGCCAGGCCCGCCCCATTCTCGTCGAGCTTCTCCGTTTTCGTCGAGCGCTGCATCCGCGACAATCCGACGGATCCCGCCGCCGTCGAGCGCTGGCAGGAGTTCGTGCGCGGCCCCCGGGCGTAGAGGGCCCGCCGCCGGATCCCCTACAGTCCCGGACCTGGGATGAAAGCGTAAAATGGTTTGTCGATGATCTCCGCCGCCAGAGCGCTCGACCTCCTGCGCCAGGGCAACCGTCGCTTCGTGTCCGACGTGCGCAGCCCCAATGCGCCCTCGAGCCATTCGCGCCGCCAGGAATCGGCCGCCGGCCAGGAGCCGTTCGCCATCATCCTCGGATGCTCCGATTCGCGGGTGCCGGCGGAGATCGTCTTCGATCAGGGCCTGGGCGACCTGTTCGTGATCCGCGTCGCGGGAAACATCGTGGCGCCCTCTCAAGTCGGCAGCGTCGAGTTCGCCGCGGCGCGGTTCGGAACGCGCCTCGTGGTGGTGCTCGGCCATTCCCGCTGCGGGGCCATCCTCGCGACGCTCGAGGAGCTGGGGCGTCCGTCGGAAGACCAATCGCAGAACCTTCGCTCGATCGTCGACCGGATCCGGCCGTCCGTCGAGCCGCTGCTGGAGACGGAGCTCGAGCAGGATCCGGAGGGGCTGGTGCAGAGCGCCGTGCGGGCCAACATCCGCGCTTCGGCGAACCACCTGCGGCACGGCTCGGAGGTGCTCGAGCAGCTGATCCAGAAGGACGGGCTCCTGATCGTGGGGGCCGAATATTCGCTGGAGACGGGAGTCGTAGAATTCTTCGACGGAGTGCCACCCGATCGCGGCTGAGCGTGCTGCTGGCGCTCGGTCTCGCCTCCCTCGTCCAGGGTCCGCCCGACACCCGAGCGGGCGAGCCGATGCGCTGGAGCCTGGTGTTTTCCGACGAGTTCGACGGCGCCCGGGTCGACTCCAGGAAGTGGAGCATCGGGAACCCGCTCGACGGGATCATCAACCACGAGCTGCAGGCCTACGTTCCCGAGGCTGTCGGCCTGCGCGCTGGCGCTCTGTTGCTGACGGCAACACGACATCCAACAGTGTATCGTGGAGCCAGCCTCCCCTTTCGCTCGGGGACGGTGACGACTTTCGGGAAGTTCGCGTTCGGCTACGGCCGGGTCGAGGTTCGCGCGAAGCTTCCGGCTGGAACGGGACTCTGGCCCGCGTTCTGGCTCCTCCCCGAATCCCTGAATTGGCCACCCGAGATCGACCTGTTCGAGGTGCGCGGGGATGCGCCGGGGACCCTTCACCAAACGCTGCATTGGCGCGATCCGGAGCAGGGGCCTCGCTTCGATACCGCTCGGCATCTCGGTCCCGACCTGTCGGCTGGATTCCACGTGTACCGGCTCGACTGGAGGCCGGACGCGATCCTCTGGTACCTCGACGGGATCGAAAGCCGCCGCGCGACCCGGGCGATTCCAGCCATCCCGATGTACCTCAATGCAGCGCTGGCCGTGGGCGGCGATTTCCCGGGCCCGCCCGACGAATCCACCCCCTTCCCGGCGATGCTCGAGATCGACTACGTGCGCGTCTATCGCTGGGGTCCGGATTCTCCCGCGATCTCCCGCTAGGCTTGGCTTCCGTCGATGGGCGGCAGCCGCAGCGGGAGGAATCCATGTTCGTGAAGCTCCTGGGGCGCGACCTCGCGATCCTCGCGGTCTCCGTGCTCGCCTGGCGTCTGGCCGCGCCGCTCTCGGCCGGCAGCGGCGTCGTCAGCGACGTCGCGGGCGTGCTGCTGGGATTCCTCTTCGGCGTGTGCGCCTTCCTGATCCACGAATGGGGCCACCTGGCGGGTGCGGTCGCGAGCCGGAGCGCGATCCAGCCGCCCACGGGACTCGCCTCTCCGTTCGTCTTCAGCTTCGAGTCCCGCAAGAACTCGCGGCGCCAGTTCCTGAGCATGTCCTTCTCGGGCTTCGTGGCCACCGCGGCGGTGGTGTGGGCCGCCTACGCGCTCCTGCCTTCGGACCTGCTGGCTACGCGCGTGGCGCGCGGCCTGGTGGTGTTCCTCACCTTCCTCGGGGTCGTCCTCGAGGTTCCGCTCGTGATCTACTCGCTGCTGACGCGCCGGGTCCCGCCGGTCGACGGGCTCGAAGCGCCGCGCCAGACGCAACGAGCCGCCGCCTGAACGAAAGGACTCTACGAACATGGCCAGGATCCTGATCACGGGCACCAGCAAGGGGATCGGGTACCACGCCACGCTGCTGCTGGCGCGCGCCGGGCACGAGGTGGTCGCGACCATGCGGAACCCGGGCGCCAGCGATCTCGCGATGGCGGCCCGCGAGGCGAAGCTTCCGGTGACGGTCCTCCCTCTCGACGTGGACGACGACGCCTCGGTGGCCGACCTCTTTGGGAAGGTTGGGGATTCGATCGACGTGCTCGTCAACAACGCCGGCATCTACAGCATCAACGCCGTCGAGGACGAGGGCCTCGATCAGTTCCGGCGCGTGATGGAGACCAACTATTTCGGCGCCGTGCGCTGCGTGAAGCAGGTGCTCCCGGCGATGCGCAAGCGCGGCTCCGGCTGCATCATCAACGTGACGTCGATCGCCGGGCGCATCGCCTTCTTTGCGAGCAGCGCCTACGCGGCTTCGAAGTTCGCGCTGGAGGCGTTCACGGAGTCGCTGGCCCAGGAGGTGAGCGGCTGCGGAATCAAGGTGGCCCTGGTGGAGCCGGGCATCATCGATACGGCGATGGCCACCACCCAACTGCCGCAGTACGACGCGGCCACGCGCTATCCGCACGGGCGCCGGCTGCACGCCTTCTTCACCAATCCCGCAAGGCCACAGGCCGCTCCGAGCCTGGTCGGGGAGATGATCCGCTACGTGATCGAGAAGGAGGATCCGCGGCTGCGCTTTCCCGTCGGTCCCGACGCTCTTCCCTTCCTGGGCTGGCGCCACACCCTGAGCGACGAGGACTGGGTTGGGCTCGGCGGCCGCGAGCGCGACGCGGACTACTTCGAGCGGGTCTTGATGGATACCGGAGTCGATCTGCGCAGCGCATGAAAACCCTTCTCGCAATCACGCTCGCCGCGCAGGCGATCCTGTTCCTCTTCACGGGCCTCAGCTGGCTGGCGCCCGCGCATCGCATCTGGCCGCCTCCCTCCCGTCAGAGCTGGCAGCTCTACACCACCTGGTTTCTTTCGTGGGTCTCGCTGAGCGGGGTCTTCCTGCTCGCGGTGTTCGGCCGCAACTCGCTCGGGCTTCCGGCCTGGCTGCGCCTCGGCGCGGGCCTGCCGCTGCTCGCGGCCGGAATCGCCGCGATCGCCTGGGGCTTCCGCGAGCTCAGCATCCAGACGACGCTAGGCGCTTCGGGCGGTCTGATCCGGAGCGGCCCGTACCGCTGGTCGCGCAATCCGCAATACGTCGGCGCCTGCTGCTACCTCATCTCCCTGGTGCTCCTCAGCGGCTCGCATCTGACCGCCATCGGCTGTCTGGCGGTGGCGGCGTGGTTCATCGTCACCCCCTTCGTCGAAGAGCCGTGGTTGGCCGAGCGATTCGGCGACGAGTACCAGGAATACCGCCGCAGCGTCCCCCGTTTCCTCGGTTAGAATCCCGATCCAGCGCCCCCTCGCCCGGGGGGTGGAAGGAGGACCGATGAGCCGTTTCCGGATCGCGACGCTCCTGGCACCCCTGGCCCTGCTCCTCGCGCTCGGCGGCCTCGCCTGCGGCAGCGAGGAGAGCAAGATCGACCGCGGCGTCGCCGTCGATCCGGAGGTGGCCGTCCCCGACTCGCCGCTGGAAGACGGCCTCAGCGCGGACGAGAGGCTTCAGCAGGAGACCGACGAGGAAGACGCCCGCTCGAAGGCGCGCTTCGACGAGGCCCAGCCGCCTGCCGAGTGACGAAGCGCTCGTGCGCGCGGAGGAGGTGCAGCCGTGTATCTCCCCAGACACTTCAGCGAAGATCGCGTCGAGGTCATCCACCGGCTGATCGAGGCGCATCCGTTGGGAACACTGGTGACGCTCGGCCCCGATGGGCCCGACGCGAACCATCTTCCCTTCGAGATCAGCCCCGAGCCGGCGCCCTTCGGAACGCTGCGCGGCCACGTCGCGCGCGGCAACCCGGTCTGGCGCACGGCGGTGTCGGGCGCGCCGGCGCTGGTGGTGTTTCACGGGCCGGCGGCCTACGTCTCGCCTTCCCTCTACCCCAGCAAGCGCGAGGATCCGCGCGTGGTCCCCACCTGGAACTACGTGGTCGTCCACGCGCGCGGCGCCCTGCGCGCCGTCGAAGAGCCGGAATGGCTGCGCGCGCTGGTGGAGCGCCTCACGCGGCGGCACGAGGCGCCGCACCGCGAGCCCTGGAAGGTGACGGACGCGCCCGAGGAATTCGTCGCGGGCATGCTGCGGGGGATCGTCGGACTCGAGCTTCCGATCGCGCAGCTGCTCGGAAAATGGAAGCTCAGCCAGAATCGATCCCCCGTCGATCGCCGAGCGGTCGAGGACGGGCTGCGCCGCGAGGGCGGCGAGGCGGGCGCAGCGCTCGCCGCCTGGATGCGCGACTCCATGTCTGGCCGCGAGTCGCCGTGATAGCATCGTCGGCTGCCTGGACCGGGAGGCTCAATGGCCGATTCGGAGCGGCGCCGGCGCGGCGTCGAAATGATGAAGAAGGTCTACGCGGGCGACGTGGCGGTCCCGCCCGAGGGCGCATCGGCCTTCGCGGACCTCATGCTCGAGCAGCTTTTCGCGGAGGTCTGGACGCGCGAAGCGTTGCCGATCCGCGACCGCAGGCTCCTGATCATGGGGATCATCGCCGAGAAGGGTGAAGCGACGACCTTCCAGATCCAGGCGCGGGCGGCGCTCAAGAACGGCGAGCTGACGCCCGCGCAGCTGCGCGAGGCGCTGATCCAGATCGCGCAGTACGCCGGCTATCCGCGCGCCGCCGGATTGATCGGCCCCGTCGAACAGACGATCGCGGCGTTCGAGAAGGAGCAGGCCGCGCGCTAGCGAGAGCTTCCGATGATCCAGACGCACGGGCTCACGCACCTCAGCCTCTCGGTCCGGGATCCGGAGCGATCGCTCGCGTTCTATCGCGAGCTCTTCGGCGTCCGCGAGTACTTTCGCGACGAGAGGTCGATCCAGGCGCTCGGACCGGGCCCCCACGACGTGATCGCCTTCGAGCGCCGCGCGTCCCACGGCCAAGCCGGCGGGATCGACCATTTCGGCTTCCGGCTGAGGGATCCCGCCGACATCGGCGAAGCGGTGCGGCAGGCCCGGGCCGCGGGCGCAACCATCCTGCGAGAAGGCGAGTTCGGCCCCGGCTTCCCGTTCGTCTACATTTCCGACCCGGACGGATACGTGATCGAGATCTGGTACGAGTGAAATGAGCAGACGACCGTTGCTTTTCTTTTCCGTGATCCTGCTCGCCTGCGTGGGCTGCGACCATGCGTCCAAGCAGGCCGCGGTATCCCTGCTGGCGGATTCGGCCGCTCTCGATCTGGCCGGGGGCATGCTGCGCTTCCAGCTGGCGTCCAATCCGGGAGCCTTCCTGAGCCTCGGAGCCGAGCTCCCGGAGGGGCTGCGGAGCTTCCTCCTGCTGGGGCTGGTCCCGATCCTGATCGCGGCGGTGTGCCTGTTCTTCGCGCGCTCGGCGGGCACTTCGCGCGTGCAGCTGGCGGCGCTCGCGGTGCTGGCCGGCGGCGGGATCGGCAACTGGCTCGATCGCGTCCTGCACGACGGCGCGGTCACCGACTTCGTCAGCATCGGCATCGGGGGCCTGCGCACCGGGATCTTCAACCTCGCCGACCTGGCGGTGGTCGTCGGAATCTTCTGGCTGCTGCCGGCGACGAGACGCCCCGAGCCGCCGGACCCCAGCCAGGCCGCCTGAGCGTGCTCTCCGCGCTCGACGTCAACTACCTCGAAGCCAGCCGCATCTTCGTGAGCCACGCCGACACCGGCGAGTATCGCGAGCGCAAGGACGTGGTGATCGTGTCCTGCGGGCTGCCCGTGGAGACGCTCAATTTCGGATTCCTGCGGCCGCCCTACGCCCACCTCGGCACCACGGCCGCGGCGGTCCAGGCCTACTTCGAGGGCCGCAAGCTGCGCTTCCAGCTCGCGCTTCGCGAAGACGGAACGGATCGCTCCATCCAGCGTCTCGAATCCGAAGGCTGGCGTCGCAAGCCGGATCCGACGCCGGGGATGACCCTCGCGATGCCCGCAGCGGAGAAGCCGCCTCCGCCGCCCCTGGTGATCCAGCAGGTGCGCACACAAGATCAGATCGTGGCGTTCCGCGAGGCCGCCTTCCTGGGCTTCGGCTACCCAGTGGCGGCCGCGCACATCTTCCTCGGTGACCCGGTGCTCGGCCTGCCCCAGGTGCGCCTCTACTCCGGGCTGGTGGACGGCGCGGTGGTCGCGACCTCGATGCTGATCGCGACGGGAGCCGTCGCCGGGATCTACTGGGTCGCCACCCTCGAGGAGCACCGCGGGCGCGGCTACGGCGAGGCGCTGACCGCCGCCGCCGTCGCGGGAGGCCGGGATTTCGGCTGCCGGATCGCGAGCCTTCAGGCCTCCAAGCTGGGGCGTCCCGTCTACCAGCGGATGGGCTTCGAGCACGTGCTCGACTACGTCTCCCTGCTCCCCCCGACGGACTGAGCCGCGACCGGCGCCGCCCGGGAAGCTGATACCCTGGAAGGCCATGTCGCTCCCGGCTTCGCCCCCTCCCGGAACCCGCGGCCCGTGGGGCGACCCGTCCCGGCATCTGCCCTTCGACCAGCTCGAGCAGGGCCTGGCGAGGCACGCGCCGCCGAAGGACGGCGGGGAGCTCGCGCTGATCGTGTCGCGCGGAGAGGACGAGCGCCGCGAAACCCCGGCGCGCGTCGTGCTCACCTGCGAAGGCGGCGTTCCGGGCGACGCCTGGGCGCGCAAGAGCCCCGAGAAGCCGGAAGCGCAGATCACGCTGATGCGGATCGACGTGGCCAAACTGATTGCCAACGGCCAGCCGCTGACGCTGTTCGGCGACAACCTGCTGCTCGATCTCGATCTCTCCACGGGCAACCTTCCGCTCGCGAGCCGCCTCCAGCTGGGCTCGGCGATCCTGGAGGTGACCGAGAAGCCGCACAACGGCTGCGCCAGGTTCAGCCAGCGCTTCGGCAAGGACGCGCTCCGCCTCACCGCTGCCCCCGAGCTTCGCAGCCTCCGGCTGCGCGGCATCTACGTGAAGGTCGTGCGGGCCGGGAGCGTCGCGGTCGGGGATCCGATCCGCGTCCTGTCCCGCGGAGGCGAGGCCTGACGCGGGAGATCGCGACGGAGCGGCTGCTCCTGCGGCGATGGCTCCCTGCCGACCGCGAGCCCTTCGCCGCCCTGAACGCCGACCCGCGCGTGATGCAACACATGCCCGCCGTCCTTCCACGGCAGGCCAGCGACGCACTCGCGGAGCGCATCGAGGCGCACTGGGGCGAGCATGGCTTCGGGCTGTGGGCCGTGGAGGTCCCGGGCGTCGCGCCGTTCGCGGGATTCGTGGGCCTCTCGATCCCCGACTTCGAGGCGCCCTTCACGCCGTGCGTGGAGATCGGCTGGCGCCTCGCCGCGCCGTGCTGGGGCCGCGGCTATGCGAGCGAAGCCGCGCGGGCGGCGCTCGGCTTCGGCTTCGAGGAGCTGGGGCTCGCCGAGATCGTCTCCTTCACGACGCCGGACAATCTCCGCTCGCGCCGCGTGATGGAGAAGCTCGGCATGCTCCGCGACCCGGCTGACGACTTCGATCACCCGGGGCTGCCGGAGGGGCATCCGCTCCGGCGCCACCTCCTCTACCGGACCGCCCGCGCGGCGCGCTCCGTCCGCAACGACCCGGTTCGGATCCGCCCCGGCGATCCGGGCGACGCTTCCTTCCTGCGGGAGATGCTCTACGAAGCCGCGTTCTGGCGCGCGGGCGGCCCGCGCCCCGCCCTCGAGGAAGGGCTGGCGCGGCCGGACCTCGTCCGGCTGATGGAGGGCTGGGGGCGTCCCGGCGACGCGGCGGTCGTCGCCGAGACGCGGGCGGGCGAGCGCGCGGGAGCGGCCTGGTATCGCTTCGGGTCCGCCGAGAACCACTCCTACGGATTCGTCGCGCCCGACGTGCCCGAGCTGGGGCTCGCGGTGCGAGCCGGTTTCCGGCGACAGGGCGTGGGGGCGCGCCTGCTGCGCGCGCTGCTCGAACAGGCCGCGGCAAACGGGATCCGCCGCGTCAGCCTGAGCGTCGAGCTCGAGAATCCCGCGCTCGCGCTCTATCGCCGGATCGGATTCCATCCCGTCGCTCGCGTGGGAGGAGCCTTCACCATGCTCGCGGAGACGTCGCCGACCGATGTCGGCTGAACCGCTCACAAGACTTGACGATGACCTCTGGGTCGCCCACCGGCCCCTCCCGCTCTGGGTCGGCGACGTCGGGACTCGCATGACCGTGATCCGGCTCGGCGGGGGGGATCTCCTGCTCCACTCGCCGGTGTCGCTCGACCCCGCCCTGCGCGAAGCCCTGGGCCGGATCGGACGCGTGCGCTGGGTGGTCGGCCCCAGCAAGGTCCATCACCTCTTCCTGGGCGACTACCTCCGCGCCTACCCCTCGGCGGAGCTCTGCGGCGCGCCCGGGCTCGCCGAAAAAAGGCCCGACCTGCGCTTCCAGACCGTGCTCTCCGCCGAGCCCGTGGCGGCCTGGGAGGGTCGCGTGTGGCACCACCTGTTCGCGGGCGCGCCGGCGGTGAACGAGGTCGTGTTCCTGCATCGCCCCAGCCGGACGCTCCTGCTCACCGACCTCGCCTTCAACGTCCAACCCGGGCCGCGCAACCGGGCCCGGGTCTTCCACTGGCTGGTGGGCGCCACCGGCCGCTTCGGCCCGCACAGGATCCTGCGCGCCGCGATCCGCGACCGCGCGGCGGCACGCCGCTCGCTCGCGACGATCCTGGCCTGGGATTTCGACCGGGTCGTCGTGACCCACGGCGACGTGCTCGAGCATGGCGGGCGAGAGGCGCTGCGGGCGGGCTTCGCCTTCCTGGCTTGATGGACTCCGCTCGCCTGCGGCAGGCCTGAATGAACTCCGCTCGCCCATGGCTCGCTGCGCGCTCCGCTTGCGCGCGCTTCGCTGGCTAGCTGCGCCCGGCCAGCCCGAGCCCCTGCTTCGCGATCACGCCGCGCATCACCTCGGAGGTGCCGCCGCCGATCGTCTCCCACAGGCTCTGGCGCCAGAGCAGCTCGACGCGCGAGCCGCGCACGAGCGCGTCGGGCCCCCCGAAGTCGAGCGCGGCGCGCGCGATCTCCTGACACGCGAGGGTGTGGACCACCTTGTTGGCCGCAGCCTCGACGATCCCCGGGCGGCCGCGCTGGAGGGCGTCGAGCACCCGCAGCGCATGCGCCTCGACCTCGTGCACCCGCACGGCGAGATCGGCGAGCCGGCGCCGCACCCAGGGGTCGGCGTCGAGTTCGCGGGCGCGGACCCAGGCGATCACCTCCTCGAGATCCCGCCGCACGCGCTTGGGCGGGAACTGGATGTGGCGTTCGTCGGCCAGCGCCGCGCTCATCAGCGACCAGGCGCCGTCCTCGGGGCCGATCCGCTGATCCACCGACACCTCGACACCATCGAGAGTCACCTCGTTCAGCTGATCCCCGTCGAGGGTGGGGAGCGCCCCCACGCGCACGCCCGGCGCGTGAAGATCGACGATCAGCAGCGAGAGCCCCTTGCCGCGGCTCTCCTGGCTGCCCGTCCGGCAGAGCAGCCAGAGGTAGTCCATGTCCTGCGCATAGGACTGCCAGCACTTCTGCCCCGTCACCCGGTAGGCGTCGCCGCGCCGTTCGGCGCGGCAGCGCAGGCTGGCCAGGTCCGAGCCGGCCTCGGGCTCGGAGTAGCCGAGCGAGAAGTGGAGCTCGCCGCTGCGGATCGGCGGCAGCCAGCGCTGCTGCTGCTCCGGCGTGCCCCAGCGCGCAATCGACTTGGCGACGATGCCGGAGGCGAGCGGATTGCGCGCGGCGCGCGCGTAGGCGACCTCGTCCCACAGGATGTACTCGTAGGCGAGCGGGAGCCCGGCGCCCCCCGCCTGCTCCGGCCAACCGAGCGAGAGCCAGCCGCGCGCGCCCATCGCGCGGAACAGGCGCGCGACCTCCGGCCACCGGAGGCCCTGCAGGAAGAAGGCGTCGAGATCGCGCCAGTCCGCGAGGAACTCGACCACCTCGGCGCGGAACGCCTCCTGCTCGGGCGTGAAGTCGAAGTTCACTTCTCGTCCTCGCTGCGCGCGTGCGGGTCCGGGTTCCAGCGCGGCTCGCGCTTCTCGACGAAGGCGCGCGGCCCCTCCTGGAAGTCGGGATGGCTCCAGTGCTGGCGCAGCAGCGCCCAGGCCGACTCGAGCGCAGCGCGGTAGCCGCGCTCGAGGCTCCCCCAGACCGCCTGCTTCGAGAGCGCCATCGCCTGCGGCGAGTTCGCGAGCATCGAGCGCGCCATCCCGAGCGCGGCGGGCAGCACGTCGCCCGGCGTCGCGACCAGCTCGTCGACCAGGCCGAGCTGATGGGCGCGCGCGGCCGGCAGGCGGTAATCGCGGCCAACCAGCGTCATGCGCAGCGCCGTGCCGAGCGGAAGCCGCCGGGCGAGCCCCACGTTCTCGAGCGCGCCCACCATCCCCACGTTCACGTGCGTGTCCATGAAGGCGGCGTTCTCGGAAGCGATCACGATGTCGGAGTCCACCACGAAGTGGAGGCCGCCGCCCACGCAGAGGCCCTGCACGCCGCAGATCACCGGCTTCCAGACCCGGTTCTGGTAGGGCGACCAGTGCACGGCCGCCTCCAGCGGCCGGTCCGAGAAGACGGCTCCGGCGTCTTCGCCCTCGGCCTCGGAGACGTCGAAGCCGGTGCAGAAATGGCGCTCGCCGGCGGCGGTGACGATCGCGACGCGGATCTCGGGGTCGTCCCGCACCTCGCTCCAGATGGCCCGGAAGACCGCCATCATGGCAGGCGCCAGCGAGTTCCCCTTCGCGGGGCGGTCGAGCGTGATCAGCGCGATGCCGTCGGGCCGCTTCTCGTAGCGGAGGCCGGCGAGCGGCGCGCTCAGGTCGAGTTCTGCCATGGGGCCTCCTCTAGAGTCCGAACGCCGCGAGCAGGGCGGCGCGCGCCGGCGCATCGCGGACGGGATCCGAGGCGAGCTGGCGGATCCGGCGCGAGACGTGGAAGACCGGCCCTTCGAGCGTGATGCCGATGGCGCCGAACACCTGATGCGCGACATGCGCGGCGCCGACCGCCGCGCGCGCCGCCGAGAGCCGCGCCGCGCCCGCCGCCGCCATCGCCTCCGGCGCCGGCACGGCGCCGCCGGCGCGGTCGAAGCGGAAGGCCGCGGCGCGCGCCAGGGTCGCCGCGCCGCCGAGCTTCACCCAGGCGTCGGCGAGCGGATGCGCCACGGCCTGGAACTCGCCGATCGCCCGGCCGAACTGCCTGCGCGTGCGCGCGTGCTCGGCCGCGTCCTCGATCAGCCGGGTGCCGGCGGCGGCGAGATAGGCGGCCAGCGCGAGGTCGCGCAGCGAGAGCGCGCGGCGGGCGTCGCCGAGCGGCGCCGTGCGCTCGAGCCGGACCCGGCCCCAGGGCTCCCCGCCCAGCGTCTCGACGGGCTCGACCGCGCCGCGCGGGCGCGCGAGGAAGGCGCGCTCCCCCTCGATCTCGACGAAGATCTGCGCCGCCGGCGCCCAGGCGAGCAGCGGCGGGCTTCCCAGCGAGACCACCGCCGCGCCGCGGGTGACGGCCTCGCGCTCGCGCGGCGGCAGCAGCTGCGCGGCGCAGAAGCTCTCCGCGAGCGGCCCGGGGAAGACCGCCCTTCCGAGCGCCTCGACGGCCGCGACCAGCTCGCAGGCGCCCCCTTCACCGTCGGGTGTCGCGAGGGCCAGCACGCCGAGCTCGGCGATCGCCTTCCAGGGCCCGGAGGGGAAGCTGCCGGAGGCCGCCTTCAGGGCGGCGTCCCCGCAGTGATCCCGGCAGAGCTGGTTGGCCGCGTCGTGGATCGCCTGCTGCGCATCGTCGAAGGCGAGGTCGAGGCTCACGGCTCCCGGCACCAACGCTCGCGCGCCACCGCGCGGCGGTGCCCCGCGACGCCGCCGGCCTCGAGCCGCAGCACCTGCAGCCGCATGCTCCAGACGTGCAGGTCGTGCTCCCGGGTGAATCCCATCGCGCCCGTGAACTGGTGCGTCTCGGCGAAGAGCAGACCCGCCGCGGAGGTCGCGAAGGCGGCGGCGGTCGCGCAGGCGTCGGCCGGCGCGTCCTGCGAGGCCGCCTCGTAGACCAGCCAGCGGCTTCCCTCCAGCAGCACCGCGCAATGCGCCAGCCGGTGTTGCACGGCCTGGAACGAGCCGATCGCGCGGCCGAACTGCCGGCGCCGCTTGACGTATTCGAGTGTCACCTCGAGGCAGGCCGCCATCGTCCCCAGCGTCTCGGCCGCCAGCGCCAGCCGCCAGAGGCTGCGCAGGCGCTCCCCCGAGCCGCGGCCCAGGGATCGTCCGCGGTCCTGCCAGGCGCGGACGCGGCCCATCGGCAGCATGAAGTTCGAGGCCACCGGCGTGGCGTCGCCCGCGCCGAGCGGGCGCAGGAGCGCCTCCTCCCCCGCGTCGACGAGCAGGCTGCGCGCGTGCGCCGCGAAGCGCACGGGCCCGGCTTCGCCGTCCTTCGCCAGCGCGATCGGCCCCGGCAGCGCGCGCCCGGCGAGGCCCGGCGCGACCAGCGCAGAGGCGCCGATGCCGACCACGCCGCCGGCCTTCGCCACTGCCTCCACCACCAGCGCGGCCTCCAGCAGCCCCGTCCCCTCGGCGAGAGCGACCCCCTGGAAGCCCGCCGCTTCGAGAGCGGCGTCGAGCGCCCCGTCGTATTCGGAGCTCCGGTTCAGCTCGATGGCGCGCTTGGCGCCGGCGTGCTGCGCGAGCAGCGCGCCCACGGCCTCCAGGATCGCCAGCTGCTCCGCATCCGGTTCGAAGTCCACGGCGCTATTCGCGGGGCAGGCCGAGGAAGCGGCCCGCGACCAGGTTCAGGTTGATCTCCGTCGTCCCCACCGCGACGCCGGCGGTCATGGCGAGCCGGAAATGCGATTCGGCGACGTGGCCGTACTCGAGCGCCTCGGACCCGAAGAGCTCGAGCGCGAGATCCGAGACCGCCTTTTCCGCGAGCGTGCCCGCCACGCGCGCGAGGTTGGTGTCGGCCGAGGGAGGCCGGCCGTGCGCGCGGACGTCGATCACGCGATAGGTGAGCAGACGCGACGCCTCGCAGATCGCGCGCGCCTCGCCCAGCTTCTCCTGCACGGTGGGATCCGCCAGCAGCCCGCGCGCGCGCGCCAGCTCCGCGAGCTCGTCGAGGACGTCCGCCGCGCGGGCGTAGCGCGCCGCGCCTACTCTTTCATAGGCGAGCGCGTACTGGACGACCTCCCAGCCGTCGTTCTCCGGCCCGAGCCGGCAGGAGACCGGCACGCGGGCATCGCTGAAGAAGACCTCGAAAAAATACTTGTCGCCGACCACGGAGGGGATCTCGCGCACCTCGATGCCCGGCGTCTGCATCGGGACCAGCAGCACGGAGATGCCCTGGTGGCGCTTCGAGCCGGGATCGGTGCGCACGATCAGGAAGCAGTACTCGGCGTAGTTGACGTAGCTGGTCCAGATCTTGGAGCCGTTGATCAGATACTCGTCGCCGTCGCGCACGGCGAGCGTTCGCAGCGAGACCAGATCGGAGCCGGCCTCGGGCTCCGAGAAACCCTGACACCAAAAGGCGTTGCCGGCGCTGATGCGCGGCAGGTGCAGCGCCTTCTGCTCCGGCGTGCCGTAGGCCATGATCGTCGGGCCCACCCAGTTCACATTCATGTACTGGGAGCTGCGCGGCTCGCCGATCCGCCACATCTCCTCGCCGAGGATCGCGTGGCGCCAGGGGGAGGCGTCGCGTCCTCCGTACTGCTTCGGCCAGTGCTGCGTGAGCCAGCCCTTGCGCGCGAGCTGCGGGCAGAACCGCTTCGAGAACTCCGCCTGCGCGTCGCTGCCGGGTCCGTGCTTCGAGATCTCGTCCCAGTCCGGCGGGAGCGCTTGCGCCAGGAACTCCCGCAGCTCGCGGCGGAAGGCGACGTCCTCGTCGGACCAGCGGAACTCCAAGACGCCCTCCGATGCGCGCCGCCCTGCCGGGCCGCAATCGGGAAAATCTGACGGTATATCAGATACTTCGCGAAGGCAATCGGATTTCGCGCGGCGCCCCCGACGTTCCGCTTCCCATCCAGCCTGTGCCTGGTGTACCTACGCAGCATGCCGCTGCCGGACTTCACGCCGACGATGCCGGTGATGGTGCGCACGCGCAGCGAGCGCTTCGGCGCGCGGCCGATGATCCTGCTGCGCGACCAACGCATCAGCTACGCCGAAGCGGACCAGCGCTCGGCGAAGCTCGCGCGCGGCCTGCTCGCCTCGGGGCTCGGCAAGGGCAGCCGGGTGGGCATCTGGCTCCCGAACGGGCCCGACTGGGCGGTGGCCTTCCTGGCCGCGGCGCGGATCGGCGCGGTCGTGATTCCGCTCAACACCTTCTACAAGCCCCGCGAGCTCGGCTGGGTGTTGCGCCACGCCGACGTGGAGATGCTGCTCACGCTGCCGCGTTTCTTGAACGCGGATCATCTGGAGCGCCTGGAGGCGGCCGCGCCGTCCCTCGCCGGGCAGAAGGCGGGCTCGCTGCGGGTTCGCGAGCTGCCCTATCTGCGCGAGGTGATCGTGTTCGGAGATCCTCATCGCGCCTGGGCGCGGCCGGTCCGCTCGCTCGAGGCCGCGGCCGACGCGGATCTCGCCATCGACGAGGCCTTCCTGCGCGAGGTCGAGTCCTGCGTGGTCCCCGCCGATCCGCTGGTCGTGATCTACAGCTCGGGCAGCACGGCGGACCCGAAGGGCGCCGTCCACACGCACGGCACGCTGATCCGGCACTCGTACAACCTGAACTCGTTCCGCGACCTGCGCTCCGACGACCGGGTCTTCTCGCCGTTGCCCTTCTTCTGGGTGGGCGGTCTCGTCTACACGCTGATGGCGGCGATGCACGCCGGCGCCTTCATGCTGTGCGAGGAGATCTTCGAGCCCGGCGAGACGCTCTCCCTGCTCGAGCGCGAGCGCGCCACCGTGGTCGCCGGCTGGCCGCACTACTCGAAGGCCATGATGGAGCACCCGACCTTTCGCAGCCGGGACCTCTCGTCGATCCGGGCCGGCAACCTGTACGAGATATTGCCTGCCGAGCTGCGGCCGAAGGATCCGGAGCTGCGCTCGAACGCCCTCGGCATGACCGAGACCTGCGGCCCCCACACGATCGACCGCATGGACGTCGACCGACCCGAATCGCTGCGCGGGTCGTTCGGGCGTCCCGTCCCCGGCGTCGAGCACAAGATCGTCGACCCGCAGACGGGGCTCCCGCTGCCTCCCGGCAAGGTCGGCGAGGTCTGCGTGAGGGGCTACAGCCTGATGCAGGGCCTCTACAAGATGGAGCGCGAGGACAGCTTCGACCGGGACGGCTTCTACCACACCGGCGACGCCGGCTGCTTCGACGCCGACGGCGTCTTCTTCTTCAAGGCTCGCATGGGGGACATGATCAAGACGGCGGGCGCCAACGTGACACCGCGCGAGGTCGAGATCGTGATGGAGAGCCAGCCCGAGGTCCGGTCCGCCTTCGTGGTCGGCGTGCCGGATCCGGTCCGCGGCCAGAACGTCGCCGCGGCGGTGATCCTGAAGGCCGGCAGCCAGCTGGGCGCGGACGCGCTGCGGGAGCGGCTGCGGGCGGATCTCTCGGCCTACAAGGTCCCCCGCCACTTCTTCTTCTATCGCGACGGAGAGCTTCCCTTCACCGACACCGGAAAGATCGACAAGAACAAGCTCTGCGCGCTGCTCAGCGCGCGGATCGCCCGGGAAACCTCCGGCTAAAGAGCCAGCGCTTCCGAGCCGATACCCCCGGCGGCTGAACGGGCAAGGCGCCGCGGCCGGGGGGTCCATGCGCAGGTTGCTCGGCTCGGCGCTGCTCTTGACGCTGACTGCGGCGGAGGCCGCGGACGCCCACCTGATGGTCGATGGCAACGCCGTCGCCGGGCTCGATTCCTGGGCCTTCTCGGGGAGCAGCCCCGACTCGAGCCTGCTCTCGTTCGACGGCGGCCTGACGGACCATCTCTTCGAGTTCTACGGGTATCTCGGCAACGCGAGCAGCGTGGTGCGCGTGACTCCGCTCCACTTCGACGAGCTGGCGCCGATCGCCGGCGTCGGGAGCACCGCGAGCTCGCAGCTGGTGCTGAACGCGGTGGGCGCCGCCGAGCTCGGCCTGCTCGCCGGCGACATCCGGCTCGACTACGCCTTCGAGATCTCGGAGACGACGCGCTCGCTGGTCTGGGACGTCGGCGTGACCAACGCGAGCACCGCGTCGCTCGACCTCGTCTTCTATGCGTACCTGGATCTCGACCTCGAGGGGGATTTCGGGAACGACCTGGCGACCGGCGGCGCCGGGGGCTTCCTCGTGACGGACGGCGCCACCGGCTTCGACCTGAGCGTCGGCTCCACGACGGCCGCCGACCGCTTCGAGGTCGCGCCCTATCCGAACCTGCAGAGCGCGCTCGACGGCATGCTCGGCGTCGGCGCCGCGAATCTCGCCGACGCGGGCACGCCCTTCGGCCCCGCCGACTTCACCGGCGCGCTCCAGTTCGACTTCTCGCTGGCGCCGGGAGGCTCGCAGGACTTCGGCATGACGCTGATCCCCGAGCCCGCCACGGCGATCCTGCTCGCGCTCGGGCTGCTCGGCCTGGCGTTCGCGGGCCGCAAGCCGGCCTGAGCCGCTACTTCAGCTCGGGCATCACGTAGCGGCCGACGAGCTCGATCGAGCGCAGCACCTTCTCGTTCGCGATTCCGTAGGGCTGCATCATGCACAGCAGCAGGTCGCAGCCCGCGGCACGGTAGCGCCGGGCGATCTCGATGCAGCGATCGGGATCGCCGACGATGCAGGAGCCCGTCGACGTCAGGTAGTCGAAGGTGAGGAAGCCCGCGTCCATTTTCGCGATCGGCTTGGTGTAGGCGTAGCTCGCGTAGTCCTGCTTCAGCTCTTCCTGCCAGGCGCCCAGCGTCTGGATCTGCCGGACCCCCGTCTGCGCGTACCACTGGATGGAGTCGCGCGCAGCCGCCATCGCCTCGGCGGTGGTCTCGGCGCAGTGCACCATGGTAAAAGTTGCCGCGCGCTCGTTCACGAACTTCCCGATCGGCTTCGCGACCGAGAGGCCCTTGCGGTAGAGCCGCACGCGCTCGGCCAGGTCCTCGGGCGGCACGCCGACCGTGAAGGAGAGCAGGCCCAGGCCCCGGGTCCCGGCCACCTCGTGGCTCTCGGGGCTGGTCGAGGCGACCCAGAGCGGCGGATGGGGCTGCTGGAGCGGCTTCGGGAGCACGCGGCGGCGCGGGAAATCGAAGCGCGGTCCCTTCCACTCGAATTCGTCCTGCGTCCAGGCGCCGACGATCATCTGGAGCGCTTCCTCCCAGAGCGGCCGCGTCTGCTCCGGGTCGATCCGAAAGGCCTCCAGCTCGATGCGCGTGGCCGAGCGCCCGGTGCCGAACTCGAGCCGGCCGTCGGACAAGAGATCGACCACGGCGGCGGCCTCGGCGGCGCGGATCGGGTGGTTGTACGGGAACGGCAGCAGGCGCACGCCATGGCCGATTCGAATTTGGCGCGTGCGGGCGGCGACGGCGCCGTAGAGCACGCCCGGCGCGGAGCAGTGCGAGAACTCCTCGAGGAAGTGGTGCTCCACCGTCCAGAAGCTGTGATAGCCGAGCTCGTCGGCGAGCACGGCCTGCGCGAGCGTGTGGTGGTAGGCCTCGCGCTCCTTGCCCGGCGTCCAGGGCCGGGGGACGGGGATTTCGCAGAAGATTCCGAACTCCATCAGGTCTCCCTAGGCGTCGAATTCGATCTCGGCGCCCGATTCGTCCAGGAGCGCGATCGCCAGCGCCGGACACCGCCGCGCGATTTCGAGCAGGCGCGCGCGCGGGAGACCTTCCGCTCCCGGAAGCACTTCCGCCAGGCCATCCTCGTCGAAGCCGAACCCCTCCGCCGCCGCGTCGACGCAGTTGCCCGAGCTCTGACAGCTGTTCTTGTCGATCCGGACCCGCAGCCGCACGCGGGGCAGGATACGCCGGTTCGTTTGACAGTTCTACCTGCGCGCAGGTAGATTTCCAGCCATGTCGCAGGCAGCGCCGCAGCGCTCGCGGGCCGAGCGCACCCGGACGGCCGTGCTCGAGGCCGCGGAGGCGATCTTCGCCGAAAAGGGGTTTGCAGCGACCCGGCTCGAGGACGTCGCCGACCGCGTCGGGATCCGCCGCGCCTCGATCGTCTACTACTTCAAGGACAAGAAGGAGCTCTACCACGCGGTCCTCGCCAGCGTCTTCGGGGGGCTGCTCGAGAAGATCGAGGCGGCGCTCTCGCGCTCCGACCCCCTGCCCGCCCGGATCGAGGCCGGTGTCGGCGCCTGGGTCGACTACGTGGGCGCGCGTCCATCCACCGCGCGCCTGATCCTGCGCGAGGTCGCCGACGCGGCTCCCGGGCACCGGCCGGCCGTGCTCGAGCACACCCAGCCGTTCTTCGATCTGGTGCGCCGGCAGGTCTTCGAGCGCGACGGCGGCGACCTTGCGCGCCTCTCCCCGATCGATCCCGTCCACCTCGCGAGCACGATCGCCGGAGCCACCGTCTTCTTCGTGGCGGCGATGCCGGCGCTGGTGCCCGATCTCGCGCTCGATCCCGTCTCGCCCGCGCACCTGGCGGCCCACCGCGAGGAGGTGCTCGGAATCGTGCGGCGGCTGCTCGGCACCGCGGGCCCCCGCAAGGCCCGACCCGCCACGGCAAGGCCGACCGGCCAGGAGGAATGAGATGAAGGACGACGCCGGCAAGGGCTGTCCGGCTGCGGCCGGCGCCGAGGGCTACGACCCCTTCGAGGAGTTCAACCGCGCCCAGGGCATCGGCACGGTCGAGAACCCGTATCGGGACTTCAAGGCCAAGCGCGACCGCTGCCCCGTGCACCAGGTCGACCCCGTGTTCCTCACCGGCGGTCAGGCGAAGCACACGCTGCCCGGCACCAAGGAGATCTTCGCGGTGCTGAGCCACGACGGCGTGGCGCAGGTGCTGCGCGACGGAGAGACCTTCACCTCGACGATCTACAAGAACAGCATGGGCCTGGTGATGGGCCACACCATCCTCGAGATGGACGAGCCCGAGCACTCGCGCTACCGCCGGCTGATCCAGCAGGCGTTCAGCAAGAAGGCGCTCGCCCACTGGGAGACGGACCTGGTGCGCCCGATCGTGAACGCCTGCATCGACCGATTCGCGGGCCGCGGCCGCGCCGATCTCGTGCGCGAGCTCACCTTCCCCTTCCCGGTCAACGTGATCGCCGGCATGCTCGGGCTCCCCGAGGCCGACCTCCCGGAGTTCCACCGGCGGGCCGTCGAGCTGATCAGCATCGGCATCGACCCGATGCGCGGGATCCAGGCCTCGCAGGCGCTCGAGCGCTACTTCCTGCCGATGATCGCCGAGCGCCGCGACGCGCCGCGCGAGGATCTGATCAGCGTGCTCGCCACCGCCGAGCTGGAAGGCACGCGCCTGACGGACGCCGAGATCGTGGCCTTCCTGCGCCTGCTGCTCCCCGCCGGCGCCGAGACCACCTATCGCTCCTCCAGCAACCTGATCTTCGGCCTGCTCACCCACACCGAGCAGCTCGACCAGGTGCGCCGGGACCGCGCGCTGATCCCGCAGGCGATCGAGGAGGGGCTGCGCTGGGAGCCGCCGCTGCTCGGGATCCTGCGCGGCGTCACGCGCGACACCGAGATCGACGGCGTGCCGGTGCCGAAGGGCGCGACTCTAAGCGTGAGTATGGGCGCGGCGAATCGCGACGATGCCCGCTACCCCGATCCGGACCGCTTCGACATCCACCGCCCGGCGCGCCAGCACCTCGCCTTTGGCTTCGGCGCGCACCGCTGCCTCGGCATGCATCTCGCGCGGATGGAGACGACGGTGGCGCTGGAAGCGCTCTTCGACCGGCTGCCGAACCTGCGCCTCGATCCGGACGCCGGCGAGGTCGTGATCACCGGTGCGACCTTCCGCGCCCCGACCCGGTTGCCGGTGCTCTTCGGCTGAAGGCAAGCGGGCGACGCCCGCGCGCAGCGAGCCGGAGGCGAGCGAAGTTCACCCAGGCTACGCGATCGCCTTGGCGTCGCGGAGCTTGCGGATCGCCTCCGCCGAGAAGCCCCAATCGGCCAGCGCCTCTTCCGTGTGCTGCCCCGGATGCGGCGGCGGCCGCCGGATCTCAGCAACGCTGCGGCTGAAGCGCGGCGCCGGACCGGGCTGCGGCGCGCCGGCCACCGTCACGAACGTGCCCCGCGCCTGGATGTGCGGGTGCTGCTTGGTCTCGGACAGCGAGAGCACCGGCGCGAAGCAGACGTCGCTGCCCTCCATCAGCTCGCACCACTGCGCGCGCGTCTTCGTCTTGAAGATCGCGGCCAGCCGCTGTTTGAAGGCCGGCCACTGCGAGCGGTCCATCTGGCCCGGCAGCTTCTCGCCCGAGAGCCCGAGCTTCTCCAGCAGCTCCTGGTAGAACTGCGGCTCGATCGAGCCGATCGAGACGTACTTCCCGTCGCTCGTCTCGTAGACCTCGTAGAAGTGCGCGCCGGTGTCGAGCATGTTGGTGCCGCGCTCTTCCTTCCACCAGCCGGACTGGTGGGCGCCGTGGATGATCGTCATCAGCGCGGCCGCGCCGTCGACCATGGCGGCGTCCACCACCTGGCCGCGGCCGGAGCGCGCCCGCTCGACCAGCGCGCAGGCGATGCCGAACGCCAGCAGCATGCCGCCGCCGCCGAAATCGCCGACCAGGTTGAGCGGCGGCAGCGGCGGCTCGCCGCGCCGGCCGATCGAATCCAGCGCGCCGGCCAGCGCGATGTAGTTGATGTCGTGGCCGGCCACCCGCGCGAGCGGCCCCTCCTGCCCCCAGCCCGTCATGCGCCCGTAGACGAGGCGCGGATTGCGCGCGAGGCACACGTCCGGCCCGAGGCCGAGCCGCTCCATCACCCCGGGCCGGAAGCCCTCGATCAGGGCGTCCGCCTTCTCGATCAGACACAGGACCGTGTCGACTCCTTCCGCCTGCTTGAGATCGACGCCGATCGAACGCCGGCCGCGGGCGAGGAAATCGAGGGTGGGCCTGGCGGGGTCGCCGCCCTGCACGCTCTGGGCGCGGTCGACGCGCAGCACCTCGGCGCCCATGTCGGAGAGCATCATGCCGGCGAAGGGTCCGGGGCCGATGCCCGCGATCTCGATGATCCGGATTCCATCCAGGGGGCCCATTTCCAGCTCCTCGTTCGGCCGCGACGGCGAAGGGCCGGCAGGATAACTCAGCCGCCCGTGGGGTCCGCTTCCTCGAGCGCGTCCAGCAGCGGCCGCGCCTTGGCGACCGTCTCCAGCCACTCGGCGTGGGATTCGGAGTCCGCCACGATGCCGCCGCCGGCGTGGAGGTGGGCCCGCCCTCCCGCCAGCACGATGGTCCGGATCACCACCGCGAGATCCGCTCCGCCGCGCGCGTCGAGGTAGCCGATGGCGCCCGAGTAGATGCCGCGGCGCACCGGCTCGAGGGCGTCGAGCAGGCGCATCGCCGCGAGCTTGGGCGCCCCCGTCATGGAGCCGGGCGGGAAGGCCGCGCGCAGCGCATCGAGCGCGTCGCAGCCCGGCCGCAGGCGGCCGCGCACGGTCGAGACCAGATGAAACACGGATGCGTAGTCTTCGACCGCCATCAGCTCGGGCACCTCGATGCTGCCGAGCTCGCAGACGCGGCCCAGGTCGTTGCGGACCAGGTCGACGATCATCAGGTTCTCGGCGCGGTCCTTTTCGGACGCGAGCAGCGCGCGCCGTTCGCGCGCGTCGCTGGCCGGGTCGCCGCCGCGGCGCCGCGTGCCCTTGATCGGCCGGCTCTCGACGCGGCCGCCGGCGTCGACCGCCAGGAATCGCTCGGGCGAGCTGCCGACGATCGCCGCCTCCGGCAGCTCGAAGAAGCAGGCGAAGGGGGCCGGGTTGCGCCGGCGCAGCGCGAGATGCAGCGCCCAGGGATCGCCGTCGAAGGCGCGATCCAGCCGGCGCGTGAGGCAGGCCTGGTAGACGTTGCCCGCCGCGATCTCCTCGCGCGTGCGCTCGATCGCCTTCGCGTAACCGGGCTCGTCTGTCGGGTCCCGGCGCGCGGGCGGCAGCGCGCCACCCGAACTCCGCTCGCCTGCGGCTCGCTGCGCGCTTCGCTTGCGGGTCTCTCCCGTCGGCGCGGGCGGCAGCTCGCTTGCGCGCGCAAGCTCGCTCGCGGCCTGGACTGCGTTCGCCGTCGCCGCCGCGAGGTCGTCGCCGAAGCCGAGCCCGAGCGCGAAGCTGGCGCCGCTCGCGTGCTCGTGCGCGAGCACCCGGTCCACCAGCAGCAGGATGGCGTCGGGCAGGGCGAGGTCGTCCTCGGCGCGCAGCCCGAGCGCCTCGAAGCGCCCTGCCAGCTCGTAGCCGAAATAACCCACCGCGCCGCCGGCGAACGGAGCCATCGTCTCGCTCGCGCCCTCCGGCGGCGGCGGCGCGAGCGCGCGCAGCAGCTCGAGCGGGTCCGCCCGCAGGCTCTCGCGCCCCACCCGCAGCCCGCCGCGCACGGCGCGCCGGCACTCGAGCTCGCAATCTTCCCCGCGCACGCGCAGGACGGCGTAGGGCTCCGCCCCGGCGAACGACCATCGGCCCAGGCGCGAGGAGGGGAGCGAGCTGTCGAGCAGCCAGGGATAGGGCTGGCGGCGCAGGGCCTCGAAGCGCGCGAGCAGGCCCGGCGCTGGCGACAGCAGGACCGACGCGATGAACGCGCGTGTGGGGGGAAGCAGCACGCAGCTCGCGCCTCCAGCGCGAAAACTACCCACGCCGCGAGCAGAGTTCCACACACGCCGCTGCGGCATCCGGCTACAATGCGGCGGCTTTGACGAGCGCAACCCAGCCGAAGCGGCCCGAGCCGGCCGCCGCCGGACCGAGCGGCCGACCCGAGCCCGCGGGCGGGGTCGGCGGCGCCTATTCCAACTACCTGCTCGGCGTCCTGGTGCTCGTCTACGTCCTCAACTTCCTGGATCGCCAGATCATCACGATCCTGGCCGAGGACATCAAAGCCGATCTCGGGGTGAGCGACGCCCAGATCGGATTCCTGTACGGAACCGCCTTCGCCGTCTTCTACGCGATCTTCGGGATTCCGCTCGGGCGGCTAGCCGACGTCTGGAACCGGCGCACGCTGATCGCGAGCGGTCTGGCCTTCTGGAGCGTGATGACGGCGCTCTCGGGCTTCGCGCGCGGCTTCCCGGGGCTCGCCGCGGCGCGCATCGGCGTCGGCGTCGGCGAGGCCAGCGCCTCGCCTGCGGCCTTCTCGATGCTCGCCGATTCCTTTCCCCCGCGCCGCCGCGCCACGGTGCTCGCGATCTATTCGAGCGGCATCTACCTGGGCGGCGGACTCGGCCTGATGATCGGCGGGCAGATCGTCGACCGCTGGAACGCGGCGTTCCCGCCCGGCTCGGCTCCCCTCGGTCTGGCGGGCTGGCAGGCCGCCTATCTCATCGTCGGCCTGCCCGGGCTGCTGCTCGCCCTCTGGGTGCGCACGCTGCGCGAGCCGGTGCGCGGCCTCGCCGACGGAGTGCCCACCACCCCCGAGCCGCACCCCTGGCGCGCGTTCGCGAAGGAGCTGCGCGCCGTGGTGCCGCCCTTCACGCTCTGGCACCTCGCGAGCGTTGGCGCGGGCCGGCGCGCGATCGCGCGCAACCTGGCGCTGGCGCTCGCGCTGGCGGGATTCTCCGTGGTGATGGTGCGCTTGACGGGCAACCTGCCGCAGTGGACCGCGCTGCCGGTGGGGCTCTACGCCGCCATCTCCTGGGCCAGCACGCTCGGGCTGCGCGATCGGCCCTGCGCCGCGCTGCTCTTCCACACTCCGACACTACGCAATGTCGCCCTCGGCCTCTCCCTGCTGGCGTTCACCGGCTACGGGCTGGGCGGCTGGGCGCCGGTCTACTTCCGCCGCGTGCTCGGCCAGCCGACCGGCGAGGTCGGCTTCTACGTCGGCCTCACCGCGGCCATCGCGGGCGTGCTCGGCGTGACGCTCGGCGGACTGCTGGCGGACCGCCTGCGGAGATGGCGTCCCGAGGGACGCCTCTA
Organism: Myxococcota bacterium; assembly: GCA_036560145.1. Taxonomy (GTDB): domain Bacteria; phylum Myxococcota_A; class UBA9160; order UBA9160; family SMWR01; genus DATBRV01. Next base: position 28,499 of record DATBRV010000083.1, read on the forward strand.
CGTGGCCTTCGGCGCGGCGGCGGCCCTGATCCCGCTCGCCTGGTGGATGCTGTCGACGGACGACGTCGCCACCGCCTACCTGCTCAACTTCCCGGTCTCGATGTTCGCCTCGATGTGGATCGGCGTCGGCGCCTCCACGCTCCAGGATCTGGTGCTCCCGCGCATGCGCGCGGTGGCCTCCGCCTTCTATCTGCTCGTGATCACGTTCGTGGGCTTCGCGCTCGGCCCGTACTGCATCGGCGAGCTGTCGGATGCGCTCGGGGACCTGGGGGCGGCGATGCGTCTGGCGCTGGCGGTGAACCTGCTCTCGATGGCCTTCCTGTGGCGGGCGATGCGCTCGCTGCATCGCGACGAATCGAGCGTGCTCGCGCGGGCGCGCGCCGCCGGCGAACCCGGGCTCGGATAGGGTCCGCGCGTGCAGCGCACCTGCTTCTATCACGCCGGCTGTCCCGATGGGCTCGGCGCCGCCTGGTCGGTCTGGCGCGCCTGGGGCCCCGGCGCGCGCTATCTGCCGCGCGGCCACGACGACGTCGTCGACGCCGGCGCCTTCGAGGGCGGCCTCGTCGTGTTCGTCGACATCGCGCCAAGCAACCAGGAGCTGCGCGCGCTCGCCGACCGCGCGGCGAAGGTGATCGTGCTCGACCATCACGTGACGGCGCGCGAGCGCTTCGAGAACGATCTCGGGGTCCAGAACGCGCTAGCCGGGCGCGGCCACGAGATCCGGTTCGACCTCTCGCATTCGGGCGCCGTGCTCGCCTGGAACCACTTCCACCCGGGCGAGCCCGCGCCGGATCTGCTGCGCTACGTCGAGGACCAGGACCTCTGGAGCTGGAAGCTGCCGGCTTCGGAGGAGGTGAACGCCGCGCTCTCCTCCTACCCGCGAGACTTCGAGACCTGGGAGGAGCTCGCTTCGCGTCCGATCGCCGAGCTGGCGGCCGAGGGGGCTCCCCTGCTGCGCGCGACCCGGATCGAGGTGGAGCGCGCGCTGCATTCCGCGCACCCGGTCGCGCTGGGCTCGCGGCGCGTGGAAGCGGTGAATGCGAGCCAGCACCGCAGCAAGATCGGTCACGAGCTCGCCAAGCGGGCCGCCTTCAAGCTGCCCTGGGGCCTCGTCTATCGGGTGACGGGCGAGCGCGTCGACGTCTCGATCTACTCGATCGGCGAGCTCGACGTGGCCAAGGTGGCGGAGGGCTACGGCGGCGGCGGACACGCAAACGCGTCGGGCTTCTCGGTGACGCTGCGGCGCTGGCTGGAGGAATTCGTTTAACGCAAGCGCGAAGCGCGCGCAGCGAGGCGGAGCCGAGCGAAGTTCACTCAGGCCGGCTTCCACTGCTCCGGTGTGAGCGTCTGCATGGCGAGCGCGTGGATCTCGGGACCCATCATTCCGGCCAGCGCGCCGTAGACCAATCGCTGGCGCTCGACCAGGCTCTTGCCCTCGAAGAGCGGCGAGACGATCAGCGCGCGGAAATGCCCGGCGCCGCCGGCGGCGCCCGCGTGGCCGGCGTGCAGGTGCGACTCGTCGATCACCTCGACGTGCCCCGCCGCCAGCCGCTCGCGCAGCAGGGATGCGATCCGCTCGCGGCGCGGGGCGGAAATCGGCGCCATGGCCTCAGTCCTTCGGCAGGCCCAGCACGCGCTCGGCGATGATGTTGCGCTGGATGTTGGGCGTTCCGCCGCCGATCACCACCTCGGGCCAGTTGAGCGCGAGGCGCTGCCAGCGCCCGTCCTCGGGGACGAGCCCTTCGCCCTTCATCAGGGCGCCGCGGCTGCCGAGGATCTCGACCGCCAGCTCGCCGAGCTCGATCTCGAGCTCCGCGCGCAGCAGCTTGTTGATCGAGGTCTCGCTGCCGAGCGGCTCGCCGCGGAGCTGCTTGGTGAGGAAGCGCATGCCGGAGAGCCGCATCGCCTCGATGCGCAGGTCGGCGCTTGCGATCCGGCGCCGGATGACGGGATCCTCGCTGGCGGGCCGGCCGCCGCGCGAGGAGCGCTGCGCGAGTTCTTTGATGCCGTCCAGCTGGCGACCGAGACCGTAGACCTCGGAGATGCTCGAGCGCTCGAAGGCGAGCGCCGAGACCGTCACCTGCCAGCCCTCGCCCTCCTCGCCCAGCCGGTTCTCGATCGGGACGCGGACGCCGTCGAAGAAGACCTCCGCGAACATGGATGAGCCGGACATGTTCCGGATCGGCCGCACCGTGAGCCCCGGGCTCTGCATCGCGACCAGCAGGCAGGTGATGCCGTCGTGCTTGGAGGCCCCGCCGCCGCCGGTGCGCACGAGCAGGATCATCCACTTCGCCCACATCGCCACCGAGGTCCAGATCTTCTGGCCGTTCACGACGTAGTGATCGCCGTCGCGCACCGCCTTGCACTGGAGCGAGGCGAGATCGCTGCCCGAGCCCGGCTCCGAGTAGCCCGTGCACCACTGCACCGCGCCGTCGAGGATGTCCGGGATGAAGCGGCGCTTCTGCTCCTCGCTCCCGTATTGGATGATCGCCGGGCCGACCCAGGCCAGCCCCATGAAGCTGGTGCCGAGCGGCGGCGCCCTGCGCCTCGCCATCTCCTCCTTCAGGATCACCTGCTGCATCAGCGAGCCGCCGCCGCCGCCGACCTCGCGCGGCCACGAGAAGCCGACCCATTTTTTTGAGCGGATCTTGCGGCTCCATTCCGCGAGGAAGCCCGGGCCGCGCTCGGATTCCGGCGGGAGGTTCGCGTCGAGGAAGGCGCGCACCTCGTCGCGGAACGCTTCCTCTTGCGGGGCGAGCTTGAAATCCATCACAGACCTCCCAGGGCGGCGACCCGTTCCAGATGCCAGCCCGCGTCGCCGAAGGCGGCGCGCACCCACTTCATGCGCTTCAGGTAGAGCTGCGCGTCGAACTCCCAGGTGTAGCCGATGGCGCCGTGCAGCCCGACGGCGTCGACGCCGAGCCCGGCGAACGCATCGCTCGCCCAGGCCTTGGCGCGCGAGACGGAAAGGCTCGCGGCCTCGGGCTGCTCGTCGAGCATCCAGGCGGCGTAGTAGAGCAGCGACTTCACCGATTCGATCGCGACGTAGTGTCCCGCGAGCGGGTGCTTCACGCCCTGGAAACGGCCGATCGGATGGTCGAACTGGATGCGCTGCTTCGCGAAGTGCACGGTGAGATCGAGGGCGCCCTCGGCGGCGCCGATCGCCTCGGCGGTGACGGCGACGGCGCCGCAGTCGAGCAGCCGCGCGATCACCGGCCAGCCCGTGTTGGGCGCCCCGAGCAGGGCGTCCAGCGGGACGCGGACGTCGTCGAAGCGCACGCGCCCGAGGCGCTTGGTCTCGTCCATCGTCTCGAGGCGCTCGGCCGCGAGGCCGGGCGCGCCCTTTTCGACCAGCGCGAGGCTGACGTCTCCGCCCTCGGGCCCCGAGCGGAAGGCCACCACGAAGAGGTCCGCGATCCCCGCGTCCATCACGAACAGCTTCTCCCCGTGCAGCAGGAAGTCGCTGCCGTCGCGCTTGCCTTCGAGCGCGATGCCGGCCGGGTCGAGCCGGTCGCTCGCCTCGAGCAGCGCGAGCGTCGCCAGGCACTGGCCCGAGCCGATTCCTGGGAGCCAGCGCTTCTGTTGCGCCTCGCTGCCGGCGAGCTGGAGGGCGGTCGCACCGAGCACGGTTGCGATCAGCGGCGAGGGAAAGAGCGAGCGTCCCGTCTCCTCGAGCACCACCACCAGATCCACCCAGCCGAGCCCGATGCCGCCGAAGCGATCGGGCAGCGTGAGGCTGACCCAGCCGAGCTCCGCCATCCGGTTCCAGAGCGGCCGTGCGACGCCCTCGGGCGTGGCCGCGATCTTGCGGACCTCTTCGAGGGGACAGTTCTGGTCGAGGAACTTGCGCACCTCGGCGCGCAGCAGCTCCTGCTCTTCCGTGAATCCGAAGTTCATGGGCGCTCCGAGCGAAAGCCGGACTCTAGACCGTCGGCGGGGGGGCTTCCACCCGGACTCTCGACTACGCTGCCGCCCGTGCCGCGCACCTCGCTCCCGTCCGGCTTCGATTGGGGAAAGCTCGCCCGCGAGCTCGACGAGAGGGGCCATGCGCGGCTTCCCGGCCTGCTGGCGCCCACCGAGTGCCGCGAGCTGGCGGCGCTCTATGGCGAGGCGCGCCCTTTCCGCAAGCGCGTGGTGATGGAGCAGCACCGCTTCGGCGCCGGCGAGTACCAGTACTTCGGGTATCCGCTGCCGCCGCTGGTCCGCGCGCTGCGCACGGCTCTCTACGCGAAGCTGGCGCCGATCGCCAACGCGTGGGGCGCGCGGCTGGGCTCGCGCGAGCGCTACCCGGCGTCCCTGACGGGCTTCCTGGCGCGCTGCCGCGAGCACGCCCAGACGCGGCCGACGCCGCTCCTGCTCCACTACCGGGCGGGCGGCTACAACCGCCTGCACCAGGATCTCTACGGGGCGGTCGCCTTTCCGCTCCAGCTCACCTGCCTGCTCTCGAAGCCCGGCTCGGACTTCACGGGCGGGGAGTTCCTGCTGCTCGAGAACCGGCCGCGCATGCAGTCGCGCGGCGAGGCGATCGCGCTCGAGCAGGGCGAAGCGATCGTGTTCCCGACCCGCGAGCGGCCGGTGTCGGGACCGCGCGGCGATTCCCGGGCGCAAATGCGCCATGGGGTGAGCGTGGTGCGCTCCGGGGAGCGCACCACGCTCGGGATCATCTTCCACGACGCGCAATAGCGTCGAGCGATCGATTACGAGGTCGTGATCGGGATCGCCCGGACCTCGGGCTTCGCCGCGGGCAGCTTCGGCAGCGTCACCGTCAGCACGCCCTGGCGGTAGCTCGCCGTCACCTTGGCGGCGTCGACCTCCGCGGGGAGCTCGATCGCGCGGTGGAACGAGCCGCGGGCCCGCTCGACCCAGCGAACACCACTCTTCTTCTCGTCCTTCTCGCTCTCGAGCTTGCCCTGGATCGAGAGCACGCCCTCTTCGAGGGAGACCTGGATGTCCTTCTCGTCGAGGCCGGGCAGGTCGGCCTGCACGGAGTAGGCCTCGTCGCTCTCGGTCACGTCCACGCGCGGCGCGAAGCGCGCAGCCGCCTGCGGCACCGTCGGGAACGCGAAGGTCTCGTAGGCCTCGTCGAAGAGCCGGTCGAAATCGGCCGGCCAGAAAGCCCGCAGGCTGGGAGCCGCCGGCGCCCGGGAAACGAAGCGGCGCGGAATCAGGGAATGGAACGTCATGTCTGGAATCCTCCTTGCGCCGACCGGCGAGCATTCAGCTTCGCGTCCGGTCGCGGCGACGCAAGACATCTAAGCACTCGCCGGGGAGCGTCAAGCCAGGACCCGCGGGGAGAATGTCTCTAGATCACGCCCGCCGCGGCCAGGCGCGCCAGCTCCTGCTCGTCCAGCCCCAGCTCCGCGTAGACCTCGCGGTTGTGCTCGCCGAGGGCCGGGGCGAGGGGGCGCTGGCGCGGCTCGGCGCCCGAGAAGCGCAGCGGATTGCCGTGGAAGACGACCTCGCCGAGTGTAGGGTGCGGATGGCGCTCGAGCATGCCGCGGGCCAGCAGCTGCGGATCCGCGAGCAGCTGATCGGGGCGCTGCACCTCGGCGCAGGGCAGGTCCGCGCCCTGCGGGCCGAGCGCGGCGAGCACCTCGGCGCTGGTCCGCTCGCGCACCCAATCCGCCACCCGCTGGTTGAGCTCGAGCCGGAGCTGCGCGCGCCCGCGGTGGCTCCGGTAGCGCTCGTCGCTCCCTAGCTCGGGCCGGCCGATCGCCGTGCAGAGCCTCCGGAACAGCTTGTTGCTGGCGGTCGCGATCACGACGTGGCCGTCGCGCGCCTCGAAGCAATCGTAGGGCGCCGTGAAGGGATGCTGATTGCCCACGCGCGTCATGGCGACGCCGATGCCCGAAAAAATGGTTGCCGCGGAGTCGGTGATCGCGAAGATGGCGTCCTGGTTGGAGAGGTCGAGCACGCGCGCGGCCCCCGTGCGCTCGCGCTCGAGCAGCGCCGCGGTGATCCCGAGGCCGAGGTAGAGGCCGCCGACGAAATCGCCGAGCGCGCCGCCGCCGCGCACCGGCGGTCCGTCCGGAAAGCCGGTGAGCGCGAGCAGCCCGCCGGTCGCCTGCGCCACGATGTCGTAGGAAGCCTGTCCGGCCCGCGGTCCCGTCGCTCCGAAGCCCGAGAGGGAGGCCACCACACAGCGGGGATTGCGCGCCTGGATCGCGCCCGCGCCGAGTTCGTGCGAGGCGAGCCAGCCCGAGCGGAAGTTCTCGACCACGGCGTCGGCCCGCTCGCACAGGCGCAGGAAGAGCTCGCGGCCCTCGGGCTTGCGGACGTCGAGGGTGATCGAGCGCTTGCCGCGGTTGGTGTTCTGGAACGAGAGGGAGGTCTGGCCCCTGGCCGACGGGCCATAACGATAATCGTCGCCGGTCCCGGGGATCTCCAGCTTGACGACGTCGGCGCCGAGATCGGCGAGCACGGCGGTCGCGAACGGGCCCGCGACCACGCGCGTCAGGTCGAGGATGCGAAGGCCCGCGAGGACGCGCCCCGGCACCGGTCGGCTACAGACGGATGACGGCGCAGACCCCGAGCACGCTGCCGAGCAACGCAAGGCCGTAGAGCAGCGAGGCCACGGCCGGGTCGCGCGACGCGCCGCCGAAATCGACCGAGAGCGAGCGCAGGTGGTGCGCGCCCTTCCAGAGCGGGAGCACGATCAGCGCGAGCAGCACCAGGCGTCCGATCGGGTTCGCCGCGAGCCGGTGCGCGCGCAGGAACAGGAGCGAGCCCTCCGACACCAGCCCGAGCGGCGCCGCCAGCCCGACTACCACCAGCCAGCCCGTCAGCAGGATGGTGCCGATCAGGATCCCCTGCCCGAACATCAGCCAGATCAGGGGCTCGAGTCGCAGCAAGAGGTGCTTCACGGGAAGACCCCTCCGCCGAGGATCATCACGAACACGCAGGTGACGACGACCCAAACCGCGTACAGCATGGCGTAGATCACCATCTTCGGCGGCGGCTTCAGCGGACCGATCCGCGGCGGCTGCGCCTTCGGAAAGAGCCGGAAGAAGCGAGCGCCGACGAAGAGGACGCAGACCAGCGCGAGGCCGTGAAACGCGATCCAGACGGGGCTCTTGAAGGCGTCCAGCAGCGCCTGCCAGGCGAACGACCCATCGCCGAGCGCCCATACCACGCGCAGCATCACGAATCCCATCGCCAGGTAGACGGCGCCCGTCAGATCGAAGAGCGTGTAGGCGCGGTAGCGGCCCTGGAAGGGGAACTGATCGGGCTGCATGGGAGGCGCCGTGCGCGTCCGCCCCGGGCGCGCGGGCTGCATGGCGTGCGGGTGCGCCGGGCGCGCCATGGCTACTGCCTCCCGCCGCGCGGCAGCACCAGCCCCGTCGCCCAGTCGATCACGGCGTTGAACTTGGCCTGGTTCACGGCCGCCGCCGGATCGACGTGCTTCGGGCAGACCTCGCTGCACTCGTTCGCGTAGGAGCAGGAGAACACCGTCCCCTCGCCGCGGAAGATCTGGTTGCGCTCGCGGGCGCCCTCGTCGCGCGAATCGACGTTGTAGCGGTGGCCGAGCGCGATCGCCGCCGGCCCCAGGAAGTCCGGCTCGTTGGCGACCACCGGGCAGGCCGCGTAGCAGAGCATGCAGTTGATGCACATGCTGAACTGCTTGAACTCGTCGAGCTGCTCCGGCGACTGCCGCACCGGGCCCGCCTCGGCCGCGAGTTCCTTGGCGCGCACGATCCAGGGCTTCACGGACTTGAGCTTGTCGAGGAAGCCGTCCATCTCGATCACGAGATCGCGGACCACCGGGAAGTTCGCGAGCGGGGCCACCACGACCGTCTCGCCGTACTGGCGCAGGGGGTCCTTGCAGGTGAGGCGCGGCTCGCCGTTCACCATCATCCCGCAGCTCCCGCAGACCGCCATCCGGCACGACCAGCGGTGCGAGAGCGTGCCGTCCACCTCGTCCTTGATGTAGTTCAGCGCGTCGAGGACCATCCAGTCGTCTTGAACCGGAATCTGGTAGCTCTGCGTGCGCGGGGCCGAATCGCGGTCGGGATCGAACCGCGTCACCACCAGCGTCTTCTTGGCCGCGGTGCTCATCAGTATTTGCGCTCCTCGGGAGTCCAGTGTCCGAGCGTGACGGGCTTGCGGCCCAGCTTGGGACCGGCCGGATCGAAGCTGCACAGCGAGTGGTGCAGGAAGCGCTGGTCGTCGCGCTTGGTGAAGTCCTTGCGCGTGTGGGCGCCGCGCGATTCGTCGCGGACCTGGGCGCAGCGCGCCACCGCCTCCGCGACGTCGAGCATGTTGCCCAGCTCGAGCGCCGCGATCAGCTCGGTGTTGAAGACCTTGCTCGCGTCCTCGAGGGCGACGTCCGCGAAGCGCCCCTTGATCTGCGCGATCTCGTCGCAGGTCGTGCGCATGGAGGCCGCCTCGCGGTAGACCCCACAGCCGCGCTCCATGGCGCCGTTCATCTCGGCGCGGATGCGGCTCAGCTTCTCGCCGCCGCGCTGCTTGCCGCGCACCGCATCGATGCGGGCCTGCTCGTCCTCGCCCTGCCGGCGCAGCACCGCTTCGGAGCCCGCGCTCGAGCCGTGGGCCACGCGCGCGGCGTGCCGCCCGGCCCGCGCGCCGAAGACCAGGCACTCCGTCAGCGAGTTCGAGCCGAGCCGGTTGGCGCCGTTCAGCGAGACGCAGGCCGTCTCGCCGGCCGCGTAGAGGCCGGGCAGCGACGTCGCGCCGTCGATGTCGGTGTCCACGCCGCCCATCATGTAGTGCACGACCGGGCGCACCGGGATCGGCGTCAGGATCGGATCCACGCCGACGTAGGTCATCGTGAGCTCGCGCACCATCGGCAGGCGCTTCTCGATCACCTCGGCGCCCAGATGGCGTAAATCAAGATGGACGTACTCGCCGTAGCTGCCCGCGAAGCCGCGCCCCGCCTCGATCTCCTGCACGATCGCGCGCGAGATCATGTCGCGCGGACCCAGCTCGGCCTTGGCGCCGACGCCGTAGTCGCGCGTCACCAGGAAGCGCTCGCCGTCCTTGTTGATCAGGTGGCCGCCCTCGCCGCGGGTCGCTTCGGTGATCAGGATCCCGGTGCCGGGGAGCCCCGTCGGGTGGTACTGGACGAACTCCATGTCCTTGAGCGGCACGCCGGCCCGGTAGGCGAGCGCCATGCCGTCGCCGGTCTTGATGTTGCCGTTGGTCGTGAAGGGGAAGATCTTGCCCGCCCCGCCGGTGGCCAGGATCACCGCGCGGCCGAGGATCACGCGCACCACGCCCTCGCGCACGTCGAGCGCGGCGACGCCGCGCACCGCGCCGCCGTCCGTCAACAGCTTGGTCACGAACTGCTCGTCGTAGCGCACGATGCGGTCGAAGCGCAGCGAGTGCTGGAACAGCGAATGCAGCATGTGAAAGCCGACCTTGTCGGCCGCGTACCAGGTGCGCTTGGTGGTCATGCCGCCGAAGGCGCGGGTCGCCACGGTGCCGTCGTCGTTGCGGCTCCAGGGGCAGCCCCAGTGCTCGAGCAGCGTCAGCTCCTTGGGGGCCTCCTCGACGAAGTACCGGATCACGTCCTGGTCGCCCAGGAAGTCGGAGCCCTTCACGGTGTCGAAGCCGTGCATCTCGAGGGAGTCGTCCGGGCGCGCGACCGCCGCCGCGCCGCCCTCGGCGGAGACGGTGTGGCTGCGCATCGGATAGACCTTGGAGACGAGCGCGACCGAGAGCTTGGGATCGGCCTCGACCGCGGCGATTGCGGCGCGCAGGCCAGCGCCGCCGCCGCCGACGATGACGAGGTCGTGACGCAGGACTTCGACCAAGGCGGGGACCCTTTTCCAGCGCCGCCGAGCCGGGCTACCGGGCGCGCCAGTTTGTAACGAATCCGCGCTGCGGGCGAAAGCGGGATTCCACGACTCGAGAGTCTACGGCAGCGGATCGCAGAGCGCCGCTTCGGTCACTCCGCCCGGTCGCTCGGCGTCCACCGAAGCGTCGCAGACGCCGTCGCAGAAGTTGTGGATCCGGCCGCCCGGCTGCAGGAACGCGACCAGCTGCGGGATGCCCGCCGGAATCGCCAGACGGCGCGCGTGCGGATCGCACGCGCTGCTCGGGATCAGATTCGCGAGCGGCGGGATCACGGCGTCGAAGGCGGGATCGAAGACGTCGAACGAGCCCGCGTCGTAGACGACAACCGCGGACTCGAGCCCGTCCACACCCTCCGGCTGGTCCGGGATCTGCCGGAGCCCGCGCAGCAGCGAAGCGCCATCGAGGTTGGGGATGCCGAGCGTGCGCGCGGCGACCTCGGCGGCCTGATTCGACACCTGCTTGTCGAGCCAGGCGACCGTCATCAGGATCCGCTTCGGGAGCGAACCGGGCAGCGGCGGCTCGACCAGCCCGGTGACGTGTCGCGCGTAGCCGGCGGGCTCGCTGGTCACCCACTGCTCGTGGAGCAGGCCGATGCCGAGCGCCCGGTCGATCGGGTCGGTGAGGCCCACGCCCGCGAGCACCGTCTCGAACACCGAGAACTGCGTCGAGCGCTGCAAGAGCAGGGAGAAGTTGATCGCGCCCACGTCGATGTTGAAGCGTTCGATGTCCCCCGTCAGCGCCGCCAGGAAGATGCCCATGATGCCGCCGAGGCTCACGCCGACGTACGAGGTCTCGTCCTCCGCTCCGGGGAACACCCCGGTCGCGGGGTCTCCCGGGGTGGTCTGGAACACCGAGAGCCGGTTGAAGTAGCCGGTGTCCATCAGGTGCCCGAGCACGAGGGTGTTGACCATCCCCTGCTTCAGCCGCGCCGTGAAGGCCGGGAAGTTGTTGAGCTGGTGGCCGGTGGTCGAATTGCCCACCACGTTGATCAGCAGCCAGATCAGGTCGAGCGCGGATAGGCCGCGCCAGTCGGTGGCGCCGGCGATGAACGGGAAGGGCCCGGCCACCTGGCCCACCAACCCGCCGGGCGAGACGACGATCGGAAGCAGGCTGGCGCCGTCGCCGAACAGGCCATGGCCGAGCAGGAGCGGCCGCGGAGTGGCGGCGGGATCGAAGACGCTACAGGGAACCGCGAAGTCGAAGTTGAAGGGCTGCGTGCCGTTGCGCACGGGATTCCCGCCGGCGCCCTGGCTCAGCACCGGAGCGCCGGTGTTTCCCGAGATCGGACCCGTCAGATAGAAGGGCCCCCGGAAGGTCCCCTTCACCTGCCGCCAGACCTTCTGCCCGGGCACGCTGCAATCGTTCACGTGGCTCGCGTTGAAGGCGGCATTGAGCGTCACCGCCGACGCGTCGCCGTCCGGGATCGCGTCGATGTAGCCGATCGCGTCGTCGCGCAGCGCCAGCATCGTCTGGGTCAACTGCTCGTCGCTGCGCACGACGAAGTCGAAGGCGAGCACCAGCTCGTGGCGGCGCACGCGCGCGCCCCGCAGGCGATGAAAGATCTCCTCGAAGCCCGCGCGGCGCGCCTCGAGCGCCGGAATCGTCGAGGGCCGGCCGTCCCGCAGCGCCCGGAAGGTCGGCTCGGGCGCGACCGGTTCGCCGAGCGGATCGACGAGCCCGCGCACCGCGACGATGTAGCGATGGCCCGGGGTCAGACTCTTGCCCGGACGCAGGAACAACACCTGACGCGCGGGATCGCCCGCGGCGCGCGCGTCCAGCTCGACCCAGTGCAGGATCCGCTCGCCGGTGTCGGCGTCGAGCAGCACGGTCGGGCTGTCGGCGTGCAGGGATCTCCCGTCGAGCGTGCGCACGTCTTCGTAGGGCGGCGTCGACGATTGACCGCAGCAGCGCGCCTCGAGCAGCACGGGCGCGCCGGAGGCCGCCAGGTCCACGCCCGCCGGAAAGTGCATCAGGATCTGCACGGTCGGGCTGAAGCCGTCCGCCTGGTTGAACGGCGCCGGGTCGATCGGCGCACCGATCAGCGTCGGAAAGCCCGCGGCGGGAAGTGCGAGCTGGTAGCCGGTCGCGGTGGCGGCCGGCGCCAGGAAGCGCGAGGACGGATAGGGCAGCAGGCACTCGACGTCGTTCAGGATCTCGCACGCGTCGGGGTTTTCGAGAGCGGTGATGTCGAAGGCGGTGGCGGCGATCAGCGTGGCGCGGAAGAAGAAGAGGATCCTCACGTCGATGCTCGCCACCAGCGTGTGCGAGCCTTCGCCCGGGATCTCGAGCGATCCGGCGACACCGTCGGAAAGGCGGGTGAACCCGTCGGTCGGGATCGTCACGTCGTCGAGCTTCACGACCAGGCTGTTGCGGATCGCGAGCGGCGGGAGGCGGAGATCGAGGTCGAGCGTGCCGGGGAGCGAGAGCTGGAACAGCCGCGGCGCCCGGAAGTGGAACAGCGGCGTGCCGAAGCCGAAGGAGTCGCAGCGGCCGCTGCCGAGCGAGAGGGCCGCGATCACGAGAACCGGAAGCAATCTGCGAAGTCGGACCCCGAGGCTCACGCATCCCTCCTGTTCCAGCGCATCCTATCATGGATGCGTATCCCTCAGGCGGGCTCCTGCTGGGACAGGCAATGGATTGCCCCGAGGCCGTAGACGAGCTCGTCGCAGCGGACGCCGACGACCTCCCGGCCCGGAAGCAGCTCGCGCAGGACGGCGAGGGCCCGCGCGTCCGACGGCGCGCCGAAGGTGGGGACGAGCGCCACACGGTTGCCGAGGTAGAAGTTCGCGTAGCTCGCCGGGCAGCGCTGGCCGGCGACGTGGAGAGGGGGTGGCATCGGGAGCGTCGCCACCGCGAGCGGCTTGCCGGCGGCGTCGCGCATGCCGCGCAGGCGCCGCAGATTGGCGGCGAGCGGCGCCGCGTTCGCGTCGTGCTCGTCCGCTTCGACGACGGCGACCACGCTGCCGGCATCCACGAAGCGCGCGATGTCGTCGACGTGCCCGTCGGTGTCGTCGCCCGCGATCCCTTCGCCGAGCCAGAGCACCTGCGTCACCCCCAGCCAGTCCGCCAGGCGCTGCTCCATCTGCTCGCGGGTCCGCCCCGCGCCCCGGTTCGGATGCAGCAGGCAGGTCTCGGTGGTGAGCAGGGTGCCGCGGCCGTTGCCGTCGATCGAGCCGCCCTCCAGCACGAAATCGGCCGCGAAGCAGGGCAGCCCGAGCCGACCGGCGAGCTGGGTCGGGATCGCGTCGTCGAGCTGCCAGGGCGGATACTTGCCGCCCCAGGCGTTGTACCCGAAGTCGATCACGGCGCGCTGGCGCGCCGCGCCCTCGCCGCGCACCACGAAGATCGGCCCGTAGTCGCGCGCCCAGGCATCGTTGCTGGCGAGCTGGATGAACGCGACGTTCGCATCCTGCGAGACGCCGCCTGCCGCCAGCCGAGCGCGCGCGGCGCTCTCCATGGCGGGCGAATCCACCAGCAGGTTCACGCGCTCGAAGGGATGCAGCGCGCGCACGATGCCGACGAAGCCTTCGACCGCGCGCTCCAGGCGACCCGGCCAGGTGTCGGGGTTCTTGGGCCAGGCGAGCCAGGTCGCCGCGTGCGGCTCCCACTCCGCCGGCCAGCGGTAGCCCTTCGCTCCGGGTGTGCCCTGTTCCACGCGCGAATCCGATTCAGGTCCGGAAGCGCTTCTGGACGTCGGCGTACGCGTCGATGCGGCGGTCGCGCAGGAACGGCCAGTTCCGGCGGGTCTGCCCGATCAAGGCGAGGTCGCAGCCGACGACGAGGATCTCCTCTTCGCTCGCCGAGGCGCGGGCGAGCACCCGGCCGAAGGGGTCGGCGACGAAGGACTGGCCCCAGAAGCGCACGCCGTCCTCGCGCCCCACGCGGTTCACCACCGCCACGAAGACGCCGTTCGCGATCGCGTGCGAGCGCTGGATCGTCTCCCAGGCGTCGTGCTGCGCAGCGTCCACCTCGGGCGGCTCGTCGAACTGCCAGCCGATCGCCGTCGGATAGAAGATGATCTGGGCGCCCGCGAGCGCGACCAGCCGCGCCGCCTCGGGGAACCACTGGTCCCAGCACACCAGCGTGCCGATCTGCGCGTCGCGCGCGGCCACGCTCGGAAAGCCGAGGTCCCCCGGCGTGAAATAGAACTTCTCGTAGTAGAGGGGATCGTCCGGAATGTGCATCTTGCGGTAGAGGCTGCAGATCCGCCCGTCGGGTCCGAGGGTGACGGCCGTGTTGTGGTAGAGGCCCTCGGCCCGCTTCTCGAAGAGCGAGGCCACGATCGTGATCTCGCGGGCGGCCGCCAGCTTGCCGAGCCGCTCCGTGGTGGGCCCCGGGATCGGCTCGGCGAGGGCGAAGCGCGCGACGTCCTCGCTCTGGCAGAAATACCGGGAGCGGAAGAGCTCCGGCAGGCAGACGATGCGCGCCCCACGCCGCGCCGCTTCCTCGCAGCGCGCGACGGCCTTTTCGAGGTTCTGCCCGAG
>DATBRV010000084.1:0-15958 GCA_036560145.1 Myxococcota bacterium
GCGCTGGCCGCCTTCGGCACGATCCGCGATACCGCGACGAACCCGCTGCTGCGCGACCTCACGGCCGCCGTGATGGAGGACGAGTCGCGCCACGTGGCGTTCGGCGTGCTCTCGTTGCGGGAATTCTGCGAGGACCTCTCCGAGTCCGAGCGGAACGAGCGCGAGGAGTTCGTCTACGAGGCCTGCGTGCTGATGCGCGACCGCATCTCGAACCGCGAGGTCTGGGAGACGATGGGTCTGGATGCGGACGCCTGCATCGAGGCCTCCGATCAGTCGCAGCTGGCGAAGCAGTTCCGCTACCGGCTGTTCTCCAAGATCGTGCCCAACGTCAAGAGCCTCGGGCTGCTCTCGCCCCGCCAGCGCGAGCGTTTCGAGAAGCTCGGAATCCTCGAGTACGAGCACAACTCGACCTCGGACGTCGACCACGACGTCGAGATCGAGCGGCGCGTGCGGGCGGGCGAAATCCCCGCGCCGGCGTAGCCCGCTTTCGCGGTTGCCGCTGGCTCCGAATCGGGCGAGAATCGGGCGCCTGTCGTCCGCATTCAACCCTCGAGGAGGACCCCCCGTGGCGCATACCTTCCTGTCCGATGGCTGGTTCAAGGAGGCCGAGCGCATCCGCGGCGAGATCAACCCGCCGGTGCCCGACGCGATCAAGAACATCGTCGTCAACCTGGTCGTGAAGAACGGACCCGACGGCGACGTCGAGGCGCGCATCCAGGGCGGGAAGTTCGAGAAGGGTCTGGCCGCCAGCGCGCCCACCAAGCTCACGGTGCCCTACGACGTCGCCAAGGCGATGTTCATCAGCGGCGACCAGCAGGCTTCCATGCAGGCCTTCATGACCGGACAGATCCAGGTCGAGGGCGACATGGGCGTGCTGATGCAGATGCAGATGGCCGGCCCGCCCAGCGCGGAAGCCGTGCAGCTCCAGGAGCGCGTGAAGGGCATGACCGCCTGAGGGGGCCCGCCATGGGCAGCACGCCCGGCTTCGACATGCCCCTGGAGGAGGCGATCACCACGCAGCGGGCGATCCGCCGCCTGAAGCCCGATCCCGTCGACGACGCGCTGCTGCGCCGCCTGCTCGAGCTCGCGATCAAGGCGCCGACCGGCTCGAACGCCCAGAACTGGGAGTTCGTGGTGGTGAAGGATCCCGCCGTGAAGGCGCGCCTGGCGCGCGCCAACCGCAGGGCCTTCTCGCTCTACGAGCGCGTGGGGCGCCGCCGCGCGGCGCGCGATCCGAAATGGGGCCGCCTGCTCGACGCCGTGCGCTGGCAGGCCGATCACTTCGAGCAGATCCCGGTGCTGGTGGTGGCGTGCCTGAGCGGGCCGCGCACGTGGTTCCCGCAGTTCGCTGCGGCGAGCTACTACGGCTCGATCTTCCCCGCCGTGCAGAACCTGCTGCTCGCCGCGCGCTCCGTCGGACTCGGAGCGGCGCTGATCACGCTCCCGCTCTGGAGCACCTGGAACGCGCGCCGGATCCTCGGGCTGCCGAGGAAGGTGACACCCTGTGCGGTCATCCCGCTCGGCTGGCCGATGGGACGCTACGGCCCGACCACGCGCCGCCCGGTCGAGGAGGTGGTCTCGATCGACCGCTGGGGCAACCGGGCGTGGACGGGAAGAGGTGGAAGCAGGTCCGAGTGAACTTCGCTCGCCTGCGGCTCGCTGCGCGCCGCGCGGACGCGCGGCTTGCTAGCGACGGATCAGACGGCTGAAGACGTCGTCCGGCGACTCGGGGCCGCTGGTCTCGAAGCGCTCGGACGCCAGACGCGTCGCCAGCCGTTGGCAGGTCCGATCCGCGCCCTCCAGGCCGCTGCGCTCGAGCTCGGCGGCGAGCAGGCGCTCGATCACGAGCCGCAGCTGGCTCGCCGTCACGCGGACGGGATCGAAGAGCGCCAGCGCGAGCGCGCTGCGCAGCGCGCCGCGGGCCGCGGCGCGGTCGAGGCGCGCGCTGCGCTCGAGCTCGCCCGCGACGAATTCGAAGGCCGCCGAGCCCTGCATCAGGCGACGGCCGTCCGAGCGGCCGAGCGCTCCGCGAGCCGGCGCGCGTAGGCCTTCGGCGGAAGGAAGGCGAGGTAGAGGCCCGCGGCCGTGACGATGCCGCAGGCGGACATCAGGAGCTGGACGCGGGCGCCCAGCGGCTCCCCGGGATGCAGCGAGAGCAGCGCGGCGTAGACGAGCGCGAAGCCGAGCGCGCCCGAGGCGAGCGAGATCCCCCAGAGCAGGAAGCTCGCGCTCACCAGCGGGTCCGCGATCCCGAGCGCGACGCGCTGGCGTGTCACGCGCCAGTAGCGCAGCGATTCGAGCGCCCCCCAGCCGAGACCGAGGATCTTGATCCAGGTGTCGAGGTGGTGGTGCAGGCGCAACCCGCCCGCGCGGGCCGGATCGAGCGCGCAGCTGAGGAAGGTCACCAGCAGGCCGAGCACGATCACCGTCGCCAGCGCGCGCGCCCAGTCGGAGCCCGGCCGGAAGACCAGGCAGGTGAAGCTGACGGAGGCCACGAAGCCGAGGGCCTGGAGCCCGAGGCCGGTGATCCGGAAGACGTCCGCGAGGGGGGTGCCCCGGAACAGGATGATCCCGCCCATCAGCACGCAGAAGCCGAGCGGACCGATCCCGAGCAGCCCCAGTCCCGCCAGCAGCTCGGGCAGCCGGCGCGTTCGCCGGGCCAGCCCGAGCAGCCTCACGGAGACCAGCAGGCCCACGGCGAAGAAGACGGCGATCCCCGCGATCCCCAGCATCGACAGCCTCCGTTCTCGAGGGCGCCCGCCCGGACCGCTCCCCGCCTGGGGTTTTCGACCGACCGGGGCCGGGTCTGTACCGCCCCGCGCCCTCCGCGGCAGGACGTCACGGTCGTGTGCAGGCGGCTTCGCTAAGGTCCTGCCGCCGTGCGCACGAATGCGTCCGGTGGGTCGGAATCAGCGACCTGCGCATTGGAGACCCTCGTCCCGTGAAGTCGCCCCGCATGCGAACCGCCGCCGTCCTCCTGATGCTCGCCGGCGCTGCCGCTCAGTCGACCCTCGGGTCGACGCTGGGCGCGGGTGTGCTCGCGCTCGGGATCCACGGACGCGCCCACGCGCATTCGGTTTCGCTGGAATCGGACGGCAACCACCTCGACGTCGTCCTGTCGCACGCCGCGCCGCACCCTCACGATCATCCCGCGTCCTTCTCCGAAGGCGATCACGTGATCCACATCGCGGCAGGCGACGTCGCGAGCGCGATGCCTCGCCGCGTGCTCGTCGACACCGCCTCCGCGGTCGCGATCTCGATCGCCCTGCCGGGCGTGGTTGCCCCGGCCTGGGCCCCGCTCCGGGAGCCCGCGCCGAGCGCTCACCGCGCCGATCACCTGAGAACCGTCGTCCTCCGAATTTGAGAAGCAGCGTCGCTTGCGACACGGGAGTGTCGCCGCCCCGCGCGGCGGCACCCCGATCCATGCTTTTCACCAGAGGACGACCGTTCCATGACCTGCACCGCATCGCTGCGGTGCGCGGTGCTGATCGCCGCTGGGCTGAGCCTTCCGCTCGCCAGCCGCGCCCAGGCGCCCGCGCCGTATCCCGTTGGCCGTGAGCTCTCCACCTTCGAGGCGCCGGCTTCCGCCGGCGCTTCACTCCCCGATGTCCCGCCCGAGCCCACCGGCGTGCTCCGCCTCGAGCAGGCGCTCGCCGCGGCGCTGCTGCGAAACCCCGAGCTCGCGGCCGATGCCTACGAGGTTCGCGCGCGCGAGGCCGCGCTCCTCCAGGCGGGCGCCTTCCCGAATCCGACCCTCTCGCTCGAGGTCGAGGACTTCGCGGGCTCCGGCCCGTTCAGCGGGGTGGAGAGCGCGCAGACGACGCTTCTGCTCGGTCAGTTGATCGAGCTCGGCGGCAAGCGCGCGGCCCGCGTCGACCTCGCCGCAGCCGACCGGGACCTCGCGGCCTGGGACCACGAGGTGCGCCGCATCGATGTGCTGGTTCGGACGGCAGACGAGTTCGTCGATCTGCTCGCGGCTCAGGAGCGCCTGCGGCTCGCGGACGAGGCGCTCGAGCTCGCGCGATCGATGCAACGAGCGGCGTCGCTCCGGCTGCGCGCGGGGATCGGCTCGCCGGCGGAGGGGATTCGGGCGGAGGTCCAGGTCGACGTCGCGAGCGTGGATCGAGAGCACACGGAGCACGAGCTCGCGACGGCGCGACAGGCGCTGGCTGCGATGTGGTCCGGAGAGGAGCCGCACTTCGAGCGCGCGGCAGGCGACCTCGAGCAGCTTCCGATCGCGCCATCGGCCGAGGAGGTCGCCCAGCTCCTCGAAGCGAGCCCGAGCGTGGCGCGCTGGCGAACCCAGCTCGCGCGGCGGGACGCCCTCCGTGCACGCGCGACGAGCGATCGCATACCCGACGTGACGCTGATCGCGGGTCCGCGGCGGCTCTCCGGCCCCGACGACACCGCGCTCGTGGTCGGCGTCGCGATTCCGCTCCCGCTCTGGAACCGCAGCCGCGGCGCCATCGCCGAGGCGGAGCATCGCGTCGCGAAGACCGTGGCCGAGGCGCGCGCGTCGCGCGTCCGCGCCGTGATGGATCTCGCAGAGGCGCGCATCGGCCTCCAGGCCTCGACGGAGGAGGCGCACCTGCTGCGCACGCGCGTCCTGCCCGGCAGCGAGCGCGCCGTCGAGGCGCTGCGGCGCGGCTACGAACAGGGCCGCTTCGCCCAGGTCGAGGTGCTCGACGCCGAGCGGGCGCGCCTGGGCGCGCGCGAGCAATACCTGGGCGCGCTCGTCGAGGCGCACCACAACGCCCAGCAGATCGAACGTCTGACCGGCGTTCCGTTGGAGGTTCGACCGTGACTCACTCAATGGCAGCGCTCGTGCTGTTCGTGTTCCTGGCGGGATGGGCTGGATGCTCCGGGGGCGAGCGCGGGCACGAGGGAGAATCGCACGAGGAGGAGGCATCCTTCGAGCGCGGCCCGCATCGCGGCCGCTGGCTCGAGGACGGCGAGTTCGCGCTCGAGCTCACGATCTTCGAGCAGGGCGTCCCGCCCGAGTTCCGCGCGTACGTCTTCCGGAATGCCGAGCCGATCGATCCGTCGGGCGTCCAGCTCGAGGTGACGCTTCACCGGCTCGGCGATCGCGTGGATCGAATCGGCTTCGCGCCGCGCGGTGATTACCTGCTGGGCAACCAGACGATCCACGAGCCGCACTCCTTCGACGCCGACCTCGTGGCGCGCGAAGGCGGGAGCGAGCACCGCTTCCGGTTCTCGTCGTACGAGAACCGGGTGACCCTGGCCCCCGAGCAGCTCGAAGCCGCCGGGATCGCGACCGCGACCGCCGGGCCCGCCACCATTCGCGAGCGCGTGGTCCTCAACGGACGGGTGGCGCCGAACGAAGATGCGCTCGCGCACGTGATGCCGCGCTTTCCCGGCGTCGTGCGCTCGGTCGCAAAGCGGCTCGGCGAGCCGGTCGCACGCGGCGATCTCCTCGCGGTGATCGAGAGCAACGAGAGTTTGCAGCCCTTCGAGCTGCGCGCGCCGCTCGCCGGCACCGTGATCGCGAAGGACGTGACGCCGGGGGAGTTCGTCTCCACCGACCGCGCGCTCTTCCAGATCGCCGACCTCGGCAGCGTGTGGGTCGACCTCGACGTGTACCGCCGTGACTTCGGCCGGCTCCGGGTCGGGCAGCCCGTTCGGATCGATGCAGGCGACGGCGCGGCTCCCGTCGAGAGCGCGCTCAGCTACCTCTCCCCGATCGGCGCGGTGAACACGCAGACGCTGCTGGCGCGCGCCGTGCTCCCGAATCCCGATCGCTCGTGGCGGCCGGGGCTCTTCGTGACCGCGGAAGTGGAGGTCGGGGCGAGCCCCGTGCCGGTCGCGGTCTCCGTCGACGCGATCCAGCGCCTGCGCGACGCGGACGTCGTGTTCATCGCCGCCGGCGACGTCTTCGAGGCGCAGCCGGTCGAGCTCGGGCGCCGCGATGCGACGCACGTCGAAATCGCCTCGGGCCTCGCGGCGGGCCAGCGCTACGTCGCGGCGGGCAGCTTCGTCCTCAAGGCCGACGCCGGAAAAGCCGGCGCGGCGCACGACCACTAGGAGACGGCGATGCTCGAAGCCATCGTACGCATCGCGCTCGCGCGCCGCTGGCTGGTGCTCGCCGTCACGCTCGCGGCGGCCGGCTTCGGCGCCTACAGCCTGGCGCGGCTGCCGATCGACGCGGTGCCGGACATCACGAACGTCCAGGTGCAGATCAACACCGAGGCGCCGGGCTACACGCCGCTCGAATCGGAGCAGCGCATCACGTTTCCGATCGAGACAGCGCTCGGCGGCCTTCCGCGGCTCGAGTACACGCGCTCCATCTCGCGCTATGGGCTCTCCCAGGTGACGGTCGTCTTCGCGGACGGCACCGACATCTACTTCGCGCGCCAGCTGGTGAACGAGCGCCTGCGCGAGGCGAAGTCGCGCCTGCCCGAGGGCGTGGAGCCCATGCTCGGTCCGATCGCGACGGGGCTCGGAGAGATCTTCATGTTCACCGTCGAGTCGCAGCCAGGCGCGGCCGACGAACACGGGCGTCTCTACGATCCGACCGACCTGCGCACCTTGCAAGACTGGGTAATCGAGCCACAGCTCCGCACCCTGCCCGGCGTCACCGAGGTGAACAGCATCGGCGGCTTCGTGAAGGAGGTGCACGTCACACCGCGCCCGGAGCGGCTCGTCGCGCACGGACTCACCTTTCGCGATCTGCTGGAAGCGATCGGGCGCAACAGCCTCGCCACCGGCGCCGGCTACATCGAACGCAACGGCGAGCAGTACCTGGTCCGCTCTCCCGGTCAGCTGCACGACCTCGAGGACGTGCGCAGGATCGTGGTGGGCCACGCGGGCGGCGTCCCGATCCGCATCGCCGATCTCGCCGAGGTCGGTCTCGGCCGCGAGCTGCGGACCGGCGCGGCCACCGAGAACGGCCGCGAAGTGGTGCTCGGCACGGTCTTCATGCTGATCGGCGAGAACAGCCGCGCGGTCTCGCAGCGCACCGCCGCCAAGCTCGTGGAGATCAACCGGAGCCTCCCGCCCGGCGTCGAGGCGCGGACGGTCTACGACCGCACCGAGCTGATCGATCGCACGATCGCGACCGTGGAGCGCAATCTCGTCGAAGGCGCGCTGCTCGTGATCGCGGTCCTCTTCGCGCTGCTCGGCAACGCACGCGCGGCGTTCCTCACGGCCCTGGTGATCCCGCTCGCGATGCTGCTCACCTTCGCCGGCATGGAGCGTGCGAAGGTCAGCGCGAACCTGATGAGCCTCGGCGCGCTCGATTTCGGTCTGATCGTCGACGGCGCCGTGATCATCGTCGAGAACTGCATCCGGCGGCTCGCCGAGGCGAGCCACGGGCGGAGCGCGCCGCTGGCCCTGCGCGAGCGGCTCGACGTGGTCGCCGACGCGACGCGTCAGGTGATCCGCCCGAGCGTCTTCGGCGTGATGATCATCCTGATCGTCTACGTGCCGATCCTCGCGCTCACGGGCGTCGAGGGGAAGATGTTCCGGCCGATGGCGATCACGGTGATCCTGGCGCTCACGGCGGCGCTCGTGCTGTCGGTGACCTTCGTGCCCGCTGCGATCGCGCTCCTGCTGGGCGGACGCATCCAGGAGGGAGAGAGCCGCGTGATGCGCGCGGCGCGGCGGGCCTATCAGCCGGCGCTCGAGTCCGCGCTGCGGCGTCCCGGATGGGTCCTCGGCGGGGCCGCGGCGCTCCTGCTCGGGTCGCTGGGCGCGGCCTCGCGCATGGGAAGCGAGTTCATCCCGAGCCTCGACGAGGGGGACGTCGCGCTCCACGCGCTGCGTATCCCCGGCACCAGCCTCACCCAGGCGGTCTCGATGCAGAAGGCGCTCGAGACCGCGCTGCGCGAGGTGCCCGAGGTCGAGACCACCTTCGCGAGGATGGGCACCGCCGAGGTCGCGAACGACCCGATGCCGCCGAGCGTGGCCGACGGCTTCGTGATGATGAAGGATCGCTCCCAGTGGCCCGATCCGCGCAAGCCCAAGGACGAGGTGGTCGAGGCGCTCGAGCGGGCGGTCGCGCGCGTGCCGGGGAACAACTACGAGTTCACGCAGCCGATCGAGATGCGCATGAACGAGCTGATCGCTGGCGTGCGCAGCGACGTCGCGGTCAAGGTCTTCGGAGACGACCTCGAGCGGCTGGTCGAGCTGGGCGGGCGGGTGGCGCGGATCCTCGAGCGGGTGCCGGGCGCCGCCGACGTGAAGGCTGAGCAGATCACCGGCCTTCCGATGCTCGAGATCGGGATCGATCGCGATGCCCTCGCGCGTTACGGCCTCTCACAGGACGAGGTGCAGGAGGTCGTGCGCACGGCGATCGGCGGGTCCGTCGCCGGTCAGATCTTCGAAGGCGACCGGCGCTTCGACGTCGTGGTGCGCCTGCCCGAGGCGCTGCGGACCGATTTCGAGGCGCTCGAGCGCCTCCCGATCCTGCTGCCGCAGCACCGCGGAGAGTCTGGCGCGAGCCGGGAGTTCGTGCCGCTCGGCGCGGTCGCGAAGCTCGCGATCGGGACCGGGCCGAACCAGGTCAGCCGCGAGAACGGGAAACGCCGCGTGGTGGTCACGGCCAACGTGCGCGGCCGCGACATCGGCTCGTTCGTCGCGGAGGCCGAGCAGCGGATCCGCGCCGACGTCGCGCTTCCCCCGGGCTACTGGAGCACGTGGGGCGGCCAGTTCGAGCAGCTGGAGTCCGCGAGCCGCCGGCTTCGAATCGTGGTTCCGCTCGCGCTGCTCCTGATCTTCGGCATCCTCGCCGCCGTCTTCGGATCGGCCCGCGACGCGGCGATCGTGTTCAGCGGCGTGCCGCTCGCGTGGACGGGAGGGATCGCCTCGCTCCTGCTGCGGGGGATTCCGCTCTCGATCTCGGCGGGCGTCGGCTTCATCGCGCTCTCGGGGGTGGCGGTGCTGAATGGCGTCGTGATGATCTCCTTCGTGAACGAGCTGCGCCGCGAGGGGCGCTCGATCGACGCGGCGGTCCGCGAAGGAGCGCTCACACGCCTGCGCCCGGTGCTGATGACCGCGCTGGTCGCCTCGCTCGGCTTCGTGCCGATGGCGATCTCGACCGGCGCCGGCGCCGAGGTACAGCGACCGCTCGCCACCGTCGTGATCGGAGGGATCCTCTCGTCGACGGCGCTCACGCTCGTCGTCCTGCCGGTGCTCTACTCGATCGTCGAGAGCTGGGCGGCTCGGCAGGGGTCCGCCCCTCGCGTCAGGCGATGAACCGCTCGGCGAACTCGGCGAGGCCGCGGCGCAGGGCCTCGGCGTCGAAGCCCGGGGGGCCGATCACGAGCCGCGAGACGCCGAGATCCTCGAAGCGCTTGACGGTGTCGGGATCCAGCGTACGCGCGGTGGTGGTGATCTCGATCGACTCCGGCTTGCGTCCGAGCTTGCGGCATTCGTCGCGCATCGCGTCGAGCAGGGCCTTCAGCTCGGCGAAGTCGCCCTTGCCCGGGAAGAAGCCGTCGCCGATGCGCGCCGCGCGGCGGGCCGCGCCCTCGACGTGGCCGCCGACCACGATCGGCACGCCCGGCTTCTGGACCGGCTTCGGATTCGACTCGACCGCGTTCCAGCGGTAGAAGCGCCCATCAAAAGGCTTGGGCGCGTCGTCCCACAAGGAGCGGATCGCGCGCACGGACTCCTCCGTGCGCGCGGCGCGCTCGCGGAAGGGCACGCCGATCACGTTGAACTCCTCCTCGAGCCAGCCGATTCCGATGCCGAGGATCGCGCGGCCCCGCGAGAGCACGTCGAGCGACGCGAACTCCTTGGCGACGTACGCGGGATGGCGCTGCGGCAGGATCATGATCCCGGTGGCCAGGCGCACGCGCTTGCTGATCGCGGCCGCGTAGGCGAGCGACACGACCGGATCGGGGATCGGCGCCTTCTCGCCTCCCGGCATGCGGCCGTCCTTGCTGTAGGGGTACTGCGAGCCGTAGCCGACCGGCACCACCACGTGCTCCACGGTCCAGATCGACTCGATGCCGACCTCGTCGGCGGTGCGCACCAGCGCCTCGAAGGTCTCGGGAACGGAGTAGGGCCCGGCGTTGGCGAAGAAGAGTCCGTACTTCATGGGGGTCTCCTGGCGTGTAGGCTAGCCGCGCTTCCGCTCCCCGCGCACTCGGCCGGTCGCGGCCTCACGTCGGCCGCGCGGCGATGCACTCGATCTCGACCCGCGCATCCAGCGCGAGCCCTTCGACCGCGATCGTCGAGCGGGCGGGGGGCGATCCCGCGAAGAGCGGGATGTAGGCCTCGTTCATCGCCGCGAAGTCCTGCATGTCGTGCAGGAAGACGGTGCACTTGGCGACATCCGCGAGCGCGGCGCCCTGGCTCGCGAGGATCTTCTCGATGTTGCGCAGCGCCTGGGCCGTCTCCGGGCCGACGCCTCCGGGGACGAGCTTCAGCCCTCCGGGCTGCGTGCCCAGCGTGCCCGAGACGAAGATCAGATCCCCGGCGACGGTGGCGTGCGAGAAGGCGGGCAGTCGCCCGAGGCCGTCGACGACGACGCGTCGGGGCGGCTCCGCAGCCGCCGCGAGCGGAAGCAGGAACAGCAGCGCGAGTGATCGGAGCGCGTTTCGCGGACTCATGGCGGGATCCTCCGGGTGGGCGCGTGCGCGGAAGCCTACCATCCGGGCTCGAGATGCCGGCAGCCAGATTCGAAGCATCGACCCGGAGCCTGCTGACGCCGGGCTTCCTGAAGCTGCTCGTCGCGCAGGCGTGCTTCGGCTACGCCTTCTCCAACTATTTCTTGCTGCCGAAGTTCCTGGTGACGGAGCTCGGCGCCGGGCCGGCGGAGATCGGGCAGGTCACCGCCTGGTTCGGGGTCTTCGTCGTCGCCTGCCTGCCGACCATGGGCGCGCTGGTCGATCGCTTCGGCCGGCGCGACTTCCTGACGCTCGGCGCGCTGCTGATGGCGGTCGCTTCGCTGGCCTTCACGGGCGTGGACCGGATCGGCCCGCTGCTCTACCTGCTGCGCGCGGTGCAGGGCGTCGCCTTCGCGATGGCCTACGTCGCGGGCGCGACGCTCACCATCGACGAGGCGCCGCCCGAGCGGCTCGGCCAGGCGCTCGGCCTCTTCGGCCTCACCTTCCTCGCGATGAACGCGATCGCGCCGGCGGCCTCGGAGGAGATCGCGGCCCGCGCAGGTTGGCCCGCGACCTTCGTCGTCGCGGGCGTGCTCGCGCTGATCAGCGCAGGGCTCTCGCGCCGGCTGCGCGAGCGGCGGCCGCCTCCCGCGCACGATCTTCCCGCGGTCGGTCTGCTCGAGCTGGCGCTGCGCCCGCGCCAGCTGCGCGTGACGGCGGCGATCGCGCTGGTGGGCGTGGCGCTGGGCGCCATGTTCACCTTCCACCAGCCGTTCGCACTCGCGCTCGGCATGACCCACGTGAGGAGCTTCTTCGTGGCGTATGCGATCGCGGCGGTGGTGATGCGGGTCGGCTTCGGCGGTCTGATCGACCGGGCCGGACGGCGCCGCGTGGTGCTGGCGACGCTCGCGCTCTACGTCGCGATGGTGGCGGGGATGAGCGCCCTCGAGCCGGGCTGGCTCGGATTCTTCGGCGCCGGCCTCGGCGTCGCGCACGGGCTCTTCTATCCCGCCTACAGCGCGCTCGCCGTCGAGGGCATGGGCGAGCACGAGCGCGGCAAGCTGATCGGCCTCTTCCAGGCGGGCTTCAACATCGGCTCGTCGTGCGGCACGCTTGCGCTCGGCGAGCTCGCCGAGCGGGCCGGCTACCCGGCGGTCTTCTGGGTCGCGGCAGCCTGCGTGCTCGGCTCCTGGCTGGTCGTCTTCGCCTCTCCGGAGGGCCGTCGCCCGGCCCATTCCCCGGCGCGCGGAGTTGGGCCGGAATAGGCATATCCTCCCGCTCGACGCTCGAGAGGAGGCTCGCGATGGACATGCCGCTGGTGGTTTCCCTCGGCGAAGTCGGGCTCGACGACCTGCCGCGCGTCGGGGGCAAGAACGCCTCCACCGGCGAGATGCTCCGGCAGCTCGCGGGGGCCGGGGTGCGCGTGCCGGACGGCTTCGCGCTGACGACGGAAGCCTACCGGCTCCACCTGCGCGCCGCGGGGCTCGAGAAGGCCGTGCAGGAGCTGCTCTCGCGCCTGGATCCGTCGGACACCGCGGCGGTCGCGAAGGCCGGCGCCGAGCTGCGCCGCCGGATCGCCGATGCGTCGCTGCCGCCGGAGATCGCCGCCGCCGCGCGCGGGGCCTACGCCCGGCTGTCGGAGGCCTCCGGCGAGGCCGAGACCGACGTGGCCGTGCGCAGCAGCGCCACCGCCGAGGATCTGCCGAGCGCCTCGTTCGCGGGTCTGCACGAGTCCTACCTCAACGTGCGCGGCTGGCCCGCGCTCGAGCAGGCGATCCGTGCCTGCATGGCGAGCCTCTTCACCGACCGGGCCATCGTCTACCGCGCCGAGCGGAAGATCCGCCATCACGAGGTCGCCCTCTCGGTGGGGATCCAGAAGATGGTGCGCAGCGACCTGGCGAGCGCCGGGGTGATCTTCACGCTCGACACCGAGAGCGGATCGCGCGACGTGGTGCTGGTGACGGGCGCCTGGGGCCTCGGCGAGATCGTGGTGCAGGGCCGCGTCAATCCCGACGAGTGGTGGGTGCACAAGGCGACGCTGCGGCAGGGCTTCCGCTCGATCGTGCGCCGCCGCATCGGCGACAAGGCCATGCGTCTGGTCTACGACGAGGGGGGAGGGCGCCGGCTGCGCGAGCTGCCCGGCCGCGATCGCGACCGGCGGCGTCCGGTGCTCGGCGACGACGACGTGCTTCAGCTGGCGCGCTGGGCGCTCGAGATCGAAGAGCACTACGGGCGGCGCGACGGACGGCCCACGCCGATGGACATCGAATGGGCCAAGGACGGCCTGACCGGACTGCTCTACGTGGTGCAGGCGCGGCCCGAGACCGTGCACGGACAGCGCGCGAAGCCGCGCCTCGAGCTGCACACGCTGCGCGGCAAGGGCGAGCTGCTGCTGCGCGGGCGCGCGGTCGGCAGCCGGATCGGCGCCGGGCCCGTGCGTGTGGTGCGCGACGTCGGCGACCTGCGCGACTTCCAGCCCGGCGAGGTTCTGGTGGCGGAGATGACCGACCCCGACTGGGACGCGATCCTGCGCCGCGCCGCAGCGGTCGTCACGGATCAAGGCGGGCGAACCTGTCACGCGGCGATCGTGGCGCGCGAGATCGGCATCCCCTGCGTGGTCGGCGCCGAGCAGGCCACCCAGGTGCTGCGGGCGGGGCAGCTGGTGACGGTCTCCTGCGCGCACGGCGAGGAAGGCCGCGTCTACGACGGCCGGCTCGCCTTCGACCGCGAGGAGATCGACCTCGCGAGCCTGCCGCGAACCCGGGTTCCCCTGATGCTGAACCTGGCCAATCCGGAGCGCGCCTTCGAGCTGTGTCAGCTCCCCTGTGCGGGCGTGGGCCTGCTCCGCATCGAGTTCCTGGTCGGCAACTGGATCGGGGTGCATCCGATGGCGCTCGTGCACCCCGAACAGATCGAGGACGCGGCCGTGCGCGCCGCGATCGCCGCGCGCGTCGGTCCGGACGCCGACGGTCCGGGGTTCTTCGTCGAGCGGATGGCCTCCGGGGTGGCCCAGATCGCGGCGGCGTTCCATCCGCGGCCGGTGATCGTGCGCTTCAGCGACTTCAAGACGGACGAGTACGCGGGACTGCTCGGCGGCCGGGGCTTCGAGCCGGTCGAGGCGAATCCCATGATCGGATGGCGCGGCGCGTCCCGTTACTACCACGAGCGCTACCGTGAGGGCTTCGCGCTCGAGTGTGCCGCGATCCGGCGCGTCCGCGAGGAGATGGGCCTCGCCAACGTGGCGGTCATGATCCCGTTCTGCCGGACGCTCGAGGAGGGGCGCCGCGTGCTCGCCGAGATGGAGAAGAACGGCCTGGCCCGCGGCCGCGCCGGGCTGCTCGTCTACGTGATGTGCGAGATCCCCAACAACGTGGTGCTGGCCGAGGAGTTCGCGGATCTCTTCGACGGCTTCTCGATCGGCAGCAATGATCTGACCCAGCTGACGCTGGGGGTAGACCGCAACTCCGAGCTGCTCGCGGAGGTCTTCGACGAGCGCGATCCCGGCGTGAAGAGGTTGATCGCGCGCGTGATCGAGGCCGCGCACGGCAAGCGCCGCCTGGTCGGGCTGTGCGGCGAAGCGCCCAGCAACGATCCCGCCTTTGCCGTCTGGCTGGCCGACCTCTCGATCGATTCGATCTCGCTCAATCCGGATGCGCTGCCGAAGGTCGCGCGGCTGCTGGCGGCGCCTGCGCCCGGATCCGCACCGCGGTGACCTTGTACTCGGGACAGTGCGAGACGGGGTCCGTCTGCGGGCCCGTCAGCCGGTTCGCGTGGGTCTCGGGAAAGTGGAAGGAGAGGAAGAGCGTTCCCGGCGCGACGCGTGGATCGGCGCGCAGCCGGCAGGCGGTCGCTCCCCAGCGGCTCTCGATGGCCACCCGCTGGTGCTCGTGCAGCCCCTCGCGCGCGGCGTCGTCCGGGTGGATCACCAGGAAGTCCTCGCCGACCAGCGCGAGGTTCGCGGTGCGCCGGGTCATGGTTCCGACGTTGTAGTGCTCGAGCACGCGGCCGGTGACGAGCGTGTACGGGAAGCCCGGCACGTCGTGCTCGGGGCTCGGCGCGAACTCGATCGGCAGCAGCCGCGCCCTGCCGCGCATGAAGGTCTCGACGTGCAATCCCTTCGTGCCCGGGTGATCCGGGGAGGGACAGGGCCATTGCAGGCCGTCCCCCTCGAGGCGGGCGTGGCTGACGCCCCCGAACAGGTGCGGCGCCACCCGCGCGATCTCGTCCATGACCTGCGCCGGTGTCGGGCGGCCCCAGGCCGCGCCCAGGGCCGCGGCCACGTCGAGCGCGGCCTCCTGGTCGGGCCGGGCCTCGCCCGGTGGGCGGGCCGCCGCGCGCACCCGCTGGATCCGCCGCTCGGCGTTGGTGAAGCTGCCGTCCTGCTCGAGCCAGCCCGCCGAAGGCAGCACGAGATGCGCGCGCCGCGAGGTCTCGGTCGGGAAGATCTCCTGCACGATCAGCAGCTCGAGCGATTCGAGCGCCTCGAGCACCGCGCTCTGGTGGGGATCGCTCTGCGCCACGTCCTCGCCCTGGATCCACAGGCCGCGCAGGCGGCCGGCGCGCGCGGCCTCGAACATCTCGGGCAGCATGAGCCCCGGCGTCGCGGGCGGCGCAGCGCCCCACTCGCGCGCGAGTCGCGCGCGCAGCGCGGGATCGTCGAGCGGCTGGTAGCCGGTCGCGAGATCGGGCATCGCGCCCATGTCGGCGTTGCCCTGCACGTTGTTCTGGCCGCGCAGCGGCAGCATGCCGGCGCCGCGTCGACCGATGCTGCCTGTCGCCAGCGCCAGGTTCGCGAGCGCGAGCACCGAGGCGACGCCCTGCGTCAGCTCGGAGAGGCCGAGCCCGGTGACGAAGAGCGCGGGACCGCCCGCGAGCAGCGCCGCGGTCTGCTCGATCTGGGCGGGCGCAACACCGGTCGTCTCCGCCGCGTCCGCGAGCGACACGGCGTCGAGCCCGGCGAGCCAGGGGCCGGGGTCCTCGCAGCGCTCCGTCAAGTAAGCGGTGTCGATCGCGCCGGCGTCGCGCAGCGCGCGTGCCAGCGCCTGGAACAGCGCGACGTTGGTGCCCGGGCGCGGCGCCAGGTGCAGCAGCGCCCGGTCGGCGAGCTCGATGCGCCGGGGGTCGATCACGACGAGCGGCGTGCCGCGCAGCCCGGCCTGCTTGATACGCGCGCCGACGACGGGATGCGCCTCGGTCGCGTTCGCGCCGGCGACGACGATCAGGCGCGCGGCCTCGATGTCGTCGTAACAGGCGCTCGCGGCGCCGGCGCCGGTCGCCATGCGCAGCGCCTCGGCGGTGCTGCTGTGACACACGCGCGCGCAACAATCGATGTTGTTGCTGCCGAGCAATGCGCGAAAAGTCTTTTGGAGCAGGTAGGCGGCCTCGTT
>DATBRV010000085.1:0-13716 GCA_036560145.1 Myxococcota bacterium
GTCGGCGAAATGCGCGATTTCGAGACGATCGAGACGGCGCTCACCGCGGCCGAGACGGGCCACCTGGTGATGAGCACGCTGCACACCCTCGACGCCACCGAGACGATCAACCGGATCATCTCGGTGTTCCCGCCCTACCAGCAGAAGCAGATCCGCCTCCAGCTCGGCTCGATCCTGCGCGCCGTGGTCTCGCAGCGCCTGGTGCCGCGCTCGGACGGCAAGGGGCGCGTCCCCGCCCTCGAGGTGCTGGTGACGACGGCGCGCGTGCGCGAGTGCATCGCCGACAAGGACCGCACCAAGGAGATCCACGACGCGATCGCCAAGGGCTTCACGACCTACGGCATGCAGACCTTCGACCAGTCGCTGATGCACCTCGTGAAGAAGGGCCTGGTGACCTACGAGGAATCGCTCAAGCACGTCTCCAACCCCGACGACTTCGCGCTGCGCTTCCGCGGCATCGCCTCCACCTCCGACGGTCAATGGGAGTCCTTCGAGGGCGCCAAGGAGACCCAGGAGAAGGAAGAGGTCCCGAAGGACGAGAGCTCGGCCGCCGCCGGTCCCGTCGACGACGACTTCATCCAGAAGTTCTGATCCCACGCCGCTTTCGCGGCCTGCGTAACTCTCCGTTATAGTTTGCGTTTTCGTTGCCCATCCGAAGGGCCGGAGACGTGCATGCCGCTCGCTGCGAGCGAGATCCGCGAGACCTTCCTGCGCTTCTTCGAGAGCCGGGGCCACCGCCGGGTGGCGAGCGCGTCGCTGCTGCCCGAGGGCGATCCCACGCTGCTCTTCACCAACGCCGGGATGGTCCCCTTCAAGCGCGTCTTCCTCGGCGAGGAGAAGCGGCCGTACACGCGCGCGGCCACTTCGCAAAAGTGCATGCGTGTGTCGGGCAAGCACAACGACCTCGAGAACGTCGGCCGCACGCCGCGCCACCACACCTTCTTCGAGATGCTCGGGAACTTCTCGTTCGGCGATTACTTCAAGCGCGAGGCGATCGAGTACGCCTGGGAGCTGGTGACGCGGGACTTCGGGATCTCCGCCGATCGGCTGGTCGCGACGGTATTCCGCGAGGACGACGAGGCCCACGATCTCTGGCGCGAGGGGATCGGCCTTCCCGCGCACCGCGTCATCAGGCTTGGCGAGAGCGAGAATTTCTGGCAGATGGGCGAGACGGGCCCCTGCGGGCCCTGCTCCGAGATCCACGTCGATTTCGGCAAGAATCCCCGCTGCACCAACCCGGGCTGCGATCCTTCTTGTGGCTGCGGGCGCTGGCTCGAGATCTGGAACCTGGTCTTCATGCAGTTCAATCGCGACGCCTCGGGGGCGTTGACGCCGCTGCCCAAGCCGTCGATCGACACCGGAGCCGGGCTCGAGAGGCTCGCGGCCGTGATCCAGGGCGTCCCCTCGAACTACGACAGCGATCTCTTCCGCGGGATCCTCGCGCGCGCGCAGGAGATCGCGGGCGTCGAGCGCGGCCGCGACCCCGAGAAGGACGTCTCGCTGCACGTGGTGGCGGATCACGCGCGCGCGGTGACCTTCCTGATCGGCGACGGCGTGCAGCCCGCCAACGAGGGGCGCGGCTACGTGCTGCGGCGCATCCTGCGGCGCGCGGCGCGGCATGGCGTGCTGCTCGGGATCGAGCGTCCGTTTCTTTTCAAGGTCGCCGACGCCGCAATCGACACCATGTGCGGCGCCTACCCCGAGCTCGCCGAGCGCCGCGCCTACATCGTGGACCGGATCGAGCGCGAGGAGGGCCGCTTCCTGGAGACGCTCTCGAAGGGGCTCGCGCTGCTCGAGACCGAGCTCGAAGCAGCCGGCCGGCGCGGGGAGCAGCGCCTCTCGGGCGAGACCGTCTTCCGCCTCTACGACACCTTCGGCTTCCCGCTCGACCTGACCGAGGACATCCTGCGCGGACGCGCGATGACGCTCGACCAGAGCGGTTTTGACGCCGCCATGCAGACCCAGCGCGAGCGGGCCCGCGCGGCCTGGAAGGGCAGCGGCGATGCGCGCGTCGCGGAGGTCTACGGACGGCTCGCGGGCGACCTGCGCAGCGTCTTCCAGGGCTACACGAACCTGCGCGGCAGCTCCTGGGTGCGCGCGCTGCTGGTCGGCGGCGCCAGCCGCGCGAGTGCGCGCCAGGGCGAGGAGGTCGAGGTCGTCGTCGACGAGACCCCCTTCTATCCCGAGGGCGGCGGTCAGGTCGGCGACCGCGGCGTGATCCGTGTCCCGGGCGGGCTGGTGCAGATCGAGGACAGCCAGCGTCCCGCCGGCGAGCTGATCGTGCACCGCGGGCGCGTGGTGCAGGGCGAAATACAAGTAGACGCGCGCGCGGAGCTCGAGGTCGACGCGGCGGCGCGCGCGGCGACCGTGCGCAACCACTCCGGGACGCATCTCCTGCACGCAGCCCTGCGGCGCGTGCTGGGGCCGCAGGCGATGCAGAAGGGCTCGCTGGTGGCGCCCGGGCGCCTGCGGTTCGACTTCACCCACGACGCCCCGCTCGCGACCGCGCAGCTCGACGCCATCGAAGATTTTGCGAACGAGTGGATCGAGGCCAACCTCCCTGCGAACGTGCGCGAGATGAGCTATCCCGACGCGATCGCGGCCGGCGCCATCGCGATCTTCGAGGAGAAGTACGGCGAGCGCGTCCGCGTGATCTCCTTCGGCGAGGTCTCGACGGAGCTCTGCGGCGGCACCCACGCGCGCGCCACCGGAGAGATCGGCCTGCTCAAGATCCTGTCCGATTCGGGCATCGCCTCCGGCGTGCGCCGGATCGAGGCGGCCACCGGCCTCGGCGCTCTCGCGCTGCTGCGCGAGCAGGAGCGCACGCTCGAGCGGGTGGCCGCCGCGCTGCGCACTTCGGTGGCGGAGCTGCCCGAGCGCGCCGAGAAGCTGATGCTGGAGCGGCGCGAGGCGGAGCGCGAGATCGAGAAGCTCAAGAGCGACCGCCGGAAGTCGTCGAGCACCAGCGACGAGAAGCGGGAGAAGATCGGCGACACCACGCTGATCGTCTACCGGAGCTCGAGCGACGACCAAAAAGAACTCGGGCTGCGCTCCGACTCGTATCGCTCCGAGAATCCGGTGAAGACGGTCGCCATCGTCGGAACGAACGGCCCCGTCGGACACTTCTATGCGGCGTCGGTTTCGAAGGACCTCGCGGACCGCGTCCGGGCCGGCGACATCGTCAAGGAGCTCTCGAGCGCCGTGGGCGGCAAGGGGGGCGGCCGGCCCGACTTCGCGCAGGGCGGCGGCGGAGATCCCGCGAAGTGGGACGAGGGCATCGAACGGGTTCGGGCCCTGATCCAGAAGAAGCTGGAGGCGGCGGGGTGAGCGCGTACTGCGCGGACCCGTTCTGGCCGCGCCGCCGCCGGACCTTCGAGGTGCGCGCCGGCGACGTCGGCATCGGCGGCGGCAACCCCGTCCGCGTGCAGTCGATGACCACCACCGACACGCTGGATACCCAGGGCACCGCCTCCCAGATCGAGCGGATGCTGAAGGCCGGCTGCGAGATCGCGCGCGTGACGGCTCCCTCCCTCAAGGAGGCCGAGAACCTGGCGGAGATCCGCCGCGAGCTGCGGCGCCGCGGGATCGGGATCCCGCTGGTCGCGGACATCCACTTCACGCCCAACGCGGCGCTGGTAGCGGCCGAGCACGTCGAGAAGGTGCGGATCAACCCCGGGAACTTCGCCGACAAGAAGAAGTTCGCAGTGCGCGAGTACGACGACGCCCGCTGGCGCGAGGAGGTGGAGCGCGCGGCGGAACGCTTCCGGCCCCTGGTGAGGCGCTGCCGCGAGCTGGGCCGCGCGCTGCGGATCGGCACCAACCACGGCTCGCTCTCCGACCGTATCATGAACCGCTTCGGCGATACCGCCCTCGGCATGGTCGAGAGCGCGCTCGAGTTCCTGGACGTCTGCGAGGACGAGGGCTTCCGCGCCGTCGTCTTCAGCATGAAGTCGAGCAACGCGCAGGTGGCCATCCAGGCCTACCGGCTGCTCGCGGCCCGGCTCGAGCAGCGCGCGCCCGGGGCCCCCAGCTATCCGTTCCATGTGGGTGTCACCGAGGCCGGCGACGCCGAGGACGGCCGCATCAAGAGCGCGATCGGGATCGGCAGCCTGCTGGAAGACGGGATCGGCGACACCATTCGCGTCTCGCTGACCGAGGACCCCGTGAAGGAGATCCCGGTGGCGGCGGCGCTCGCGCGCCATTGCGAGGCGCACTGGGCGATGCCTCGCGTCGCGGTCGCCGACCCGGGCGCCCCCTTCGTCGACGATCCGTTTCGCTTCAGCCGGCGCGCGACCCGCAGCCTCGGCGCGGAGCCCTGCGCGATCGGCGGCGAGCATCCCGTGCGCGTCGAGCTCGATCTCGGCGCGCTGCCGGCCGAGCCGCGGGAGCTGGCGCTCCGGCTGAAGGGCCAGCTGGCGCCCTGGCGCGAGCTCGCTTGCGAGGGCTGGCTGGTCGAGATCCTCGACCCTGAGAGCTTCGCGCGGCTGCCCGAATTCACGCGCGCGCTCGCCGAAAACGAGCTGGCGGCGCCGCTCTCGGTGCGCGTCGAGGCCGCCTGGCTCGCGACGCTCGAGCGCGACCCGGGCTTCGCGCGCGCGGTGGCGGTGGTCGGCGCGCTGGTGAGCGAGGCCGAGCTCACAGGCGCCGCGCGCGCCGCGGCCCGGCTCGGCATCGCGCTCGAGTGGGAGCTGCGGGGTGGCCTCGCCGAGCTGGCGGGCCTGCTCGATCGCGCCCTCGACGCGAGCGTCGGCCTCGGCGATCTGCTCGTCTCCGTCGACGCCGAGCTTCCCGTGCACGCGGCGAGGCTGGTGGCTGCGCGCCTGCGCGCGCGGGGCGCCGCCGACGTGCCGATCGTCCTGCGCCATCGCCGCGATCCCGCGCGCACGCCCGAGGCCGCCCTGCTTGCCGCCGCCATCGACCTCGGCGCGCCGCTCTGCGACGGCATCGGCGACGCCGTCGGGCTCGCCGGCTGGGAGGACGCCGGCCACGCCCTCGACCTCGCCTACCGCATCCTCCAGGGCGCGCGCCTGCGCACCACCCGCACCGAGTTCATCTCCTGCCCCTCCTGCGGCCGGACACTTTTCGATCTCGAAGAAACCACGGCGCGCATCAAGGCCCGCACCCAGCATCTGTCGGGGGTCAAGATCGCGATCATGGGCTGCATCGTGAACGGCCCCGGCGAGATGGCCGACGCCGATTTCGGGTACGTCGGCTCGGGGCCGGGCACGGTGAACCTCTACGTCGGCAAGGATCTGGTCGAGCGCCACCTGCCGCAGGCGCAGGCCGACGACCGCCTGGTCGCGCTGATCCGCGAGCACGGGCGCTGGGTCGAGCCGGCCTGAGGCCCCCCCGGCTCGCCTAAAGCCCGGCGGCGGGCAGGCCGATGCAACCTCTCGGAGCCGCAGCTCCTGCGGCGAAGTCTTGGCAGTGGCGAGGGGTTTTCCCATGGCCATGCGACCGGCGGGTTGGCGGCGACTGGTGCTCGGCGCGCCCGCGCAAGCGGCGCCGTCTCCCCAGGTTCTGGCCGACCCCGGCGTTCCCGAAGCGGACGTCGCGCGTCTCCACTACGGCGCCGAGATGAACGGCCGTCTGGTGGTC
Organism: Myxococcota bacterium; assembly: GCA_036560145.1. Classification (GTDB taxonomy): domain Bacteria; phylum Myxococcota_A; class UBA9160; order UBA9160; family SMWR01; genus DATBRV01. Next base: position 5,599 of record DATBRV010000085.1, read on the forward strand.
GAGCAATCGCTCCTGATCGAGGGCGACTTCCGCGGCGAGCTCGAGAGCGCGAACACCGTCTTCGTCGCCGAGACCGGCACCGTCGAGGCGCCGATCCGGGCCCGCACGGTCGAGATCCGCGGCGCCGTGGTCGGCGATGTGGTGGCCGCGCGCGAGGTCGTGATCTTCGCCAGCGGCCGTCTGCACGGCGACGTCGAGACGCCCTCGCTGGTCGTCGAGCGCGGCGCCACCTTCAACGGCCGCACCCGCATGTATCGGCCCGAGCGCAGCCTTCAGGCCCCCGCGCTCGCCACTCTCGAAGCCCCGATGCCTTCGCCGGAGCGCGAGGCCTAGCTCAGGGCTGCTTGCGCGCCGCGAGCGCGGCGCGGCCCGCGGCCTCGAGCGTCGCGAGGTCGAGGACGCTCTCCGCACGCGGGAACAGCTCGCGCTCCTCGAAGCGGACGTGGCGGTGCAGGATCTCGCCGAACTCGACCGCGCGCTCGGGCGGGGATGCGATCAGCTCGCGAAGCCGCCGATGGTCGGAGACCGCGCGGTCGGCGAGGGCCTGCTCACCCGCGGCTGCGAGCGGAGGGAAGAGCCACTTCTCCTCGACACGAAAATGCGGCTCGAGCTCCCGGGCGAAGCGCGCGCGCGCGCCTTCCCAGGCCTTCGCCCGATCCACGGGATTCGCAGCGGCTTCCGGCAGGCTCCGCATCCGGCGCGCCAGCACCAGCGCCGCGTGGTGATCGTCCGAGAGAGGCTGGAGGTGCGGATGGCGCTTCACGCTCAACCTTCCTTCCCGTCGATTCGCGGTGCCGTCAGGATTCGCCAGTAGACGAAGGTGAACAGCCAGAAGGCGGCCGCCCAGAGCAGACCGGCGGCGCCCAGCAGGGAAGCCTGCTGCGCGGCGGGAGCCAGACCTGCAGCGACGCGTGCCGCGGCGCCGGCGTGAACCAGCAGGTAGCAGCCCGCGGCGCCCGCCGGAAGCACGAGGGGACGCCCCGTGTGCCCGAGCGCGACGCGGGTCATCACCGCCAGGATCATCGAGCCCATGGCGCCTGCGGTGAGGGCGTGCAGGCCGGCCGTCCCGGCCAGCGGCCAGCCCAGCCCGCCGGCGCCGACCACCAGCAGGCCAATTGCGACCCACGCCATTCCGGCGTGCAGCGAGGCGACCAGCGGATCGCGCCACGAACTCGCGGTCTGCCAGCCCGCCATGCGGGCGGCGACCAGTAGTCCCGCCATACACGCGAGGGCGGCGCTCGCGGCGCTGCCCGGAGCGAGCAGGTCGGCGATCGCGACCGCGACGACAAAAGCGATCGCCAGTCGGTCGAGCCAGGGCCGCGCGCGCACGACCGCCTGGGCACCGCGCATGCGCAGCGCGTTGGCCGTGAAGGCGGGGGTGATGCGGCCGCCGATCACGACGATCAGGACCACGACGGCGTCGACGGCGAGGCGAAGCGCGCGCGAAGCCGAGGACGGCGCCCAGCCGAGCGCCTGCGCGTGAACCGCCGCGTTGGCGAGCGCGAGGGCGAGGATCACGCCGACGATGCCGTAGTTCCGGCGCTGGCCCGTGCGCCAGAGGTGGCGCGCCAGCACGAGCGCGAGCACGGGCAGGAAGGCGAGGTCGACGCCCGCGACCAACCCGGCGGGAAGCGCGCCCGCCGCGAGCATTGCGAGCCGCCCCGCCGACCAGAGCGCCGCGAGCGCCATCAGGGGACGGCCCGCCAGCGCCGGGCGGCCGGTCCAGACCGGCACTGCCGTCGTCAAGAAGCCGGCGATCGCCGCCGCCACCAGTCCGAAGAGCATCTCGTGCGCGTGCCATTGGGACGGCGCGAGCCACGCCGGGGCCGGCCAGATGCCGAGCCAGATCGCGATCCAGATGAGTGTCAGGGCGCATCCGTATCCCCCGGCGGCCAGGAAGAACGGCCGGAACCCCCGACCCCAGACGGGATGGCTAGACACCCGGCGCGGCGGCCAGCCAGAGCTCGAGGGGGCCCGCCGCCTCGGGGATGCGGGGGCGCTCGTGCAGCGCGACGAAGTCGCGCGCCAGCTCGGGGTCGGCGCGGCGCGCCACCGAGACCACCGCTTCGGTCGCGACGATCCCGCCGGGCGGCGCGAGCTTCAGGATGCGCGCGGCCACGTTCACGCTGGGCCCCACGATCGCGACCGTCTGGCGGAAGCGGGTGCCGACGATCCCGATCACCACCGGCCCGAGGTCGAGCGAGATGCGCGGGAGCGGGAGGTCCGGCACCTCGCGGCGTCGCTCGAGCAGGCGCTCGCGCAGGCGGAAGGCCGCCGGCATCGCCTCGCCCGGGCCCTCGAAGTAGAGGAAGGCGCCGTCGCCCTCGAAATCCTTGACGTCGCCGCAGTGCTGAGCGCCGATCTCGACCACCACCTCCATGAAGGTCTGGATCAGCGTGAGCACCTGCTCCGGCGTGCGGCTGAAGGTGAGGCCGGTCGAGTCGACCATGTCGACGAACATCGACACCATGTTGCGACGCAGCGGCAGGGTGTGGCCCATCAGGAAGCTCTGCCCGGCCAGCCTGGGCAGGAACGCGGTGTCGGCCGTCAGCGGCAGCGCCGAAGCGATGGCGGCGGGGCGGTCCTCGAAGGGCTTCCAGGCGACGCCGCGCGCGTCGAGCTTGGGGTCGCAGGGGACGGCCGAGTGGCCGGCATCGAGCCATGCCTGGAGCCCGCCGACCAGCACGCCGACGTCGCGGTAGCCGTCCTGGAGCAGCCACTGCGCGACGCGCGAGCTCGAAGCCTCTCCCGAGCACAGGCAGTAGGCGACCACCGGCCGATCGCGCGGGATGTCGGGGATCCGGAGCGGCGACTCGTCGAGCACGATCGGCACGGCGTCCGGAAGGCGCTGCGGGAGCGACGCGAAGGCGGCCTGGCGGCGGACGTCGACGATCAGCGGGGGAGCTTCGCCGGCCAGCGCTTTGAAGAGGTCGTCGGCGCCCAGGCGCCGGAACGCCGGGCCGCGGTCCGGGGGGGAGCTCGTCATGCCGGAGATTCTAGCCGGCCCGGCCTCAGCGACTGCGGGGCGGGGCGGCGACGTCGGTGTTGCGCTCCCCGGTGGCGACCGCCTCGGCGCGTTCGAAGGCCGCCAGCGCGCGCGTGTCCTCGAAGATGGGATGGTTCCGGCCCAGGATGGTCGTCCCCAGCACCAGCAGCACGGCGATCACCAGCGAGCCCTCGGCCGCGCCGAGCAGCGCGCCGCCCGCGCGGTCCACCATCCCGAGGCCGACGGCGCGAGCGCCCTTGCGCAGCAAGCGGCCGGTGATCGCGACGGCGGCGGCGGCCACGATCGCGACGCCGGCGCCCGCGATCCAGGGCGCCGCAAGCTCGCCGATGCGGCCGTCGGTGGCGGCCTGGAGCTCGGCCGCGGCAGGGCTCGCGAACCAGCGCACCGCGACGCAGGCCGCCCCGATCGCGGCCAGCGAGAAGGCCTCGCGGAGCAGCCCGAGGAAGAATCCGCGCAGCACCGCGATCGACAGCACCGAGAGCGCGAGCAGATCGACGGGCGCCATCCGGCTCCTCGCTACTTGAGCGGCACCAGCCGCAGGTACATGCGCGCGTCCTCGCGGGAGGGATCGCGCGCGAGCACCGCCTGCCATTCTTTCACGGCCTCGTCGCTGCGGCCCAGCGTGTAGAGGGTGAGGCCGAGCTGCACGGCCGCGTCGAGCAGGTTCGGGTTGCCGCGCTGCACGCGGCGGAACTCGGCCAGCGCGCGGTCCTGATGGCCGAGGTCGCGCAGCGCGATCCCGAGCCGCATCCGGATGTCGTGGAAATCCGGGCAGCGGTCGAGCGCCTTGTGGTAGGCCTCGACCGCCTCGCGCAGCTCGCCGGCCTCCCGGTAGGCGTCGCCGACGCGCGCCTGGAGATTGGCGAGCTTGCCGCGGGTGGTGGGATCCAGCACGCCCGCCGGCGCGGCGGTGGCGCGGCGCGCGCGCTCCGCGATCTCGCGCGAGCGCTCGAAGTCGCCCTGTCTTTCGTAGAGGCTCGCGAGCGCGAGCATCGCCTCGTGGTAGCCGGGGTTGATGCGCAGGGCGCGGGTCAGGCTGCGCGTCGCCTGCTCGATCTCGTTCTTGCGCTCGAGCAGGATCCCGACCATGTAGTGGACGTCGGCGAAGCCGTCGCGGCTGCGCAGCAGCTCGGTGAGCTGCTCCAGCGCGGCCTCCGAATCGCCGCGCTCGAAGCTGCGGCAGCCCATCTCGTAGCTGCGCCGCTCGGCGGGGGAGAGGGCTCCGGAGCGCGTCGCGGCTCCGGGCCTGGCGTCATTGGCGGGCGGCGATTCGCTGCTTCGCATCGTCAGCCCACTCGCTGTCCTGGTAGTTCTGCACGATCGCCTGGAAGATGTTGTCGGCCTCCTCGAGGCGGTTCATCTCCGTATAACACACGGCGAGCTGGTAGAGGGCCTCGGCGTCGAGGCCGAGGCCCGGATACTCGTTGAGCAGCGTGCGCCAGCGGTCCCCGGCGCTCTCCCACTCCTCGCGCTTCATGTAGAACTGCGCGATCCCGCGCACCTGCTCCGCGAGCAGCAGCCGCAGATCGCGCCAGAGCGCCTCGGCCTCGGTCGCCTGCGGCGAGTGGGGATACTTCGAGAGCAGCTGGTCGAGGAAGACCAGCGAATCGCGGGTGGGGGTCTGGTCGCGGTTGTAGGAGCGCTTGCGGCGCTCGTGGCAGAGCGCGGCCTGGAACAGCGTGTAGGGGACCTTCTCGTGCTGCGGGTGGAGGTCTCCGAAGTCGCGGTAGTACGAGAGGGCCTCCTCGTACTTCTCGTCCTCGAAGTAGGCGTCGGCGATCGCGAGCTCGGCTTGGATCGCGTAGTCGCTGTAGGGGTAGTTGTCGATGATCGCCTGGAAGGTCTCGATCGCCTCGGTGTAGTCGGTATGCGGAATGAACCCGAGCCAGTACTCCCCCTCCAGGATCTTCTGGCCCTTGGCGTAGAGCTCCTCGGCGGGGGGAACCTCCTCGAAGGTGGGGGGAGGCTTGGCGCACGCCGTGGCGAGGCCGAGCGCGAGCGAGAGTGCGAGAAGGGAGAGCCTCTGGCGGAGCACCTGCACCCCGAGCCGCGAACGCGGCGCAAGCTATCGGATTCCTTCGTTGAAAGTCAATTTGCTAGGGTTCTGCGCCCTGACACGAACCGGAGGAGCGATGGACCAGAAGGCGATGCAGCAGTTCCGTCTCGACCGGCGCCTGATCCGCCGCCGCGGCTGGATCGGCCGCGAAGAGCTGGCGCGCGCGGTGGAGGCGCTCCCCGACGTCTCGGACAAGATCGCCCCGCGCGAGGAGGAACCCCCCGAAGCTTCCGGCGAGGAGCCGACGCCGGAGAGCTGAGGCCGCCGGGCGAGGTCGCAGGCCGTCCCCGGGACGCCCTGCGCGAGGAATCAGCGTGGTCAAGTCGATGTTCGGAGATCGCGTGGATGGCTGGCTCCACGCCTGGTTTCCCTTCTTGTTCCACAAGCGCGTGAGCCCGAACCTGTTGACGGTGGTGGGCTGTGGCGTTTCGCTGCTGGCGGCGGCGGCCTTCGCCGGGGGGCACTTCCGCAGCGCCGGGCTGCTGATCCTGGCCGGCGGCGTCTTCGATCTGATCGACGGCGTGGTCGCCCGCCACCACGGCATCACCACCCGCTTCGGCGGCTTCCTCGATTCGACGCTCGACCGGCTGGTCGACATGGCGCTGCTGGTCGGAATCGCCGTGCACTTCGCCGCGAGCGGGGACGCGGGGCTCGTGCTGCTGGCAGGTGCGGCGCTGATCGCGAGCGTGCTCGTCTCCTACGCGCAGGCCCGCGCCGAGCTGGTCGTGCCGGACTTCCGCGTGGGGCTCTTCGAGCGCGCCGAGCGGGTCGTGGTGCTGGCGCTGGGCGCGCTGTTCGGATTCCTGGTGCCCGCCCTCTGGATCGTCACGCTGGGCAGTGCGGTCACCGTGGCGCAGCGTTTCTCGAAGGCCTATCACGAGATGGAGCAGATCGACGCCAGCGAGCGCGCCGCTCTGCGGGAGCGTGGCTGAACATGACCCGAAAAGACGAACCCGAACGCGGCTTCACGGTGGTCGACCGGCGCGCCGGCAGCGCGCAAACCGAACCGGAGGCGGCGCCCGCGGCCAGCCCCCCGCCCCGCGAAGAGCCCATGGGCGACCCGAGCGAGCCCCTGCCGCCCGTCGACTTCGCGGGCTTCGTACTCTCGCTGGCGACCTCCGCGCTCTACCACATGGGATACGTCGGCGATCCCGAGCGCGATCAGCCGGCGCCGGAGCCGGATCTCCCGCTCGCGCGCCAGACGATCGACACGCTCGAGATGCTCCAGCGCAAGACCACCGGGAATCTCGACGACGAGGAAGGTCGCCTACTGGAAGGCGTGCTCTACGAGCTGCACCTCCGCTACGTGGAAGTCTCGAAGTAGGGGCGCGCGCATTCACGTCCTCGCGCCGGCAAAGCTCAATCTGGGCCTGCGCATCCTCGGCCGTCGCGAGGGCGGCTTCCATGAGCTCGCCAGCGTCTTCGCGCCCCTCGATCTGGCCGACGAGATCGAGCTCGAGATCGGGGAGGCGGCGCGGCCGCAGGTGACGCTCGCGCTGACGGGCGCGCCCGTCGGCGTGCCCGCGGATGCCACCAATCTGGCGGTGCGGGCCGCGTCGGAGTTTCTCGCCGCGGCCGGGCTCTCCCGCAGCGTGCGGATCCGCCTCACGAAATCGATTCCGGCGGCGGCCGGGCTGGGCGGCGGCTCGAGCGACGCGGGCGCCGTGCTGCGCGCGCTGGCGGCGAGCTTCCCGGGGGCCCTGGGCGCGCCGGTGCTGGCCCGGCTCGCGTTGCGCCTGGGCGCGGACGTGCCCTTCTTCCTGGATCCGCGCCCCGCGCGGGTCGGCGGGATCGGCGAGCGGATCCAGCCGTTGGCCGACTTCGCGCCGCTCGCCTGCCTGCTCGCGAACCCCGGCGTGCCCCTCTCGACCGGCGCCGTGTTCGCGGCCTGGGACTCCCGCCCGGTTCCCGCGCCGCCAGCCTTCGACGCCGCCCTGGGCCTCGACCTCGGCAACGACCTCGAGCCGGCGGCCGAGCGCCTCTGCCCGGCGATCGCTCCGCTGCGCGAGCGGCTGCGGGCGGCGGGGGCCAGGGCGGTCGCCCTCTCCGGCAGCGGGCCCACGCTCTTCGGCCTCTTCCCGGACCCCGCCGCAGCCGCCCGCGGGCTGGCCCGGGCCGGCTTCACCGCGCCGGTCTGGGCCCGGGTCGCGCAGGGGCCGAAAGCTGGGTAGTCTGACCGACCGCCGTCCGGGGGTCGCTTTGCTGGGTACCGGTTCGCGACGGGCGGCCGATCCTGGGGCGTCGCCAAACTGGTAAGGCAGCGGCCTTTGGAGCCGCCATGTGGAGGTTCGAGTCCTCCCGCCCCAACCATCCAGCCGAGCAGGCTCGGCGCCGAGGCAAGCGTGCAGCAGCTGAAAATCTTTGCCGGCAACTCGAACCCGGAGCTCGCCCAGGCGGTGGCGGGCTATCTGGACGTCGAGCTCGGCAAGGTCCACGTCGGCACCTTCAGCGACGGCGAGGTGCAGGTCGAGATCCTCGAGAACGTGCGGGGCACGGACTGCTTCGTGATGCAATCCACCTGCGCGCCGACCAACACGCACCTGATGGAGCTGCTGATCATGATCGACGCGATGCGGCGCTCCTCCACGCGCCGCATCACCGCCGTGATCCCGTACTTCGGCTACGCGCGCCAGGATCGCAAGGTGGCGCCCCGCGTCCCGATCTCGGCCAAGCTGGTCGCCGATCTGATCTCGACCGCGGGCACCGACCGCGCGCTCTGCATCGACCTGCACGCGGGACAGCTCCAGGGCTTCTTCAACATGCCGGTCGACAATCTGTTCGCGACGCCCGTCCTGTTGGAGGCGATCCGGCGCCGCTGCACCGGTCCGGTCACGATCGTCTCGCCCGACGCGGGCGGCGTGGAGCGCTCGCGCGCCTACGCCAAGCGCCTCGACGCGACCCTCGCGATCGTCGACAAGCGGCGCGAGGCGGCGAACGTGTCGCAGGTGATGAACATCATCGGCGAGGTGAAGGGGCGCACCTGCGTGATCGTCGACGACATCGTCGACACCGCGGGGACGCTCACCGAGGCCGCGCGCGCGCTCCAGCGCGACGG
>DATBRV010000086.1:0-15183 GCA_036560145.1 Myxococcota bacterium
TCGATTCGCGCGCGCGCGGCGGCGGCGCCATCGCGAGGAAGCGCTCGAGGAACGGCTCGACACCAAAATTGGTCAGAGCGCTGCCGAAGAAAGCCGGCGTTTGCGTTCCCGCGGCCACCGCCGCGAGATCGAGCTTCGCGCCCGCGCCGTCGAGCAAGGCCAGCGATTCGGCGAGCTCGCCGGCGAAGACGCCGGCCTGCGCGCGCACCGCGTCGGAATCGGGGCCCCCCGCGATCGCATGCTGCTCGACGCGCGTCGTCCCGTGGCTTCCCCCGGAGAAGACCAGCAGCTCGCCGCCGATGCGGTCGTAGACGCCGCGGAACTCCCGGCCGGCTCCGAGCGGCCAGTTCACGGGGATCGCGTCGATCCCGAGCACCTGCTCGATCTCATGCAGCAGATCGAGCGGCTCTCGCCCCAGGCGATCCAGCTTGTTGATGAACGTGAAGATCGGGATGCGGCGCAAGCGGCAGACCTGGAACAGCTTGCGCGTCTGCGTCTCCACGCCCTTGCCGGCATCGATCAACATTACGGCGCTGTCTGCGGCCATCAGCGTGCGATAGGTGTCCTCGCTGAAGTCCTGGTGGCCGGGCGTGTCGAGAATGTTGACGCGCTTGCCCGCGTGCTCGAAATGCATCACCGAGGTGCTGACCGAGATGCCGCGTTGTTTTTCCAGCTCGAGCCAGTCGCTGGTGGCATGCCGCGCCGCCCGGCGCGCGCGCACCGCCCCGGCTTCGCGCAGCGCGCCACCGAACAGCAGCAGCTTCTCGGTGAGCGTGGTCTTGCCCGCGTCGGGGTGCGAGATGATCGCGAAGGTCCGGCGCCGCTCGACCTCGCGCGCCAGCCGGGCCTTCTCGGGATCCTGCGTCATGACGGCAGCAGCGGCGGCGTCCCCGCCCGCCGCTCCGCCTCGCGAGCCTGGTCGAGCGGCCCGCCGCGGCGCCACATGAAGCAGGAGTCGGGAATCCCGCCCATCCCGATCGCGCTCGGATTGCGCAGCGCCAGCGCCGGCCAGTTCTCGGAGAGCGCCGCCATGCACTGATGCAAACCTGGCGTCAGGTTCAGCAGCAGGTCGAGGAGCGGACGCGCCTCCGGATCCTCGCCGAAGCGGCGCACCAGTGCGCCGCCCACGCCGCTCGCGAGCTTCTGGCCGATCAGCGGCGCGAGCGCTTCGCTGTGATCGCGCCAGCGCGCGTCCCCGAGCTCCGCGCGCGTGCGCCGGCGCTCGGCCGCCTCGATCCGGGTCAGTGCCATGCCGGGGAACGCGACCCCCGCCATCGCGCGGATCTCGAGCACGGCGCCGAGCCTCTCGATCGGCCGCGCCAGCGCCGGCGAGGGCGTGAAGTGCAGGTCCGTAAGTTGGAGCGCGAGCTCGAGGCCCCCGCTCTCGCCCGCGCAGCCGTCGATCACGAGGTCTCGGCGATAGACGCGCTCGCCCGCGCGGCGCGGCCCCGGCTCGCTGGCGCGGTCCCGCTCGAGGGCCCAGGCCACCGTCGAGGCGAGCAGCTGCCCGAGCGTGAGGATGTGCGAGCAGCCGAGCGGTCCTCCCACCTCGGCGAGCCAGCGGCGGGCGAAGCCGCGGTCGAGCGTGCTGCCGACCAGCGCCTGGATCCGATCGATCGGATTCCGGCAGCTCTCGCCCTGCGTCAGCGCGGAGGGCTCGAAGGCGACCGCCGGCTGCGCCGCGGAGAGCGAGTCGAGCCGCGCGGTCTCCGGCGCGACCACGCCCCGGAGCTGCATCAGGTGCACGATGCCCGAGGGCTGGAGGTCGCCGGCCACCGGCACGAAGCCGCGCTTGCGCAGATCCAGGATCTCGCCGGACACGTCGAGCCGCCCGTCCGTCCGTTGGGCGAGCGTCACCGAGAGAGAACGGCTGTGCAGCGGATGGCCGCGGACGCAGAGATCCATGCTCCGACTCTGCCGCAGCGCGTCGACCAGGTGCAAGCGAACCCGGTTCGAGGCTATGGGTCTGCCCGGCCGGATCCGAGGAGGGGACATGCTCGAGAGGGCGCGCGGATGGCTTCAGCTGCTCGCCCTGCTCGGCCTCGCGAGCAGCGGCCGCGCGGAGCCGTCCGAGGCGCCCTTCCGTCTGCTCAGCGTCCCCGGCCCGGGGCGCACCGCGCTCGCCGAGATCGTCGATCTTGACGGCGACGGTCGCGGCGACCTGGTGACCGCTTCCTTCACGAAGCTCCCGCCGAATCAGCTGCGCAAGCTGCGCGTCCACTTCCAGCGCGCGGACGGCTCGCTTCCCGAGGCGCCCGATTGGGCGGCGCCGCTGCCCGAAGGAGCCGGGGCCTACGACTTCGTCCGCGGCGCGGGCGCGGCCGAGGAGATGCTCTTCATGCGACGCGAGCGTGTGACGGCGCTCTCCCTCGCCGGCCGCGTCCCGGCCTGGCGCGACATTCCGCTCGCGGGGACGACGCTGGCGGTCGCCCCCGACGAGCGGGGCATCGATCGGTTGCGGATGGCCCGGGATGGGCTGGCGGGCAGTCCCCTGCTCGTCGTCCCCGGATTCGGCGAGGTCTTCGTGGCCAGGCTCGACGGCACGCCGGTAGCGCGGCTGGCGGCCCAATCCCGCGCGAACTTCTTCATTCCGCCCCGGCCGGGGCTGCTGGTCACCGACAACGAGGTGGACCTCTACTTCGAGCACCCGCGGATCGACGTCGCCGACGTCGACGGCGACCGGCGCGGCGATCTGGTCGTCTCGAACCGCCACGAGGTGCTGGTGTTCCTCGGCCGCGAGGCGGGGGATTTCTCCGCGAAGCCCGACCAGCGCCACGTCCTGCGCCGGATCTCCGAAGCCGAGCTGGTGCGCGCCACCGGCACCGCGCGCGTCGAGGCGCGCGATTGGAACGGCGACGGGCGCGCCGATCTGCTTGTCTCCGCGACGCAGGGCGGCCTGCTCCGGGCGCAGACGCGGACCACCCTGCACGTGAACCGCGGCGGCACCTGGGACGTGCAGAAGGCCGATCAGACCTTCGAGGTGGACGGCGGCTGGGCCGCCACCTCCTTCGAAGACTTCGATGCAGACGCGAAGCTGGAGTTCGCCGAGGTGCGCCTCTCGCTCCAGACGCTCGAGCTGGTCGAGATCCTGCTCACGCGCACGATCGATCCGCAGCTGCGCGTGTACCGCAGCGCAAAGGCGACGCCCTTCGAGGCGAAGCCCGCCATCACGCGCACGCTCGATCTCGGCGTGAGCTTCGAGACCCAGCGCACCGTCGGCTTCCTGCCCGCGCTCAAGGACCTGAACTCCGACGGACGCCTCGATCTGATCGCGCCGTCCGACGGCAGCCTGCTCGAAGTCCATCTCGGCGCGCCCGGGCCGGCGTTCGACCCTCGCGCGATCCGGCAGAGCTTCGACACGACCGGCGTGATCCGCTTCGGCGATCTCGACCGCGACGGCCTGCTGGATTTCGTGCTCCACGATCCGCGCCGCCCGGGTACACCCATCCGCGTCGGGGTGAACACCGGCGCGCTGCCCGGCACCCGCACCACGCCGGAGCTGCGGCCGAGCGGGCTCAGCCGGGATGCGCGTCCGTAGCGGTGACGCTGCGCCAGGCGAGCACCAGCACTCCGATCACGAGGAGGCCCACCAGGAAGAGCAGCCACAGGTATTGCTCGGCCTTGGCCGCGAAGACGATCGTCAGCGCGAGGAGGAGCCCCACCAGTCCGAAGGACCAGTCGAGGTGGACGCCGGCAAGGAAGCAGCCGAGCGCGAGCAGCAGCAGCGCGTTGAAGCCGGAGGAAACCTGCGTCTCCAGGCCCGAGCCGCGGATCGCGAAGTCGATCAGCACGGCGCCGCCGATCCCGAGCCAGTGCAACACCTGGCGGAGCACCAGCCCGCCGCCCGCCGAGCCGGCCTGCCGCGACCGCCTCCAGGCCGTGACGGTGCAGAGGACGCCGTAGATCGGGATCAGCGTCATCCAGTACTTGCGCGCGAGCGCCGGGTTGAGCGTCGAGAGCCCGACCCCCAGCAGCGCCAGCAGGACCATGATCAAAGCGATCGCGCCCGTGGCCTTCCACGAGGCATCGAAGGGGAGGACCGACCGCGGAGCGCCCGTCATCAGGGCCTTCGATAGTCGATCCCCCCATCCGCCGCCAGGCTGCCTGGCTAATCCTCCGGCAGCTTGAAGAGCACGAGGTTCTCGAGATACGCGATCACGTCGGCCTGCTGCTGAGTCCCGAGCCGGGTGAAGGCGGTCTTCGAGTTCGCAGCCTCGCCGCCGTGCTCGAGGATCGCCTCGGTCAGCGTGGTGGCGCGGCCGTCGTGCAGGTACGGCGCGGTCGATCCGACACCCCACAGGTTCTCGGTGAGGAAGACGGACGCGCCGGTTCCGGTTTCGTCGATCACCTCGGCCAGCCCCCGGCCGATGTCGTGGCGCTTGAGATCGCCGCCGAGATCGACCAGCGCCTTGCCGCTGGTCGGATCGACGCGCAGCGAGCCCAGACGGAAGCGCAGGGTGCCGTCGGGGTTGAGCACATGATTGTCGGGCTGGTCCTGCGTCAGGTCGAAGCGAACCGCACGCCTGGGATCGACGCCCTCCCGGACGGGATCCTGGCCCGCCGGGAAGACCGCGTCGCGATACGCCGCGCTCTGGCTCGGCTCGCTGAAGATCGGGTCGTCGAGCGTGAGCGTGCCCTTGTGACAGGAGACGCAGCCGAGGCTCGTGCTCCGCAGCAGGCCCGCCCCGCGCTCGATCCGGCTCTTCTGCTCGGACGTGAGAGGGGTCTCCAGCAGCCCGAGGCCATCGAGCTCGAGCAGGGTCGTGGGCCGCGGCTGGGCGGCGAGATAGACGGCCAGCGCCGTCTGATCGCCGATCGTCATCTCGTCGGAAACCCCGTCGAAGTCGCCGTCGACGCCGGCGCCGACCAGCTCGATCGCCTGCATGCCGAGCTCGTTGTGCGAGGCGCCGCGGTTGAAGTCGCGCAGCGACGCGGTGTTGCCCTTCCACTGGAAGGGCTTGATCACGAGATCGGCGTCGACCCCTCGGACCTCCGCCGTGCTGACGTTGGTCCGGCACTCCCGGCCGCGCGTGCGCTCGCGCGACACGCTGATCGAGCCGAAGCTCACCCCCTTCGCTTCGAGCCTCGCGCTGCGCGTCGATCCGGTGGCGCAGACGCTGGCGATCGTCTCGGAGCGGATCTTGTGCAGGTCCGCCGTCATCTCCTCGGCCAGGCGCTGGATGGCGCCCGGCGCGAACACGTGCGGCGCGTTGCGCTGGATGATCTGCGCCATCTGCCCGCTGCGCTTCGGATCGCGATGGATGTTGGCCGACGCGTTGCCGGCGCCGTCGTCGAAGGGCAGGTTGTGGCAGGCGTTGCAGTTCTCGGCGTTCGGGCCCGACGCGCGCGCGGGCCGGTGGTTGAACCACTCCGTGCCTCCGCGCAGATCCGCGCGGGGCATCCGCGTGAAGCGCTGCCCGTTGCCGACGTTGGCCCCGACTCCGTCGATGGCATTGAAGACGGTCTCGAACAGCTCGTCCCCGATCTCGAAGGCGGTCTCGAAGGCGAGATCTGGATCCGCCTCGACCAGCGTCGTGAGCATCACCTGCTCGACGTGGGGCGCGGGCGATTCGTGCAAGGCGCGCACGCGATCGAGGTCGACGACGATCGCGGACGCGCTCCCCGCCTGCACCGCGAACAGCGTCGCGGCGAGGCCGTGCGACGGACGCAGGGCGCGTAGGCTCTTCTGAAGGGAAAAATGCGACATGGGAAATCTCCTTCCTGATACGCCTTCTATCCCGATCCGGATCCCCGATCGGTGACGAGGCTCACGTAGCAACGAATCGACTTGCTTCGAGTCGGAAGGCGATGAGCAAGCCCACCGCCAGCACGCGACAGACACACGACATCCTCGTCGCGGCGCCGACGACGGCGTTCGGTAACCGCGATCACGAACTATTTGAGCTGGAGGGGCTCGCTGGCGGCGGCTAGCGCAGCGTGCAAGCGAAGCGCGCAGCGAGCCGAAGGCGAGCGAAGTTCCCTAAGGCCGGGCGCTCTGGATCGGCGGGTCGGCGAGCTTCAGGAGCTGCTTGCCGACGTTTTCGCTCCGGAACAGGCGCAGGAACGTCTGCGGGGCGTTCTCGAAGCCCTGCTGGATGTCCTCCTGGTACGCGATGCGGCCCTCGCGAACCCAGGCGGCGAGCTCCTTCACGGCCTCGCCAGCGCGCGGCAGGTAATCGATCACGATGAAGCCTTCCATGCGGCCGCGTTGCATGACCAGGTTGGTGTAGTTGCGGGGGCCGGGAGGGCGCTCCTCGGCGTTGTAGCCCGAGATCGCGCCGCACAGCACGATCCGAGCGCGCAGCTTGATCTGCTCCAGCACCGTGTCGAGCGTCGGGCCGCCCACGTTGTCGAAGAAGACGTCGATTCCCTCGGGGCAGAGAGTGCGCAGGCGCTTGCCGACGTCTTCGCTGCGGTAGTCGATCGCCCCGTCGAAATGGGCCTTCTCGACGAGCCAGCGGCACTTGTCCGCGCCTCCCGCGATTCCGACGACGCGGCAGCCCTTCAGCTTCGCGATCTGCCCGGCGATGGATCCCGTCGCCCCGGCGGCGCCCGAGACGACCACGATCTCGCCGGCCTTCGGCTTGCCGACGTCGAGCAGTCCGAAGTAGGCGGTGATTCCTGTGATGCCGAGCACGGAAAGCGGCTGCGTGAGCGTCGCGCCCGGCGGGATGCGGCTCACCATCGCGCCGCGTCCGGCCAGCGCGTACTCCTGCCAGCCAAGCATGCCGGAGACGAAATCGCCCGGCTTGTAGTCGGGATGGTTCGATTCGATCACCTGGCCGACGCTCATGCCGCGCATCACGTCGCCGAGCGGCACCGGCGGGATGTAGCCGGCGCGGTCCTCCATCCAGCCCCGCATGGCCGGCTCGAACGCCAGGTAGAGGTTCCGCACCAGCACTTCGCCGTCCCCGGGCGGTGTCACGGGAACTTCGCGCAGGGAGAAATCCGTCGGCTTCACCATCCCCTTGGGACGGGCGGCGAGCAGCCACTGGCGATTCACGAGCTTGGGCATAGGGGGCTCCTTCGGCTGGGCGCGGGCGCGGGCAGGGCATCAGGATACACGGTGCTAGGTGCCCAGCAGCGCCGGCAGCTCCGAGAGATCCCGGATCGTGAAGTCGGGGGCGGGGCCGGTGTGGGCCTCGAGGGCAGCGCGCGGATCCTTCACGCGGCGCGTGAGCCAGGCGGTTCGCATGCCGAGCCCCGCCGCTCCCACCACGTCGGCGCGCAGGCTGTCGCCCACGTGCAGGGCCTCTCCGGGCGCGACGCCGAGGCGCGCGAGCACCGCCTCGAAGATCTCGGGCCGCGGCTTGCGCAGGCCCACGGCGTCCGAGATCACGACGGCGGCGAGGTGGGGCGCGAGGCCGGATTCTTCGAGAATGCTGACGGCCGTCTGCGAGTGCGAGAAGTTCGAGCACAGGCCGATCGCGCGCAGGGAGGCGAGCTCGGCGAGCAGCGGCGCGTGGTGCCCCGGCACGCTCACCTGCTCGCGGAAGAGCCCCATGTGCACCGACGTCAACAGGCCCGGGAAGTCGGGATCGGCGAGGCCGAGCCGCCGCGCCAGCGCTTCGAAGCGCTGCTCGGTGGGAACCTCGCGGTCGAGCGCGTAATGCGAATCGCGAAAGGCGAAATCGACCTCGGCGAGCGCGCCCGCGAAGGCGTCCAAAGAAATGGCGAGTCGCTTGCGGGTCGCCTCGTGCAGGGCGGGGACCGAGGGGGGCAGCGGCTTCCCGCCGATCTCCTTGCGCGGGAGGCTCTCGAAGTCGAGATCGACGAGCGTATCGAAGAGATCGAAGACGACGGCGCGGATCGGCACGCAGCCATCTTAGCCTTGATGAACTCCGCTCGGCTGCGCCTCGCTGCGCGCGCGGCTCGCGCCGCGCTTGCTACGTTCGTCGATCGCGAACTCGCCATGCCCGCACCGACCCCCGAACACGGCCGTTTCGCCCCCACCACCTCGGGACCGGCGCATCCGGGAACGCTGCTCGCGGGGCTGCTGGCCTGGCTCGACGCGCGCCGCCTGGGCGCGCGCTTCTCGCTCCGCCTCGAGGACGTCGATCTGGGCCGCTGCCGGCCCGAGCACGCGCAGGACATGCTCGCCGCGCTCGAATGGCTCGGCCTCGATTGGGACGCCTGCTCGCTCCAGAGCGAGCACCAGGCCGCCTTCGAGGCGGCGCTCGACCGCCTCGCCGAGGCGGAGCTCCTGTATCCGTGCGCTTGCAGCCGCGCGGAGGTCCAGCGCGCCGGCCAGCGCGCCGTCGACGGCTCCTGGCGCTACCCCGGGACGTGTCGGGCGCGCGCGCTTTCCCCCGGCGGCTGGCGCGGGTGCAAGGACGCGCTGCGGCTGCGGCTCGCGCCGGGCCGCGTCGCGCCGCGCGACGAGGGCGGGCTCGATCTCGCGCAGGACCCGAGCCTCGCGCTGGGCGATCCGGTGCTGCGGCGGCGCGACGGCGCCGTCGCCTATCACCTCGCCGTGGTGGTCGACGATGCCGCGCAGGCGGTGACGCGGGTGGTGCGCGGCCGCGATCTCGCCGCCTGCACGGCGCTCCAGGTGGTGCTCCAGGGCGCGCTCGCTCTCCCGACGCCGAGCTACCGCCACCACCTGCTCTTGCTCGAGCCTCGCGGCGAGAAGCTCGCCAAGCTGCACGGCGCCGTGGGCTGGCGCGAGCTGCGCGAGCGCTACACCGCGCAGGCCCTCACCGGCTGGCTGGCGCAGCGGGCCGGCCTGCAAGAGAGCGCGGCCCCGCTCCCCGCGCGCGAGCTGCTCGCGGGCTTCGCCTGGGATCGCGTGCGCCGCGAGGACGCGGTGGTGCGCTGGACGGGACAGGCGCTGGAGGCGCTTCCGTAGGCCGGGCGCCGGTTTGGTAATCTCGCGCCCCGGCGGCGAGGAGGCTTCGAGAGAGAGATGGGGGATGCAGTGGTGGGGAGCGAGCTTCGGACCTGCGCCGTCACGGGCGCCAACGGCTTCATCGGGTCGCAGGTGGTGCGCCAGCTGCTCCGGCGCGGCTTCGACGTGACGGCCCTGGTGGGCGCGGATCTCGGCAGCGAGAACCTGGCGGATCTCCCGGTCAAGGTGCGCGAACTCGATCTGCTCGACCCGGCCAGCGTGCGGCGCGCGCTCGCCGGGAGCGACGCCGTCGTCCACTCCGCCGCCTGCTACGCCTTCTGGCTCCCGGACCCGCTCGACTTCTACCGCGTCAACGTGGAGGGGACGCGCAACGTGCTGACGGCGGCGCGCGAGCTCGGCTGCCGCAAGATCGTCCACACCAGCAGCACCGCCACGCTCTCGCCCGATTTCCGCACCGGGCGCGCCGTGGGCGAGCTGGGCGACGAGGAGAACGTGCTCGATCTGCGGCGCTTCCGCGGGCACTACAAGATGTCGAAGGCGATGGCCGAGGTGGTGGCGCTGCGCGAGGCGGCGCGGGGCCTGCCGATCGTGATCGTGCACCCCACCACCGTGCTCGGCCCCGGCGACCGCCGGCCCACGCCCACCGGAACCATCGTGGTCCACTTCCTGAACGGGCGCATGAAGGCCTACACCAATTTGATGCACAACCTGGTCGACGTGCGCGACGTGGCAGCCGGCCACGTGCTCGCGCTCGAGAAGGGGCGCCCGGGCGAGCGCTACGTGCTGGGCGGCGACAACGTCCCGATGAGCGAGGTGGTCCGGCTGCTGGCGGAGATCACGGGCCTCCCCGCGCCTTGGTTCGCGATCCCGCACGGGCTGCTGCACGGGATGGGCCGCATCAACGAATGGATCTCGGACCACGTGACGCACCGCGAGCCGCTGGTTCCGCTCGAGGCGAAGCTGCACGCGGTCGACAGCCGGCCCTTCGATACGTCGAAGGCGCGCCGCGAGCTCGGCTACGAGTCGCGCCCGGCGCGCGAGGTCCTGATCGAGGCGGTTCGCTGGTTCGTGAGGGAGGGCTTCTGTCCGCCGGCCACCGCCGAGCGGATCGCGGCCCAGCCGGCGTTCCGGGAGAGCTGAGGCGAGCAAGCGGAGCGCGCAGCGAGCCGAAGGCGAGCGAAGTTCACCGAACTCGTCCTCCCGAGACCTGGAGGC
The DNA here is from genome assembly GCA_036560145.1 of Myxococcota bacterium. Classification (GTDB taxonomy): domain Bacteria; phylum Myxococcota_A; class UBA9160; order UBA9160; family SMWR01; genus DATBRV01. The sequence continues at coordinate 10,064 of DATBRV010000086.1, forward strand.
GGATTGACGGTCGCGATCGTGGGCGCCGGCCCCGCCGGCGCAGCGCTGGCCCTGCTGCTCGCGCGCCGCGGCGTGGCGGTCGTGCTGGCCGAGCGACACACGGATTTCGCGCGCGAGTTCCGCGGCGAGGGCCTGATGCCCGGCGGCGTCGACGCGCTCCAGCAGATGGGGCTCGGCGCCGCGCTCGATTCGCTGCCGCAGTCTCGAGTCGACCGCATCGAGATCTACCAGGAGCGGCGGCAGGTGCTGGCCGTCGACATTCCCGAGGTCACCGGGGTGGCGGCCGGGCCGCGCTTTGTCTCCCAGCCCGCGCTGCTCGAACTGCTGGTGGCCGAGGCGTCCCGGCATCCGAGCTTCCGCTTCGAGCGCGGCCTCACCGTGCGCGAGCTGCTGCGCCAGGACGGACGGGTCGCCGGCGCGCGCGGCGATACGCCTGCCGGCGCGCGCGAGATCGCCGCCGACTTCGTGATCGGGACCGACGGGCGCGCCTCGCTGGTGCGCCGCCGTGCGGGCCTCGACCAGGAGCGCGCGCCGCAGTCGTTCGACATCGTCTGGTTCAAGCTCCCGCTGCCGGATTTCCTGAGCTCGCGCCACGTCGCGCGCGCCTACCTCGGAGAGGGTCACTTCTGCCTGCTCTTCCCCGCCCCGGACGGGCTGCTTCAAATAGGCTGGGTGATCGAGAAGGGGAGCTTCGGCGAGCTGCGCGGGCGCGGGATCGACGAATGGCTCTCGCAGCTCGCGCACCACGTGACCCCCGATCTCGCGAGCCACATCGAGCGACACCGCGCCGGCCTCGAGCACCCGTTTCTATTGGACGTCGTCTGTGACCACCTCGAGGAGTGGACGGCCCCCGGCGTCCTGCTGCTCGGCGACGCCGCCCACCCGATGTCGCCGGTCGGCGCGCAGGGGATCAACATCGCGCTGCGCGACGCGCTGGTCGCGGCCAACCACCTGGGGCCCTGCCTGCTGGCAGGCGAGGGGCCAGCGGGGCTGGATGCCGCAGCGCGTCGTGTCACACAGGAGCGGCTGCCCGAGGTGAGGACGATCCAGCGGCTTCAGCAGCTGCCGCCGCGCGTGCTCTTCCAGCGCACGCGGGCGAGCCGGCTGCTGGTGGGGAGCGTGCTGCCGCTGCTCGCGAGATCCGGACTCGCCGGTGTGCTATTTCGTTCCACCTTCCGTCGCTTCGCCCTCGGAACCGTCGACGTGAAGCTCGCCTTCTGACGGAGCCCTGGATGCCCTGGATCTTTCTCGCCGTGAGCCTCGTCGGCGCCGCCTTCACGTGGAACGCCTGGTTCCCGACGCAGCGGCGCCTGACGCCGCTGCGCGTGCCGAGCTTTTTTGCGGGCTGGCTCACCTCCGAGCTCGCCGCGCACCACATCGCCTGGCAGGCCGTCGCCACCGTCGCCTTCGTTGCCGCGGGGGCGCTCGCGGAGTGGCCGGGACGCGTCGGGCTGGCGGTCACGCTCTGCTCCTGGGCGGGGCTGCTCGGGCAACTAGGCCTCGCGCGGCGCAGCGGCGAGACCGTCGAGCGCGCGCTGCTCGGCGGCCTGGGTCCGAGCTACCGCGAGCGGATCGCGCCGGACTGGGCCGCCAAGCTCGATTCTCCCGATCCGCGCGGCCGGCTGGTCGTCCCCTTCCTCTTCCGGGATGGGGAGGTCACCAGCGTGCGCGATCTCCCCTACGTCGACGGCGGCGGTCCGCGCCAGCGCCTCGACGTCTACGCGCCGAGCGCGGGCGCCCGCAACGCTCCGGTCCTGCTCCAGATCCACGGCGGAGGCTGGACGATCGGCGACAAGCGGCAGCAGGCGCTGCCGCTGATGATGCACCTCTCCCGGCGCGGCTGGATCTGCGTCGCCGCGAACTACCGGCTCTCGCCGCGCGCCACCTTCCCGGATCATCTGATCGACGTGAAGCAGGCGCTGCGCTGGATCCGCGAGAACATCGCCGAATACGGGGGGGATCCCGACTTCGTCGCGATCACCGGCGGCTCGGCCGGCGGGCACCTGAGCGCCCTGGCGGCGCTCACCGGGAACCGCCCGGAGTTCCAGCCGGGCTTCGAAGACGTCGACACCTCCGTGCAGGCCGCGGTCCCGTTTTATGGCGCCTACGACTTCACGAACTCGCAGGACCACCCGATGGGCGCCGGGCTGGTGAGCTTCGTCGAACGGCTGGTGCTGAAGAAGAAGCTCGCGGAGGACCGCGACGCCTTCGAGCAGGCCTCGCCGCTGCACCACATCACCCCCGACGCGCCGCCTTTCTTCGTCGTGCACGGGACGCACGATTCGCTGCTCGCCGTGAGCGACGCGCGCGCGTTCGCGACGCGGCTGCGCGAGGTCTCCCGCGCCGCGGTCGCCTACGCCGAGCTGCGCGGCGCGCAGCACGCCTTCGAGCTCTTCCATTCGCCGCGCACGCACCACGTGATCCGCGGCGTGCACCGCTTCCTCGGCACCGTGTACTCGGAGTACCTCGAGGCGGCCCAGAAGCAGGCGGCCGCGATGGCGCTCGCGCTCTGCGCGCTTCTCATCGGGAGCGTCCCGCTCGGCTGCGCCTTCTGGCGCGGCGAGCCCGAGACGCCCGCGGTCTCCGCCAAGCCCCCGCCGCTCGCGCAGGATCTCTCGACCTTCGATTGGTCCGAGCATCTCGAGGACTGGCTGCCCGCGATCGACGCCTGCCTCGCGCGCACGCCCTCCGGTCCGGCCGTGGCCCTCTTCGCCTGGCCCGTCAGCCCCGGCCACATCGGCGTGCGCACCCGCAGCGGCGATCCGCGCCGCTGGGACTGCGTCTCGCGCGAGGATGGCGCCGCCGTCGAGCGTTTCGACGCGGTGCCCCCGCCCGAGAAGCATCCCGCGGAGGCGTCGCCGCTCTTCAGCCGCACGCCCCTCGAGCCGCCGTCCGGCGCCTGCTTCGACCACCAGCGCGCCTTCTCCCAGGACGGCCGCTTCCTCGGCTGGCTCTCCTACGACGTCTGCGGCTGAGGCGGCGCTGCCCCGAGAACGAGCAGCCGCCACCCTCAGGCTGGGCTGATCCCGGCACGAAACCTCGCGGGCGCGCGCGGCGTCGCGCCCCGCGGCTGGCATCGCGCTTGCTTCGGTACAGCGTCCGATGCTCGGACTCGTCCTCACCGCCGGCGGCGCGCGCGGCGCCTATCAAGCCGGCGTTCTCAAGCGCCTCGGCGAGATCCCCTCGCTGCGGGATCGCCCGTCTCCGTTCTCGATCGTGGCGGGGGCTTCGGCGGGCGCCATCAACGGATCGCTGCTCGCCGCGCGCGGCGCGCGGCTCTCCGACGCCACGCGCGAGATCGCGCGCATCTGGTCCGAGCTGCGCGTCGAGCAGGTGTTCCGCACCGACGGGCGCGCGCTCGCGCGCACGGGCCTCTCGCTGGCGCGGGATTTCGTGCTCGGGGGTCTGCTCGGGCACACGGGCACCCGCGCGCTCTTCGACACGGCGCCGCTCGCGCAGCTGATCGAGGGGATCTTCCCGCCCCGCGGCATCGCCGACGCGATCCGCCGCGGCCGCCTCTACGCGGTGGCGATCACCGCCACCAGCTACCACTCGGGGCGCTCCTTCACCTTCATCCAGGGGCGCCCCGGCCATCCCGTCTGGGTGAAGAGCCGGCGCGTGGTGCTGCCGGTGACGCTGAACCACCGACACGTTCTCGCGTCATCCGCGATCCCGGCGGTGTTCCCGCCCGTGCGCGTCGCCACCGAGGCGGGCGAGCTCTGGTTCGGGGATGGCGGTCTGCGGCTGGTGACGCCGCTCAGCCCCGCGATCCGGCTCGGCGCGACGCACCTGCTCGCGCTGGGCGTGCGCTCGAGCCGGGCCGCGGACGCGCTCGCGCGCGAAGAGGCCGGCGCCGTGCTGGTGCCCACGGACGCCGGAGCCCAGCTCCCCTGCCCGCCGCTCGCGCAGGTCCTCGGCGTCTTCATGAACGCGATCTTCCTCGATCACCTCGACGCCGATCTCGACCATCTGCGCCGCATGAACGAGCTGGTGGCAAAGGCCCCGCACGTGGAGGGCGCCAGCGAGCCGATGCGGGTGGTGACGCCGCTCCTGATCTCGCCCTCGGAGGACCTCGCGCTGATCGCCCAGCGCTTCGCGCACCGGATGCCGCGGGTGGTCCGCTATCTGCTGGAGGGCCTCGGCACCCCGGACGCGCAGAGCGCCGACCTGATGAGCTATCTGCTCTTCGACGGGGCCTACACGCGCGCGCTAGTGGACGTCGGCTACCAGGACGCCGGCGAGCGGGTGGCCGAGATCGAGGCGATGGTGCGCGCCGCGCCGGCGATCGCGACCGAGCCGGCCCCCGTGCGGGCCGCGGTCCGGCCTACCCGGGCCCGGGAGCCCGGCCGGCCCCGCCCGCGCTGGGCGGACGCCCCGCCCCCCGCCCTCCGGCGCGTGCCCCCCTCGGTCTGATCCCCGGCCCCGACCCCCCGGCCACTGGCCGAGCCGTCCCATCTCCGGCAATCTCAAGTGAAACGTGTTCTAGGGCCTCGCCCGCGGCCCCGGACCGGCCGAAAAGCCCCCCATACCGATTGGGAGCCCCCGTGAAGACCGACTTCTCGAAATTCAACATCATCCACCCCGAGGACTACGCCGCGTACGGCTACCCGCACCCGGTCTGGGCGAGGCTGCGGCGCGAGGATCCGGTCCACTGGTGGGACCGCACGGACGGGATTCCCTTCTGGGCGATCACCAAGCACGCGGACATCGTGACGATCGGCAAGCGCCCGGACGTCTTCTGGAACGGGCCGCGGCTCGTGATCGACCACAAGCCGGAGCAGCCCAACAACTTCCCGCCCACTTTGATTCAGCTCGACCCGCCCAAGCACGGCATCTACCGCCAGCTGATCTCGAAGCGCTTCACGCCGCGCTACCTGAAGAAGATCCACGGCGACATCGAGCGGATCGGCAAGGACATCGTCGACGCCCTGGTGCGCGAGAGCGACCGCGGCGAGTGCGACTTCGTGAAGGAAGTCTCCGCGCCGCTCCCGATCGCGGTGATCGCCTGGCTGCTGGGCGTGCCCGAATCCGACTGGAAGCTGCTCTTCGACTGGACCAACCGCACGATCGGCGCCGGCGACCCGGACTTCCAGGAGCCCGGCAAGACGCCGCAGGAAACC
>DATBRV010000087.1:0-11873 GCA_036560145.1 Myxococcota bacterium
CGGCAGCCTCCAGGCAGACGTTCGCGAAGGCGTCGTAGCGGGTCGGGAGCAGCAGCGCGTCGGCCGCCGCAAACACGGCCGGGAGGTCGCGGCGATAGCCGACGAAACGCACGCGCTCGGCCACTCCCAGCGCGCGGGCTCGGCGCTGCCACGGCGTGGTGTCATCGGCGCCCGCCACCCAGAGCTGCGCGGGAACGCGCGCCCGCGCGAGCGCGCGCAACGCGGTGTCGAGGCCCTTGCGCGCGAAGCCGGATCCGGCGAGCACGAACACGCTGTCGCTGCCGCCTGCCAGCTCGCTGCGCACGCGGGCTCGCTCGCGGCCGCCGCCGGCGAAGCGCTCGAACGCGACGCCATTTCGGATCAGGACGAGCCGAGCCGGCTCGACGCGATAGCGCTGCGCGATCTCGTTGCGCACCAGCTCCGAGTTGCACACCACCCGCTGACTGGCATCCTCGAACACGCGACGATCGAAGCCCGCCAGCAGTGCGTGGCGCGGCGAGAGCCGGCGGAGCTGGCGCGCGGGCGTTGCGTAGCGGTGTCGCAGGTAATCGAGGTGGCTGCCGGCGCCGGCGCGGTAGAGATCCTGGTGGAGCGTGCGCGAGAGCGAGTAGACGACGTCGTAGTCGCCGCGCGGAGCCGCCCGCGCCGCGGCCCGCGAGAACGCCGCCACACGCAACGGTTGCCAGAACGCGGGAACGTTCACGAGATGCAGCGCCACTTCGGGCCGCGACTGCGCGCGCCGGGCGACGACGTGCACTTCGTCGCCCGCCTGCGCGAGGCCCTCTGCCAGGCGCCAGGCGACGTTTTCGACGCCGCCGATCCCGGGCTCGAAGCGCTCGATCACGAGCGCGACCCGCATCGGGCCGGGCGCGCTCAACCGCGATCGGACGGTCGTTGGCGCGCGATCCATGCGGCTGCGAGGCTCGTCGCTGCGAAACCGAGCGCCGCGCTTCCGGAAGACGCGCGGGCGCCCGCGCAGCCGGCGGGGGTGCAAACCCAGCGTTCGGAACGCCGAGCAGCGCCGTGAACCGTGGAGCTGCGATCGGTGTCCGAAGCGCCGACCCGATCTGCAGCGGGCGGCGGTGCCGCGCGCGCCGATTCCGCGCTGACGAAGATCGCGGCGGCGAATGCGGCGAGGCTGGCTGCAAGGCCGGGCGGAGTCCGCATGGGCAAGAAGCATATCGGCAGGCCTCTCGAGCGCCAGCGCACGACGCCGCCAGCGTTGCGGCATGTTGACGCCGCCGCGGCGCGCTCCCTATATTGCGGCCCTGCCGAAAATCGCTGCGGGTCCAAGACCTGACACCGAATGTTGCCTACCCATCCCGTGAAGATCCAGCCTTTGTTCCGATCGACGAGTGCAGCGCGCGCCGGGCTCGAGGGCTGCCGGCGTCCGAGCGGAGGCGGGCGGTGATCGAAGCCCGCGGGCTCAGCAAGCGCTACGGCGACGTCAAGGCCGTCGACGCGGTGACCTTCTCGATCGGGAAGGGCGAGGTCGTCGGCTTCCTCGGCCCGAACGGCGCTGGCAAGACCACCACCATGCGCATGCTGACCGGCTTCCTGCCGCCCACGGACGGCACCGCCGTGATCGCGGGCCACGACATCTTCGACGATTCGCTCGCCGCGCGGCGCTCGATCGGTTATCTGCCCGAGACGCTGCCGCTGTATCCCGAGATGACGGTCACGTCCTACCTGGCCTACGTCGCGCGCATCAAGGACGTTCCTCGCAAGCGGCGGCGCGACGCGATCCAGCGCGCGATCGAGCGCTGCGGCCTGAAGGGCATGAACCGGCGCGTGATCGGCACCCTCTCGAAGGGCTTCCGCCAGCGCGTGGGACTCGCGCAGGCGATCGTGCACGAGCCGCCCGTCTTGATCCTCGACGAGCCCACGGTCGGCCTGGATCCCCTCCAGATCCGCGAGATCCGGGCGCTGATCGCCGAGCTGGCGGCGCCCGCCCAGGGCGAGCAGCAGCACACGGTGATCCTCTCCACGCACATCCTCGCGGAGGTCGAGGCGATCTGTCGGCGCGTGATCCTGATCAGCAACGGGCGCAAGGTCGTCGACGCGCCGCTGTCGGAGCTCACGCAGGGCGGGCGAAGCCTCGACGAGCTGTTCGCCCGCAAGACGGCGCGCGACGTCGACGAAGCGATGGTGGCGATATGAGGCACGTCGCGAGCGTCGCGGGCCGCGATCTGCGCGGGCTCTTCCTCTCGCCGGTCGCCTACGGCCTGCTCGCGCTGTTCTCGGTGCTCGCCGGGCTCTTCTTCATCCTGAACCTCGCCTTCTTCAACGATCTGATCGTACGGCTCCAGCAGTTCCAGGCCTTCGATCGCCTCGAGCAGTTGAACCTGAACGACGACCTGATCCGCGAGTTCTACGGATCGATGTCGGTGGTGCTGCTCTTCCTGGTGCCCGGCGTCACGATGGGACTGTTCGCCGCCGAGAAGGCCAACGGCACCCAGGAGCTGCTGCTCACGAGCCCGCTCACGATCTGGGACATCGTGCTCGGCAAGTTCCTCGCGGGCGCGCTCTTCGTCGGCGCGATGGTCCTGATCGTGGGGGCCTATCCGGCGCTGCTCTTCTTCTACGGGGATCCCGAGGCGGGCAAGACCATCTCCGGGCTGCTCGCGGTGCTGCTGGTGGGCTGGACCTACGTCGCGATCGGCGGCTTCGCGTCCTCGATCACGCGCAGCCAGGTGGTCGCGTTCCTGGTCAGCTTCGTGCTGCTGCTCTCGCTGCTGCTGCTCCCGGCCGTCTCGGATCTCGGCATGGCGGCCGGCAGCGCGGGCGGGATCCTGCGCTGGGTATCGACCGGCTCGCACTTCGAGGAGATGGTGAAGGGGCTCGTCTCGACCGCGGACCTCGCGTACTTCGCGGTGATGATCGGCACCTTCCTGCTGCTCACCAAGGCCGCGCTGGAGTCGGTGCGATGGCGCTAGCGAGGCGCGCGAAGCCATGAGCCGCCTCCCGGCCCTGCTCGGGGCGCTGGGCCTGGTGGCCCTCGTCTTCGGCTTCCTGAACCTGATCGTGGGCGTGGTCGGGGCGGGGATCGATCCCTTCTGGGTGGGCGGGAACCTGGCCGTCGGCGCGCTGCTGCTGGTGGCGGCGGGCGCGCAGAGCGTCGAGTCGCTGCGCGAACGGCTCGCTTCGGGCGGCGCGCGGCGCGCCGGCCGCTACGGATCGAGCGCCGTGCTCTCGACGATCTTCGCGATCGCCATCCTGTGGCTGCTCGGCTTCCTCGCCACCCGCTATCCGGTGCGCTTCGACTGGAGCGAGCAGAAGGTCCACTCGCTCTCCGACCAGACCACCAAGCTGCTCGCCGGGCTGGACGGCGACGTCCAGGTGCTGGCGCTCTATCCCGCCGTGGAAGCGCCCCCGATCCGGGAGATCCTGGAGCGATACGCCTACGCGAGCCCGCGCTTCAAGTTCGAATTCGCGGATCCGAGCGAGCGGCCGGACCTGCTCGAGAAGTACGGGATCGCCGAGGACCAGCTCGGGCATGGGCTGGTGCGCGTGGCGCTCGGCGAGGAATCCACGCAGCTCACCGACGTGAGCGAAGAGACCCTCACCAACGCGATGGTGAAGCTGACGCGGACCACCGAGAAGAAAGTCTACTTCCTCGAGGGCCACAACGAGCGCGCGACGGCCGGCGAAGCCGCCGCTGCGAAGGACGGCTACGCGCGCGCGGCCGAGGCGCTCGCGAACGAGCGCTACCAGGTCGAGCCCCTGCTGCTGGCCTCGCAGGGCGAGGTTCCCTCCGACGCGGACGTCGTGATCGTCGCGGGCGCGACGCGGCCCCTGCTGGGCGACGAGCACGCGGCGCTCACGCGCTACCTCGCGCGCGGCGGATCGTTGCTGGTGATGATCGATCCCCGGGCCAAGACGGATCTGGTCGACGACGTGCGGAGCTGGGGCGTCGACGTCGGCGACGACGTGATCGTCGACCGCAAGCTGGCGCTCTTCGGGCGCGCCACCACGCCGTTCGCGGACAAGTACGACACCGCGCACCCGATCACCAAGGACCTGCGCGAGACGACGCTCTTCCACGTCGCTCGCAGCGTGCGCCCCGGCGCCGCCTCGAACCACGCCTTCACGGAGCTGGTCTTCACCGGGGCCGACTCGTGGGCGGAGAGCGATCTCGATCGCTTCTACGGCGAGGCCGTCGCCGAGCTCGACGCGAAGGACCTGAAGGGCCCCGTCCCGGTCGCCGTCGCCGGCAGCATCGATCTCTCCCCGGCCGCCGCTCCGGAGACCGCGACGCCGGAGGGCGGGGCCGAGGCGAAGCCCCCGGAGAAGCTGGCGCGGCTCGCCGTCTTCGGCGACTCGGACTTCGCGTCCAACGAGCTGATCGAGGCCTACCGCAATCGCGATCTCTTCCTCAACACCGTGAACTGGCTGATGGGCGACGTCGAGGCGATCTCGATCCGGCCGAACCGGTCGCGCGCCTCGCGCTTCCAGCTCTCGCAGGAACAGTTCATGACGATCCGCTCTCTCTCGCTGTTCGTGCTGCCGCAGGCGTTCGGCGTGCTCGGCGTCTTCATCTGGTGGTCTCGGCGACGCCCGCCGGAGCGCTAGCCAGGTGAACCCCCGCACCACGGGAATCCTCTTCCTCCTGCTCGCGGCGCTGGGCGCCTTCGTCTGGTTCTACGAGATCCAGGGCGAAGCGGGCCGCCAGGACGCCAAGGAGGCCGCCAAGCGGCTGTTCCCGGGCATCGAGGCGGAGGCGGTCGAGCAGGTCGAGCTCACCACCAGCGACGGCCAGCGCGTGCGCCTGGAGCGGCGAGCGTCGGACTGGCACCTGACGGCGCCCCGGGAGGCGCTCGCCGACGGCTTCGCCGCCGACGCGATCGCCGCGGCGCTCGCGCAGCTCGGCAGCGAGGCGGTCTTCGAATCGCCCCAGCCGCTCGCGGTCTACGGGCTGGAGGATGAGGGCCGCGACCTCCGGTTCCAGGCGGGCGGAGTCTCGCAGGTGCTGCGGCTCGGCAAGGCCGCGCCGGTCGGCGGCAACCGCTATGCGTGGGTCGGCGGCGGGACGCGCGTCTACACCGTCGCGGGCGCCGCCGTGAACGCCCTCGGCAAGTCCCTCGACGAGCTGCGCGAGAAGCGCATCCTGCGCTTCGACGCAGGCGGCGCCCGGCGCGTGACGGTGAGCTGGCAGGGCGGGCACGTGGTGCTCGCGCGCGGCGATGACAAGAGCTGGAAGCTCGAAGAGCCGATGGTCGGCCCGGCGGACGAGACGACCGTGGAAGGGCTGCTGAACGACCTCTCCTTCCTGCGCGCCAGCGGATTCGTCGACGCGCCGGACCCCGAGCAGGAGAAGGCGCTCGCGGCGCCGGAGCTCGAGGTCGAGCTGATGGTCACGTCCGTCGAGAAGGGCGAGGAGCTGCGTCGGCTGACGCTGGCGATCGGGGCGCGCGAGGGCGGCGAGGGCGATCGCCTGGCGCGCACGGACGGCCCGGGGCTGTTCCGGATCGCCTCCGAGCGGCTCCAGGATTTTCCGCGCGAGGTCGGCAGCTATCGCTTCCGCGAGCTGGCGCGCTTCGAGCCCGAGCAGGCCGAGCGCCTCGAGATCGTCTTCCAGCCTACGGGCGGCGCGGCGGCCGTCACGATCACGGCCCTGCGCGGCGACGAGGGCTGGAGCTCGACGCCGGAGGCCATCGACGAGCGGCGGCTCGAGGCCCTGATCGACGAGCTCTCGCGCCTGCGCGCGAGTCGTATTCTGGCCGACGCGATGGGCGAGAGCGAGCTGCAACAGGTCGGGCTCGCGCCGCCGAACGCGCGCTTCACCGTCTCGGGCAAGACGGGTTCGCTGGCGCAGTTGGATCTCGGCATCGTGCGGGGATCCGACGGGGTGATCGCGCGATCCGGGAGCGGCGGCGCCGTCTACCTGCTCGCCCCGAGCACCGCCGATGTCCTGCCCGTGAGCCTCGAGGCCCTGCGCAGCCGCTTCCTCGCCAATCCGGAGCCTAAGCCGGAGCCGGCGGAAGCCGCGGAAGAGCCGGCTCCCGCGCCTCGTTAGACCGCTCCTCGTAGGCTGCCACCGGGCGCCGGCATCGCGGCGTGGCCGGCTGGCCTGCGATGCCTCAAGCTGCTGATGCCCACCACCGATCCAGGGAAATGTAGGGATGGGGTGCGCAGATGGGCGGGAAGACCCTTCGCTGGTCGCTGATCGGCGTGATGCTCGCGATGCTTCTCGGCGCCTGCAATCTCAGCACGCTGACCGCGAAATTGGGGCTCGAAGGTGAGCCGCCCGAGAAGCTGAGCCTGCGTTCGGGCAAGTTCGTCCAACCCGTTCTGCTGCCGAAGCCCGGAGCCCCGCTCTCCCCAGGCAGGGTGGTCTTCCTGCCCTTCATCAACCGAACCGAGCGGTGCATCCACCCGACCTACCTGCGCGCTCTCGACGTCACCTTGGCGGCCCATGCCGGCATCTTCCTGAACCTCGAAGTCGTGCGCCCCGAGCTGGCGGAGCGCCTCGCCGCAGAGCTCGATTTTCCCCATGACTTCTACAAGCAGGCGGAGCTGATTCCCTCGCGCGAGCAGCTCCTGGCCGCCGCCAGCCGCGTGGGCGCGGGCGTGGTCGTATGGGGCGAGATCGAGAGCAGCGGGCGGGTCCGGCTTCACGCCGAGGCGCTTGCCCCCGATGCGAACACCGCTCCCTGGGACGGGCTCGAAGTCGCGCTCGGAGACGATCTCGAACGGGGTGTCTACGACGCGCCGCGGATGCTCCTGGCTGCGATGCTCGGCGAGGGCCGCGTCGACGCTTCGCTGCTCACGACGGCGGCTCCCGGCGAGGGGCCGCAGCGGGAGCGCTTCGAGACCGCCCTGCGCGAGCTGGCCACCGGGCATCCGGCGGCGATCCGGAGGGCGGAGCTCGAGCTGGCGCGGCTGGCGGCGGAGCATCCCGGCTGGTCGGCGGCCTGGGTGCAGCTGGCCCTGGTTCGCACGCTGCGCGCAGCGCTCTATCCCCGGCTACCCGGCGGCGAGCACCTGAGCGAGGGACCGAATCCCGCGCGCCACATCGCGCTCCTCTTCCCCGACCTCCCCGACGAAGACCGGGCGCGCCTCGCCGTCGTCGACGAGCAATTCCTCGGCCACCTCCAGGGCCAGAGCGAGTTCGACGCGTTGATCGAGCGGTTGCCGCACGACTTCACCCGGGCCCTGATGGCCTGGCAGCACGAGGGCCGGGATCCAGGGCGATTCGGCCTCGACGGCGTCCCGGCGCAAACCGCCTTCGAGCAGAGCCTCGTGGGCCTGGTCGCAGCGCCGAGCCCCGCCGACGCCGAGAAGGTGGCCAAGCGTCTCGGGGAAGAGGCGGCCGCGCGCGGCGATCTGCGGCGCAACCCGTTCCTGGTTCGCGCGCTTCGCGAGATCGCCCGCGACCGCTCGGATTGGTGGGGGGATTACGGCCTCCAGATCGTCGGAGTGCTTCCGTTCGTCTCCGGGGCCGTCGAGGCGATTCGCGGCCGCTGCGAGGACCTGACGGAGGCTTCCCGGGAGGCTTGTCTCCAGGGTCTCACGCGCTTCCTCGCCCCCTACACCGGCGCGGACGCCATCCACGACTGGAGTGGAGCGCTCGACGCCTTCGAGGCCGCGTTCCTCGCCGAGCCGCTTCCCAAAGCCGGATCGGACCGCCTTCCCACGCTTCCGATCTTCGCCAAGGATCCGACCTTCGGCGGCCTCTGGTTCCTGGCGTCCAGCCTGCTCGAAGTGGCGAACGCGTCCATCGCCGCCTACGACGAAGCGAGCGGCCCGCTCGCAACGCGTCCGTCGCTCCTCGCCCTGCCGGTCAGGGATGGCGTCTCGGACGCCACCGAGCGCGTGATCGCGGTGGCCTACACGCCTGCGTTGATCGGGGGGCAGAAGCGCGCACAGGCGGACGAAGCCAAGGGCTACGTGCGTCCGCTGGAGCCCTTCGGGCTCCACTTCGCGCTCGCCAAGTTCTACCAGCTGAAGCTGAGCGAGGCGCTGGGAAAGAAGGCGTTCTACGCCCGGGACGCGAACCGATTGGTCGCGCGCGAGCCCCATGTGCACGCCTATCTCGAGCGCTGGATCGGCGTTGCCGCCCTGAACGAGACTCGGGAGGGGCGCCCGATGCTGGAGAACACCCCGACGATCCTCGGCGAGATCCTGCCCCGAACCGAGACGCTCCAGATGTATCGGGCGAACGCCCTCGAGCGCCTGGGAAGGAAGCAGGAGGCCCTCGCGACGCTCGAGGAGACGCTCGCGGTCAAACCTCACGGGGGACTCGCGCTCGACCGAGACAAGCTGCTCAGGACCCTCGGGGAGCGGGACTCGAAGCGCATCGCGCTGCTCGAGCCGACGCTCGAGCAGTTTCCCAAGAACATGTTCGTGCGGTCTCAGCTCGCCCGCCTGTACCGTCAGAGCGGGCGGCTGGAGCTGGCAGAACGGCTCTTCCGCTCCCACCTGGAGACGCCGAACCTCTTCAAGGAGGCCTGCCTCGGTCTGGCCTCGCTCGAGACTGCGCGCGAACGCCCGGATGCGGCTCGGGAGACGCTCTCGGCCTGCGCGGAGCGCGCCCCGGATCACTGGATCCGCGCGTCGCTGAGCGTGCGAGCTGGAGCGCTCCACCAGGTCGCCGGCGACTTCGACGCAGCGCTCGCGGCCTATCGCAAGGCCTATGGCGACGTAAAGGCGGCGGGCTGGGTGCTCCGGCCGTATGGCTTCACGCAGGAGCTGAGCGGCGACCTCGCCGGTGCCGAGCAGACCTATCGCTACGAGGAGAAGCTCTACGGGGGTGACACGGGTGGCGGGGCGCGTCACGCCCGCGCGCGCCTGTACCTGCGGCAGGGCCTGGTGGCGGACGCCATCCACGAGCTCCGCAAGATGGTGGAGAGCGGCAGCGAGGATGCCGAGGACTACGAGCTGCTGGGCCTCGCCCTGCTGCGAAAAGGGGCGCGCGACGAGCTCCAGCATCTCTGCGGGGAGCACTCTGCAGCGGCCTGCTCCCTGGGCCTGATCGAAGTGCTCTGGCACCACCTCGGCGATCCCGATGCCGCGCTCGCGGTTGCGGGGCGCATGCGCGCCCGGTGGCCCGACGACTCGGGCATCTGGCTGCTCGAGGCCCGCATTCTCGTCGACGACGGCCGTCCCCTGGAAGCGATCCCCGTGCTCGAGAAGGTGCGCGCCCGGGACTTCGGTGTGTACGATCCGTGGTACGAGCTGGTCCGGGCGCAGGCGCGAGCGGGCCGCGTGGAGGCTGCCCGCGAGACGACCCGGGATTTCCGCGAGCGCTACCCGCTGCAACCCGAGGGACACGAGATGGAGGCGCTCGTCGCGCGGGCGAGCGGGGATCTCGCCAAGGCCCAGGCCGCGCTCGACCTCAGCCACCACATCGATCCGTGGTACGAAACGGATTCCCTTTGGTACTGGTTGGCGGAAGAGCGCCGTCTGCTCCGGGAGGCGGAGCTCGGCTTCTACCGCACGGATGCGCGCAAGCGGGAGCGGATGACCCAGCGGACCGAGGCGGTGCTGGCGCGGCTCCACGAGCACGCGGACCTCTGGGCGCTGCTGGCACGGCTCCGGCTGGCCGCGGGCGATCCCTCCGGCTCGGATCAGGCCAAGACCCAGGCCGCGGTGCTGAATCCCGTCCGCTATGCGGAGCGGGTCGCCAGGAAACAGACCGCCGCGCAATGACCCGCAGCGCCGGCCTCGGGTGCAGGGCGCTCCGTCAGGCTCCCAACAGCGCCAGCATCGCGTCGTGGATGCGGCCGTTGCTCGCCACCGTGTCGCGGCCCGAGCGCGGGGGCGGGCCGCCGGCGCGATCGCTGACGCGGCCGCCCGCCTCCTCGACGATCAGGAAGCCGGCGGCGACGTCCCAGGGGTGGAGCTGAAGCTCCCAGAAGCCGTCGAAGCGGCCGGCGGCCAGATAGCAGAGGTCGAGCGCGGCGCTTCCGTCGCGGCGCACGGCGCGCGCGCGCTTCACGAAGGCCGCGAAGTGGTCGAGGTTGTCGTCGGGGTTGTGTCGCACGTCGTAGGCGAAGCCGGTCGCGACCAGCGCGCGGCCGAGGTCCGCCTCCTCGGAGACCCGCAGCCGCCGGCCGTTCAGGAAGGCGCCCTCGCCACGCACGGCGGTGTAGAGCTCTTCGAGCAGCGGATCGAAGACGACCCCCACGCTGCGCTCGCCCCGATGCTCGACGCCGATCGACACGCAGAAGCGCGGATAGCCGTGGGCGTAGTTGGTGGTCCCGTCGAGGGGATCGATGATCCAGCGCCAGTCGGCATCCGCGCGATCCTGCCCGCCTCCCTCCTCGGCGAGCACCGCGTCTCCCGGGCGCTGCGCGCGCAGCGACTCGACGATCAGCGCCTCGCAGGCGCGATCGACCTCCGTCACCAGATCGATCGCGGCGCTCTTGGTGTCGATCCGGACGCCGGTCTCGTAGCGGTCGCGCTGGACCCTCCCGGCGGCGCGGGCCAGGCGCTCGGCGAGCGCGAGCACGTCGGCGGTCTCGTTCACCCGCGGGCCTGGCGGGCTGGCTCGGGGAGGCGGAACAGGCGCCGCGCGTTGCGCGTGGTGATGGCGGCGACCTCCTCCAGCGTGCGGCCCTGGACGCCGGCCAGCGCCTGGCCGACGCGCTCGACCCAGGCCGGCTCGTTGCGCCGCCCGCGCAGACCCTCGGGAGCCAGCAGCGGGGCGTCCGTCTCGACCAGCAGCCGCTCGAGCGGCAGGCCGGCCGCCACGCCGCGCAGTCCGCGATCCTGCTTGAAGGTGAGGATCCCCGAGAAGGAGATCCAGAGCCCGAGATCGAGCGCGCGCCGCGCGAACTCGAGGGTTCCGGTGTAGCAGTGCAGCACGCCTTCCAGCTCGCCCCGCCCCTCGGCGCGCCAGATCTCGAGCAGCTCCTCGAACGCGCCCTGCTCCTGGCCGCGGACGTGGATCGAGACGGGAAGGCGGCGCTCCCGGGCCAGCGCCAGCTGCGCCGCGAACGCCTCGCGCTGCGCCGCGCGCTCGGAATGCAGATAGTGGTAGTCGAGGCCGCACTCCCCGACCGCCACCACCCGCGGCTCGCCGAGCCAGCGCGCGAGCAGGGCCGGCGTCTGCGGGCTCCACTCCTTCGCCTCGTGGGGGTGGACGCCGACGCTGGCGAAGACGCGGGGGTCGGACGCGGCCAGCTGGACCGCGTCCGCGTTCTTCGCGATGCCGTAGCCGGAGCCGATCGCCAGGAAGGCTTCGACGCCGGCCTGCTCGGCGCGCGCGAGCGCGGCCTCGCGGTCGGCCTCGAAGGCCTCGGCGGTGAGATGGCAGTGGCTGTCGATCCACATGGCTAGGGCGCGTCCGGGGCGCGCTCGATGCGCGGAAACAGCGGCTTGCCCTGGCGGGTGGGCGAGCCGGCCGGCAGCCCTCCCCAGCGCAGCGCATCCGGGAAGCGCGCGCCCGCGAGCGCGCCCTCCTGGCCCAGCCGCGCGAGCAGCTCGGGCGCCGTCTCCGGCAGGAACGGCGCCACCAGCAGGGCGATCACGCGCAGCGCCTCGCAGCTGGTGTAGAGCGTGAGGGCGGTCTGCCCCGCCGCCGCGGGATCCTTGCCCGCCTTCCAGGGCGCGCGCTCCTCGAGGTAGCGGTTCACGGCATCCACCAGCTGGAAGATGGCCTCCAGGGCGCGGTGGAATTCGTTGCGGCGCAGGCAGGCGTCCACCGCCTCGCCCGCGCGCGCGGCCTCCGCCGCGACGGCGCGCTCGAGCTCGCCGGCCTCTCCCGGCGCGGGCACCTTCCCGGCCGCGAAGCGGGCCGTCATGTTGAGGGTGCGGCTCACCAGGTTGCCGAGGTTGTTGGCGAGGTCGGCGTTGATGCGCGCGATCAGCGCTTCCTCGCTGAAGCTGGCGTCGAGCCCATACACCATCTCGCGCAGCAGGAAGTAGCG
>DATBRV010000088.1:0-6071 GCA_036560145.1 Myxococcota bacterium
ATTGGCTCGAGGAGTTCCGCACCGCCGCGCAGGAAGACTATGTGAGCGAGCGCGACTCGACCGAGGAAGGCGACGTCTTCACGTGGCCGAAGGCGCTCGAGGAGTGGGACGCGGACGACGTCAGCGAATGGTGGGAAGACACCGAGTACGGCATCCGCGCCGTGGCGGTGAACACCAACGAGCTGATCGTCGCCGACCTGAAGGCGGTCGAATCCCAGCCGAAGTACCAGCCCACCAACTCCTGGACGCGCGGCGTGCAGTTCGTGATGGCGGGCGGCAGCATGGGCATCCTGGCCGCGATCAACGACGAGGTCGAGCGCAGCCACGTCGCGAACATCTCGCTGATCTTGTTCGTGATCTTCGTGCTGCACTCGGTCACGTATCAATCGGCGGCGAGCGGCGGGATCATCCTGCTGCAGATCACGACGGCGACGACGCTCTCGCTCGCCTACATGGCGCTGATGAACATCGGCCTCAACATCAACACCCTGCCGGTGCAGTCGGTGGGCGTCGGCATCGGGGTCGACTACGCGATCTACATCGTCGATCGCATACGTCAGGAGTGCGCCGACACGGCGGACATCGACGAGGCCGTGCGCCGCGCGGTGCGCACCACCGGCATGGCGGTGAGCTTCACCGCCACGACGATCGTGGGCGGCATCGTGCTCTGGAGCTTCTCGAACCTGCGCTTCCAGGCCGAGATGGCCCAGCTGCTCTCGATCCTGATGGTGATCAACATGCTGGGCGCGATCACGGTGGTGCCGGCCTTCTACTCGATCCTGCGGCCGAAGGTGGCGACGGCGCTGCTGACGGACGAGCAGCGCGAGACGATCCGGATCCAGAAGGAGCGCGAGGTCGCGCTCGGCTTGCGCGACAAGGATCAGTTGTAGGCACGCTCGCGCCCGCTACCGTGACGGTGCATGCCGTACGACCCGAAGGCGATCGAAGCGAAGTGGCAGGCCCATTGGCAGGAGCACGCGACCTTCCGCAGCGAGCTCGACCCCGGCAAGCCCAAGTTCTACGTGCTCGACATGTTCCCGTACCCGTCGGGCGCGGGCCTGCACGTCGGGCACCCCAAGGGCTACATCGCGACCGACGTGGTCTCGCGCTACAAGCGCATGCGCGGCTTCAGCGTCCTGCACCCGATGGGCTGGGACGCCTTCGGACTGCCGGCGGAGCAGTACGCGATCGAGACCGGGACCCACCCGCGCGAGACGACCCGTCGCAACATCGAGACCTTCAAGCGCCAGCTGACCTCGCTCGGCACCGATTACGACTGGTCGCGCGAGATCGACACCACGGATCCCGGCTACCTGCGCTGGACGCAGTGGATCTTCTGCAAGCTCTATGAGCGCGGCCTCGCCTACCTGGCCGAGGTGCCGGTGAACTGGTGCCCGGCGCTGGGCACCGTGCTCGCCAACGAAGAAGTAATCGACGGAAAGAGCGAGCGCGGCGGTCACCCGGTGGTGCGCGTGCCCCTGCGCCAGTGGATGCTGCGGATCACGGCCTACGCCGACCGGCTGATCGACGATCTCGACTCCCTCGACTGGCCGGAGGCGATCAAGAAGATGCAGCGCGACTGGGTCGGCCGCTCGGTCGGCGCGCGCATCCACTTCGAGCTGCCGTCGCTTCCCGGCGAGAGCATCGAGGTCTTCACGACCCGCCCGGACACGCTCTTCGGCGCCACCTATCTCGTGCTGGCGCCCGAGCACCCGCTGGCGACGCGGCTCGCGACGCCGGACCGGCGGGCCGAGGTGCAGGGCTACATCGAGAGCACCTCGCGCCGCAGCGAGCGCGCGCGGCAGGCGGAGGCGGAGGGGAAGACGGGGGTGGCGACGGGCGCCATGGCCAGGCACCCCGTCACCGGCCGCGAGCTCCCGATCTGGATCGCCGATTACGTGCTCGCGAGCTACGGGACGGGCGCGATCATGGCCGTTCCCGGGCACGACACGCGCGACTTTGAATTCGCCAGCCGCTTCGGTCTCCCGATCGTCGAGGTGGTGGCGGGCGGCGACGTGCGCTCGGCCGCCTTCACCGGCGAGGGCGTGGCGGTGAACTCGGATTTCCTCGACGGCCTGCCGACCGAGGCGGCCAAGCAGCGCATGGCGGAGTGGCTGGAATCGAACGGCCGGGGCGCGCGCGCGATCAGCTACAAGCTCCGCGACTGGCTCTTCAGCCGACAGCGCTACTGGGGCGAGCCCTTCCCGGTGCTGCACCGCGCCGACGGCAGCACCGTTCTCGTCCCAGAGTCGGAGCTGCCGGTGCTGCTTCCCGAGCTCCAGGATTTCCGGCCCTCCGGCGAGTTCGAGCCGCCGCTCGCGCGCGCCCGCGAGTGGCTCGAGACCCGCGATCCCGAGACCGGCGCGCCCGCGCGCCGCGACGCCAACACCATGCCGCAGTGGGCCGGGAGCTGTTGGTACTTCCTGCGCTTCTGCGATCCGCGCAATCCGCAGGCGGCCTGGTCGCCCGAGGCCGAGCGCTACTGGATGCCCGTCGATCTCTATGTAGGCGGCGCCGAGCACGCGGTGCTGCACCTGCTCTACTCGCGCTTCTGGCACAAGGTGCTGTTCGATCTCGGCCTCGTGCACACGCAGGAGCCGTTCCAGAAGCTGCTGAACCCGGGGATGGTGCTCGGCTACAGCTACCGGTACTACGACGACAACCTCTCCGACGATCCCGCCGCCTCGCCGCGCGCCGTCGCCAGCAGCGAGGTGCGGGTCGAGGGGGAGCGCAGCCTGCACGCCGCGACCGGCACCCCGGTGAAGGAGCGCTGGGTGCGCGCGGACCAGGTGCGCTGGGACGCCAGCGGCCGCCCGCTCCACCCGGAGAACCCTGGCCTCGTGCTCGAGCAGGTGACGGAGAAGATGTCGAAGAGCCGGGGCAACGTGGTGAGCCCGGACGACGTGATCGCGCGCTGGGGCTGCGACGCGATGCGGCTCTACGAGATGTTCATGGGACCGCTCGAAAAGGGGGCCCCCTGGTCGGACGAGTCGATCCCGGGCCTCTACCGCTTCCTCCAGCGCGCCTGGCGGCTGGTGGAGGCGGATTCCGAGGGAGGCGGCGCGCTCGTCCCCGGAGAGGGCACCCCCGAGCAGCAGCGGCTGCTCGCCCGCACCGTGCAGGGCGTGACCGAAGACGTGGAAGCCATGCGCTTCAACACGGCGATCTCGAAGCTGATGGTCTTCGTCCGCGACGTCGGGAGCCCGGTTCCGGTGGCGGCGGCGCGCCGCTTCGCCCTGCTCCTCTCGCCCTTCGCCCCGCACCTCGCCGAGGAGCTCTGGCAAAGGCTGGGCGGGAAGGCCTCGCTGGCGCGCGAGCCGTGGCCGGAGGCGGATCCGGCCTGGTTGGTGGCGGAGACGGTCACCCTCGCGGTCCAGGTCAACGGCAAGCGGCGCGACGAGATCACGGTCCCGGTGGACGCCGACGAGGAGGCGATCCGCGGGGCTGCGCTCGCCTCCGAGCCCGTGCAGCGCCACCTCGGCGGGCGCCCCCCCAAGAAGGTCATCATCGTCCCCGGACGCCTCGTCAACGTCCTCGGCTGACTCCCCTAGGGGATCAAGACCCGCCCTTGCCCCTCGGGTGGCCGGACTCAGTTTTCGCTGAACGGCGACCCTGAAACGGCCGATCCACTTCTGGCGTCCAACTCACGTCTGAGAAACGGGATCGACGCCGCAGGCAGGGCGTCCCCCGGAGAGGTGAAAAGGTGGCGATTCGACCCGACAGCACGGCCAGGAAGCAGACCGAGCCCGAAGAGGATCGCGGCATCCGCAGCGCCCCGCTCAAGCCCATCCGCGTGGTGGTGCGCGAGCTGACCCGGCCGGACGGGAAGAAGCTCAAGGTCGAGGTCCCCGTCTACCCGCCGTTCCAGCTGGAAGAGCCCAGCGAACGCGAGAAGCGCCCCACCCCGGGATCCGCCCGCTCCCGCAAGGAGCCGAAATCCCGAAACGGCTGATCACGGCGACGCTGCTCGGCTGCGCGGTCCTCGGCGCGGTGCTGGGGTACTACCTGCTGACGGGCGACTGGTCGCCCGCGCGCCGGATCCTCGCCGGCGCCATCGCCGGCGGCGGCGTCGGGCTGCTCATGACGGCGACGAAGCTGATCGGCTGAGGCGGAGCTCGGCGCTGCGCAGGCGGCGCCGGACGAAGAAGATCACGCTTCCCACCACCAGGAACGGAAGCGTCGTCATGATCAGCGTGCCGAGCAGGAAGCCGCGCTGGGTGCCGTCGTCGCGGAAGGAGCAGACGGCGCAGGCCTCGCTCACGCGCGGCGCCAGCAGCAGGGCCGTCGCGATCGCACCAGCCGCGATGCGACGACCGGCCTTCGGGAGAGCATCGATCACAGGTAGACCACCAGGTAGAGGATCGGCCAGAGGCCGACCACGAAGTACCAGAATACCTGCGCCGCGGCGAGCTCGCTCTGGACCAGCCAGCCCTGCCGCAGCCGCCACCAGGTGTGGGCGAGCAGCCCGAGCGCGGCCACCGCGTGCAGCGCGTGCATCCCGACGATCAGGTAGAAGAAGCTCCCCATCGCGCTGGAGGTGAGCGTGAGCCCCTCGCGCACCAGCGCCAGCCACTCGGCGCCCTGGAAGAGCACGAAGCAGCCGCCCAGCAGCAGCGAAATCCCGAGCGGGCGCAGGGCGCGCGCGTGGTCGCGCGTGTAGGCGCGCTGCGCGAGGAAGAGGAAGACGCCGGAGAGCAGCAGCGCCGCCGTGTTCACGGCGGTCTCTTCGAAGGGCAGCCGCGGCTGGCCCAGCGGCGGCCAGAGCAGCGCCGAGCTGCGCGTGATCGTGAAGGCGCTGACCATCCCGCCGAAGAGCATGGTCTCGGCGGCGACGAAGAGCGTCATCCCGAGCACGCCATTGGGGACGACGGGGCTGCGGGTGGATTCGGCGGCGAGGCGCAGGCGGCCGGAGCGGGTCGTCACGCTTGCCCCTCCTGCCTAGTGGTGCGCCTCGTGGGCGGAGGCGGTGCTGGCGGCCGGGCTGGTCTTCCAGGAGGGCTTCTCCCACTGCCGGCCTTCCTTCTTCATCACGTCGGGCGACACCCCGGCGAAGAACAGCAGCATGAACACGAGCATGGTGATCACGAGGTACGGGATGAAGCGCTTCTCGACGTTGATGTGCATGAAATTTTTTGCCACCAGGTAGGCCTTCACGCCCGCGATCCCGAAGGCGGTGATCAGGGTGACGAGCTTGTGCCCGAACATCGGGCCCGCGACGCTGACCGCGAGCAGCGCCACCAGGATGCCCCAGATCTTCACGTAGTTCGGATGCGCGTGGTGCTCGGCGGCGTGTGCGTGTTCGGCCATTTCGTCCCTGTTTGGCGTCCCTACTTGGCGATGTAGAGCAGCGGGAAGAGGAAGATCCAGACGACGTCGACGAAGTGCCAGTAGATTCCGATCAGCTCGACCCGGTGCAGCTCGAGGTTCTTGGCGGCGTCCTTGGCGACGATCATCATGATGATCGCGCCGGCGAGCACGTGCAGCGCGTGCAGGCCGGCGGCCGTGTAGTAGAACGACCAGAACGTGCTCGACGTGATCGTGAAGCCGTGCTGGATCTCGAAAGTCCACTCGAACCCCTTCACGATCAGGAACGTGAAGGCTCCGGCGATGGTGGCCCAGATCAGCTTCGCTGCCTTCTTGCCGTCGCCCGACTCGGCCGCCTGGTGGGCCAGCACCGCCGAGAGGCTCGAGCTGAGCAGCACCAGCGTGTTGAAGGCGCCGATCCACATGTTGGTGTGGGCGGCCTGCTCGGCGAAGGCGTCGTGCGCCAGCCGATACATGATGTAGGAGGAGAGCAGTCCCCCGAAGATCACGATCTCCGAGACCACCACCCACCAGACGGCGAGCTTTCCGGTGGGCAGCCCGGCGGAGCTGCGCGTGGTCGCAATCGGTCTCGCGGTCATCCCTCTCCCTCAGGCCGGCGAGTTCTGCGGCCAGTAGTCTTCCTTGCGGTCCGGGTGGCTGTACTCGTACGGCCCGCGGTAGCAGTTCGGCAGCGCGTCCGGCGGCCAGTTGCCGTGCGGCGGCGGCGACTCCGCGGTCCACTCGAGCGTATTGGAGTGCCAGGGGTT
>DATBRV010000089.1:0-113825 GCA_036560145.1 Myxococcota bacterium
CGCGGCCGCGCTCGCGCGCGTAGCGGTCCTCGAGCCGGTAGTCCGCGTCGAACAGGGCCGAAGCCGCCACGGGCCTCCTGGCCTCGCCCCGGGCATGGGAGGCGAAGGACAAAAATTATAACGTGTTCCAGTCGGGCCTCCCGACTCGGGCCAGCACCGGAGGATTTCGAGCATGCGGTTGGGCGTCACGATCTTTGCCACGGATCGCTCGATGAGCCCGGTCGAGGTGGCGCGCGAGGCCGAGGCGCGCGGCTTCCACAGCCTCTACATCCCCGAGCACACCCACATCCCGGTCAGCCGCCGCACGCCCTCGCCCACCGGAGAGGCCGAGCTGCCCGAGGAGTACAAGCGCATCCTGGATCCCTATGTCTCGCTCGGCGCCGCCGCGTCCGTAACCCGCGAGCTGCGCCTCGGCACCGGCATCGCGCTGGTCGCCCAGCACGATCCCATCGTGCTGGCCAAGGCGCTCGCCACGCTCGATCACCTGTCGGCGGGACGGCTGGTCGTCGGCATCGGATACGGGTGGAACGAGGAGGAGATGGAGAGCCACGGCGTCGATCCGCGCCGCCGGCGGGCCATCGTGCGGGAGAAGGTGCTCGCGATGCAGGCGCTCTGGGCCAAGCAGGTGGCGGAGTTCGACGGCGAGTTCGTGCGCTTCGCGCCGAGCTGGCAGTGGCCCAAGCCGGTGCAGCAGCCGCGCCCCCCGATCCTGATCGGCGGCGCCGCCGGGCCGATCCTGTTCGCGCAGATCGCCGAGTACGCGGACGGCTGGATCCCGATCGGCGGCGCCGGTCTGCAGCGGACCCTCCCCGAGCTCCGGCGCGCCTTCGAGGCGCGCGGCCGCGATCCCGCCACGCTGCAGGTGGTGCCGATGGGCGTGCTGCCGGACCCCGCCAAGCTCGAGTTCTACGCGTCGCTCGGCGTGACCGAAGCCGTGCTGCGTCTGCCGTCCGCGCCGCGCGACGTGGTGATGCCCCTGCTCGACGACTACGCGCGCTTCGTCGGGAGTTGAAGCCGGACGCAAGGAACGCCACGATCCCGCCAGGTTTGCCGCCACGAGGCCCCCCCTTGGACCTGCGCTACTCCGAATCCGACGAGAAGTTCCGCGCCGAGCTGCGCGCCTGGCTCGCCGAGCAGGTGCCTGCGCACGGCCGCCCGCCGCCCAGCCATGACTGGGCGGCGCGCCGCGCCTACGACACCGCCTGGCAGCGGCGGCTCTTCGAAGCCGGCTACGCGGGCCTCAACTGGCCGCGCGAGTTCGGCGGGCGCGACGCTTCTCCCAGCGAGCAGCTGGTCTACTACGAGGAGACGGCGCGCGCGGGCGCGCCCTACGTGGGCGTCAACTTCGTGGGCGTCCTGCACGGCGGCCCGACCCTGGTGGCCGAGGGCACGCCCGAGCAGAAGGCGGCGCACCTGCCGCGGATCCTGCGCGGCGAGGAGATCTGGTGCCAGGGCTTCTCGGAGCCGGGCGCCGGGTCCGATCTGGCCGCGCTCAAGACGCGCGCGGTGCGCGACGGCGACGACTACGTCGTGACCGGGCACAAGATCTGGTGCTCGTTCGCGCACGTCGCGGACGTCGGCGAGCTGCTGGTGCGCACCGACCCGAACGCCCCCAAGCACAAGGGGATCACCTGGCTGATCCTGCCGATGGACGCCCCGGGGATCGAGATCCGCCCACTGCCGACGCTGGCCGGCGAGGGAGAGTTCAGCGAGGTGTTCCTGAACGACGTGCGCATCCCGGTGGCGAACCGGGTCGGCGCGGAGAACGACGGCTGGCGCATCACGAACGTGACGCTGCGCTTCGAGCGCGGAACGGCCTTCGCGAGCGAGATGGTCCAGCTCCAGCAGTTCCTGGCCGAGCTGGCGCGGATCGCCCGCCGTGTCACGCGCGGCGACGCGCGCGCCTGGGACGACGCGGGACTCCGCCGCGAGATCGGCCACCTGGCCGCCGAGCTCGACGCGATCTGGGCGATGGTGAAGCTCTCGGTCTCGAAGTCGAGCCGCACGGGCGTGCCCGGGCTCGAGGGCTCCGCGCTCAAGCTCTACTACACCGAGTTGTATCAGCGGATCGCCGAGCTCGGGATGCGCCTGCTGGGGCGCGCCGCGCTCTCGCGCGAGGACGTGGGCGGCCTCCCCAGCCGGATGCTGCTGCACAAGGCGCTCCAGTCCTTGTCGCTCACGATCGCGGCCGGCAGCTCGCAGATCCAGCGCAACATCGTCGCCGAGCGCATCCTCGGCCTTCCGAAGGAGCGCTGATGGACTTCCGCGTCGACGAGGACCAGCAGGCGCTGCGCGACGGGATCCGCTCCTTCTGCGAGGGGCGGGTGCCGCTCGACGCGCTCGGCGAGCTCGCCTCCAAAGAACTGGACCGGACGCTCTGGCGCGATCTGGCCGAGATGGGCGTCTTCCAGCTGCGCCTGCCCGAGGCGGGCGGCGGCCTGGGCCTCGGCATGGCGGAGGCGGTGCTGGTCTTCGCGGAGCTGGGCCGGCGCCTGCTGCCCGGCCCGCTGGTCTGGAGCCAGCTGGCCGCGGGTCTGGTCGAGGGCGCCGCCAGCGGCGAGGCCGTGGTGGGCGGGCTGGATCGCATGCTCCCGGGCTCCGAGCCCATCCTGGTCGAGCACCTCGATCAGCTCGACGCCCTGCTGGTGCTGCGGCCGGGCGGCGTGCATCGGCTGGATCCGCGCAGCCTGCGCGCCGAAAAGGTGGCGACGCCGCTCGATCCCCTCACGCCGATCTTCGAAGCGGCCGGGCTTCCCGAGGGTGAGCGGATCGCCGGGCCGGAGGCGGCCCAGCAGCTGCGCCTCGAGGGCGGCGCGCTGATCGCCGCCCAGCTGTTCGGAATCGCCGAGGCGACCCAGGAGCTGGCGACCGCCTACGCCAAGGGCCGCGAGCAGTTCGGCCGTCCGATCGGCTCCTTCCAGGCCCTCAAGCACCTGCTCGCTGACATGTTTGTGCGTCAGGAGCTGGCCCGCTCGGCGGCCTATGCGGCCGGCGCCACGCTCGACCATCCCGAGGCGGGAGACCCCGCGCGCGCGGTCTCCTCCGCCAAGGTGGTCGCCGGCGACGCCGCGCTCGCCAACTCGCGCGCCTGCATCCAGGTGCACGGCGGCATGGGTTACACGTGGGAGATGCCCTGCCACTACTACCTGAAGCGCACCTGGGCCCTCGCGGGGCTCTTCGGCAGCGGCGAGGAGCACAGCGAGCGGCTGGCCCAGCAGGTCGCCGCGGCTCTCTAACGAACCTCCGCTTCCAGCGTTGCCGCGCGGGGCTCCTCGGGCGCCGCGTCGAACGCATATCCGAAGCGCTCGATGTCCGCGCGATACCAGCGCGCCACCAGCTCGGCGGTCTCTTCGTCGTAGTAGTCCCGGTAGTGCGTCCGTCCCGCGGTCCGGTTGAGATGGGGGACCTCCGGAGCGATGCCGAGATCCTGGCAGATCCCGGCGAAGTCCCGCGCCAGCTGCTCGAAGCGACCGATGCGCTGGATCTCGACCCGCCCCGCGTGATCCGTCAGCCATTCGACCTGCGGCAGGAAGAGGTGCGACCGGTCGATGTAGCGCGCGTCCGGGCGCCCGCCGATCGTGCGCTGGATCCAGTCCCGGAACGAGATCCGATGCCCGCCCATCCGGTTCTGGTCGGTGCGGACGCGGAACTCGTACTGCGAAACGACCTTGTCCCAGGGATTGCGCACGAAGGCGAACTTGTAGGCCTGCGCCCAGGCCTGCTCGCCGACGACGTCGATGATCTGCCGGGCGGTCAGGTGCCGCTTGCCCGGCAGGCCGATCGCCTGGCCGATGCTCGTGCCGCCGGTCTTGTTGATGTGGATGAAGATGAAGCTGCCCTTGGGGCCGGTCCGCATGGGAGACGGGTCGTCGCGCCCAGGCACGCGTCAGGCCTCGCGCACGGACACCAACGAGCAGGCGCGCCGCTGGTCGGGCCTGCCGACGAAGACGAGGTCGGGCGACTTGTAGGTGTTGAAGCAGGCGCGCCGGTCCTGCCCGGATCGATTGGGCTCCGACGCGTGCAGCAGCAGGCTGTGGAAGACGAGCATGTCGCCGGCCGCGAGCGGGATGTGGAGCGTGCGGGCCTGCAGCTCCTGGGTCGGGTCGATGCGCTTCTCCCTGCCGTGGTGCGGAAGCGCGGCGCCGTGCGAACCGGGAAGCACCTGTAGGCAGCCGTTGCGCGGCGTCGCGGCGTCGATCGCGGTCATCACCGTGACGAGCCGCATCGGCCGCCACGGCCAGTACGCGGAGTCCTGGTGCCAGGGCTTCTCGCGACCGACGCGAGCGGGCTTCATCATCAGCAGGTCGCGCCACAGCTCGATCCGCGGCCCGATCAGGTCGTGCAGCAGATCGAGAACGCGCGGATGCACGAGCAGGCGGCCGAAGGCCTCGGACAGCTCCGTGACTCCGCCGATCCTGCGAAACACCGGGAGGCCGCGTTCGGCGTCCTGGACGGATTCCAGCTCGAAGCCCGCGCGGATGCGCGGCAGGCTGGCATGATCGCGGCTCAGGCGCCGGATCTCGCGGTCGAGCTCCTCCAGCTCGGCGGGGCCCAGCGCGCCCTCCAGCACCACGAACCCCTCGCGCTGGAAGCAGGCGACCTGCTCGTCCCGCTCTACCGGATTCGGCCCGCCCCAGACGGAGGCCGCGGGCCGCACGTCGACGGGCTCGCTGATCCGGGCGGGAACGGGGCCGGCGGGCGGCGAACTGGTTCCGCTCACGACGCTACTCCTCGCGTCTCGGGCCTCGGCGGGGCTGCTGGCAACGCCCGGATCTTGCCGGAGTCGCAGGCACCCGAGCAAGGGCGTCGTGGCGGTGTCGACCCCGGCGGCGCGCAGGGATGCTCTCGAGCGCGCGAACCGGCGGACGCTGCCGGTGGAAGCCGCCAAGGCAGACGTCAAGGAATACTGGGAAGCGGCGCCCTGCGGCACGCGCGACACCCTCGACGTCGCCGAGCAGGAGCAGCACCGGAAGCTCGAGCTGATCCGCGACGAGCGCGAGCCGTTCATCGCCGCGTTTGCGCGCTTCTCCGAGACGGCGGGGCAACGCGTGCTCGAGGTCAGCATCGGCGCGGGCACCGATCACCTGCGCTTCGCACGCGCGGGCGCGCGGCTCTCCGGCATCGACCTGACCGAGGCGGCGATCGCGCTGACGCGGCGCCCGAGCCTCAGAAGCTCAGCGCTCGCGGCGTCCGGGATCGGCGAGGTTCGGATGCGGCGCGCCGCGGACCGGCCAGGACACCGTCGGCACCTTCCCCGTTCGCCTGTACTCGAGCACCTTCAGTTGGATCATGTAGAAGAAGCTCGCGCGAAGGAACGCCGCCTGGAAGCCGCGGGTTCCGTCGAGGAAGCCGAGCCGCGCGAAGAAGTGATACGAGAACAGCGCGGCACTCGCGAGGAAGCGCAACGAGTGCGAGAAGAAGCGCTCGCGGATCCACATCCGCTGCGCCTCCGGATTCCCGAAAAGGCTCGGCCTCACGGCGCCGCTCGGGCTCCGCTCGATCAGATTCAGCGCCTCGAAGGACGAGTAGCGGTTGTGCTTGTCCCACCAGTCGGACAGCGACTTCGTATCGTGATGCTCGACGCACGACGACAGGCGGATGCTGCGCCCATCCACGATCACGTGCTCGTTGACGGCGCGGCCGTCGAAGCGCCCGCGCCCGCGTCGCCACAGCCGCAGGTCGAAGCCCGCCATGCCTCCCCAGCGGAGCGGACGGCCCATGAAGATGAGCCGCCGGCGGAAGTACACGCCTCCGAGATCGTCCGCGGCATGCGCCAGCACGCGCGTCACCTCCGCCTCGAACTCCGGCGTGACGCGCTCGTCGGCATCGAGCTTGAGGATCCACTCCGAACGGATCGGGAGGTTGTGGAGCGCCCAATCCCATTGTGCCGAGTAGTTCTCGAACTCGTGCTGGACCACCTGCACGCCGACGCCCCGGTATCGCTCCGCAACGTCGACCGTGCGATCGGTGCTGAACGAGTCGACCACGAAGATCTCGCGTGCGAGCCGGTGCACCGACTCGATCGCCGGGCCGACGTTGTCCTCTTCGTTGAAGGTCAGGATGATGGTTGCGAGCGAGGGGAGAGCCGCCGCTGCGCGATCTCCCGAGACCGGCGAGCTGCCCGGGACGGCGGGCGCGATCACGGGCGACGGCGAGTGGGCATCGCGCATCGGGCCGGTGGCTACTTGGTCCCGCTGACGATGTGGAACCACCCGAGGAACGGCGGAACCAACGACCAGGTCCAGCGCGGCAGGAAGCGCCGGCGTCCGAGGCGCAGGTCGTAGGCCGTCACCCGGGTGTCGACCCGGACGTCGCGCACCGGGAAGAGCGCGCGCGCCTCGTCGACGCTGTATGCCTGCGTGCCCGGGCTCTCCATGTGGTTCGCGATCGCATTCCGGATGCCCAGGTCGAACCGACCGCGCAACGCGGCGAAGCGGACCCAGGTCTGGAGCGCGACCAACGATCGGCGGTTGTAGACCATCACGCAGAAGCGCCCGCCGGGCCGGAGCACGCGCACGACCTCCCGCGCCGCACGCGGGACGTCCGGCGTATGGTGGATGACGCCCCACGAGTAGACGACGTCGAAGCTGTCGTCTTCGAAGGGAAGCCTCTCGGCGTCTCCGACGCGGAGATCCGACGTGAGGCCCTCCATCGCGAAGCGGCGCCGCGTCAGCGCGATCGCCGCCTCGGTCAGATCGATCCCGGAGAGCCGCGCGCCCGCGCGTGCGAAGCGCAGGTGATCGGTGCCCGCCCCGACGCCGACCTCGAGCACGCGCATTCTCGCCGTCTCGGCGAAGCGCGCGAACTCGGCGATGAACGGCTCGCGTTCGTCTCGGATGCGCTCGAGCTCGCGGTGCTGCTCCTGCTCGGCGACGTCGAGGGTGTCGCGCGTGCCACAGGGCGCCGCCTCCCAGTACTCCTTGACGTCTGCCTTGGCGGCCTCCAACGACAGACTCCTCCGGCTCTCGAGACGGCGCGAGGATACCTCCTCTCGCACGCGCCATCATCCCTGCGCGCCGCACGGGTCGACACCGCGACCCTGCGGTGGTTTCGAGCCCATCCCTCGCAGCGGGGAACACGAGACTGTGGGCGCTGGGCACCCGCCGAATGACCGACGTCGCCAGGTAGCGGGCGAGATGCGACCAACGCTGCATCGTCAGCCCGTTCGTTGCGGGCCGAGCGAAAGGCGACGGACTCGGCGCGCCATCCGTCTTGTCAGGCCACCGAGCGCTGGGTATCGTGGCTGAGCGGGGTTCCCGGAAGTGTCGACAGGGGCTTCCATCGCGCTGTCTCGACTCCGGTGCCGGCTTGCGTGCCACGGCGCGGGCGCTTCGGACACCGGCAGGCGCTAGAGGTGCGAGCCCCGAAGCCCGCGCCTCTTCTGGGCGTGGTCCTGTCGCTGGCCGCGGGAATCCTGCTTCGGGCTGCGCTCCGTGACGACTACGATCCCTCCCTCGACTGGGGCGTGCGACTCAATTGGGCGCGGCGCATCCTCCAGGCGACGGAGCTCGGTCCGCTGATCTCCGTGGGCGCCGCGGCGCTTCGCGGCGATGTCTCCAGCGCCTTCTCGCTCCTCTCCGGGCGCCAGGGCTCGCTCCTGTTCGCCGTGGCCTCGGGCGTCTACGTGTATCCCACCGAGCTCCTGCGCTTCGGAAGCGTGGCGCTCATGGCCCTGGGCCTCGTGGTCACTGGTTACAGCCTCGGCGCGGCGAAGCTGCTCGCCATCGCGAGCGACCTGATCGGCGTAGCGCTCGTGGTCCCGTTGTCTCGCGCGCTTCGCCTCTCCCGGACCACGGGAGTGGTGTCCGTCGCGATTCTCTCCTTGCTGGCGGCCAAGGCCCTCTTCGCGGTGCAGGCCTTCTACCACTTGTTCGGAGCGGCTGCCACGACCTTGTGTCTGTTGGCATTTGCGCGTGCGCTCCGCTCGCCGCCTGGGAGATCGGTTCGCGCGTGGCTCGGCGTCGGCGCGCTCTTCGGCCTCTCGATGTACGTGAACTGGTTCCTGCAGCAGCTCGCCCTCGCGGCCGCGCTGTTTGCGCTGCTGGCGCGAGGCTTCGAGGAGGGCTGGCTCGGGCGCGCGCTTCGCTGCGGAATCGCGATGTCGGCGGCGGCCGCCGTCAGCGTCCTTCCGGCGATCGTCTATGCCGGCCTGCATTGGTACGCCCTGGACTGGCACCCGACCTCGGGGACCTACGCCACCGGAGGAGCCGTCTCCCTCTACCCCCCGAACGGGTTCGAGCGGATCGCAGCCTACACTGCTGGTGCCGCGGAGTATTTCACCCTTCCGCTTCTCGTCGCTGCGCTTCTGGGGGGAGTCGTCCTCGCGCGCGACCGCGCGACGCGTCCAGCCTTCTGGCTCTTGGGAAGCTGGCTCGCGATGCACGCCGGCTTCTTCGGTCTGATCAGCGACTTCGGTGGGCGCTTCATGCGCACCTTCCAGAGCGCGGAGCTTCCCGTCGCCCTGTGGGCGGCCTGCGGCATCGCAGCTCTGGGAAGCGCGCTGGCTCGCGGGCTGGCCCGCGCGCGCGGGCAGGGGCCACACACGGCTGCTGCAGCCGCCCTTGCCACGGCCGTGGTGCTACTCGTGGCTCTCGCGCCCAACCTTCGCCGCGACGTGTCGCTTCTGCGCGGCCGCGGCGACATCTCCGGCAGCATGCCGCGTTTCCACAGCGAGTACCCGCGCAGCCGCGACGTCATGGAGCTCTGCGACCAGCTCGCAGTGATGGTTCCCGCCGGCAGCAACGTGCTCACGGAATCCTGGCAGCTCCTCGAAGCCGTGTGCCCCGCCGCGCGCCGCTGGCAGGTGGTGAACCTTCCCGGCGTCTGCCAGTTCCCGGACGACA
Organism: Myxococcota bacterium; assembly: GCA_036560145.1. Lineage (GTDB taxonomy): Bacteria > Myxococcota_A > UBA9160 > UBA9160 > SMWR01 > DATBRV01. Next base: position 8,844 of record DATBRV010000089.1, read on the forward strand.
CCGGGCGGCGTCAATGGCTCGCGACACGATTCCCCCGCTACCGTTCCGACGCTCCCCATCTGGTCATCCTCGAGCGGCGCACTGGATCGAGTGCCGCGGATCAGGAGCGGTGCCTGGAACGATTGGTTTCGTTCGCGGTGCTGCACCCAGTCGGCGTGGCGCTCGAGGGGCGCGACGCCCCCGACGCGTTCTACACGAGGGCTCTGCTGCTGGAACCGGACGGGGCGAGCGCTACGACGAGCGACCGCTGGTGACGCGCAGCGGCTCGAAGCCGCGGACATCGACGCGCGCCACGAGCCGGGACCGGAGCATCTGACACCATACGGTTAGGAGCGGGATGTTGCGGTAGCGGACCGCCGCTTGCGGATGGCGCATGTTGATGGGAACCCCTCACCCGGGGATCCCACCGTCCAGCAGCCGTTTCGCGTACGGCCAGGTTGGAAGGCGGTCCGGTCGCGCCCACGGGCGTCGGGATCGGGCCGGTTGGCCCAGGCTTCGGTGGTTTCCGGTCGGTGGTTCGCGGCGGGGCGGACGGGAAGCTCGTGCGCCAGCTGGCGAAGCGCCCGCTCGCGGGGCTTGGATCCATCTGGAGCCGGTCGCTCCATCTCGGTCTGGCCGCCTTCCCCGGGCCTGGATCGGACCGGGGATTTACTATACGCTGCGTATCGTAAATACCCTGGGTGCCCACGAACGAGCTTGGAGGCAGAGAAATGGGACTGCTGGATGGCCGGGCCGCCGTCGTCACGGGCGGCGGACGCGGGATTGGCCGGGGGCACTGCCTCCACCTCGCCGAGCAGGGCGCGGCGGTGGTGGTCTGCGACGTCGACCTCACCGAGGCGCGCAAGGTGGTGGAGGAGATCGCGGCCAAGGGCGGCAAAGCCGTCGCCAGCGGCGAGGACATCGGCACGCGCGCGGGCGCCCGGGCCCTGATCGAGCAGTGCGTGAGCACGTTCGGCGCGATCCAGATCCTGGTCAACAACGCAGGCAACGTCCGCGACAAGTCCTTCCTCAAGATGACGGACGACGACTTCAGCGAGGTGCTGCGCGTGCACGTGCTGGGGACCTTCCTGTGCGGGCAGGAAGCCGCGCTGCGCATGCGCGACCAGGGGACCGGCGGCTGCATCGTGAACACCGTCTCCGCCGCGCACTTCGGGAACTTCGGACAGACCAACTACTCCGCCTCCAAGGGCGCGATCGCCTCCATGACCTACACCTGGGCCGGCGAGCTCGCGCGCTTCGGGATCCGCGTCAACGCGATCAGCCCGGCGGGCACCACGCGCATGTCGGCCACTGCCAGGATCGGCGGCAAGGAGGTCGCGCTGCCGGTGATCGACCCGAACCGCAACGGCGCCTTCGTGGCCTTCCTGTGCAGCGACGAAGCGAACTGGGTCACGGGACAGATCTTCGGCACCGGCGCGGATCGGACCCTGATCCTCGAGCAGCCGCGCTACGGCACCGGCATGTTCAAGCCGGAGGGTTGGTCGGTGGAGGACCTGCGCAAGCACTTCAAGGGCGTCTTCGGAAACCGGCTCGAGCCGTTCGGGCTGATGAAGGAGCCGTACCCGTTCTACGCCGGCGTGCGCCCCGGGGAGAAGTGAGAGCGGCGCCATGGCGGGAATCCTCTCCTACGGAGCCTACGTGCCGCCCACGCGGCTCGGCTTCGCGACGCTCGCGGGCAAGCCCGCCAGGCCGGACGCGCAGGGACCCGAGCGGGCGGTGGCCTGGGCGGACGAAGACAGCGTGACGATGGGCGTGGCGGCGGCGGCGAGCTGCCTGCGCGGCTTCGACCGCGCCAGCGTCGACGCGCTCTTCTTCGCCTCCACCACGCATCCCTTCCTCGAGAAGCAGACGGCGGCGCTGGTGGCAAAGGTGCTCGATCTGCGGCGCGACGTGGCCACCGCCGACCACGCCGGCTCGCTGCGCGCGGGAACCAGCGCGCTGCGCGCCGCCGCCGACGCGGTCGCCGCCGGCTCCGCCCGGCGCGTGCTGGTGATCGCGAGCGACTGTCGGCCGGGCGCCCCCGGCTCGGCACTCGAGCAGGGCTTCGGCGACGGCGCAGCGGCCTTCCTGATCGGCGACGCGGACGAGATCGCGGGCTTCGAGGCCTGGCACGCGGTGGCCGACGAGATCGTCGACGTCTGGCGCTCCCAGCAGGACGCGTTCGTGCACTCCTGGGAGGATCGGTTCGTGGTCCAGGAGGGCTTCCATCCCAACCTGGTCGAGGCGGTGCGCGGCCTGCTCGCGAAGCTGGCGGACGCGCCCCCGGCGCCGATGCGCGCGGCCCTCTACGCGCCCGATGCGCGCAGCCACGCGGGGGTGGCTCGCGCGCTGCGCCTCTCCGCAGAGCAGCTAGAGGACCCGCTCTTCGGCCGGCTCGGCAACGCGGGCGCGGCCTTCGCGCCGCTGCTGCTGGCCGCCGCCCTCGAGCAGGCGCGGCCGGGCGAGCGCCTGATCGTGGCCAGCTACGGCGACGGGGCGGAGGCGATCTCGCTGCGCGTCACCGGCCAGATCGAGAAGCTCGAGCCGCGCCGCGGCGTGGCCTGGCACCTCGCGCGCCGCCGCCCGGTCCGCAGCTACGAGCAATACCTGCGCGCGCGCGGCTTCGGCGAGCGCGAATACGAGCCGCCGCGCGACGCCGGCCTCTCCGCCACCATCCATTTCCGGGATCGAGACGCGGACTTGTCTTTCAAGGGCCAGCGCTGCCGCGGCTGCGGGAAGGTGCAGTTCCCGCTCCAGCGCGTCTGCGAGACCTGCTTCCGCAAGGACGATTTCGAGCTGGTGCGGCTCTCGGATCACACGGGCCGGGTCGTGACCTACACCTTCGACTTCTTCTTCCCGACCCCCGAGCCGCCCACCATCGTCACCATCACCGAGGTGGAGGGCGCGCGCATCCACCTCCAGCTGGTGAACGCGAAGCCGGAGCAGGCGCGGCCCGGGCTCCCGGTCGAGCTGGTCTTCCGCCGGATCCACCAGGTGGGCGGCCGGCCCAACTATTACTGGAAGGCGACGCCGGTTCCGGAGGGGGACGCCTGATGGCCGAGAGTCTGCGCGACAAGGTGGCGATCGTCGGGGTCGGCTGTTGCCAGTTCGGCGAGAACTGGGACCAGTCGCCGTCGGACATGATCGTGGACGCGGCCTACGAGGCGTACGCGGACGCCGGCATCGACGATCCGCAGCGCAGGATCGACGCCGTCTTCACCGGATCGGTCTACTCGCAGAAGGGCCCCCACGAGTGCAGCGACGCGCTCAAGCTCTGGAAGCCGGTCACGCTGGTCTCGAACTACTGCGCCACCGGCACCGACGCCTTCCGCTGCGGCGTGTTTTCGATCGCCGCGGGCGTCTACGACACCGTGCTGGTGGTGGGCTACGACAAGCCGAAGGACCGCGGCGTCTCGGGTCCCTCGGTGATGCTGAACCAGGTGCGCGATCTGCCGCAGACGCCGGCCGGCTGGTTCGCGCTCTGCGCCGCCACCTACTTCGAGAAGTACGGCGCCGGCCGCGAGGACCTGGCGCGGATCGCGGTCAAGAACCACAAGAACGGCACGCTGGCCCCCAAGTCGTTCCTCAAGCGCGAGATCACCCTGGAAGAGGCGCTCGGCGCGCGCATGATCTCCTGGCCGTTCGGCCTCTACGACTGCGCCGCGCAGACGGACGGAGCCGCCGCCGTGATCCTCACGCGGGCCGACCTCGCGAAGAGCTTCCGGCCGGATCCGATCTCGGTGCGCGGAGTCACCGTCTTCGCCGGGCCGAACCCGCAGAAGGATCCCAGCAACGACTTCCTCTCCTGGAAGCCGACGGCCTTCGCGGCGCAGGACGCCTACCGGCAGGCGGGCATCACCGATCCGCGGCGCGAGATCGACGTGGCGCAGGTACACGACTGCTTCACCCTGACGGAGCTGCTCTCCTACGAGGACCTCGGCTTCTGCGAGAAGGGCAGCGCCAAGGAGCACATCGCGAGCGGGACCTTCGCGCCCGGCGGCGAGCTGCCCGTGAACACCGACGGCGGGCTCAAGGCCTTCGGGCACCCGACCGGCGCCACGGGCGTCCGCATGCTCTACGAGAACGTGCTCCAGCTGCGCGGGCAGGCGGGGCCGCGTCAGGTGAAGGGGGCGAGCGTCGCGCTCAGCCACAACATCGGCGGCCATCCGACGGCCTGCGGCATCGCGATCCTGGCGCGCTAGCCGAGCAGCCGGGCAGAGGCAGACCGAGATGGGCGCCGCCTACCAGAACATCCTCTACGAAGTCGCAGACGGCATCGCGACCATCACGCTCAACCGTCCGGAGAAGCTGAACGCCTACACGCTCGAAATGGGCGAGGAGGTGGTCGACGCCTTCGCCCGGATCCGCGCGGACGCCGGCGTCCGCGTCGCGATCCTCACCGGCGCCGGCCGCGGCTTCTGCGCGGGCGTCGATCTGGACGCGCTGCGCGCGCACCAGACGGAACCCGCCGCCAGCGGGAAGCCCCGGCTGGGCGAAGAGGATTTCGTGCGCGTGCTCCCGCTCGAGCTGCTGGAGTTCCCCAAACCGGTGATCGCCGCCATCAACGGCGCCGCGATCGGGGTCGGCGTCACCATGACGCTTCCCTGCGACATCCGGATCGCCGCCGACACGGCCAAGCTGGGCCTCACCTTCGCCAGGCTGGGCCTGCTCCCGGGCCTCGGCAGCACCCACCTGCTGCCCCAGCTGGTCGGAATCGCGAAGGCGCTCGAGCTGGTGCTCACGGCGCGCGTGATCCCGGCGGCGGAGGCCGCCGAGATCGGGCTGGTGAACCGCGTGGTGCCGGCGGCGTCGCTCCTCGACGAGGCGCGCGCCCTGGCGCGCGCGATGCTGGAATCCCGGCCCGAGGTGCTGGCCGCCGCCAAGACGGCCCTGCGCCAGGGCGCCCGCGCCAGCATGTCCGAATCGATCCACCACGAACGAGAGGCGAGCGCGAAGCTGCGCGCCGCGCCGCGGCGCTAGCCGACGACCCCGGAGGAATCCCCATGGACTTCGAGTTCTCCCCCGAAGAGCGCGCCTTCGCCGAAGAGGTCGAGAAGTTTCTCGACGCGCACGCGACGCCCGAGGTGGCCGACGTGACCCGCGAGAACATGGCGCAGATCGTCGACACGCCCGCCCGGCGCGCCTTCATGAAGCAGCTCTCGGCGCGGGGCTGGATCGGGATGACCTGGCCGAAGGAGTACGGCGGCCAGGAGAAGCAGGGCGTCTACGAGTACCTGCTCAACGAGGCGCTCGCCCGCCGCGGCGCCCCGCAGATCGGCAAGGGCGCCGGCATCGTCGGCAAGACCCTGATCCGCCATGCGAGCGACAAGCTCAAGCGCGAGTTCCTGCCCCAGATCGTGCGCGGCGAGATCGAATTTGCCGTCGGCTACAGCGAGCCCCAGGCCGGTTCCGACGCGGCCAACATGCAGCTCAAGGCCGAGAAGGTGCCGGGCGGCTGGAAGCTCAACGGCCAGAAGATCTGGACCACCTCGGCGCACTTCGCCGACTGGTACTGGCTGGGCGCCCGCACCGACCCGGAGAAGGCGAAGCACGACGGCATCAGCCTGTTCCTGATCCCGATGAACCACCCCGGGCTCACGATCCAGGCCACCCCGACGATCGGCGACGAGCGCACCAACACGGTCTTCTTCAACGACGTCTTCGTCCCCGACGACTACCTGGTCGGTCAGCGCGGCAGCGGCTTCCAGTACGTCTCGGAGGCCCTCGACCTCGAGCGCTTCACGATGTTCACCTTCTCGCCGATCGAGCAGAAGTTCGAGGAGGTGGTCGAATACGTGAAGAGCGAGGAGCGGGACGGCCAGCCGCTGCGCGAGGACCCGGTGGTGCGCCAGCGGATCGCACAGCTCGCCACCCAGTGCGAGGTGGCGCGCGTGCTCGGCCTGCGTTTCGTGGCGGCCTCCACCACCAAGGGCAAGCCCCCCACCGTCGAGGCTTCGGAGTACAAGCTCTACGCCACCCAGCTCTCGCAGCGGGTGGCGAACGCGGCCGTCGACATCGCGGGGGCGGGCGGGCAGCTGCGGGTGCACACCGGCGACGCACCGCTGCGCGGGCGGCCCGAGATGAGCTACCGCTACTCGGTGATCGATACGATCGGCGGCGGCGCCTCCGAGATCCAGAAGAACATCATCGCGCGGCGCAAGCTCGGCTTGCCGAAGAACTTCTGAGCCGCATGAGCGCCGCCCCGCCGGCAGCCGCGCTGGACGGCATCCGCGTGCTCGACTTCTCGACGGTCGGGCCCGCGGCGCGCTGCGCGCGCATCCTCGCCGATTACGGCGCCGAGCTGGTCAAGGTCGGCTCGCCGCGCAAGGCGGCGCTCCAGATCGAGCCCGCGCATTGGGCCTACGGCGCCGGGCGCGGCGTCCGGCGGATCCGGATCGACCTCAAGGCCCGCGAGGGGCGCGAGGCCTTTCTCAGGCTGGTCGGGCAGGCCGACGTCGTGCTCGAGAGCTTCCGGCCGGGCGTCGCAAGCAGGCTTGGTGTGGGCTACGCCGATGCGTGTCGGGTCAACCCCCGGATCATCTACTGCTCGACCTCCGGCTACGGGCAGACCGGCCCGGCCTCGGGCTGGGCCGGCCACGATCTCGACTACCTCGCGGTGGGCGGCTTCCTGCACATGAGCGGACGCGGCGAGGGCGGCGCCCCCCAGCTCCCGGGCGCCAGCATCGCCGACGCCGCGGCGGGAGGCATGCAGGCGGCGATCGCGATCCTGGCGGCGCTGCTGCGCCGCGCGCGCACCGGGCGCGGCGAGTTCCTCGACGTCTCCGTCGCCGAGGGCGTGCTCTCGCTGATGGCGCTGCTGCTCGACGAGCACCTCGCGACGGGCGCCGATCCCGCGCCCGGCCACGACGTGCTGAGCGGCCGCTTCGCCTGCTACGGCGTCTATGCGACGCGCGACGAGCGCTGGCTCGCGGTCGGCGCGATCGAGGCCGCCTTCTGGGCGAATCTGTGCCGAGCGCTCGGCCTCGAGCGCTGGATCGCGCACCAATACGACGACTCGAAACAGGACCTGATCCGCGCCGAGCTGGCCGCGGCCTTCCGCACCCGCGACCGCGACGCCTGGGTGGCGGAGCTCGCGCCCGCGGACACCTGCGTGGCGCCCGTGCTCTCGGTGTCCGAGCTGCCCCGCTTCGACCAGTTCCGGGCGCGCGGCGTGATCGGGGAGGTCGAGCAACCGCAGCACGGCCGCTTCCGGCAGCTCGCGCCGGTGCTGGCCGGCGCCGCGCGGCCGGATTCCGTGGCGCGGGTGCGAGGCGCCGAGGCGAGCGACGCCGAGCCGCTGCTGCGCGCCGCCGGCTATCCGGCGGCGGAGATCGAAGCCCTGCTCGGCGCAGGAACCGTCGCCTAGGCGATGAGAGGAGTGAACGTGTCGGAAGAGCTCGGCGAGCTTCCCGAAGCCGTCCAGGCCTGGATCGGGCAGCGGCGCTATCAGCAGGTGGGCGAGTTCGACGTGGAGCGCGGCTACGTGCTCACCAGCTGCGCCTCCGTCGAGAACGGAAACCCGATCTACTGGGACGAGAAGGCGGCGGGCGACATCACGGGAGGCTGGATCGCCCCACCGAGCATGTTGTCGGTCTGGTTCCGACCCCATCACTGGGCGCCGCAGCGCAGCGGCGCTTCGCAGCCCCTCCAGATCCACTTCGACCTGAAGCAGGCGCTCGACCTCCCCGAGGCGATCATGACGGAGAACACCATCGTGTTCTACGAGCCGGTGCGGCCGGGCGACCGCCTCGAGACCTGCCAGGTGCTGCGCTCGATCTCTCCGCCCAAGCGCACCAAGCTCGGCCTCGGCCGCTTCTGGGTGATCGACGTCGAGTACCTGAACCAGCACGGCCAACCGGTCGGCACCGAGAGCTACACCGGGTTCGGCTACCGGAGGGGCGCCTGATGCCGATCTCCCCGAAGCTCCTCCTCGGCGACGTGAAGGCCGGCGACGCGCTTCCCGATCTCGCCTACGACGTGACCGCGACCACCGTGGTGCTCGGCGCGCTCGCGACCCGCGACTGGCGGCCGATGCACCACGACAAGGACTTCGCGCAGCAGCGCAACGGCGTGCGCGACATCTTCCTCAACACGCCGAACCAGGCCGCCTGGTTCGAGCGCTACCTCACGGACTGGACGGGGCCCCACGGGCGCCTGGCCCGCATGCGCTTCCGCATGAAGGACTCGGTCTTCCCGGGAGACCGCATGCTGTTTCACGCCCGCGTCGAGAAGGTGACGGAGGACGCGGCCGGCTGCGGCTGGGTCGATCTGGCCGTGACGCTCTCGGTCGAGGGGCGCATCTGCACCGAGTGCCAGGCGCGCGTCTCGCTCCCGGCCGACGCCGCCCACAACCCCTGGAAGCTCGAGGGCGACCGCTGGCGGCCGTGAGCCGCCGGCGCCCGCCGCCCCGAAGGAGGACACCGTGAATCTGGACTTCAGCGAAGAGCAGATCGCGCTGCGCGAGATGGTGCGCGGACTCTGCGCGGAACACGCTCCGCCGGCGGCCGTGCGCCGCATGGAGGACGATCCGAAGGGCTACACCGACGAGTTCTGGAAGCAGCAGGGCCAGCTCGGCCTGCTCGGCCTCCTGATCCCGGAGGAGTACGGCGGCTCGGCGCAGTCGCTGCTGGAGGCCGCGCTCGTGTACGAGGAGTTCGGCCGCTCGCTGGCGCCCTCGCCGCACTTTCCGAGCGCGGTGCTGGGCGCCGGGGCGATCCTCGCCGCCGGCAGCCCGCAGCAGAAGCGGGACTGGCTCCCGAAGCTCGCCTCCGGCGAGGCGATCCTGACGCCCGCCTGGCTCGAGCCCCGCCGCGGCTTCGGGCCGCGCGGCGTCCAGCTGCGGGCCGAGCCCTCGCCGGGCGGCTTCCTGCTCACGGGCGAGAAGCGGCACGTCCTCTTCGCGAGCTCCGCCACCCGTCTGCTGGTGCTGGCGCGCACGGGCCCCGCCGACGAGGACCTCGGCCTCTTCCTGGTCGATCCCGCGGCCACGGGCGTCTCGCTGAAGCAGCAGCGAAGCCTTGCCGCCGACACCCAGTACGACGTCCGCTTCGCGGGCGTGCGCGTGCCCGCCGAGAGCCGGATCGGCGCGGCCGGCTCGGGCTGGGCCACCTGGGACCGGGTGATGCACGACGCCATCATCCTGCTCGCCGCCTTCGCGATCGGCGGCGCCGAGCGCGCCCTCGAGATCACCGTCCAGTACGCGAAGGACCGCGAGCAGTTCGACAAGCCGCTGGGCGCCTTCCAGGCCATCTCGCACTACCTGGCGGACGCCGCCACCCTGGTCGACGGCGGCCGGACGCTGGTCTACGAGGCGGCCTGGGCCCGTACGGCGGGGAGGTCGATCGCGCGCCTGGCGCCGATGGCGAAATTGTTCGCCTGCCAGACCTGGCGGGACGTCACGGCCATGTGTCAGCAGGTCTGGGGCGGCGTGGGGTTCACGATCGAGTACGACATCCAGCTTTATTTCCGCCGCGCCAAGCAGCTCCAGATCACCTGGTGGGATACGCGCTACCTGGAGGAGCGCGTCGCGGCCCTGGTGCTCGATCCCGAGGCCCCGCCCTACCGGGCCGGGGTCTGAGCCGGGCATGAGCGCGACCCGCCCTCCCCTCTCGGGGCTGCGCGTGATCGAGTGCTCGCTGCTCGGGCCCGGCGCGGTCACCACCCACCTCGCCGATCTCGGCGCCGAGGTGATCAAGATCGAGTCGCCACAGGGCGACTACATCCGCGAGATGACCTGGCCGATCGTGGGCGGCGTCTCGCTGCTGCACCTCCACGTCCACCGCGGCAAGCGCAGCGCCGTCCTCGACCTGCGCAAGCCCGAAGCGGTGGCGGTCTTCCTCGAGCTGGTGCGCGGCGCGGACGTGGTGGCCGAGGCGATGCGCCCGGGCTCGCTGGCGCGCCGCGGCCTCGGCTTCGAGCAGCTGCGCGAGGTCAATCCGCGGATCGTCTTCTGCAACGTCTCGGGCTACGGCATGACCGGGCCCTACCAGGATCTTCCCGCGCACGGCATCGCCTTCGACACCTGGGCCGGGCTGGTGAACCCGGCCACCGACGAGGAGGGCTACTGCTACATCCCCGAGCATCCCTCGATGGGGATGCACGCCGGGCCGCTCTTCGGAGCGCTCGGGATCCTGGCGGGCGTGCTGCGCGCGCGCGCTACCGGCGTCGGCTGCGAGCTCGAGATCGGGCAATCCGACGCCGCCGCCTACATGGACTGGTACCGGATCGAGAGCTGGAAGGCCTACGAGCGCCCTGCCTCCGAGGTGACCGGCAACAAGGCCGACGGCTACCAGCGCCGGGCGCCGGGGACCGCCGGCATGAAGGAGGGCGTGCGCTACCAGATCTACGCCTCGAAGGACGGGCACGTGCTCTTCATGGCCTCCGAGCAGGCGTTCTGGAAGAACTTCTGCGAGGCCGTCGGGCGGCTGGATCTCTTCGAGCGCTGGCCGGGCTCGAAGTACGCCGATCACGCGCGCGGAAACCGCGAGCTTCAGGCCGTGCTGCGCGAGATCTTCGCCGGCCGCAGCTCGGCCGCGTGGATCGCCTTCGGGACCCAGAAGAACGTGCCGATCGCGCCCGTCAACACACCGCGGACGATCGCGCACGATCCCCAGTTCCAGGACCGCTTCCCGTGGTATCCGCATCAGCGCCACGGCGCCGACCTGCTGCCCTTCCCGGTCAAGTTCCGGGGCGAGGAGCTGCCGACGCCGACGCGGGCGCCGAGCGTCGGCGAGCATACCGACGAGGTGCTGCGCGAGGTGCTCGGCTACGACGAGGCGCGCATCCGCGCGCTGCGGGACAAGGGCGCGCTCGGCTGATGCCGGAGTCCGACCCGCAGCAGCGCATCCTCGACGGCCGCGCCTGGGCCGACTTCTGCGATGCGCTGAAGCGCGCGGGAAGCGTCCTGCTGCGCGACGGGACGCCGCGCGACGCCTTCGACCGCGCCGAGGGCCATCGCTACCTGTCGCGGCTCACGCGCGTCGCGCTGGAGTCCTTCCTCGAGTTCGCCGACCCGCTGTTTCCGGTGCTGCGCCGCCCCGCGCACGAGACGGTCAAGATCGGCGCCGACAACCCGGACAACTACTACCAAAGCGCGGCGCTCGCGGGCGAGCACGACTACCGCGTGCGAGGCTCGCGCGGGACCGTGCACTACCTCGGCTTCGGCACCTACGCGGGCGGCTATGGATCCGCCGGCCGCCGCGGACAGACCGGCTATCTCGACGCCAGCCAGCTCCAGCTGGCGCCCGACGGATCCTTCGAGATGATCCTCTCCTCGCGCGAGCAGCCGCGAAACTGGCTGCGGATGGAGCCCGACACCTCGCTCTTCATCGTGCGCCAGACCTTCCAGGACCGCAGCCGCGAGCGGATCGCGGAGCTCTCGATCGAGCGCGTCGGGAGCCAGGGGGGGCCCCAGCCGGTCACGCCCGAGTTCGTGGACCGCGGCCTGCAGGCGGCCGCCGCCTACGTGGCGGGAACCGCCGGCCTGTTCGCGGACTGGGCCGAGGGCTTCGCCGCACTCAAGAATCAGCTCCCGAAGTTCGACCCCGCGGTCGCTGCCGCCGCCCACGGCGACCCGAACATCCTCTACTTCCACGGCTACTGGGAGCTGGCTCCCGACGAGGCTCTGCTGATCGACGTGACCCCGCCACCCTGCGAGTACTGGAACTTCCAGCTGAACAATCACTGGATGGAGTCGCTCGACTACCGCTACCACCGGATCGCGCTCAACCACGCGCAGGTGCGGGCCCGCCCCGACGGCTCCGTGCGCCTGGTCGTCTCCCACCGGGATCCGGGCGTCCCGAACTGGATCGAGACCGCCGGCCACCGCCGGGGCACCATGTGCCTGCGCTGGGTGGGGGCGCAGCGGCACCCCGAACCGACCACCCGGGTCGTCGCGATTTCCGAGATTCCGTCTATTTTGTGACATTCGTCACATTCCTGGGCCGATGTGTGGCCGAAATCACACATGAGGCCCGCGGCCCCGAAAGGTGCCGTGGGCGGCGATCCTCCAACTGGCCGGAGGTCGTTGCGGCGCTGGGGCTGTGCAGACGGTTCCGGCGGCCGTGATCGGAGGGGGGCCCTGGTTCCGCACGCCCGGCGTGCGGCGAAAGGTGCTCCATGGCCCATACGGCTCTGAAATCCCTCGCCTGGGTCGCGCTGGCCGCGGCGCTGAGCTCCCCGGCTTCGGCCCAGACCATCGATGCCTCGTCTCGCGGCTGGTACAACTCGACCGGCCTCCACACGGCCGCGAACCTGAACACCCTGGTCGGACAGGGCACCAGCACCGTCCGGTTCCGGTCCTTCTTCGTCTTCGACCTCGCGACGCTCACCCGACCCGCCGGCGCCGGCGTGTTACGGCTCGAGCTCGAGTCCTACCTCGGCCCGGACCCGATGGAGTACGTCGCGATCTACGACGTCAGCACGGATCCCGCCGATCTGGTCCTCGATCAGACCGGCCGCACCGACGTCTACGCAGACCTCGGAGGCGACGTGGTCTATGCCGCGGGCTATGCGACGCCCGCCGACGTCGGCGCGGTGATCGAGTTTCCGCTGACGCCCGAAGCCATCGCCGCCATCAACGCGGCGGCCGGCGGGCGCTTCGCGGTCGGCGTGAGCATGGAGACGATCCGGCTCGCGCGCGGCAACGAGTACGTCCGCTTCAGCCTCGCCGGCGAGCCCCGGGTACACCAGCTGGTGCTCACGGAGGCGCCGGCCACCCTCACGGTCGGGCCCGCGCTGGCCGCCCTGGTGCCGCCGGGCCAGCACTCCCTCACCGCGCAGGTGGTCGACGGAGGCGGCGCGCCGCTGGCCGGAGCGCCGGTCGACTTCGCCGTCACCTCCGGGCCGCACGCCGGCGCCGCGCAGAGCGTCGTCAGCGACGCGACCGGCGCCGCCACGTTCGCCTATGACGGGAGCGGCGCGGGCGTCGACCGGATCCTGGCCAGCCTCGCCGATGGCAGCGCGAACCCGTCGCAGGCCGAGGCGACGGCCTTCTGGGATGCGGACTGCAACGCGAACGCGATTCCCGACACCTGCGATCTCTCGTGCGACGGCTTCACCGCCGCCTGCGCGGCCTTCCCGGGCTGCGGGGGCAGCCTCGACGCGGACGCGAGCGGGCTCCCGGACGAGTGCGACGTGGTCGTGCCCCCCAGCAACTCGGCGCCCGACTGCAGCACCGCCGCGGCGTCGCCCGGGATGATGCTGCGCCCCGACCGCCGCTTCCGCGAGGTCGCGGTGCTCGGCGTGAGCGACCCCGACGGCGATCCGGTCCAGATCGCGGTGGACGCGGTCTTCCAGGACGAGCCGGTCGACACGCTGATGTGCGGACCGGTCAAGGCGGATGCGCTGGGCGTCGGCGGCGAGACCGTGCGGCTGCGCGCGGAGAGCCGCGAGCGCGGCGACGGGCGCGTCTACCACCTGGCCTTCAGCGCCGACGACGGGCGCGGAGGCTCCTGCTCGGGTGAGGTGACGGTCTGCGTGCCGCGCCCGGGCTGGCGGCGCAGCGACGACTGCGTCGACCAGGGGCCGCTGCACGACTCGACAGTGGCCGATCCGCGCCGCCGCGGGCATGGCTGGCATTGGTGGCGGCACTACCGGAATCACGGACGCCACTAGCGCGCAAGCGAAGCGCGCAGCGAGCCGAAGGCGAGCGGAGTCCATCGAGACCGGCGGCCCGGCCACGGCAACTGAGAGTGCCGTGGCCGGGCCTGCCGCGTTTCCGGTGTGGCATCCTGGCCCCGTGAGCAAGGCCTTCACCGACGAAGAAGCGGCAGAGCCGCCCCGCGTCGTCCCGCCCCGCGCGCCGCTGCCCGAGGGCATCCCGAACTACGTCACCGAGCGCGGTCTCGCGCTGCTGCACGAGGAGCTCGCGGCGCTGCTGGCCCTGCGCAGCGCGGCCGAGCGGGCGCCCGAGGACACGGGCCGGACGCAGGCCCTCGCCGCGCTCGCGCAGCGGCGCGCCGACCTCGAGCAGCGGCTCGCCAGCGCCGAGCGGGTGCCGCCGCCGGGGGGGCCGAGCGACACCGTCCGCTTCGGCGCGACCGTCAGCGTCCGCGGCGACGCCGGCCTGCGCCGCTACCGGATCGTCGGGGTCGACGAGGCCGATGCCTCGCGCGGCAGCGTCGCCTTCGTCTCGCCGCTCGCGCGCGCGCTGCTCGGACGCGCGGTCGGCGACCGCGTCGCGCTGCGCGCGCCGCGCGGCGTGGAAGAGCTAGAGATCGTCGCGGTCGACTACTCCGCGGAGCCAGTCCCCGACGAGGCGTGACACCCATTCATGTCCTGTCACGGTGTAGTGGCAGTGGTCGATGAAGAGATCGTCGGAGGAGAGCCCGTTCTCGCTCGCGATCGCGCGCAGCGGAGGCAGCAGGTCGAAGAGCGGGACGCCCCGTTCGCGCGCCCAGCGCGCGAGGGTCTCCTGCGGCACCGGGGGCAGCGCGGGCTCCGCGAGCTGGAACGCGAAGGGGGAAGCGACGAGGACCACCGAAATGCCATGGGCCTTGCCGGTGTCGAGGATGCGTCCGAGATCCGCGAGCGCCACCGCCCAGGCCTCCCGCACGCGCGGGGTGTCCGGCGCCTCGACCAGCGAGCGCACGCCGAGCACCTCGACCTCGCGCGCGCCCGTTCGGCTGTCCGCGCCGAAGCGGAGCCGCCCCAGGAGCTTGCGCCCGAAATGGAAGATGCTGCTCTGCCGCAGCAGGTGCTTCAGGCGTGACGCGGACGAGTGGCCGAGCTGCCAGCCCTCCCCGGGCCCGCCGAATCGACTCAGCTCGAGCGGCTCCGTGACGTCGTTGAGCGTGAAGACCACCACGATCAGGTCCGGCCCGTAGCGGAGGCCCTCCTTCTCGAGGTACGCGGCCTCCTGCCAGGGCGAATACCCCGACACGCCGGCGTTCACGGTCTCGACTCCCGCCGACCCGCTCGACGCGAGCCGCTTCGCGACGAGCTGCGGGAAGATCCGGTCGTCGTCCGCCACCTTGTCGCCGATCAGGACCGAATCGCCCAGCCAGAGGATGCGGAAGCTTCCGGCCGGCTTGGCCAGGGGCAGCTCGGGACCGCGCAGGCCCTGGGCGTTGATCGTGATCCGCGAGCCGCCCCAGGTGTGCGTGCCCGGCTGGTGCTTCCAACCCAGCTCGGGATCGGACCGGTAGAGGGTCGTGAGCGGGTCGAGCTTCGCGAACGGACGCAGCACGACTTCCGCCACGAAGAGCGGAAAGGAGATCGCCAGCAGGGCCAGCAGGAGACCCGGCGCCGAAGGCCGCGCCAGGACGCGCGAGAGCGGCGGGATGCGCCGCGCCAGCTCCGCCGTCGCGAGCAGGGCGGCGCCGGCCCCCAGCAGCAGGAGCTGGCCGGATCGCACCCCTGCGACGCGCGCCGGTCCGAACTTGCCCGGTCGGATCACGAGTCCGAGCAGCAGCTCGTTGTAGACGCATGCGACGGCGAGCAGGCCGAAGCCCGCCAGCAGAAGCAGCAGCCGCGAGATGCGTCCGGCGTCCATGCGCGGCCGACGCTATCAGCTGGCGGTCCGGGCTGCTTCGTCACGGCTCGCGGCCTCTCGCTGCTGCGCGAAGAGTCCGCGGCGCTGCTGGCCGAGCGCGCGCCAGAGCACGCCGGGGAGCGGGGACTGCTAGCGAGGAGCCGCGCTGCGCGCGAGGAAGCCGAGGATGGCCGGATTCACCACCTCGGGCCGCTCGTAGTTCGGGGTATGCGCGGCTCGCTCGACGGCGAGCAATTCCGCCTGGGGAATCGCCGCCTTCACCCGCTGGCTCGTCTCGAACGGGATCACGGTATCCGCCTCGCCCCAGACCAGCAGCACCGGCGTCCCCGCCGCGCCGACGGTCCGGTAGCTCGCCTCCAGGGTCTCGAGCGGCATGTGGCGCAGGGTCGAGAGCTGCGCGCGTTGGAACCCTGCATACTCGAGCTGCACCGCGAACTTGCTCGCGAAGGCCGGCAGCAGCGACGGATCGAAGAAGTTCGAGGCCATCCCGGCCCGGATCGAACGGTCCCCCAGCAGGCGCATCAGGTATTCGCCGAGCCCCGGCACCCGCAACAGCTTCAGCGCCGGCGGTGTGGGCATCGGGAATCCGGCCGGATCGACCAGGATCAGGCCGTTCACCAGCTCGGGGTGACGCTCGGCGAAGAGCACCGAGATCGCGCCGCCCATCGACACGCCGCCCAGTGTCAGGGGCGTCCTCAGCCCCAGCTTCTGGATCAGCTCCAGGAGCTGTCGATCGAAGAGCTCCGGGCCATAGTCGACCGTCGCGGGGCGGTCGGAGAAGCCGCGGCCGTAGAGGTCGTAGCGCAGGACCCGATAGCCGGCGGCGGCGATCGCGGGGAAGTTGAAATCCCAGATCAGATACGGCGTCGAGAAGCCGTGCAGCAGGACGACCACCGGCGCGCCTTCCGGCCCCGCCAGCTCGTAGTGCACCTCGCCGTCTCCGAGGGCGATGAATTCCCCGCCCGCTCCCGCGCGGGCCCGCTCGTCCAGCACGCGCGTCTCGACCTGCGGGGCGAAGGCGTAGAGCGCCACCAGGCCGGCGACGAGCGCCAGCGCGGCGGCTCGCAGGCCGAAGGCCCCCCCCCAACCGGTGCGTCCGCGTTCGCCTCGCATGCATGCCACGCTAGCGCGCTCCGATCCGGCCCAGGGCCTGGAACGCCCGGGCGGCGGCGGCGCGCAGCGGGCCCTGCGCCTCGAGCTGGACCCAGTAGCGCAGCGCGGTCGGCCGCCAGGGGCGCGCGCCGAGCAGCGCGACCAGCTCCCGGCGCGCCCAGGCGCGTTCGCCCTGGCGGCCGCGTTCGACCGCGTGCTGCGCCAGTCCGCGGATCAGCCTGCGCGTCCTCCGGTCCAGCAGCCGGCGCTCCTCCCCCGCGCAGCGGCTGCGATGCAGCCGGAGCACGGGAAGCTCCATGCGATCCCAGCAGAGCTGCCGCCCTTCGAGGGGGCCCGACATCCCCTCCGGCCGATAGCGCCAGCAGGTCAGCAGGTCGCGGTGCAGGGCCACGGGATGGCGCTGCGCGATCCGGAGGTAGTAGTCGTAGTCCTGGGCGCTGAAATCGCCGAAGTCGCCGATCTCCTCGACGACCCGCCGGGGGATCAGGACCTGCGCCGGGCACGAGATCGGGTTGCCCAGGAGCATCTGCGGATGGAAGCGTCCCGACACCAGGCCCTGTCGGGAGGCATCGAGCCGGGCGGCCAGCGGCCCCACCAGCAGCCGTTGGCGGAGCACGCGGTCGTCCTGGAACTCGACTCCGTCGCAGGCGATCAGCCCCGCGTCTGGCGCCTGGCGCGCAACCTCGAGCTGGACGGCCAGCTTGTCCGGCGTCCAGAGGTCGTCAGCGTCCAGCAGCGCGAGGTAGTCGCCGTCCGCGGCGGCGACTCCCGCATTGCGGGCGGCGGCGAGCCCCGCGTGCTCGCGGCGGATCACGCGGATCCGGGAGCAGAACGGCGCCAGCAGCAACTCGGTGTCGTCGGTGGAGCCGTCGTCGACGAAGATGATCTCGCGGCGCCGGTGGGTCTGCGCGAGGGCGCTCTCCAGCGTCGCGCGAAGGGTGACCGCGGCGTTGTAGCCCGCGATCACGACGGAGACCGACCCAGAGCTCACCGGGCCCCTCACCGCGGGCGGAGCAGACCCGCCCGGCGCAGCGCCCTGGCGCCCAGGCCGGCGAGAAGACCGGCGCCCGCGAAGGGCCCGCCCGAATCGGCCAACTGCACGAACTCGAGATCGGCGGCCGCCGCCCAGGTGTCGAGCGCGCGCTGCACGGCCGCGTCGAAGGCTCCGGCACCGAACTGCGTATCCAGCTTGCTGCGGATGTCCCAGGCGGGATCGCCGCCGCCCAGCGTATTGACGCCGCTCAGGTGCGCGATCGCGGGGTTGCCCGCCAGGCCCACGCCGATCGTCCCGACCCGCCGCGACATGGGCGCATTCTACAAGCTGGCGCTGCGCGCGCCTCCTCGCGGCGCCGGGACCGGCGCTCTATGGTCTTCCGCCGCGCAGCAAGCCAGCGCCGGAGGTGACTCCGCGTGTCCGCCAGCGCTGCCCCGACCAGGGGTTTCCGGGTGCTCTGGGCCTGCGCGACGCTGCTGGCATGGGCGGCGTTCGCCGCCCTGGCGCTGCACCGCTCGGAGGCTCCGGACGTCCTCGGGCGCTACTCGCTTGGCTACGCGGCGCTGCTGGCCGCCCTGCTCGCCGTCTGCGCGGGGTTCGCGATCGGCAACGCGCCTCCGCTGGTGGGCTGGATCCAAGCTCGCCGGCGCGAGCTGCTGCTCCTCCCGCTGTCGCTGCTGGCCTCGCTGCTGGGCGCCGAGCTCTTCCTTCGCGTCTTCGACCCGATCGGAATCTCCTACTACGGCGAGATGTCGCGCTACGCGAGGGACCGCGTGCCGGATGCCGATCTGGTCTACCGCCATCCCCGCTCGACCACCCGCCGCTACCAGGGCGTCGAGGTCCGCTACAACGAGCTGGGTCTGCGCGACGATCCGATCGCGCCCAAAACGAACCGGGAGCTGCGGGTGGTGGTGCTCGGCGACTCGGTCGCGTTCGGCTGGGGCGTCGAGCAGGAGAAGACCTTCTCGTCCGTCTTGCAGCGGCTGCTCGCGGAGGAGCTCGAGCGCCCCGTACGCGTGATCAACACCGGGGTCTGTAGCTACAACACGGTCCTCGAGCGCGCCTGGCTCGGCAAGCACGGCTTCGCGCTCCAGCCGGACCTCGTCCTGCTCGTCTACGCGACCAACGACGTGGTCCCGGCCCTGGCGGTCTGGAGTCCGCAGGACGACGGCTCCGGCCAGGGGCCTCTCCTCGCGCGGATCCTGATGCCCTTCCTGAAGCGGGCCTGGCTCTACCGCCTGCTCGTCCACGTCCATCAGCAGACGCCGGCGCGGAGCGTTCCCGGGCGACCCGGCCAGCCCGGCTGGGACGCGTCGATGGACGCGCTGCGGGCGCTGGCGGACGAGTCCCGAGCGCGCGATCTGGGCTTCGCGGCGTACCTCTGGACCTGGCGGCTGGATGCGAGCCACGCCGAGCTGCTGGCCGCCATGCGCAGCGCCCTGGCGCCGGCCTCGGTCGAGGAGACCGCGAGCTGGTTCGCGGGAGAGCCGATCCAGCGCTGGATCAACTCGCCCGTCGACCAGCATCCGAACGCGCAGGCCCATGCGATCGCCGCCCGGCGGATGCTCGCGTCGCTGCGCGCGCAGCGTCTGCTGCCGGGCGCGGCTTCCGTTTCAGGATGGCGATCCAACTCTGCTCGGCCGCGGGGAGGACCTGCTGGCGTGCCGCCTCGTCCCAGTAGTAGCGGGTGAGGATCGCGTCCTCGCCTTCCAGCACCACCAGGCCGATCCGCTCGAAGCCTTCCTGGTAGCGCTCGAGCCACTCGAAGATGTGTTGCTGTGATTGCGCGTGCTCGCCCCAGGAGCCGTCGATGTGGACGTGGACCAGGAACGCGGGAGCGTTCAGCTCCACCTCTCGGATCATCTGCTCCTGCATGGCGAGCGCGAACGGCTGGACCTCCATCAGGGAGTAGGTGTAGAGGTACCCGGTCGCCGAGCGCAGCTGGGAGTAGAAGTAGATCTGCGGCTCCGAGCCGATCACGGCGATCCGATCGCCCGGCGCCGCGCGCCGCTTCAGCTGTTCCGCGATCACCAGCGACTCCGGGAAGGGCTCGATCCCGTAGCTGCGCCGGGACACCTGCTCGGGGCTCCACTGGAACAGGTAGGGGGCCTCGACCCGGATCGGGTCGAGCAGGACCAGCCCGCTCAGCAACAGGCTGCCCGCGGCCGGCCTCCAGCCGGGCCCCGCGCCGAAGAGCCTGCGCCCCGCCCAGTCGAGGCCCTGGGCCGCGGCGATCGCCACCGCCGGAAGCGCCAGGATGAAGTAGTGCGGGCGGAAGTAGAACCCGGGGACGACGCTGAGCAGGGACCAGAACGCGAGCAGGCCCAGGTAGATCCCGGCGGATTCCGCAGCGGGCCGGCGCTGGCTGGCGATGAGCCCGACACCGGCGAACAGCCAGAGCCCGAGACAGGGCCCGACGACCTTGGCCAGATTTCCCGGCAACCAGGAGATCGCGTCGAGCGGCGACACCTGCGATACGTACTCGAGGGCGTAGCGGAAGACCCAGAACCAGAACGCGCCGAAGACGCCGGCCTGATGCAGGTAGAGACAGGTCGCGCCGAAGGGCAGCAGTGCGCCCGCAGCGAACGGCAGCCAGCGGGCGAGCGCGGTCCGCCAGAGGGAAGCGCGGCCCTCCCAGTCCAGATAGAGCAGGTAGCTGGCGGCGAAGAGGATGAAGAACGAGCCGTGCTGCTTCATCAGGAAACCGACGCCGAGCAGCAGGCCGGACAGGAAGAACCAGAAGCGCCGCGGCGCTTGCACGCCCCGGAGCAGCGCGAGCATTCCCGCCAGCGCGGGCGGCAGCACCAGCTGCTCCGCGTTGGCGGTGAAGCCGAGCACCCCGCGGCTGATCGAGAGCACGGCGAAGGCGGCGGCGGCCAGCACTCCCACCCGGGCGTCGAACAGCCGCCGGGCCAGCAGGAATACCAGCAGGATGCTGGCGGCGTTCACGAAGAGCAGGCCGAGGTGGATGCCGGTGTGCGTCTGGCCGAAGACCGCCATCAGCCCGGCGTAGGCGGCATAGCTGCCGGGCATCTTCAGGTTGTAGGCGAGCTGGTAGGGCGGCAGCCCCTCCAGCAGCAGCTGACCGGCGTAGGCGTACTCTCCCTCGTCGCGCTCCAGCGGGACGCCCAGCAGGCGAAGGCGCAGTCCCGCCGCGCAGATCAGGATCAGGCCCAGCGTGATCCAGGTGCTGCGCTGCGAAGGCTGATTGGTCATCGCCGGGTAGGTTGCCAGATCACCGTGCGCTCGCCCCGCCAATGGCGGAGCCAGGCGACCAGGGTGGCCGCATTCACGAGCAGGAAGAATCCCGCGAGCCGCGCGAGCCGCACGCGCGCCAGCCCCGGGTGCACGAGCGCCAGGGCGGCGACGGCGTAGGCGAACGCCTGGGCTCCCAGCAGCCAGCGCCCAAGCGCGCCCTGCCCCGCCAGCGCGAAGCTCGCCGCGAGCAGGAGCAGCAGCGCGAAAGGCGAGGTGAAGCGCGCCAGCTTGTGGCCCCAGACCGAGAAGGCCGCACGCCCGAAGCGCGGGCGGAGCAGATCGCGGTGCGCGAGCAGCACGGCGATGCCCCGGCTCACGGTGCGAACCTTGCGCTGCCATTCGGCGCCCGTCTCGCGCGCGGTTCCGAAGCGCACCCGCGCCTCCGGCTCGGCGACCGCGCGCAGGCCGCGGCGCGCGGCCTCGAGGCCGACGCGGAAATCGCTCGCGAGATCGGTCGGCCAGGGCGAGGCGAGCTCGCGGCGGATCGCGAAGCAGGAGCCGGAGACGCCGATCAGTGTGGTCGCCTCGCTCTCCAGGCGGCGCAGCGCCATCTCGTAGCGCACGTAGGCGCCCTCCCCGCCCTCGGGATCGACCTCGTCCTGGCTGCTCACGGCGCCGACGCTGGGATCGGCGAGCGGACGCGCCAGCGCGCGCAGGGCGCCGGGGGCCAGCTCGGCGGTCACGTCCGTGAAGACCAGGATCTCGCCGTGCGCGTGCGGGATCGCCCGCGCCTGCGCCGCCTCCTTGCCCTGCCGCTCGGGGCTCTCGACCAGCACCACGCCGCGGCCGGCGAAGGAGCGCGCGATCGAGACGGTCGCGTCCGTGGAGCCGTCCGAGCTGACGATCAGCTCGAACGGCCCCGGATAGTCCTGCGCGAGGGTCGCCTCGAGCTTCTGCGCGAGCGCGCGCGCGCCATCGTGGACGGCGACGATCACGGACAGCGCCGGGAAGCGGTCCTCGCGCCGCACCGGCCGCGGGCTCAGCGCGCGCAGCCCCCAGAGCGCGAGCGGGTAGCCCAGGTAGGCGAAGACGAGCCAGCCGAGCGCGGCAGCCGCGAGCGCGGCGGCGCCGGTCACGCCCGCGACCCCGCCGGGGCGTGTCCGGCGAGCAGCTCTTCCCACACGCGCTGCATCCCGTCGGTCATGCGCTGGGCCGTGAAGCGCCCAGCCCGCAGCTTCGCCGCGGCGCCCATCGCCTTGCGCAGGTCGGGAGACTCGAGCAGACGCTCCAGCGCCTCGACCAGCTCGAGCGGATCGTCGGGGTCGAACAGGATGCCGGTTTCCGGCGTGACGACCTCGACCGGCCCGCCGCGCCGCGCGGCGATCAGCGGCTTGCCGAGGGCCAACGCCTCGACCAGCACCAGGCCGAAGGGCTCCGGCAGCGTCGACGCATGCAGCGCCACGTCGGCGGCGTTCAGGAGATCGGGGACGTCGGTGCGGCCGCCGAGCCAGCTCACCTCCCGGTCGGCCCCGGCCCGCGCCAGGCGCGCCATCAGCCGCTGCTGGTGCGCCACGTCGTCGGGCCTCGCGACGCCGACGAAGGCCACGTGCAGGCGGCTGCGCAGCTCGGGACTCATCTGCTCGAGCGCCGAGACCACCCCCGCGTGCCCCTTCCACTCGCGCAGGTTGCCGACCATCACCACCAGCATCCGGTCCGCCGGGATCCCCAGGCTCTCGCGCACGCGCGCCGCCGGAGCCCGCACCGCGCCTGTGAACGCCTCGAGATCGATGCCGAGGTTCACCTTCGTGAGCATCGGCTCGGGATACCCCCCCCGGCGCAGGGATTCGAGCACGTGGTCGCTGATCGCGATCACGCGGTCGAAGCGGCGCGTGAGCACGCGCTGGAGCGGCGCGGTGGGAAATTCATACGGGATCCCCATCACGGTGGTGACGCACGGAAGTCCCAGCCAACGCGCCGCCGGGAGCCAGTCGTCGAAGCCGACCGCGGCCGTGTTGTTGAGGTGCACCAGGTCGATCCGCGACTCGCGCAGCAGGCGCACCCGCCGCCGCACGGCGCCGATCACCGACGCCAGCTGTCCAAGACGACGCCCCGCGTCGTGCGGCGCGCGCTCGATCTCGCGCTCGCGCTTCCAGACGTGGACCTCGATCCCGAGCTCGCGCAGCGACCCGACGAAGCGGTTCTCCTCGTAGAACACGACGACCGGCTGGAAGCGCTCGTAATCGACCAGCCGTGCGGTGTCGAAGAGCGCCTGGTGCGAGCCACCCGTGCTGCCGTCTTCGCAGAATTCGCAGTGCAGGATCCGGTAGCGCGCCGCCTTCGCCATCGACGATTCCCTCAGGATCGGCCGGCGCCCGCGACGGCGCCGGTCACGGCGCGCACCGACTCGAGCAGGCGACCCTTCTCCTCGGCGGAGAGGACCCCCAGGTTCCACACGCACCCAACGTAGAGCAACATCAGTCCCGATTTCGCCGCGAGGGAGGAGAGCAGGTCGAGCTCGGGGATCGAGAGGCCCACCGCCGCCACGGCGACCGCGAGGCCGAGCAGCCGCAGGACCGGCCCCCAGCGATAGTCGACCCGCCACAGCCGCTGCGAGATCCAGTAGCAGCCGACGTAGCGAACCGCGAAGGCGGCGACCGTGACCACGGCCGCCCCCATCGCGAGATAACGCGGGATGAAGATGGCATAGCCGACCAGCGCCGTGATCGCGCCGGCCCAGGTCGCCAGCGTGATCAGCTCGGTGCGTTCGCGGACGTGGATGCCGATGTCCTGGAGCCCCACCCAGCCCTGGAGGACGTAGGCGATCACGATCACCGGCACGTAGCGGGCCGCCGGGTAGAAGGCGGGCGTCGTCATCACCCGCAGCACGTCTTCGACGTACAGCGTGATCGCGAGCGCTACCGTCACCAGCATCAGGTTCAGGTACAGGAAGGCGCGCGCATACAGCTCGTGACGATCGGGGCGCTTGGCGACCGAGAAGCGGACCGGCTCCCAGATCAGCTCGAAGGGCACGTAGCCGAGCGCGGCGACCAGGAAGCCGAACTGGTAGGCGAGCGCGTAGATCCCGACCGTCGCCACGTCGGACGCGGCATTCAGGAAGTAGCGGTCGCCGAAGGTCGCGATGAAGGTGGCCATCTCCATCCCGATCAGCGGGATGCCGTAGCGCAGGAGATCCCTGGTGGAAGAGCGCGAGAAATGCAGGCCCACCTGCGAGAGCAGGTAGCCGGCGAGGACGACGCCCACGACCAGCTTGGTGACGAGCCCGCTGATGAAGACCGCGCGGACGCCGAGCCCGAAGTGGACCAGCAGGAGCAGGTTGAGCCCGAGCTGGAGGATCACCTGCGCGAGCTCGGTCGCCACGAAGAGCCCCGAGCGCTCGCGAACGCGGATGTAGGTGAGCGGCGCGAGCGTGAGGCTCGAGCAGGCGAGACTTCCCGCGGCGAGCCGGATCAGCCCGGCGTGTTGCGGCGTCTGGAACACCAGCTCCGAGAGGGGCACGGCGGCCAGGAAGGTCACCGCCCCGATCAGGAGGTAGCTGCCGGCGAGCACCAGCAACGCGGTCGAGATGACGGCGTCGCGCTCCGCGTCGCTGCTGGCCTTGTGATAGAAGCGGAAGATTCCGACCGCGACGCGCGCTCCCGCGAGGATCGCCACCACGTTGAGGGTCATGTCGATCAGCTCCATCACGCCGTAGTCGGAAGGCGTGAGGAAGCGCGTGTAGACCGGCAGCATCATGAAGGAAACGGCCTTGCCGAGCAGGATGCCGATGCCGTAGACGAGGGTGTGGCGGCCGATCCGTCCCATCTGGAACGGGACGCTCGTCGGCGCGCTCTCGGCGGCTCCGCTCATCTGCCGGTCCTCGCTGCGCGCGGCTGGCTGCTTGCGGCTTCGCAGACGGTCATCGGCACGAGGGGGGCGGGGCGCGAGACGAGCCGCTGCGTTCTGCCGGGCCGCGGAGCTTACGCCCCGAATCCGATCGGGTCGACCTGCGCCGGAGGCGGCCGCCGAGAGCTTCGGCAAGACCGCCCGCGCGGGTTCCAGTATCGTCCGGCGCCGTGCGGCCGATCGCGCTCTCGCTGATCCTGCTGGCGGGCCTCGCGGTCCGCCTGCCGGAGCTCGGACGCAGCCTCTGGGTCGACGAGCTGATCACGGACTGGGCGACCAGCGCGGGCCTGGCCGAGGTGATCGCCCGCAGCTGGATCGCCAACCTCAGCCCCGCCTTCTTCTCCTTCGCGTGGCTCTCCCGCGACCTGCTCGGACCCAGCGAGTCCGCGCTGCGCCTGCCGAGCCTGCTGGCCGGACTGCTGCTGATCGTCGTGCTCTGGGCCTGCTTTCGCGAGCTCGGGGTCGCGCGCTGGGCGGCGTTGCTCGGATGCGGGTTCGCGGCGCTGGATCCGAACGCGCTCGAATACGCCGTCACCGCCCGCCCGAACGCCTTCGTGGCGCTCGGCTCGCTGCTGCACACGCTCGCCTTCCTGCGCATCTTGCGCGGCTCGCGAACGCCCCGCGGCGACTGGATCGCCTGGGTGGGCTTCCACGTCTTCTGCTTCTACCTGCACTACACGTCGCTGCTCGCGCTCGCGGGGCAGGCCGTCTACGTGCTGCTGGCGCGCCCGCAGCGGCCCGGGCAGTGGAAGCGGTTTGGCATCGGGGGCGCCGCCATCGCCGCGCTCTGCCTGCCGGCGCTGGGCCATCTCGAATACCTGTTCACGCATCGCGCAGCGCTCGCCTACCTGCCGGCGGAGGAGCTCTGGCAGGCGCTCTCCGTCTTCCATCCCGACCGCTACCTGCTGATCCCCCTGCTGATCGCCGGCTTCCTGCCCGAGCTGTGGGCGCGCGAGGAGCGCAGCTGGTTCGATCTGAACCAGCTCGCGCGGCAGCGCGAGAACCTGCGCTGCCTGACGCTCCTCTACGCGGTTCCGATCCTCCTGATCTGGGCGCTCGCCAAGCTGGACGTGGTGCAGCTCTCCCTCTACCGGGTCTATTGCTGGGGGCTGCCGCTGCTGCTCTTCGGGACGGTCGCTTCGCTGCTCGCGCGCCGCGATCGCCGGGTGATCTTCGCGGTGAGCGCCGCGCTCCTGATGGCCAGCTTTCACGACTCGCCGCTCTACCACTACGCGCGGGGCGGCGACTTCGGGGCGATCCGCGTGAACTGGCGCGGCGCGCTCGCGCAGGTTCGCGAGCAGGCGGCCCTGGGCGACGCGGTCTGGATCGATTCCGGCCTCGTCGAGACCGCCTGGCTCGCCGAGGACTCCCCTCCCCTGCTGCGCAGCTACCTGCTCGCGCCCGTGGGCGGCCTCTACGGGCTCGACCGCAGCCGGCTTCGCGTGGCGCCGATCTCGCAGGACCTCGCCTGGCTGGATCCGGAGGCGCTCGCCGCGCTGGCGGCCGGGCGCGGCGGCTGGCTGGTGGCTCCCACCGGCCACGCGGAGCTGCACGCGGCGCTGGTCGCGCGTCTCGCGCAGAGGGGGCTGGCGGTGCAGCTGGAGGGGCCGCGCGACTTCGGCGGCGTCGGCGTCTCGCGGCTCCGGCCGTCACCTCGCTAGTGTACGAGGCCAGAGGGCGGACTTGAGGGTCTTACTCTACTTCGCACGCACCTATCGCTGGCAGACCACCCTGATGGTGCTCTGCCTGGTGCTGGCCGGCTTCGCCGAGGGCCTCGGGCTCACCGGCGCGCTTCCGCTCGTCAGCACCATCGACGGGGGCGGCGGCGCGGCGCAGCCGGAGGTCGCGCGCAAGGTGATCGCGCTGCTCGATCGCGTGGGGCTGCGAGCGGACATCGGCGTCCTGCTCTGCCTGATCGCGGCGGCCTTCATCTGCAAGTCGATCCTGCTCCTCGTCGCCAACAAGCGGGTCGGCTACACGGTCGCGCTGGCGGCCACCGACCTGCGCCTCGAGCTGCTGCGCGCGCTGCTCGCCACGCGCTGGAGCTACTACACCCGGCTGCCGGTCGGCACCGTCTCGAACGCCGTCGCGAGCGAGGCGGACCGCGCCTCCCAGGCATATCTGTTCCTGGCCCAGATGTGCGCGGAGGTGATCGGCGCGATCGTCTACATCAGCTTCGCCCTCGCCGTCTCCTGGCGGGCCACGCTGGTCGCCGCGTTCGGCGGGGCCATCAGCGTAGTGCTGCTCAACTCGCTGGTGCGGATGGCGCTGCGGGCGGGCTTTCGCCAGACCAAGGTGATGAAGCTGATGCTGGCGCGGCTCAACGACGCCATGCAGACCGTGAAGCTCCTGAAGGCCACCGCGCGCGAGGATTCGGTCGGCCCGCTGCTCGAGGGCGATACCCAGCGCCTCAACCGCGCGCTGCAACGACGCGTCTTCAGCAAGGAGGCGTTGATGGCCGTGCAGGAGCCGATCCTGATGCTGTTCGCGGTCGGCTACCTCTACGTCGCGGTCGCGCGCTGGGGCATGCCGATCGGATCGGTGCTGGTGCTGATCTTCCTGTTCGTGCAGGTGATCCGCGGTATGAACAAGATCCAGCGCAAGTATCAGCTGATGGTGTCGGAGGGAAGCGCGCTCTGGTCGATCCGCGAGATGATCGACCACGCGAGCGCGCAGGCGGAGCCGAAGGGCGGGAGCCGGCTGCCCAGCCTCGAGCAGGGGATCGCGCTCGACCAGATCGGGGTCGACTATGGCGGTCCGGCCGTCCTCGAGAACCTCACGCTGGAGATCCCGGCCGGGCGCATCACCGCCATCATCGGCGGCTCGGGCGCCGGCAAGACCACGCTGATCGATCTGCTGACCGGCTTGATCCACCCGCGCTCGGGCTGCGTCCGCGTGGACGGCGTGCCCCTGCCGGAGCTCGACCTCACGCGCTGGCGGCGCCTGATCGGCTACGTGCCGCAGGAGGTGCTGGTCCTGCACGACAGCGTGCGCGTGAACGTGACGCTCGGCGATCCGGAGCTCAGCGACGCCGACGTGGAGCGCGCCCTGCAAGAGGCCGGCGCGCTCGAGTTCGTCGCGCGATTGCCGGAAGGACTCGCCACCAGCATGGGCGAGCGCGGGACCCTCTTCTCCGGCGGTCAGCGCCAGCGCATCGCCATCGCGCGCGCGCTGGTGCACCGGCCGAAGCTGCTGATCCTCGACGAGGCCACCGCGGCGCTCGACCCGGACACCGAAGCCGGCGTCTGGGAGGCGATCGAGCGGCTGCGCGGCAAGGCGACGGTGGTCGCGATCTCCCACCAGCCGGCGCTGGCGGGAGTGGCCGATCGCATGTATCGGATCGAGGACCTGCGGGCGACGCTCGTCACGCCGCCCATCCCCCGGCCCGCCGCGGCGCTGGCCGGGGCCTGAGAGGCGAGATGGCCACCGCATCCCCCAGCTGGCTCGCGGCGCCCCGTCCCGGCGCGCCCTGCACGATCATCGCCGAGGTGAGCCAGGCGCACGACGGAAGCCTGGGCATGGCCCACGCCTTCATCGACGCCGCGGCCAGCGCCGGCGCGGACGCCATCAAGTTCCAGACCCACATCGCCGCCGCCGAGAGCACGCCCGCGGAGCCCTGGCGGGCCAACTTCAGCTCGCAGGACGCGACCCGCCTCGATTACTGGCGGCGGATGGAGTTCCGCCCCGAGCAGTGGCAGGGCCTGCGCGAGCACGCGGACCGCCGCGGACTGCTCTTCCTCAGCTCCCCCTTCTCGCTCGAGGCCGTGCAGCTGCTCGAGCGCGTGGGCGTCGCCGGCTGGAAGATCGCCTCCGGCGAGATCAACCACTTCGCCCTGCTCGACGCCGCGGCGGCGACCGGGCGCCCGGTGCTGCTCTCGACCGGGATGAGCCCGCTCGCGGAGGTCGACGCGGCGGTAGAGCGCGTGCGCGGACACGGCGTACCGCTGGCGGTGCTCCAGTGCACCTCGCTCTATCCCTGTCCGCCGGAGCTGGTGGGCCTCAACCTGATCCCCGAATTCCGCGCGCGCTACGGCTGCGCGATCGGCCTCTCGGACCACTCCGCCACCATCTACCCCGGCCTCGCGGCGGCGGCGCTCGGCATCGAGGTGCTGGAGGTCCACTTCACGCTCAGCCGCGAGATGTTCGGGCCCGACGTGATCGCCTCCGTGACGACCGGGGAGCTCCGCCAGCTGGTCGACGGCGTGCGCTTCATCGAGACCATGCGCGCGCACCCCGCCGACAAGACGCAGCCGCCGGCGGCCGCCGCGGCCCTGCGCGCCATCTTCATGAAGAGCGTGGTGGCGGCGCGCGATCTCCCGGCCGGCGCCGTGCTCGCGGCGGACGATCTCGCCGCCAAGAAGCCCGGCTCGGGCCTCCCCGCGCGCGAGCTCCCCTCGCTGATCGGACGCCGCCTGCGCCGCGCCGTGGCGCGCGACGCGCTGCTCTCGAAGGATGATCTGGTCTAACCGGCCTGAGTGAACTTCGCTCGCCTGCGGCTCGCTGCGCGCGGGCTTGCGCCCGCTTGCAAGACGCTCAACGGGAGTCGTATAGGGTGGCGCGCTAATGCAGCAGGCGGTGGACGAGGCGGGCGCTGGCGGCCGATGCCGCCGCCGTCACCGATGCGCTCGGCGGGGCGGGCGCCACGAAGACCAGGGTGAGACCGCGCAGGGGGCGATCGCGGCGCAGCGCGAAGGCGTTGAGCACCACCTGGTCACACAGATCCGGGTAGGGCCCGCCGACCACCAGCACCTGCCGGCGCGAGGCGGCGGTGGCCAGATGCGCGCTCAGCTGGCGGGACTGGGGAGACTCCGGGTCGCTGCGAGCGTCCGCGAGCAGGACCCAGGCCTCCGTCTTGGTCTCGGCGAAGATCGGAAAGACCTGGGGCTTGCGGCCCTGGCCCGGAACCGATGCCGCAGCGGCGGCGAGCTTGCCGGCGAGCTCCTCCTGCGTCATCGGCGTCACGCAGCCGAGGGCGAGCAGAGCGCCCAGCGCGGAAGCCAGCACGGCGCGGTGTTGGGTTCGGAAGGCGGCCATTCCGCGGCTATCGGAATGGCGAGGGCGCGACTTGAAGAGGCGTCCCTCAGCGCGCGAGGCGGACGTTCCAGAAGCGCACGAAGCGCTCGGCGTGCCAGAGGCAGGAGACCACCTGCCAGCCCACGATGAAGCTGAAGCACGCGGAGGCCGCGCCGAGGCCCGGCCGCAGCGCGTCCAGGGCAACCGCCAGCGTGAAGAGCACGATGTTGACGTTGCGCCGCGAGATGAAGGTGCGCAGCTTCGCGTCGAGCGGCGTGCAGTCGTGGATCGAGACCCCCGTGCGCGCCCGGAAGACCCCCGCGATCACGCGGTCCACGACGTAGACCCCCGTCATCAGGATCGCCAGCTGGAACGGCAGCGAGTCGATCTGACCGCCTCCCAGCGCCCAGGCCCAGGCCAGGTACCAGAGCGGCGGATGCACCATGTCGAGGCCGTGGTCGAGCACGCCGCCGAGCTTCGAGGAGGTGAAGGTCAGCCGCGCCAGCTTTCCATCCACCGAGTCGAGCAGGCTCATGCTGTAGGCCAGCGCGAGCCCCAGGAACCAATGCCCCCCCGCGAAGAGCGGAACCGCGGCGAAGGTCGCGGCGATGCTCACGCCGGTCACCCAGTTCGGGTGCACCCGCCAGCGCGCGAGCGGGCGCACCAGGCGCCACACCAGCGGCGGGTAGACGTACTTGGTCATGAAGTCGGTGGAGCCCTTGTAGTTCGACTGGAACAGGAACCGCTCGACGCGGTTGCGGCCGGCTGCGTCGCGGATCCGCAGCACATAGGGATCCAGCGAACGGCGCAGATTCGCGATGTAGCCGTCGAACTCGGCGGCCGTGAAGGCGCGGGCGGCGCCGGTCGCGAGCGCCCGCTTCGCCAGCGCGACCAGATCGCCGTCGGCGTCACCGATCCCGGGCAGCTCGTTCTCGAGCCGCAGCAGCGCGCCGGCCGACTCGCCCTCGCGTCCGAGGAAGGCCAGGCTGCCGGTGGCGGTCTGGAAGTGCAGGAGCAGCCGCGCGTCGACGACCGTGTCGGCCGAGAGCGCGAGCAGGGGCTCCTGGGCGTCGGCGAGGGCCTGGCGGAAGCGTTGCCCGAGCGGCGCCCCCCGGTTCGACCAACAGAGCGGGAGCGCGGCCAGGATCTCGGCCGGCAGCGCCTCCGGAGCCGGCGCGCCCGCGGGAAGCTCGACCCGGACCTCGCGCAGCTCGCCGCCGATCTGCACCAGCGCGCGCAGCAATCGCTCGAGCAGCGTCATGCCGAACACCCGCAGCTCGCAAGCGGGCTGCGTGGCGTCGATCCAGACGCTGAGTGCTTTATGGTCGGGTTTCAGGCCGTGACCCCCGGGGCGCAATGTCGTTCAGGTGGGGGGCTGAGTCAACGCTGGGCAGAATTCGAGCCATCACCCGCGGGCGCCCCGGGATCGCCGCCCTCGACTATGCTAGTCCTCTGCCCCGCGCGCCTGCGAGGACCCTATTTGGTGAGCGAAACGTCGCACATCCCGTCGAGCCAGCTTCCCCGCCGGGAGGGGCCGCTGCGCATCACCGTGCTGATCGACACCTTCAAGCACACCGGCGGGATGATGATGCTGCTCTACTACGCCGGCGCCCTGAAGGGCCTCGGGCACCACGTCGAGCTGCTGACGCAGAGCGGGCACGGTCCCGTCCGCTTCCTGGCTCCCGAAGCCCGCGTCGTCCCCGAGTTCACCAGCCAGACCGTTCCCGCCTCCGACATCCTGCTCGCCACCGGATTGCACGAGGTCGACGCGGCCCACCGGAGCGGCCGCGGCAGGGTCGTGCACTTCTGCCAGGGCTTCCAGGTCGCCGACCTCGAAGAGCGATGGCTCACGGTCGAGCGCCGGATGCAAGAGGGATCGCTCACGCTCTGGATGCCGCGCCTGCGCGTCTGGCGCACGCTCCGGATGGCGCTCAAGAAGCGCTCCTGGCAGAAGCGGATCGCCTACGCCGAGCACGTCTATCGGCTGCCCACCCACATGATCGCGTGTACCCCGCACCTCAAGAAGCTGATGGAGACGCGCTACGGGCGGAAGGTCCACCTCTGCCGGTACGGCATCCCCCCGGAGTTCTCGCCGGCGCCGTCGCTTCGGATGGAATCCTTCGACGCGCAGCGGCCCTGCCGGGTCGTCTGCGTCGGCGGATACGAGCGCTGGTTCAAGGGGATCGAGACCACCAACAAGGTCATCGCGCTCGTCAAGTCGCGCGGGCTCCCGGTCCACTACGTGCGCGTCAGCCCCACGCCGTTCTACGAGAGCGAGAAGTCGCTCGGGATGATCGACGAGTTCCACGAGAACCTGAAGCCCGCCGAGCTCGCCGAGCTGTTCCGGGGCAGCGACGTCTACATCTCGAACTCGCTCGAATCCGAGGGCTTCGGCCTGCCCGCCATGGAGGCGATGTGCTGCGGCCTGCCCACGATCCTGAGCAAGATCTCCAGCTACACCCAGTTCTCGGACGAGAACGTCTCGAACTACGCGGTCTTCGTGCCGCAGCGCGGAGTCGAGGAGACCGCGCGCGCGCTCCAGGAGCTGATCGAGAGCCCCGCGCAGCACCGGCGCGAGCTGCGCGAGAACGCGCTCCGGGTGGCCGCCGAATACGAGCAGAAGCGCTCCAACGAGCGCTACTCGCGGATCCTCCAGCAGATCGCGGCCCAGCCTTAGAGAACTCCGCTCGCCTGCGGCTCGCTGCGCGCGCGCTCGCGCGCTTGCTGGTCGACGAAGGCGTCTGCTCGTGTCGTCAGGGCCTCCCAGCGCGCTTCGAAGGCGTCGAAGAGCGCCGGCTCGCGCGCGATCACGCCGATCTCGCGGTTGAAGCGCCGGGAAGGCTCCGTCCAGTTGAAGCTGCCGAAGGCCACCCAGCGTTCGTCTGGCGCCTCGACCAGCAGGAACTTGTCGTGCATGGGCAGGCCCTCCGGGTGGAGCACGCGCCGGACGGAGATCCCCGCGGCGGCGAGGCGCCGCTTCCCGCGCCCCGGAACCCGGCGCTCGGTCCCGCCCACCAGCACCTCGAGCGCGAGCCCGCGGCGCGCCAGCCCGAGCAGCGACCGCAGCGCCGAGGGGCCGCTCAGGTGGGAGGTGACCAGGCGCACCCGCGTACCGGCCCCGGCGCCCCGCAGGCGCGACACCACGGGGTGGGGCCGCACGCGCGGCCAGAAGTGCACCTCGGTGTCGCCGAAGCGCAGCGCGCGATTGGCGGCCGGCGTGAAGCGGTCGAAGGGTCCGTGCCAGGCGGTGTGCAGCGCGCGCGCGTGCCCCGCGAGCGACCGGGCCAGCTCCGGCACACGCAGCTCCACCAGCAGGTTGTAGCCGCGATCGTGGTCTCCGATCTCGCGCAGCCGCTCGGGATCCTGCTCCGGACGATCGCCGGACGGATTGAAGGACCCCACGAAGGCCACCGGGCTCGGGTGCGAGAAGCAGAAGAGCTTCTCGTGGAGCCGGGGCCGCAGCAGCTTGCCCCCGCGCACCACGCGCAGGCCATCCCCCAGCCCGTCCGCTCCGGCCAGCAGCTCGATCACCGCGTCGTTGGCGCCGCGCGAGCGCGGCCGCCCGTCGAGCGCGACGCGCACCGCCGCCCCGCGACGCCTCGCCGCCAGCAGCTCCGCCGCCAGACGCCGGTCGCGAAAGTAGTAGGTGACGAAGTCGATCGCGCCGCCCGCCGGCACCGCCGCCACGCGCTCGGCCAGCAGATCGCGCAGCCGACCCGGCGCGAGGTCCGGTCCCCCGAAGTGGACCTCGACGTTCTGCATGCTGGATCGGGCTCCCGGCGCGGCGAGACGTGTCACAGGGTATCGTAGGGGGGCGCGTGCGGGATCACGGGGGTCGGCGTGGCATGGGCGGGTCGAAGGGTGCTGGCGGTGGTGCCGGCGCGGGGCGGGAGCAAGGGAATCCCCCGCAAGAACCTGTGCAAGATCGGCGGGCTCTCCTTGATCGCCCACGCCGCGCGCACCGCGCGCGCCCTGCCCTGGCTGGATCGGGCCGTCCTCAGCACCGACGACGAGGAGATGGCCGAGGAGGGGCGTCTGCACGGCCTCGCAGTTCCGTTCGTGCGACCCGCGGAGCTGGCCAGTGATACGGCGAACGCCTCCGCGATGTGGCGGCACGCCTGGCTCGAGAGCGAGCGCTGCTTCGGCGAGCGCTTCGACGTCTCGATCCTGCTCCAGCCGACGACACCCCTGCGGCCCCCCGCCGAGGTCGAGCGAACCGTGGCGACCTTGATCGGCGGATCCCACGCGGCGGCGGCGACGGTCTGCCGGGTCCCGGCCGACTTCCTGCCCGACCGTTGCCTCACGCTCGGCGACGACGGCCGGCTGCGCTTCTACCTGCCCCAGGGCGCCGGCGTGACCCGGCGCCAGGACGCCGCGCCCCTCTTCTACCGCGACGGCACCTGCTACGCGCGGACCCGCGCCAGCCTGATCGAAGCCGCGCGCGACGTGGAAGAGGACTGCGCGGCCGTCGTGATCGACCACTTCGTCGTGAACATCGATGAGCCCTTCGAGCTGGAGCTGGCGGAATTCGTGCTCTCGCGAGGAGAAGCTCGATGAAGCCGCGCAAGGTCTGCGTGGTGATCACCGCGCGTCCCAGCTACGCGCGGATCCGTTCCGTGCTGGAGGCGATCCAGCGGCATCCCGAGCTCGAGCTCCAGCTGGTGGTGGCCGCCTCGGCCCTGCTCGACCGCTACGGCAATGCCCAGAACGTGATCGAGAGCGAGGGATTCCGGATCGACCGCCGCGTCTACATGATCCTCGAGGGCGAGAACCTGGTCACCTCCGCCAAGTCGACCGGGCTCGGCATGTCCGAGATGGCGACCGTGCTCGACGACCTGAAGCCCGATCTGGTCGTCACGGTCGCCGACCGCTTCGAGACGATCGCGACGGCGGTGGCGGCGGCCTACCTCAACATCCCGCTGGTCCACATCCAGGGCGGCGAGGTCACCGGCTCGATCGACGAGAAGGTGCGCCACGCGGTCACCAAGCTGGCCGACCTGCACATGGTCGCGACCGAGCGCGCCGCCGAGCGCGTGGTGCGCATGGGCGAGCGGCCGGACCGCGTCTTCAACACCGGCTGCCCCTCGATCGACGTCGCGCGCCGCGCCCTCGAGCGCCCGGAGGTCGACCTCCACGAGATCTTCGAGCGCTTCGGTGGCGTCGGCCATCGGCCCGAGCTCTCGGGCGGCTTCGTGGTCGTGCTCCAGCATCCGGTCACGACCGAATACGAGGCGTCCCGGCGCCACGTCGAGGAGACGCTGCACGCGATTGCGGAGAGCGGGATCCCGGCCTTCTGGTTCTGGCCCAACGTCGACGCCGGCTCGGACGGAACCTCGAAGGGCATCCGCGCCTTCCGGGAGAACCGCGCCCTGCCCCAGGTCCACTTCTTCAAGAACCTGCCGCCCGAGGATTTCATCCGGGTCTTGAACCGCTCGCGCGGCGTGGTCGGAAACTCCAGCGTCGGGATCCGTGAGTGCTCCTACCTGGGGGTACCGACCGTGAACATCGGCGGCCGTCAGGAGGGCCGCGATCGCGGACGCAACGTGATCGACGTGCCCTACGACCGCAAGGAGATCCGCTCGGCGATCGAGCGCTGCATGTCGATCGGGAAGTTCAGCTCGGATCTCCTCTACGGGGACGGCTACTCCGGCGAGCGCATCGCGAGCCTGCTGGTGGACGCGCCGCTCGAGATCGAGAAGCGCCTCCAGTACTGATCGCGCGCCTCAGGGCCGGGCTCGAATCTGGAAGCGGGCGCGGATGGCGGGATGGTCGCTGAGCGGCGCACCGTTCGCGTCCGCGAACTCGCTGGCCTCGCCCGCGTCGAGCAGCGCGATCTCGGTCCGGGCGTCGCCCCGATAGAAGATGTATTCGCAGCGCGGGCGCCAGCGATCCGGATCCGTGCGCGCCCCGCTCTCGCGCAGACCCAGGGCGGCGGCGAAGCCCGCGAGGGCCGGGTTGGAGCGATCCTCGCGCGCATTGAAGTCGCCGGCGACGATCACCGCGCCGCTGCCCGAGAAGCGGCGGATGGCGCGCTCGAGCTGCGCGAGCTGCTTCTCGCGCGTCCGGTGGTCGCGCACGCGCTTGGGCTTCTTCCCCGCGTCGAGGTGCGAGTTGTAGACGTCGACCACGGCCCCGCCCGGCAGGCGCACGCGCAGCGCGAGCAGGCCCTTGGTGACCCAGGCGTCCTTCCTCGCGTCGAACCAGCCGGAATAATCGCGGTACGCCTCGCGATGCTCCCCGGTCAACGAGGCTTCTCGCAGGCCGACCCAGCTCGAGAGCCCCGCGCCGCAGTCGCCGCAGACGATCGGCGCGAGCAGATCCGCGATCGGATTGCGGTCCTGGGTATTCCCCCGCCTCCGCATCGGGTGTGTCGCGAACTCCTCCAGGCTCTCGTGGTATGCGAAGTCCTCCTGCAGGAGCACCACGTCGTAGCCGTTGATCAGGCGTCCGATCGCGGGGAAGCGGGTCTCCGGATGATCGTCGACGAAGAATCCGCGCAGGCCGTGCGTGTTGTAGCTGAGGACGCTGAGCTCGACCGGCGCGCGCAACGCGGGCTTCCAGGCCTCGCTGGCGCGCGCTCCCGGCGCCCAGCCGATCGCCAGCAGCAGCGCCGCCGCCGCGGACGCGTACCCGCGCCGCCTCACGGCGCGCCCACGCGCCGAGCGATCTCGCTCGCGACGAGCTGATTGCCGCCCGGCGAAAGGTGACAGAAATCGATGTAGGCGTACGCTTCGCCATCCAGCACGCGCTCGAGGTCCTCGCCGAGGCCCGCCTGCTCCATCCGGGCGCGGATCAGCGGATAGACGACGAGATACTGCTCGCGCAACGCAGCGTCTACCGGTAGGTGATCCACACGCGCCTCGCCCCAGTAGGACACCGGCTGCAGGAAGGCATGAAAGACTCCGCCGTAGGACGCGACGATCTGCCGCGCCAGCGCCCAATCGTCGATCAAGGCCTGCGCGACCAGGCTCGCCTTGCGGGAATCGGTGCCGCAATCGTAGCCGCCCTCCTCGTCCGACTCGTCCGCATAGCCCAGCCAGACGCCGAGGGTCCGGCCCAGACGCTGGAGCGGACGCGCGTAGTAACCGATTGCGTTGGGCTTGTATTGCAGGGCGGCCTGGATGTCCTGGACCTTGAAGTGCGAGAAGAAGTCGTTCTCGACGCGGCACTTGACCTGGACTTCGTTCGCGCCGTCGTAGAACACGACCGCCTCGGGTCGCTCCCCCTGGCTGACGAGCCTCTGCAGCTCGTTCAGGCTCTGGTGCGCGGTCCAGCCGATCTCGCCGAGGTTCTCCGCGCGCCGGCGGGCGATCTGCTCGTAAAAGGCGGGAATCGTCCCAGCGTCGTCGGCGCCGATCCCCCAGATCGCCGAGCCTCCGAAGAAATAGGTCGCCGGATGGGCGGGAACACCGGGCGCGTGCGGCGTCAGGCGGATCCGCAGCTCCGGATCCAGCTGGATCGTGCGGCCGCTGAAGGGCTCGCGGCGCCAGCCGACGAAGGCCCGGAACTCCGAACGGGTCTCGTTGAGCTCGCGGAAATGCTCCTGCGCCCAGGACAGATCCCGGTAGTTCGGAAGCGCGGCGCGCGGATCCGATTTCGGGAAGAAGGCCTTCCGGATCGCCACGCTCGATTCATGGACGATCGGAATCGCGAAGTAGATTCCGCAGAGGAGGATCAACGTGTTGCGCAGGTTGATCCAGAGAGTGCGTGACATCACACCGGGATTCCGTGCTCCTCGAGGTAGAGCATCGTCGGCCGGTCCATGTCGCAGTCGCCCTTGGTGATGTAGACGCGGCTGCGATCGATCAGGGCGCCGACGTCGTCGCGCGCCCACAGGATCAGCGACGTGGTGGGCGGCGTGCGCATGTCGATCGGGTAGAACCAGTTCGGAACCTGGAGGTAGAAGTCGTCGACGCTCGAGAACCAGCCCTGCGACCAGAACTGGTGTCCGATCGGGTCCGCGCTGCAGTAGAAGTCGGCGAGCGCGACGCCGCGCTCGCGGCCGAGCGCCTCGAGGAAGGCGAGCGCGGCCGGCACGCTGCCATCCGCGCCCAGGAAATCGACCACGTGCATCACCCGCAGGTCCGCCTTCTCGTCGACGCGCACCACCAGCGCGGCGTCGCCGCTGCCATCGCGCACCCGGAACGCCTCGTAGCGGAAGAAGGGATGAGCCTGGTAGCGCCACGCCAGGTAGTCGGCGTCGCGCAGGGTGCAGTTGAACCGCCGGTAGAGGGGCTCGGCGAGCGCCGCGGCGGCGCGCATTCCGATCGGCTCCGCCTCGAACTTCGCGCGCGAGACCTGCGGCTCGCGGCGGATCATCCGCTGCCCGAGCGGATCGAGCTTCGAGATCGGCGCGACCCGGTCGGCGTCGAAGACCCGGACGTAGCGCGGCAGATGGCGCATGTACTTGAAGCCGTGGGTCGCGTAGATCGGCAGCGCCGAGTCGCTGATCCCCATCCCGATGATCGCGTGGTAGCTCTGCTGCAGCCGCCGCACGATCGCCTTGCCGAGCCCGAGGCCGCGCAACGACTCGTCGATCACCCAGGTCGTGAGCTCGGCGCCCGGCTGGCGGCGTCCGTCGAGGTGGAAGGTCCGCGCGGTGACGCCCATGAAGCCGTGCAGGCGATCCCGGGCGTCGACCACCACCAGGCAGCGGTTGCGGCCGGTCTCCGGGGGCGCGCCCCGGAACTGCCAATCGAAGAAGCGCGGCACCGAGAGCGCCAGCTTGCGCGCCCAGTGCTGCTCGATGAAGGCGCCGATGGCGGCCGCGTCGAGGCCGAGCTCGTCGACCTCGAGCACGCGGTAGTCCGACGGCCCCGGTGCGCCCGCGCCCACGCAGCGCTCAGGCGACCGGGGTCGAACTGGAGATCACGTTCCGCCGGTCGCGGACCGCGCCGGATTCATCGACGTCGACGCGCGTGCGGGGCAGCGCGCCCGGCCGCAGCAGCTCGCGGTTGGCGCGGTCGAGCAGGGTGTCGGAATCCGACAGGTCCTTCTGCACGATGTAGCGGATCGAGATCCGGGGCAGCCTGCCCACGTGGAGCCGGGTTCCGTGCAGCATGCACGAGTGCCAGAAGTACCCGGTGCCCGCGGCTCCGGTGAGCCGGTGGATGGGGAGGTCCGCCTCGTGCTTGGCGTCCGCGCGGTAGTGGATCCGCGTCTCGGCGCGGTCGAGGACGCGCAGGTCGTGCGGGAAGACCGTCCCGCCCAGGCGGTGCGAGCCCGGCACCAGGTAGATCGGCGAGTCGTCGACGCCGACCTCCGCCAGGTAGATGTAACAGGTGACGAAGTCCGGCTCGCGGTCGCGGAAGTCGATCATGTCCTGGTGGAAATCGATCCCCTGCATGTAGGTGACGTCGCGGAACTGCTCGTGCACGTAGGGATTGATGTTGGCGCTGGCGACGCCGTCGACCTCCTTGCGCACCCAGCCGGGGACCCAGCTCCGCGGCAGGCTCACCACGAACTTGCGGCGTTCGAGCCGGTAGCCGCGGCCGAGCACGGCCGCCATCGCGGCGACGAAGCGGGGGCTCTGCTCGATGAAGGAGAGGTCGTAGCGCTCGATCAGGTTGCGCTCGCCCGCGATCGGATTCACCCGCCGGTTCTGCGGATTCGCGCGGTAGGCAGGCTCCGAGAGGAACATTTCGGGGGAGAAGCTTCGGTCCGCGAGGATCCGGTCGTAGAGCGCCTGGCAGGCCGCGGAATCGAGGCTGTCCCCGAGACTTCCGATGCCGTCTTTGACGAAGGAAAAGTCCTGGCTCATGCTTCAGCCCGCGAGCCCGGCGAAGATCTCGCCGATGGGCTGGTTGCTGGAGCGGTCGAAGCAATCGTTCACGTCGTAGCGCGGCACCGACCAGCGGTTCCGCAGGTCGGCGTCCGTGATCGGGCGGCGCTCGCCCGCGAAGCCCGCCAGCAGGTCGAGCTCGCTGGCGGCGCGCTTGGTCTCCTCGTCGTGGAACGAGAACGGATACGCCAGCGAGATCCGGGAATGCCCGGTGATCTCCTTCAGGAAGCCCACGCTCGTCTCCATCTCCCGCTTCTGCTCCACGAAGTCGAGACGGGGGAGCACCCGGTGCGCGTGGGCGTGCGAGCCGATCTCGACGCCGGCGTCCGCCAGGCGCTTCAGCTGGTCGACGCTCATGTAGGTCTCGCGCACCGCGTCGGCCTCGCTGCCGGGACCGAAGACGTTCTCGAAGAGGGCGTCGAGGACGGGCTCGACGACCGCGTACGGAAGCTGGTAGTTGAGGTCCAGCTTGAAGCGCCGGACCGGCTCCTCGTCGTACCGGTAGAAGGCGTAGCCGCGGGCGAAGGCGAGCGGCTCGCGCTCGACCTCGCCGGGGAAGCGGCGCTCGAGCTCGGCGTAGAAGGCCCGCCGGAAGCCCTCCAGACCGAGCTCCGACATCAGGTATTCGACCTTCTGGATCTGGAGCAGGCGGCCCTCCAGGTAGGGTCGCGAGCAGACGAAGGCGGTGGCGGTGGCGCCGTGGCGCTGGAGCAGCGGCAGCGCCTGCTCGAACACGTCCCGGGCCCCGTCGTCGAAGGTGATCGCGACGCCCGGTTGGAAGCCGTCGCGCGCGAACAGATCGCCGCAGCGCAGGAACGCGAAGCGACCGGCCAGCTGCGCGAGCTGGGCGTCGAAACGCTCGCTGCGCTCGTGGGCGCGCAGGCGGAATCGCCCTGGATTCGACGCGCGGACGAAGTGGTAGTTGATCGCGACGGCGCGCGGCACTGCCGAACCCATGCTGCGAAGATCCCTCCCCCCGGAACGGGAAGTTAGACCGCCCGAGGGGTCGCGACCAACGCTGGTGCACGATCCGCTACCCTGGCGCATCGGGTGAAGCCCCGAGGGGAGTGGGGGAGCATGGCAAGCAGGGCGACGGAGCAGCTGATCCAGACCGGCTCGGTAGGCGAGGTGCGGGAGCGGATCGACGAGATCCGCGAGCGGACCGATCGGGGCGGATTCGCGATCGTGCGCGGCGCGTTCGGAAAGGACGTCGTCGCGAGCCTGCGCGAGCGCATCCGACGGCAGTTCGACCCGAAGGCCGACGTCCGCATCTCGGGCCACTACCAGCGCGGCTGGAAGGATTTCCAGCGGCTCGACCTGGGGGAGTACGTCGCATCGAGCCGCTTCGCCCGTTACTTCTTCTTCTTCCCCTGGAACGGCGACGCCGAGATCGAGCGGGTCGCCGCGGACCAGATCGACATCTTCAACCGGCTGGCGCGCAAGAGCGCCGCCTTCGGCTCGCAGACGGCCGCGGACAGCGATCCGGACCGCTTCCGGATGAGCTTTGCGATCCAGTACCCGACCGGCGGCGGCTTCATGTCGCGCCATCGGGAGTGGACGCAACGGGAGGAAGGCGACAAGGCCTACGCGCTCTACCTGGCGCTCACGACCCGCGGCGAGGACTTCGATTCGGGCGGCGCCTGGGTGGAGCTCGACGGACAGAAGGTCGACATCGATGCGCATGTCGAAGCCGGCGATCTCGTGCTCTATCGCGGCGATCACTATCACGGCGTCAGCGGGATCGACCGGGACAAGCCGGTGGCGCTCGACCGCGTCTGCGGCCGCATCATGTTCACCACCACGATCAAGTACTTCGAGCGCTCGTCCGGCTAGCGTCCGGCTCGCAGCGCTTCGAGCAACGCGTCCGCGAGCAGCGCGGCGCTGATCCGGGCCGCCTCCGCGTGCGGGTGCGAATCGTCGCCCGGCCGGAAGTAATCCTCGACCGGATGCCCCCAGAAGCGATCGAGCAGATCGACGCAGCGCAGGCCGTGGCGCCGGCAGTACACCAGGCTCGCGCGCTGGCGCTCGGTGGCCGCCGCGCGATCCGGCGCGCCGAGCTGCCAGTCGCGCGGGAACAGCAGGATCACCAGCGGGATGCCGCGCGGCTCGAGCATCGCGCGCAGCTCGTCGAGGGCGCCATACACCGCTGCGATCTCTTCGGGCCGCAGCGGCTTTCCGTTCGCCTGGGGGTAGAGCCCGATCCGCCGCAGCCAGTCGCGGAAGGCGAGCACTCCCACCGCCGCCAGCCGAACCACCAGGAGGGACGCAAGCGGCCGTTCCAGCGCCGCCGGCGCGTCGCCCGTGACCAGCTTCGACTCTCCTTCGCGGGCCTCGAGGCGGCCGGCTTCGACCTTGAAATCGTTGGTGAAAATCCCGAGCACGACGACGCTCGGGCGGTAGCGCAGCGCGTCCACGTGCCGGAAGAGCGCCACCTCCTGCGCCGTGGTGTAGTTCGCGACGCCGAGGTTCAGGCACTCGAAGCTGCGGCCCAGCCTTTCGGAGACGATCGCGCTGAGCTGGGCGGGAATCGTCTCGGCGTCGTTCAGCCCGGCGCCGAACATGGTGCTGTCGCCCAGACAAATCCCGCGCAGCTCGCTCGCCAGCGGGTCCCCGCGCCCGTTCCGGCGCAGGCCGTTCGCGTCGATCCAGACCTCCCAGGCCGCCGTCTCCCCGGCTCTGGCCGGCCGCCGCGGGAAGCGGACGTGGACGTCGCGGGCGTGCTCGTAGCCGAGCTCCGGGCTGGTGGAGCGGGTGAAGAGCTGCCCGATCGGCCCCGCGTCCGGATGCGGCGCGGCGGCGGATCCGATCGGCAGGGTGCGCAGCGCGATCTCGAAGCCAATCAGGGTCAGGCCGACGGAGGCGACCAGCATGAGCACGGCTTCGAGCGAGCGCCGAAGCGCCTTCATCGCTAGACCTCGTCGGCGGCCAGCCGCCGCGATAAACTGGGTGCCAATCGCCACAGATCGCAGGATCCGGGCCTTGTGGCTCGCAGATCCTGCCGCCATCCTGCCGGCCGGCGCCCCGCGCGCCAGGAGTCGTACCGAAGCCGATGCGCGACGGCCCTACCCCGCTGATCCTGCCGGTCGAGAACCAGGTTCGCGAGCTCGACGCCAAGCTCCTGCTCGCCTGCGTGGCGGCCGAGCGGGGCTTCCCGGTAGTGATGGGCTCGCGCGCGCTCCTCCACCACCGCGTCTCGTCGATCTCGCGCGGCGTGTATCTCGCGAAGAGCCTGCGCCGCCTCAGCGACCGGATGTTCGGCATCCTGGACAAGCTGGGCCACGACATCGTCGCCTGGGACGAAGAGGCCCTGGTCCACCTCCGGGACGCCAATTTCTACTACGGGCGCCGGCTCTCCCCCGTGACGCTGCGGCTCACCTCGGCGCTCTTCGCCTGGGGCCCCGAGAATGAAGCGCTCTTCC
Source organism: Myxococcota bacterium (assembly GCA_036560145.1). Lineage (GTDB taxonomy): Bacteria > Myxococcota_A > UBA9160 > UBA9160 > SMWR01 > DATBRV01. The sequence continues at coordinate 51,737 of DATBRV010000089.1, forward strand.
GCGGATACCCCGGCTTCGACGGGACCCCGATCTACGTCACCGGGAATCCCCGCACCGACATGATGCGGCCCGAGCTCCGCGGCTATTACGGCGAGGAGATCGAGCAGATCCACAAGCGCTACGACCGCTTCGTCCTGGTGAACACGAACTTCGGCTGGAACAACCACTTCCTGCGCGCTTTCCGCGTGGATCAGCCCGCGGGCCGCCCCAAGAACGCCTTCGAGGCCGGCCTCGCGGCCCACCGCACGGCGCTCTTCGAGAGCTTCCAGCGCATGCTCCCGTCGCTCGCGCGCGCGCTCCCGGATCACACGATCCTGATCCGGCCCCATCCTACCGAAGACCACGAGCTCTGGCGCGCGATCGCCAAGGATCTTCCGAACACACGGGTCGCCAACGACGGCAACGTGGTGCCCTGGCTGATGGCCTGCGAAGCGCTGGTCCACGTGGGCTGCACTACGGCGGTCGAGGCCGCCGTGATCGGACGGCCCGCGATCGCGTACCAGTCCGCACGCTCCGAAGAGTTCGACGATCCGCTGCCGTACGCGGTCAGCCACCACGCCTTCAGCCTGGACGAGCTGCTCGAGAAGGCCCGGGCGGCGACCGCGGGCGCGCTGGCCGTCGCGGGCGGCGCCGATCGCGCGGTTCTCACGCGCAACATCGCCGCGCTCGACGGGCCCCTCGCCTCGGAGCGCATGCTCGACGCGCTCGAAGGTATGGGATACGCGGAGCGGCGGCCGGAGCGCCGGGGCCCGGCTCGTTACGCGCAGGGATGGATCCAGAACCAGATCCGCACCGCTGCCAAACGGATCAACATGCGCCGGAGCGGTCATCGCAACAGCGCCGAGTACCACGACCACCGCTACCCGGGCGTCACCCTGGCGGGGATGCGCGCGCGCGTGGCCCGGCTGCGCGATCAGCTCGGCCGCTTCCACGGGATCCGCGTCCACCAGCTCTCCGACCACATCTTCCGAATCGAGGTCTGAGGGCGGATCCCTCGAGGAGGGACGCGACGGCCTGGACGCCGCGCTTCAGCTTCCTGCGCGCGTCCCTGGGCAGATACTGTGCTGGCGGAGGTGCTCGAGCTTCAGGCCGAGGTGATCCAGCGAGCGACGATCGGGAGCGCGCGCGAGCTCATCGCGGAGGATCATACCGGATACTGTTTCTACCCGATCCCGCTGGCAGGGTCGCGCCAGACGATTCCGGCATGTCGCCGAACTTCATCCGGGCCAGGTAGTCGAAGACCTCGCGACGCCGGCTCGCCCGGCTGGCCGGCGTCCGGTACGTCAGCTTCAGCGCCTTGGTGTAGTAGCTCCTGGGCAGGGCGTGGCGCCGGGTGTGCTTCCAGAGCAGGGGCATGCGCCCGCGCGCCGCGAAGAACGGCCTGCGCGCCGTCCAGGTCGGCGTGAAGGGGACGGGTGCCCAGGGCTTGTGGGGACCGGTGAAGTGGAGGATCGAAGGCCGGACCTGCTCCTCGAGCCCCAGCGAGAAATAGGGCGATTGGAAGTTCCAGCGCGGCGAGAGCACCAGCCGCCGGTCATGGCAGACGGCGTTGATGGCGCATTGGTCGAGGAAGATGCAGGCGGCCGGATCCGAGACGTAGAACTTCACCGCCTCCACCGAGATCCCCGCCCACTCGTTCATGTCGGCCAGCATCACCCCGGTGTTGAAGTAGGCCGCGGAGTCCGGCATGCCGAGGCGCCGGCGCTCGGCGCGCAGCTGATCCGTCATGTGCGCCTTCTCGAAGACCACGCCCCGCACGTCGTCCGCCGCCGCGATCTGCCCTGCGGGCAGCGGGATCGCCGCCAATCGGTCCAGGGACCCCCGGACCTCGATGTCGGAATCGAGATAGAGGAACCTGCCGATGGCTTCGCTCTCGAGCGTCTGCGACAGGAAGAGCCGGGCCAGGCAGCCCCTGGGCAGGCGGCCGGCGGACGCCCCGGCATGGGGGCGCAGCAGCGCCTCCGGAACCCGGACCAGGCGGACACCGGCCTGCGACAGGTAGCTCACGAGCTCGCCCGGCGGCGCGTCGTCGTCGGCCCACGCGTAGTAGACCGGCCCCAACCGCGAGCCTTCCATCCGGACGATGGATTCCGCCACCACCGCGGAGGGAAAGGCATAACCCGCGTCGCTGGCCAGGCAGACCGCGACGCGATCGGGTGTCGACGGGCGATCGGAATTCGCGGGATTCATGGCGTGCGCTACGGCTCGTGTCGCTTCGACCACTTGACGCGCTTCACGTTGATCAGCAACGCCTTGCGCGTACGCCCCGGCGGGCAGACGAGCGGGGGAACGCCGTGATAGGAGCGTGCACTCCGCACGAAGCCCGCCAGGCGGTTGCCCACGAACGGCGTGCTGCCGATCGTCTTGAACTCCTCGAAGGCGATCCGGTCGGTGGCGGCCCAGCTGCGCGCGCGCTCCTCGTCGAGCGGCGCGTAGAACTCCGTGCCGCCTCCCCAGGCGTCCTGCCAATCCGGGTCGCGGAAGTAGAGCAGCAGGCTCACCAGCTTGCGGGGGGCGTCGGAGTGGGGAACCACGGCGGCGTCGCGCGGCAGCATCGAGAACTGGAAGGTGGTCTTCACCGGCTCTTCGAGCAGGTAGCGCAGGGGGCTCTCGGGAGGCCTGCGATTCGTGCAGGGCAGCCAGCGCCGGCTCCCGGCCCAGCCGCGGGCCTCCCGCAACGGCTGCGCAAACGCCGCGCGCAGATCCGTCAGGAACGCGTCCGAGCCGAAGAAGTCGATCAGCTGCCGCCACTCCGGATGCGCGTCGCAATAGCGCGCCACCGCATCCGGATCCTCCGACGATCGGAAGCCCATCTTGCCTTCGGTATTGAAGCGGTAGTTCGACTCGTCGGGGAAGCTCGCGCGCAGGCGCTGGTAGAGATCAGCCGGCAGGTAGTCGTCGACCTGGAAGAAGCAGAACGGATCGGCGCGGACTGGCTCAAGCCGCTTCGAGAGCAGGAGCGGATCCGGATCGAAACCCATGCCCTATGCTACCCCATGCAGATGGCCCCGGACCCCGCCGACCGCGCCGCCCGCATCGCCGGCCTCGGCTACGACCATGCCGCACAGCCCAAGCGGGTGCGCAGCCTCTGCAACCTGTGCGGCGGCGAGCGTTTCGTCACGCTGACGCACCGCGATCGCTATGGCTACGCGGCGCCGGCGGACGGGTGCCTGCGCTGCGGCCTGGTCTTCCTGAATCCTGTGATGACCGCGGAGGCCTACACCGGGTTCTACGCGAAGGTCTACCGCCCGCTGGTGAGCGCCTACCACGGCCGCCGCATCGACGCGGAGACGCTCCAGGCCGAGCAGCGCGAATACGCCGCCGTGCGCGCCGATACGCTGGCGCCGCACCTGGCGCGCCGCAGCCTCAAGAGCCTGCTCGACGTGGGGGGATCGACCGGCGTCGTGGCCCATCACCTGAAGCAGCGCTTCGAGCTCGAGGCCACCGTGGTGGATCCCGCGCCGCTGGAGATCGAGGTCGCGCGCCGGCTCGGGCTCCAGACCCGCACCGGGTTCGTCGAGGATTTCGACCCGGGCGAGCGGCGCTTCGACCTGATCACGCTCTGCCAGACCGTGGATCACCTGCTCGACGTCTCGCTCTCGCTCGGCAAGATCCGCGCGCTGCTCGCGGAGGACGGCGTCTTCTTCGTCGACATCGTCGACTTCCGCGCCGCCTACCGGCGCAATGGATCGGTGGAGGAGGCGATCAAGATCGATCATCCCTTCTACCTGACCGAGCAGACGATGCGCGCCTACCTGCGCCGCAGCGGCTTCGAGGTGCTCGCCGTCGACTACGCCGCGGACCACCTGCACGTGGGATACGTGTGCGGGCCGGGGATCGCGGAGCCGGGCTTCACGCCGGCGCCGGAGTCGGTCGAGCGCCAGTGGCGCGAGATCCGCGCGATCCAGAATCCGCTGCCCGGATCCGCAGCCGGTCCCTAGGCGTCGGCGCGGAGATCCAGCGCGTCTCGCAGCTGCGCGGCGTGCTCGTGCCACTTGTCCTCGCCCGCCACCGGGAGGACTCGCGCCCGATCGTACGCCTCCCGCCAGGGAATCGGGCTCGGGAGCAGGCACAGCGTGACGACGTCGCGGTGGCCGTGCGTCGGCAGCAGACCGCGGTGCAGCACGCCCGCGGGTTGGAACAGGATCCCCTCCCCCGCCCGCATCTCCGGCGCCCAGGGCGCGTAGGCCACCCCCGCGCGCGCCGCGAGCGGCGCCAGGTCGGTCACGCGCGTCTTCACCGGGGCGTAGACGTAGCCGCTGGGCAGCAGCCCGCGCGTCGTCTCGAGATCCAGGAACTGGGTGCCGCCGCCGTGCTCGCCGTAGCCGTTCAGATAGAGGAGCAGCTTGAGGTGCGCGACGGGGCCGCGGTCGCAGTGCCAGCGAAACGAATTGCGGCCGAGCGATCGGACCGGCGTCGCGCGCGTGATGGTCAGCTGGTAGACGAGGAACTCGCTGCCGAAGAAGCGCGCGGCGCGCTCGTCGACCTCCCGCGTGACGATCCGCTCCAGCAGCGCGCGGGTCCAGCGCTCGTCGACGAGGTCGAACGACCGCAGATGGCGGGACTTCGCCACGGTCGGAAGGCAGGCGAAGCGGGTCTCGATGTCGCGCTGGAGCTGCGCGGCTGCGGCCGCGTCGAGCACGCGGATCCGCTCGCGCCCCTGCTCGAGGATCGGCGCCGGACCCGCGGCGGGCGCGCGCGTGGATCGGCTCCGGCAGAACGCGTGGTAGTCGGCGTAGCCGCCCCCGCTCTCGAAGCGGGTGCGAACCCGCTCCACCCAGCGCGGATCCAGGCGCGGTCCGGCCGCCCATCCGCGCAGGCGCGAGAGCACCGACATGGTCAAGCCAGACCTCGCATCGCGGGGGAACGGTACCCCACCGCGCCGGCCCCGGCTCAGCGGCCTTGTCAGACGAACCGGGACGCGATATCGGTGCGGCGCAATTCGGGGGACCCGATGTCGAGAACGCTTCTCCTCGCAAAGTCGCTCCTCGCCATCGGCGCGCTAGCGCTGACGGGCTGCGTCAACCAGAACACCTGGACGCCAACCGTCGACACCTATGGGGATCCGAATGCCTGGCGCCTGAGCCAGGACGAGGCCCAGTGCCGACAGCTCGCGATGCAGGCGAACGGGAGCTCGGTCAAGAAGTCCGCGGAAGGGACCGTGATCGGCGGCCTGCTGGGCGCGGCGGCGGGCGCGGCGATCGGCGCGGCGGCCGGGAACGCCGGAATGGGCGCGGCCGTCGGCGCGGCGACGGGCGGCTTCGGCGGCGGCGCCTACGAGGGCTTCTCGAGCAACGCGGCCTTCCAGAACGCCTTCGACCAGTGCCTGAGCGAGCGCGGCCATCGGGTGATCCAATGACCGCGCGCCGCGCCGCCTCGAGGAGATCGAACATGTTCGCCACGCATCGAAGTGGCCGATGGATCCGGCAGCTGGTCGCGCTGAGCGCGGTTCTCGGCCTCGCGGCTGCTTCGCTGGGATGCGCCGGGATCGCCGGGCGCCGCTGGGGCGAGCATCCGGTGACGATCACCGAGGTCGTGATCTTGAGCCAGCACGGCGTGGCGCCCGAAAAGATCATCGGGAAGATGAAGCGCGGTGGAACCATCTACCTGCTGAGCGAGGCGCAGTACGCCGAGCTGCGCAAGAAGGGCGTGACGCCGTCGGTGATCAGCTACATGCAGCAGGGTTACGCCGAGGCCGTGCGAGAGTTTCCGAAGCTCGGCGACGACAAGGACCTCTCCTGCTGGAGCCTCGGCTTCGACGGCCACTGGTATTCCGGCGGGCCCTGGGGCCTCCACCCCGACTGCTAGCCGCCCAACGACCAAGGAGGACGCCATGCGCTCCCTGATCCTCATCGTGTCGCTCGTCCCCCTCCTCGCGCGGCCCGCGTTCGCAGCAGACGGCGCGGTATTGCCGCTTTCGCCGAAGGATCAAGCGGAGATCACGAAGGTCCTCGGCCCGAACGTCGTCGGCCAGGCGCTGCCGAGCAAGACCATCACCGATGCCTCGGTGCTATTCCCGCTCGAGGAAAAGTCCGCGGTCTACCATGTCACCAGCGGGAAGAACGCGGGGAAGCAGCAGACGCTCCACGTGAAGAAGGGCAAGAACCCGGCTGGGAGCGCAGCCTGGCGCTTCGAGCTCTCCCCCACGCTCGCGAGCTTCATCAGCCAGGGGCCGGAAGGCGATCTGGTGATGCCGGCGGTGACCGACAGCGACGAGGGCGTGATCGTCGTGACGACCCCCGCCAACCCCTTCGTGCTCGAGGGCATGACCCCGGGCGAATCGCGCCCGCTCTCGCAGAAGGTCTCGGTCAACTACCTCGACGACCCGACGGACCAGCGCTACGCGGGCTCGCTCACCGGGACCTACACCTACGTGGGGAACTATCAGCTCACGGTGCCCGCGGGCAGCTTCCCCGCGCTCCTGATCCGGCTCGACTACTCCGGGAAGGTCGGCCCCGCCCATACGCAGGACACGGCCTATTACTTCTTCGCTCCCGGCGTCGGCGTGGTGGCCATGATCAGCCAGGAGGACGTGGAGGCCTACTGGATCATCCACATCGACACCACGACCGGGAAGGTGCTCGCCCGCCCGTAGCGATCCGGCCCGGCGCTCAGGAGAAGCGGACGGGCATCGACTCCCAGCCCTGCACGAACTCGGTCCGGATCCGCTTCAGCTTCGCCTCCTCCACCTCGTACTCGGGCCGGTGCGCCAGCAGCTTCTCGAGGCAGAGCTTGCCCTCGAGCTTGGCGAAGTGGAGCCCGATGCAGGCGTGCGTGCCGTGCCCGAAGCTGAGGATCCGCGGCGAGTTGCGCTCGATGTCGAAGGCGTCGGGATTCGCGAACTCGCGCTTGTCGCGGTTCGCCGACGGGTAGAGGAACATCACCGGACGGCCCGCCCGCATGGTCACGCCGTGCAGCGCCACGTCTTTTTTCAGCGTGCGCATCAGGAACTGCGTCGGCATGTCGTAGCGGAGCACCTCGCGGAAGGCGTTCGGGATCAGGCTGGGATCCTTCGCGCAGCGCGCGCGCTGGCTCTTGTGCTGCCAGAGCCGGTAGACCGCGCTCGAGAAGGTCTTCGGGAAGGTCTCGGCGCCGCCGATGATGAACATCGAGAGGTGCGAGCCGGCCTCCTCGTCGCTGTAGCGCCGGCCGTCGATCTCGACGCCGAGCACGGTATCGATCACGCTCTTGTCCGAGACGCCCGCCTTGCGGCGCTTCTGGATCAGCTCCTTGAAGTACGCCGTCATCTCCAGCATCGCGGCGAGGCCGTCCGGCGTCATGCCCTGCACGCCCTCCTGGCGCGCAAAGAAGCGCCAGACCAGACGGTTCAGCATGTCGCTGTCCTCGAGCGGGAAGCCGTTCGCGATACAGGCGACCTTCACCGAGACCTTGGCGGCGAAGTCGTTGAAGAGATCCGCGCCCGCGCCGCCCTCCAGCGGGGCGAAGGCCTCGTCGACGAAGCCCTGGATCTGCGGCTCGAGGCGCGACACCACGCCGGGCGTGAAGAAGCGCGAGATCCGCGCGCGCAGCACCGTGTGCTGCGGGGGGTCCATCAGGTTGATCATCGGCGTCACCGGCTGCACCTTGGTCAGCAGGTGCGACGCCGTGGTGCCGAGGCTCGTCGAGTAGGCCTCGTTGTCCATCGAGGCGTTCCAGATGTCCTCGAAGCGCGAGAGCGCCCAGGCGTCCCACTTCGGCAGGTGGTAGCAGGGCGCCTCCTCGCGCAGCCGCGCGTAGATCGGATAGGGGTCGCGGATCACTTCTTCGGAGTAGGGGTCGTAGTCGATCATCGCGCGTGGACTCCTTCGAGATGGGCGAGGATCTGATTCGCGAGGCTCTCCGCCGCCGGCAGCATCAGCGGCCTGATCATCGCGTTGATCATGGGCGCCATCGGCCCGCCCGGATCGAGGCGCAGCCGGAAGCTCATGCGCGTTTCCCCGCCCGACAGCTCGGCGGGCGCGCGCCGGGGCGCGCGCCCCAACAAGCGCAGCAGGCCGCGCGCAATCGCCTCGAAGAAGCGCAGCAGCGCGGGACGCGCCGGCGGCGGCGCCGCCGCCGCATCCGCGCCCGTCGCGGGCTCGAGCGTGAAGACGCCCTCCCCGTTCACCGCCTCGTTCACGCCCCGCAGCCGGAAGGCGGCCCGCTTGCCCGGGCTCCACTCCGTGATGTCGACCTGGAACACCAGCTTGCGCGCGAGCACGCCGACGTCGCCCTTCAGCGTCCATATCGAGTGAGTGTCGCTGCGCTTCTCGTGGCTCTGGTAGCCGGTGACGAAGCGCGCCCAGTTGTCCATGTCCTCGACGAAGCTCCAGATCGTCTCCAACGGGAGCTTCGCCGTGGTCGTGTACTCGGCCTCGGCCAACTCAATCCGCCCCGGCGGCGTGCCGGCCCGCGATGTAGCCCCAGACGATCGCCCGCATGTTCGAGCTTCCGCTCTGGTAGCCGCCGCCGATGTCGAGCAGCGCCGCGGAGTTCCCCACCGCGTAGAGGCCGGGGATGGCCGGGCCGCGCAGGTGCAACACCTGCGCGTGGGTGTTGGTGGCGAGCCCGTGCGAGTTCACCCCCACCGAGACCGGGACCAGGCGGACGCCGTAGAACGGCGGCTTGTCGAGCGGGCCGATGCAGGGGTTCTTGTAGTGCGGATCGCCCACCAGGCGGACCGCCCAGGGGCGCGAGCCCTTGCCGAAGTCGGGGTCGCGGCCTTCCGCGGCGTGGCGGTTGAAGCGCTCGAGCGTCGCCACGAAGCGGTCGGCGTCGATCCCCAGCTTCTCGGCCAGCGCGCGCGGCGAATCGGCCTGCACCACCAGCTCGTCCGGAAGCGGCTGGCCGGGCATGAAGGAGCCGAGCGGATAACGGTCGCGGTAGTTCTGATCGAAGATCAGGAAGGGAGGCAGGTTCGGCATCGTCTGCTTCTGCCCGTCCCAGCTGCGCAGGCGGGGCTGGTAGTCCTTGTAGAAGGATTCGTCGCAGAAGCGCTCGCCCGCGCGATTGACCCAGATGGCGTGCGGGCAGCCGCACTCCCAAGAAGACCGGAAGAGCGGCTTTCCGTCGTGCTCCTCGCCCGGGATGTTGTAGCCGTAGAACATCGCGAGATCCGTGGGAGGCACCGCCGCGAGCGCGGCGCCGATCTCGCCCGCCATTACCAGGTGGTCGCCGTCGAGGTGCGGCGGGCAGGCGGAGTTCCAGTCGGGCATGGCCTCGAACTGGCGCGCCAGCGCGCGGTTCATGTCGTAGCCGCCGACCCCGAGCACCACGCCGCGCCGGGCGCGCACGCTGAACGGCCGCCCGGCCTTCTCGGCGCGAACGCCGATCACGGTTCCGTTCTCGACCACCAGCGAACGCACCGGCGTGTCGACGAAGGCCGGGATGCCGCGGTCGACCAGGGCAGCCTTCAGGAACCAGCCCATCATGCCCGGACCGAAGCTGCGCATGTCCTCGGAGAGGCGCTTGCCCACCAGCTCGTAATCCCACTTCGTGACGTTGGCGAGGCCGCCCCACGCATAGAGCTCGCGGTGCAGTACGCCGGGCGGGACGTGCGGCGTCATCGGATAGCTCTTGCCCTGCCATTCGCCGAGCCCGGCGCCCGGGAAGAGCTCCACCGAGAGGTAGCGGCCTCCCGCGTGGGAGCCGGGCGCGTCGGGGTAGTAGTAGTCCGGCAGCCCCTCGATGGCGGTCCAGCGCACACCGGCCTCGCGCTCGAAGTACTCGATTGCGGTGTGCATGGTATCGAGGAGCTTCTTCTGGAGGGCGGAATCGGCGAAGCCGGCCGAGATGAACTCGAAGTAGCGTCGCCCGGCGTCGTCCGAATCGGCGATCCCGAGCTCGCGCATCTTGTGGTTGTTGGGGACGAAGACCTCGCCCCCGCCGTACCCGCAGACCCCCCCGAGCCGGGGCGCCTTCTCGAGCACCACGGCGCGGCTGCCGCCGTCATGGGCCGCGATCGCAGCGCCGATCGAGCCGAGGCCCGACCCGACCGCGACGACGTCGACCTCGAGGTCCCAGCCAGAAGGTCTCTCACCCATCCCGTCGCCCGCCCTGTTCGTCGCCCGCCCTGTTCGCCGGTGAATCAGAACGGAACGTATAGTATCGTAATGGGGCAGCCCGGGGAAGCGCCGTTGCGCGCCCACAGCGCTGCGAAAGCCGGGAAAATGCGGACGAATCGCGCCACGGAAGCCTCGGACTCACAGACGGGCAACGGCGCCAGCGCCGGCCGCCCGCGCAGCGACGAGGCGCACAAGGCGATCCTCGACGCGACGCTCGAGCTGCTCGCCGACGTCGGCTTCTCCGCGCTCAAGGTGGAGGGCGTCGCGAGCCGGGCGGGCGTCGGCAAGGCCACCATCTACCGGCGTTGGCGCTCCAAGCTTCCGCTGGTGGTGGAGGCCTTCAGCCTGCTGCCGGCGCTCGAGGAGGTCGACACCGGCGATCTCGTCTCGGACTTGAAGCAGATGCTGCGCGCCTACCTCGAGCTCTTCAACTCGACGCCGCTCGGAACCGTGCTGCCGAGCCTGGCCGGGGAACGCCGCCACAACCAGGCGCTCTCGAAGCTGCTCGACCCCGTGCTGCGCGATCGGCGCCGCCCGCTGGTGCGCGCCCTCGAGCGCGCCGTCGAACGCGGCGAGCTGCCCCGCGACCTCGACCTCGAGCTGGCCGTCGATCTGATCGTCGGCCCGATCGCCGTCAGGCTCTTCTTCAGCGGCGGCAAGCTCAGCTCGAGACTCGTCGACCCGATCGTCGACCTCGCGCTCTCGGGGCTGAAGGAGAAGCGCTGACTACGCTGGCAAACCTTTCAACCGATGAAGAATGGAGGCCTTCGATGTACCGAATCGCGTGCCTGCTCGTTGTTGGATTCATCGCTGGCGCGTCGCTGATCGCGATGACACGCCCTGCCGCTGCTGAAGCAAATTGTCCGCAAGGGGCGACCTGCAATTGCGTGCCCACGACCTTCGAAAAGTGCAAGGTGGACGCGCAGGGACGTCAATACGACTGCAAGACGTACAAGGGTGAGAAGTGCACGGTCGTCTCGGGTCCCGGGTCCGGAAAGCCGGCCGCGGTCGCTCAGCCCACCGGGGGAGTCGTCGCTCAACCCGAGGGGGGAACCGTCACTCCGCCGGGCAAGGGCAATGCGATCAAGTTGCAGAAGGTAGCCCCCAGTACGGCAAAATAGCCGCGCCTACGCCACGCGATCGCCCGATCGAAAGCGCCCGAGGGGCAGCTCGAAGACGAGACCGTCTGGCGCACGGCCCGCGATGCGGATGAGGCCCGCGTGGACGCCGCGCTGGTGGTGCGCCGCGCAGAGCGTCACCAGGTTCGCCAGCTCGTCGCCGCCGCCCGCCGAGCGGAACAGCACGTGATGCGCGTGCAGGTTCCTCTGCGACGTGCAGCCCGGCACCGTGCAGCGGAAGCCGTCGCGCGCGAAGACCCGATGCTCGCGGGGCGTGGGGCAGCGCCAGGTGTCGATGCAGTGGTCGAACATCGCCTCGAGCGCGGCGCCGGGGCCGGAGTTCAGGCGGCGCGCCAGCGATCCGAGGCAGGCGCGGAAGAGGCGGCCGATGTCAGCGGGCACGTTCGCGACCCAGATATCCGTCTCCGGGCGCGTCTCTTTCGCACCGATCTGCACACCCTCGGGGAGCTCGGGCAGGAGGGCGGGATCGAAGGAGCCCGACGCGAGCGCATGCTCCACGTCGTCCTCCAGTCGGCGGACCGTAACGCCCGCTGCGCGCTCGACCCAGGCGAAGTGGAACGGCTCCGAGCCGGCGGCAAGCATGAGGGGGACGAGAACCTGGGACTGGGACGGGGTGATGCGACCCGAGCGCCACGCCTCGCCGAGCGCCGGCGCCAGGGCGCACGCGCGCTCCAGCCGGAGCAAGGCACGCGCCTTGCGCGGCGACATGGCGAGCCGCTCGCGCGCGTAGGAATCGAGGCTCCGGAAGCCGACCTGGGAGGGGCCGCGCCCGGCGACGAAGGCGAGCAGGAGCGGACCGATCCGGGCGAGGAGGCCCTGCTCCAGCGCGGCCACTCGGCGCAGGCGCGCATCCAGCTCGCGCGGCCCCGCGCCTTCGAGACCGGCGACGAGCGCCTCGACGAAGGGCGAGGCCGGGGCCGGGACCTCGAGAGTGAGCGCCGGCTCGGTGCCGAGCTCGGGATTGGCCATACCGGCCATGCCTGAATGGATCCGCCGCGCGAGCGGCGGCAGCGCCGCGGGATCCACCTCGAGCCGGATCGCCGAGAGCACCTCGGCTGCCACCAGCTCGACGCAGGTCTCCGTCGGCAGCCAGCCTCCTGCGACGCGCCGGAGCGTCCGCTTCACGTAGCCCCACCTGGACTTCACGTGGCGCGGCGTGCGCACCCGGAGCACCTCGCGCTCGCCCGGCTCGTCCTCGAGCGGATCCAGTGCGCCTGCCTCGAGCGAGTCCACGTCGATCGCCCGCACCTCGTGCGCGAGGGCCGCCGCCGAAAGCCGGCCGGCGGCGGCGAGCCACAGGCCCTCGTCCTCCGGCGTGGCCACCCGGCACAGGAGCCTCGCCTTCGTCCAGCCGAGCCGACCCGAGGCGAGCGCTGCTCCGATGGCGGGTAGCTTCGCGAGCGCCGCGTCCACGTGCGCGAGATCGTAGAGCTCGCGAGCGGACAGCCCCGGACGCTCGCGCGCGTAGTCCGCGAGGCGCGCGAAGCCGAGCGGCTCCCAGGCTCTCCGCTCGACGAAGACGCCCGCAATCCGCGCGAGCGCCCGCCGCAGCGGTGCACCATTGCGTGCAAGCTCGGTCAGCCGGGCGTCGAGCGCCCCGACCTCGTCGGTACGCGGGTCGTAACGCGACTGCGCGACGACGGCCGTGACCATCGCGGGTCTCCATCGGGACCGAGGGAGTGACGAAGCTCAGCTTGGCGCATGGGTGTGACAGATCCGGTCGCAGCCCCGAGGCCGCTGCGGGCCCAACCTCCGGTTTCCGCCGAGCGGCTCTCCCGGCTCGAGGATGGACGGCCAGGCCGCCCGCCGAGAACCTCGCGAAGCAGCAGCGCCAGCTCGATCGGTTCCGTCACCGCTACAACTACGAGCGTCCTCGTGATGCGCTCGACGGCGACTTCCCTGCGGAGCGATGGCAGCGATCGGAAAAGGAGTACTCGGGGCGACTTCGGAAACCCGAGTATCCGGGCCATCTAGAGGTCCGGAGGGTGAGCGCCAGTGGGACGTTCCGTCGGCTCTCGGGTCAGTACTTCCTGAGCAACGCGCTCAAGGGAGAAGACGTCGGCCTCGAGGAAGTCGACGACGGCACCTGGAGCATCGTCTACTACAACACGATCCTGGGACGGATCGATCTGCAAACCAGTAGCATCACGGGGAATGAGAAACTGTAAACCATGCGCCCGGACTTCTGTCAAGGATCAGCCCGACCGTTCAGGCCGGCTAGCTCGCTTTGTGTACCTGTACCCCAGTGCGAAGAGAGCGACTGCTATCGCGTAGCTAGGGAGCATGAATGGATCTCGCATCGCGGGAACGTCGAGTGCGAGCGTTAGGTTGAAGACTGCCGTGCTGACGCACCAAGTCAGGAAGGCTTCTGGGGCGTGCGCAGCGCGACGCCAAAGTAGGCGAGCGGCAAACATCGCCGCGACGCCACTGCAAGCGCCAAGCAAAGTGAGAATCGAGGTATATGAGGAAGCTGGTGGGGATCGGAGAAGAGTGATCGCATACACGATGACTGTTGCGGCTCCGAGGCCACCCAGAATGAGGGCCATGAGCGTGATACCAGCCGGCCTGCGTTCGTTCACTTCCCGCCGCCTAACAGGTCTTCTACTGCAACCCGTCAACCATAACGCTCCGGGATCATACGGCGCTGAGAGTCGCCTGAAGTGTCTTTCAGCTGAAGGGCGCCGTATGACCCGTCGTTTGGGCGGGATAGGCTGCGTGGTGGGGCGGGGTTTGCGCGGGCGGGAGCTGAGCGTTCGATTGCGCGGCGTCCTGAGAGACCCTCACCCCATGGTGTCGCGTTGATCGCGCGCGGCGACTCCGCGTCGCCGTGAATGGGAGTACTCGTCCGCGAAGGACCGCGGGGTGCCGGGATCGCCGACTTCCGTGTCCCCGTAGGCTACGCGACGTTTCGAGACGACGTCCGCACGCACGAAGACGCCGAGCACCGCACTCGTGAGCCCCGCGTCGCGGGCGAGGCGCTAGCGCAGCTCGAAAGGGAGCCAGTACACCCACTGGCGGATCGGCACCTCGGGCAGTACGCGATCCACCAAGTGCGCGGCAGTATCCGCCATGCCTGAAGCGCGGCCCGGCTAGCCCGAGCGCTCCCGGAGCAAGTACTTCATCACCTTGCCCGACGCGTTCATCGGCAGCGCGTCGACGATCTCCACCGCGCGCGGGACCTTGTAGTTCGCCATCTGCTCACGGCACCAGGCGATCACGGCGGCGGGCGTGAGCTGCGCGCCCGGGGCGGGCACCACGAAGGCCTTGCCCACCTCGCCGAGGCGCTCGTCGGGGATGCCGATCACGGCCGCTTGCGCGATCCCCCCGTGGCCATAGAGAAGGCTCTCGATCTCGGCGGGATAGCAGTTGAAGCCGCCCGTGATGAACATGTCCTTGATGCGATCGGTGATGCGCAGGTAGCCGCGCTCGTCCATCACCGCGACGTCGCCGGTGTGGAGCCAGCCCTCGGCGTCGATCGTCTTGCGGGTCTCCTGCTCGTCCTCGAAGTAGCCCCGCATCACCTGATAGCCGCGCACCACCACCTCGCCCGGCTCGCCGCGCGGCACCTCGCGGCCGTCACGATCGACGCAGCGCACCTCGGTGCCATCGATCGCGCGGCCCGAGGTGGTCGCGATCGTCTCCGGCGCGTCGTCGAAGCGACACATCGAGACGATCCCGCAGCACTCGGTGAGGCCGTAGCCGGTGATGATCGTCTCGAAGCCCAACTCGCGACGCATGCGGTGGATCAGCTCCACCGGAATCGCCGCCGCGCCCGTCACCGCGAGGCGCAGCGCCGAGAGGTCGAAACGGGCGCGGTCCGGGTGCGCCAGGATCGACTGATACAGGGTAGGCGGGCCCGGCAGCACCGAGACCCTTTCCTTCCCCACCCGCTCGAGCACGGCCGGCACGTCGAAGACCGCGTGCGGCAGCACGGTGGCGCCGCGCAGCAGCGAGGCCAGCCAGCCCGCCTTGTAGCCGAAGGCGTGGAAGAACGGGTTCACCACCAGATAGCGGTCGCCTTCGCGCAGGCCCACCACCTCGCTCCAGGCCGCAAAGGCGCGTAGGTTCTGCGCGTGCGTCGTCATCACGCCCTTCGGCCGCCCCGTGGTGCCCGAGGTGAAGAGCAGATCGGAGAGCGCATCCGGCGAGACCGCCTCGGCGCGCGCCAGCGCCTGCTCCTCGGAAACCGCTTCGCCGCGCGCGAGGAAATCGCGCCACGCGAGCGCGCCGGTGGCTTCGCCGCGCAGGCACACGATCCCCTCCAGCGCGGGGAGGTCTTCCTTCGCGATCAGCGCCGGATAGTTGGTGCCGAGGAATTCATCCACCGTGCAGAGCAGGCGGGCCCGACACTTTTGCAGGACATAGCCCGCTTCGGCGCCCTTCCAGCGCGTGTTGATCGGCACCAGCACGCCGCCGGCGGCCTGGAGGCCGAGCGCGGCCACGATCCATTCATGCAGATTGGGCGCCCAGATCGCGACGCGATCCCCGGGCGCCACGCCGGCGGCGAGAAACCCGCGCGCGGCCCGCAGGGCGGCGCTCCAGAGCCCGGCGAAGGAGAGCGTGACGGCGCCGTCCTCGACGGCGTGGGCGTCGCCGAAGGCAAGCGCCGCCGCCCGCGCCAGCGCCGGAATCGTGCGCGCCTCGAGCGGGCCCGCGGTTCGTTGCATACGGTACGTATCGTATCGTAAGATCCGCGGACCGAGACCAGGATCCCATGCACCTGCACTTCAGCCAGCAGGACGAGGCCTTCCGCCGCGAGATCGCCGCGTGGCTCGAGCGCGAGCTCGGCGGCGAGTTCCGCGCGCTGCGCGGCGCCGGCGGCCCGGGCAACGAGAACGCGCTGGTCGAGGAGCGGCGCGTCTGGGAGCGCCGGCTCGGCGCGGCGGGCTACGCCTGCATCGGCTGGCCGCAGGAATGGGGCGGGCGGGGCGCTTCACTCACCCAGCAGGTGATCTTCCACGAGGAATACGCCCGCGCGCGCGGTCCCGGCCGCCTCGGCCACATCGGCGAGGGGTTGCTCGGACCCACGCTGCTCGCTTTCGGAACCGACGCGCAGAAGCGTCGCTTCCTGCCCGCGATCGCGCGCGGCGAGGAGATCTGGTGCCAGGGCTACTCGGAGCCGAACGCCGGCTCCGACCTCGCGAACGTGCAGACGCGGACCCGCCTGGAAGGCGACAGCTGGATCCTTGACGGCCAGAAAGTCTGGACCTCCTGGGCGCAGTGGGCCGACTTCTGCTTCGTGCTCTGCCGAAGCGATCCGGAGGCGCCCAAGCACAAGGGGCTCTCGTATCTGCTGGTTCCGATGCGCCAGCCTGGAATCGAGGTGCGCCCGATCCTCCAGCTGACGGGGGACTCCGAGTTCAGCGAGGTCTTCTTCAACGGAGCGCGCTGCGAGGCCGCGAACATCGTCGGCCGGCCGGGAGACGGCTGGAAGGTGGCGATGGGCACGCTCGCCTTCGAGCGCGGCGCCTCGACGCTCGGCCAGAACCTGAGCTTCCGCAACGAGCTCGAGCAGGTGATCCAGATCGCCAAACGCAACGGCAAGGACCGGGATCCCGTGCTGCGCGGACGCCTCGCCGACGCCTGGATCGGCCTCGAGGTGATGCGCATGAACGCCCTGCGCATGCTCTCCGGGGGCGAGAGCCCCGAGCTCCCGCGCGAGGCGCTGATCTACAAGCTCTACTGGGCCAGCTGGCACCAGAGCCTCGGCGAGCTCGCGATGGACGTGCTGGGCGACGAATCGGCGGTCCTCGAGGGCCCCGGCTACGAGCTCGGTCCCCTCCAGCGCTTGTTCCTATTCACGCGCTCCGACACTATTTATGGCGGTTCCAACGAGATCCAGCGCAACATCATCGCCGAGCGCGGGCTCGGACTCCCGCGCGAGCCGCGGGTCGAGAGGAAGCCATGACCCGGGCCAAGGTTCCCCCCCTGCCCTATCCCGCCTCCCACGGCCTGCTCGCCGGAAAGACCGTGCTGGTCACGGCCGCGGCCGGCACCGGCATCGGCTTCGCCACCGCGCGCCGCTGCGCCGAGGAGGGCGCGCGCGTGATGCTCTCGGATCTCCACGAGCGGCGGCTCGGCGAGTCCGCCGCGGAGCTCGCGAAGATCACCGGGCAGAAGCCCGCCACGCAGCTGTGCGACGTCACCAACGAAGCGCAGGTGCAGGCGCTGGTGAAGGCCGCCATCTCCGAGCTCGGCCACCTCGACGTGCTGGTCAACAACGCCGGCCTCGGCGGCCATGCAAACGTCGTCGACACGACCGACGAGCAGTGGCTCAAAATCCTCGACGTGACGCTCAACGGGACCTTCCGGATGACCCGCGCCGTGCTGCCGCACATGCTCGCGCGCAAGCGCGGAGCCATCGTCAACAACGCCTCTGTGCTCGGCTGGCGCGCGCAGGCCGGACAGGCCGCCTACGGCGCCGCCAAGGCCGGCGTGATGGCGCTCACGCGCTGCGCGGCGATGGAAGCGGCGGCGGCGGGCGTGCGCGTCAACTGCGTCTCGCCGAGCCTCGCGACCCATCCGTTCCTTTCGAAGGTGATGCCCCAGGACCTGCTCGACGAGCTCGAGCGGGGGGAGGCGTTCGGGCGCGGCGCCGAGCCCTGGGAGGTCGCCAACACGATCGTGTTTCTCGCCAGCGACTACGCCTCCTACCTGACCGGAGAAGTCCTCTCCGTGAGCAGCCAGCACCCCTGAGCGCGAGGCTGCGGAGACCCCCATGCCCACCGTGTTCCAGACCCCCGCCGAGCTCGCGGGCGCAATCGGAAAGCCGCTCGGGAAGAGCGACTGGCTCGAGATCACACAGGATCGGATCGACCGTTTCGCCGAGGCGACCGGCGATCATCAGTGGATCCACGTCGATCCGGTGCGCGCCGCCAAGGGCCCGTTCAAGAAGACCATCGCGCACGGCTACCTCACCCAGTCGCTGGTGAGCTTCTTCCTGCCCCAGATCGTCGAGGTGCACGGCATCTCGATGGGGATCAACTACGGCGCGGATCGGCTCCGCTTCCCGGCCCCCGTTCCGGTCGGCGCGCGCGTGCGCGGCAGCGCCGAGCTGCTCGAAGTCGAGAAGCAGAAGGACGGCAGCTTCCAGACCAAGATCCGCGTCACGGTCGAGATCGAAGGCAGCGAGCGCCCGGCCTGCGTGATCGAGACCCTCAGCCGCTACTACCCGGCCGAGAAGAAGGGCGCATGAAGTTCTGGCAGGTCCTCTCCTTCACCGAGCCCGAGCAGCTCGTCCCCCTCGCGCGCGCCGCCGAGGAGGCCGGCTTCCACGGCGTCCTGCTCTCGGATCACCTCTTCTTCCCGGAGAAGCTGCGCTCGCGGTATCCGTACTCGCCCGACGGCAAGCCGGGCTTCGACGGCGGCACCGTCTTCCCGGAGGTCTGGACCTCGATCGCGGCGATGGCCGCCGCCACCACCCGGCTGCACTTCTCGACCATCATCTTCGTGCTCCCGCTCCGGAATCCGCTGGAGGTCGCCAAGACGCTGGGTACGCTCGCGCGGCTCTCCGGCGGGCGCGTGGCGCTCGGCTGCGGCGCCGGCTGGATCCGCGAGGAGTTCGACCAGCTCGGCGTCGAGTTCGAGACGCGCGGCCAGCGCTTCGACGAGATGATCGACGTGATGCGCGCGCTCTGGCGCGGCGGCATGGTCGAGCACCACGGCAAGCACTTCGACTTCGACCGGCTCCAGATCAATCCGGCGCCGAGCGCGCCGGTGCCGATCTGGGTCGGCGGCCTGTCTCCTGCCGCCATGCGCCGCGCCGCGCAGCTCGGAGACGGGTGGATCGGAACCGGGCAGGATCCGGCGGAGCTCCCCGCGCTGCTGCGCAAGCTGCGCGAGCTGCGCGCAGCGGCCGGGCGCGCGCGCGAGCCGTTCGAGACGATCTGCCCCCTCACGGCTCCGCCCGACGTGGAGGTGCTGCGCCGTCTCGCGGCCGAGGGCATGACCTCGGCGACCGCCTGGCCGTTCTCCTACACGCTGCCGCCGGGTGCAACGCTGGCCCAGAAGCGCGACTCGCTGCTGCGCTTCGGCGAGACGGTGATCGCGAAGCTGCGCTGAGGGCGGCTAACCGAAGTCGTCGTCCTTCAGCACCGGCGGTCGCGTCAGCTCCGCCGCCCAGCGGCGCGCCTCCGTGGGGTCCTCGTCCCACACGTAGAAGCTCGGTCCCCAAGCCGAGCTCCCCGGCGACTCGAGGCTCGACGCGGCCTCCTGGTCCCGCTCGTCCTGCACCGTCGCACCGCTCCCGATCACGTTGCCAGTGGCGAGCCCCACCAGCGAGGCCGCCACGCTGAGCACGACCCGAGTCCAACCCATCTCCCACCCTCCCGTTCGCTGTTCCCTTGGAACCCGCAGCGGCCCCGCCCGGTTCCCTGCCCCGCCGGCCGAGGCTATTGGCCGCCCTTCACGTAGCTCTGGTGGAGCTGCACCGGCGCCTCGCCGCGTCCCCGGATCCGCAGATTCAGGACCTCGACGAAGAGCGAGAACGCCATCGCGAAGTAGATGTAGCCCTTCGAGACGTGCTGGCCGAAGCCGTCGGCGATCAGCATCACGCCGATCAGCAGCAGGAACGAGAGCGCGAGCATCTTCATGGTCGGGTGGCGTTCGATGAAGGAGCTGATGCCGCCCGCCGCCAGCATCATCACGAAGACCGCGATCATCACCGCGGCGATCATGATCTCGACGTCGCGCGCCATCCCGACCGCCGTGATCACCGAGTCGAGCGAGAAGACGATGTCGAGCAGCATGATCTGGAAGAGGACCGCTCCGAAGGTGGCCGCCTTCACGCGAGCCTCTCCGGGATGCTCCCCGCCTTCCAGCTTGTCGTGGATCTCCCAGGTCGCCTTCGCCACCAGGAACAGGCCCCCGACCAGCAGGATCAGGTCGCGCCCGGTGAAGCCCCGGTCCAGCAGCGAGAAGAGCGGACGCGTGAGGCCCATCACCCAGGTGATCGCCAGCAGCAGGCCGATGCGCATGCCCATCGCGAGCAGCAGGCCGAGCCGGCGCGCGCGGCCCTGCCGCTCGGTCGGCAGCTTCGCCACCAGGATCGAGATGAAGACGATGTTGTCGATCCCGAGCACGATCTCGAGACTCGTCAGCGTGAGCAGCGCGATCAGGTTCTCGCTCGTGAACAGCTCGGCCATTCGGTTCTCCTCGCCCGCGCGGATGAAGTAGACTCGACGGGAATCTGGGACGATCGGTCCCCCCGAAGCCCGTCCGAGGCGGCCATGATCCTACTCGACCCGAAACATCACGACCGGAAGTACGCGGATGAACGCTCCCGGGAGGTGATGCGCAAGACCATCGCGTTCTTCGAGCAGAAGGGGAAGCGCCGGCTCAAAGAGGACGACCGCGAGCGGGTCTGGTACGCGGACTTCCTCGCGTTCGTGAAGACGAACCGGATCTTCGCGACCCTGCTCACGCCGGCTGGATACGGCGCTCCCGATTGCCGCTGGGACACCTGGCGCAACTGCGAGTTCGCCGAGATCCTGGGCTTCTACGGCCTCGCCTATTGGTACACCTGGCAGGTCTCGGTGCTCGGGCTGGGCCCGATCTGGATGAGCCGCAACCAGGCGATCAAGCAGCGCACGGCGCGCCTGCTGGAAGCCGGCGGGATCTTCGCCTTCGGGCTCTCCGAGCGCACCCACGGCGCCGACGTCTATGCGACCGAGATGCAGCTGGCGCCCCAGCCGGACGGCGGCTACCGCGCGCGCGGCGAGAAGTACTACATCGGCAACGCCAATCAGGCGGCGCTCGTCTCCACCTTCGGCAAGATCGCGGGCACCCAGGACTACGTCTTCTTCGCGATCGACTCGCAGCACGAGAAGTTCGAGTGCATCCGGAACGTGGTGAACAGCCAGTCATACGTCTCGAACTTCGCCCTGCACGACGCGGAGATCGCAGAAGCCGACATCCTCTCCCGGGGCAAGGAAGCCTGGAACGCGGCGCTCAACACCGTCAACATCGGAAAATACAACCTCGGCTGGGCGTCGATCGGGATCTGCACGCACGCCCTCTACGAAGCCCTGCATCACGCCGTGCACCGCAACCTCTACGGCCAGGCGGTCACCGGGTTCCCGCACGTGAAGCAGCTCTTCACCGACGCCTACGCCCGGCTGGTGGCGATGAAGCTGGTGGCGCTGCGGGCCGCCGACTACCTCCGCTCCGCCTCGCCCGACGACCGCCGCTACCTGCTCTACAACCCGGTCGTGAAGATGAAGGTCACCACCCAGGGCGAGGACGTGATCGACCACCTGTGGGACGTGATCGCCGCCAAGGGCTTCGAACGCGACGGCTACTTCGAGATGGCGGCCCGCGACATCCGGGCGCTTCCCAAGCTGGAGGGAACCGTACACGTCAACATCGCGCTGATCGTGAAGTTCATGCCGGGCTTCTTCTTCGACCCGCAGGCGTATCCGGAGATCCCGCGCCGCGACGATCCCGCGGACGACGCCTTCCTGTTCGACCAGGGCCCCGCCCGCGGACTCGGCCAGATCCGCTTCCACGATTACGCGCCCATCTTCGCGGCGAGCCCCCTCCCGAACGTGGGAGTCTTCCGCGAGCAGGTCGCCGTCTTCAAGCAGCTGCTCGAGAAGGCCACCCCGGGCGACAGCCAGGCGAACGACATCGACTTCCTGCTGGCGGTGGGGGAGCTCTTCACGCTGGTGGTCTACGCGCAGCTGCTGCTCGAGAACGCGGCGATCTACCAGATCGATCCCGCCCTGGTGAACCAGATCTTCGACGTGCTGGTGCGCGATTTCTCGCGGCAGGCGGTCGAGCTGCACGGCAAGCCCACCAGCACGCCCGCCCAGATCGAGCACTGCCTACGGATGATCCGCAAGCCGGTGGCGGACGCGAAGGCCACCGCGCAGGTGTGGGAACAGCACGTCCTGCCGCTCGCGGACCGCTACCAGATGAACGAGTGAGCCCGAGATGGCGAACGCGCGGCTCGACTCGCTGACGGCCTGGCTCGCCTCCCCGGGCGCGATCCCCGACGCGCAGATCGACGCCTTCCTGGTGGAGGTGCGCGCGGAGCCGGATGCGAAGATCGCGGCGTCCGCGATCGCCGCCCTGATCGCGTCGCCGCGCCTCGCCCTCGCGCAGCTGGAACGCATCGCCCGCTCCGACCGCGCGCTGATGCGCCGTCACGAGCCGCTGATCCAGCGCACCTATCTGGCGCGACGCCTCGAGGCCGAGGTCAGCGACGAGCTGCTGGAGCGCGTGCTCGAGCTCAAGGACGCCTCCATCCAGACCAGGCTGGTGCGCGACGCCCGGCTCACACGCAGGCAGGCCGAGCAGATCGCCAGGCGCGGCGCCAATCCGACCCTGCGCGCCAACGCCGAGGCCTGGATCAAGGACAAGAAGGCCTGGAGTTGATCGCTCTCTAGAACGGCGGGAAGCTGCGGCCGACCAATGACCAGGTGAAGGCATAGTGCGCGCCGGCGCCGGCCAGCACGAAGAGGTGCCAGATCTCGTGGTGCCCGAAGCGCCCCGGCCAGGGGTCGGGCCACTGGCGCGAGTAGATCAGCGCGCCGAGCAGGTAGGCGAGGCCCCCGCCCACCAGCCAGGCGAGCGCGCCGCCCGAGAGCTGCGGAACGATCCGGTGCCCCGTCGCGACCACCACGCCGCTGAGCCCCAGGTAGAGGCACATGCCGAGCCAATCGGGGCAGTCGATCCAGAAGACCTTGAGCAACGCGCCCGCGGCGGCGAGCCCGAGCACGATCGCGAGGACCAGCAGGCGCCCGCTGCCCTCGGACACCAGCAACAGCGTCGGCACGGCGGTGCCCGCGATCAGGAAGAAGATCGCGGAGTGGTCGAGCCTTTTGAGCCAGCGGTTGCCGCGCGGTCCGAGATCCAGGAAGTGGTAGAAGCTCGAAGCCAGGAAGAGCGCCACCAGCGAGGCGGAATAGATCGCCATGCCGGTGGTCCTCGGCAGGTCCCCGGCCGCGCGCGAGACGAGCGCCGCCGCCGCCGCGAGCGCGAGCCAGAATCCCGCGAAATGGGTCGTCGAGCTCCAGGGATCCTTGAAGACCCGCACGCGAACTTCCGGCGTCATGGCGGAATAGCCTATCGGACGCCGCGGGGCGCCCGTGTAACGGTTTTGTGAAATTCGGCCCGCAGCGCTCGCGGGATTCCGCCCCGCCTCCGCTACCGTGCGGCGTAGACGAGACGCCGATCACACATCACGAGGGGGCCGGAGACGATGAAGAAGAAGACGCGGAAGACGGGCAAGCGGAAGAGCACCAGCAAGACCACCCCGCGGCGCAGCGCCGCCACCAGCAAGCCGGCCAGCGCCAAGCCGCGCGCCGCCGCGCGCAGCCCGGAGCGCGCGAATCCGGCCGGCAGCGGGCTGGTCTATACGGACCTGCTGCGCGAGGCGCTGGCGCGACGCCGCAGCTAGGGCGTGTAACGTTCGCCCGACCCTGCGCGTTCCTCTCTGGATGAAGCCAGGCTGGATGGACACAGGATCGGAGACTGCGACGTCGGCCCAGCCTTCCGAACGAACCGCCCGTCTCGCGACGCTCTTCCGCGCCCAGCAGCGCCGGCTGTGGGGCCTCGCCTATCGGATCACGGGCAGCGCGGAGGACGCCGACGACGTCGTCCAGGAGGCCTTCGCCCGGCTGGTCGCCCAGCCGCCGGATGCGGAGATCGAGGATCTCGCGCCCTGGCTCCGAAAGGTCGCCAGCAACCTCGGAATCGACGCGCTGCGCCGGCGGCGGCGCAGGAGCTATCGCGGCCCCTGGCTGCCGTCGCCGATCGAGACCTCGGATCCCGACTGGCTGGAGGCCCAGGCGAGCGAGCAGCCGGGTCCCGAGGCGAGATACGGACTCGCCGAGAGCGTCACCTACGCGTTCCTGCTGGCGCTGGAATCGCTCGGCCCGCGACAGCGCGCGGTGCTCCTGCTGCGCGACGTGCTCGGCTGCACGGCGCTCGAGACCGCGCGCGTGATCGGAGCCTCCGAGGGAAACGTCCGCGTGCTCCACCTGCGGGCCCGGCGCGCGCTGGAGGAGTACGACAAGAACCGCTGCATCCCAACACCGGAGCTGCTCGCGCGGCACCGCGGCGCGCTGGATCGCTTCCTCGGCTGTCTGCTCTCCCAGGACGCGCGCGGGCTCGAGGCGCTGCTCGCCGAATCGGTCCACACGGTGACGGACGCCGCCGGCGAGTACACCGCGCTGGCGACGCCGATGGCAGGCGTGCTCCGCGTCGCGCGCTTCTACCTGAGAGCCGCCCTCCAGCGGCGGGGGCCCGGCACCCGCATCGAGGTGCGCCTCGTGAACGGCCTCCCGGCGGCCGTGATCACGCTCGAGCGGCCGGTGCGGCGCCAGGCGCCGCGGACCCTGCTGCGCTGCGAGATCGACGACTCGGGCCGGATCCGGCTGGTCCAGGCCGTGCTGGCGCCGCGCAAGCTCGCGGCGCTCCGGCCGGCGTAACGAACCCCGCGCCTCCCGCGTCTCCTCTTCGGAACGACCGAAATCCGAAGGAGACCCTGCATGACGACCCTCGATCTGCTCCGAAGCATCGGCGGAATCCTCGCGGTGATGGCGCTGGTCACGGCCCTCGAGACGCTGCTGCCCTTCGTCCGCAATCCCGACGCGCGCCGCCGCCACCGCGCTCCAAACCTCGCTCTGGTCGTCCTCACCCTCTCCCTCAACTTCGCCTTCCAGGCCGGCGCCGTGCTGATCTCGGCCTGGCTCGGGGCGCGCGGAATCGGGCTGCTCGCCGGCGCGGCGCTCTCCCCCCTCGCGCTGCTGCTGCTGGGCATCTTCGTCCTGGACGCCTCCACCTGGGCGTGCCATCGGCTGATGCACCGGTTCCCGGCGCTCTGGCGCGTGCATCGCGTGCACCACTCGGACCCGCTGGTGGACGTGACGACGACGTTCCGGCAGCACCCGATCGAGGGGCTCTGGCGCTTCCTCTTCATCATGGCGCCGGCCTGGGCGCTCGGGGTTCCGGCCGAGGCGGTCGCCACCTACCGCGTGCTCTCCGCCCTGGTGGGGCTCGGCGAGCACATGAACGTGAAGCTCTGGGAGCCGCTCGACCGCGCGCTCTCGTGGCTGACGTGCACGCCGAACATGCACAAGCTGCACCACTCGCGCCTTCCGATCGAAACGGACTCGAACTACGGCAACCTCTTCTCGCTCTTCGACCGGGTCTTCGGGACCTTCACGCCCCCCTCCCCCGCGCGCGCCGTCGCTTACGGCCTCGCCGGGCTGGACGACGCCGGCTCGCAGCGGCTGGGCGCGCTGCTGCAGCTGCCGCTGCGCCGGTAGCAGCGACGGGAGTCTTGGGGCCGCCTCCGGGTCTGGATACCCTGTGATCCAGCCAGGAGGCGACGATGAGCGTCGAGACTGCCACGGACAGCCCCACCGACCCGGCTCGCCTGCGCGAGCTCGAACGCGAGATCGCGCGGGGCTCCGCGCAGACCGCGTATGCGAAGCTCGCGAACGAGCCCGACGGCGTAGCCGCCGAGGTGCTCGGCCGCATGATCCCTTCGCACGCGCTGCGCATCCTCGAAGAGTTCCGCGAGCCGCGCCGCGCAGCCGTGCTCGCCCAGGTTCCCGAGTCCCGGCGTCGCCAGTGGGAGGTCAACGCCAGCCATCCCGACCAGAGCGTGGGCCGCCTGATGGTGCTCCCGGTCGGCGTCTTCCCGCCGGAGATGAAGATCCGCGACGCGATCGAGGGGCTGCGCGAGGCGGTCAAGACCGCCTTCATCTCGTACATCCACGTGACCGATGCCGCAGATCGGCTGATCGGCGTGGTCGTGATGCGCGAGATGCTGCTCTCGAGCCCCGAGCAGACGCTGGCGGACATCATGATCCCGAATCCGTTCTCGTTGCAGGCGAAGACACCGGTCGCCGAGGCCATGCAGAAGGCCGTGCAGCGACACTTCCCGGTCTATCCCGTCTGCGACGAGGCCGGGCGCCTGGTGGGCCTGGTGCGCGGCGAGGATCTCTTCCAACAGCGCGTCTTCCAGCTCGTGGTGCAGGCCGGTAGCATGGTCGGCGTCGAGAAGGAGGAGCGCCTGGCGACGCCCTGGCCGCGCGCGCTGCGGCTGCGCAATCCCTGGCTGCTGATCAATCTGCTGACCGCGTTCGCGGCCGGCGCGGTGGTGGGAGTCTTCGAGGAGACGATCGGCAAGCTGGTGACGCTGGCGGCGTTCCTGCCGATCCTGGCGGGGCAGTCCGGCAACACCGGCTGTCAGGCGCTGGCGGTCACGATCCGCGGCATGACCCTCGGCGAGCTGGCGGAGCACCGCCCGATCGCGGTGGTCACCAAGGAGGCCGCTTTGGGCCTCCTCAACGGCGTGGTGGTCGGCGCGCTCGCCGCGGGGGCCATGTACCTCTTCGCCCGCAACGAGAGCAACGCGCTCGGGCTCGCCGGCATCGTCTTCGTAGCCATGGTGGGGAGCTGCATCGCGAGCGGCATCTCGGGGGCGCTGGTGCCGATCGGGCTCAAGAAGTTTGGCGCGGATCCAGCCACCGCCTCCAGCATCTTCCTCACCACCGCCACCGACATCGTGAGCATGGGATTGCTGCTCGGACTGGCAACTCTCTTTTTGCTGTGACCCTCTCGCTCGCCGAGCTCGCCGGCGGCATGCGGGCGGAGCTGGCCAGCAAGGTGCTGCCGTATTGGTTCGATACCGCGCAGGACCTCGAGCACGGCGGCTATCGCCTGGCCGACGACGCCGTAGAGGGCCGGGGCGTCGCGAGGGAGAAGCAGCTCGTCACCCAGAGCCGCATGCTCTGGGGCTTCGCTCACGCTCACCGCAAGGGCTTCAGCACGCGCGAGCGGAGCTACCTCGCCGCCGCCGAGCAGGGCCATCGCTTCTTGCAGCGCCACTTCCTGGATCGCAAGCGCGGCGGCTACTTCTGGAAGACCGACCCCACGGGCGAGCCGATCAGCGACGTCAAGAATCTGTACGCCCAGGCGTTCGTGATCTACGCGCTGGTCGAGCTACACCGCGCGGGCGGGCGCTCAGAGCCCCTGGAGCAGGCGCTGGACCTCTACCGGACGCTCCAGCGTCGCGCGCACGACCGCCGCCACGGCGGCTGGCTCGAGCATTTCACCCGCAGCTGGCGCCTGATCACGAAGCGCACGCCGGGCGCGGAGATCGAGGTGCCCGGCCTGAAGAGCGCCAACGCGCACCTGCACCTGATGGAGGCCTACACGGAGCTCTACGACGCCACCCGGGACGCAGCCGTCAAGGATTCCCTGGCGGAGGCCATCGAGATCAACCGCACCCACTTCTTTCCCGAGCGGGCCGGAAGCGCCGCGTTCCACCGCGAGCGCGACTGGAGGCCGGTGACCCGCCCCCAGAGCGACGGGCTCTGCTACGGGCACAACGTCGAGTTCGCCTGGCTGATGATCCGCGCGCAGCAGGTGCTCGGCGTCCCCCCTGCCTGGAGCCATTTCACCGCCGTGCTCGATCACACCCTGCGACATGGCTGCGACCCCGTCCACGGCGGCGTGTTCTACCTCGGGCAGGGTGACGAGCCGGCCACGAACACGGACAAGGAGTGGTGGGCACAGGCCGAGATGCTGGCGGCGCTGACCGAGGGCCTGAAGCACGAGGCGCGTGCGGACTACCGGGACGCGCTCGAGAAGCTGATCCGCTTCGTCTGGAGCCACCAGGTGGATCCCCGGGACGGAATCTGGCTGGCCACCGTGGCGGCGGATGGCACGCCGAAGAACACGTCGAAAGCGCACGGCTGGAAAGCCAACTACCACGACCTGCGCGCCATCACGAAGTTCATCGAGGCGTTCGGCGGGTGATCCGCGCGCAGGGCGCCGACGGCTACTTCACCGCGTCCAGGAACGCCGGCCGCTCCCCGCCGCCGTGCACGAGCAGGCTCGCGCCCGTGACGTAGGCCGCGAGCGGCGAGGCGAGGAAGAGACAGGCGCCCGCGACGTCGCGCGGGGTGCCGAGGCGGCCGAGCGGAACCGTGGCCGCCACCCGCGCGCGCGCTTCGCCCTCGCCGTAGAAAAGGCTTGCCAACTCGGTCTCGATCATGCCGGCGGTGACGGCGTTCACGCGCACCTTGGGCGCCCACTCCACGGCGAGCGTCTGCGTGAGCGAGAGCAGGCCCGCCTTGGCGGCGCCGTAGGCGGCGGTGCCCGGCGAAGGCCGCAGCGCCGAGACGCTCGCGATGTTCACGATCACCCCGCCTTCCGGCTGGTTCTGCATGATCGCATTCGCCTGCTGCGCGAGCTGGAGCGGCGCGATCAGGTTGAGCTTCAGGATCGCCTCCGAGAAGCGGGGCGAGGCGGTGGCGGCCGGCGCCGCGGGGGAGCCCCCGGCGTTGTTGACGAGCACGTCGAGGCGTCCGAAGCGCTGGGTCGCGAAGACGATCACGGCGAGGCTCTGCTCGAGCTCGCGCACGTCGGCGGCGACGAAGTGCGCGAGGCGGCCCTCGTACCCGGGCAGGCTCTCGGGCGGCTTGCGCCCGCAGATCACGACCTCGGCGCCCGCCTCGAGGAAGCGCTCGGCGATGCCGCGACCGACGCCGCGCCCGCCGCCCGTCACGATCACCACCTTCCCCGTCATGTCGAGCGGATCCGTCATGTCGACCTCAGAGTCCGATCAGCCGCGCCACGCGCTCGCGGTGCCAGGCCGGATCGCCCAGGAACGCCTCCGCCCACTTCGCGCGCTTGAGGTGCAGCTGCACGTCGTATTCCCAGGTGAAGCCGACGCCGCCGTGCACCTGCAATGAATCGGCCGCGCACTGGAAGTAGGCCTCGGAGCAGTAGACCTTGGCGAGCGAGGCCACGCGCGCGAGATCCTCGCCGTCTTCGGCGGCCACGCAGGCCGCGTAGTAGGCGGCCGAACGCGCCGACTCGACCCGCAGCATCATGTCAGCGCACTTGTGCTGGATCGCCTGGAAGGATCCGATCGGGCGTCCGAACTGCACGCGGGTCTTCGCGTGCGCCACCGCGAGATCGAGGCAGCGCTGCGCGCCGCCCACCTGCTCGGCCGCCAGCGCGATGGCGGCGAGATCGCGGATCCGCTCGAGCGCCGCAGCGCCAGAGCCTTCGTCGCCGAGCCGCGCCGAGACGGGGACGCGCACGTCGTGCAGCTCGATCTCGGCCAGGCGCCGGGTCTGATCGAGGGTGGCGAGCGCGCGCCGCTCGACGCCCTTCAGGCCCGACGGGACCGCGAAGAGGGAGATGCCTTCACCCTCGCGGCTCCCTTCGCGGCGGGCCGCCACGATCAACAGGTCCGCACAGTGACCGTCGAGCACGAAGCGCTTGCGACCCGAGAGCAGGTAGTCACCGCCCTCCCGACGCGCCTCGGCCTCGATCCCCGCCGCACTCCAGCTCTTGTCGGGCTCGAACGCCGCCAGCGTCGCGAGCGCGCGTCCCTCCGCGATCGCGGGGAGCAGCTCGCTCTGCTGCGCGTCGCTGCCGGCCACGCGCAGCGCGTTCGCGCCCAGGCAGAGGCTCGAGAAGAAGGGAGCGCAGAGCAGCGACTCGCCCATCGCCTCGAGCAGCGCCGCCAGCTCGACGGCGCCGAGGCCCAGCCCGCCGTACGCCTCGGGCACGCAGACCGCCGGCCAGCCGAGCTCCGTCGAGATCTGCTTCCACAGCTCGGGCGCGAAGCCGAGGTCGCTCCGCATCGCGCTCCGCACCTGCTCCGAGCCGGAATGCTCCGCCAGGAAAGCGCGCGCGGTGGCACGCAGGGCCTCCTGCTCCTCGGTGAAAGCGAAGCGCATGCTCGGCTCAGGTCCCGTAGACCTTCTGCGGCGGAACGGACTTGCGCAGCAGCTCGCGCACGCCGTCGCCGATCTCCCCGGTCTCCCAGCGGGCGCCGCGGTCGATCTTCGGTCCCTCGCGCCAGCCGTCCGCCAGGCTGAGCGAGCCGCCCGACACCTCGAAGACCCGGCCCGTCACCTCGCGCGACTGCGCGCTCCCGAGCCAGACCACCAGCGGCGAGACGTTCTCCGGCGCCATCGCGTCGAAGCCGTCCTCGGGGCGCTTCATCATGTCGGCGAAGACGGTCTCGGTCATGCGCGTGCGCGCGGAGGGCGCGATTGCGTTGGCCGTGATGCCGTAGCGGCCGAGCTCCGCCGCCTGCACCAGCGTCAGCCCCGCGATGGCGGCCTTGGCGGCCGAGTACGCGCTCTGTCCGACGCTGCCCTGGAGCCCCGCGCCCGAGCTGGTGTTGATGATGCGCGCGTCCACGGGCCGGCCCGCTTTGGCCTCGTCGCGCCAATGCGCGGCCGCGTGCCGCGACACGCAGAAGTGCCCCTTCAGGTGGACGCGCAGCACGGCGTCCCATTCTTCCTCGCTGGCATTCACGAACATCCGGTCGCGCACGAAGCCCGCGTTGTTCACCACCGCGTCGAGCCGGCCGAAGGCGTCGAGAGCGGCCTTCACGAGGCCCCGGGTCTGCTCCCAGTCCGCCACGTCGGCGGAGTTCGCGATCGCCCTCCCGCCAGCTTTCTTGATCTCCTCGAGCACTTCGCCCGCCGGCCCGCCCGAGCCGCCGCGCCCGTCGAGCTCGACGCCGATGTCGTTGACCACGACCGCGGCGCCCTGGCGCGCGAACTCGAGCGCATGGGCGCGTCCGAGCCCGCGCCCGGCGCCCGTCACGATCACGACCCGCCCGTCGCAGATCCGCGTCATGCCTAGAGCCTCTCCAGGATGGTGACGTTCGCCTGGCCGCCGCCTTCGCACATGGTCTGGAGGCCGTAGCGCCCGCCGGTTCGCTCCAGCTCGCTCAGCAGCGTGGCCATCAGGCGCGTGCCGGTCGCCCCGATCGGGTGGCCGAGCGCGATGGCGCCGCCGTTCACGTTCACGCGCGAGAGATCCGCGCCGGTCTCCTTCTGCCAGGCCAGCACCACCGGCGCAAAGGCCTCGTTGATCTCCACGAGATCGATCTGGTCCAGCGAGAGCCCGGTTCGTTTGAGCGCGTGCTCGGTGGCCGGGATGGGCGCCGTCAGCATGAAGATCGGGTCGGCCGCGCGAACGCTCAGGTGATGGATTCTCGCTCGCGGCCTGAGTCCATGGATTTTCAGGGCTTTTTCGGACGCCACCAACAGGCAGGTGGCGCCGTCCGAGATCTGGCTCGAGACGGCCGCGGTGATCCGCCCGCCCGGCACCACGGGCTGGAGCTTGGCCATCTTCTCGAGCGTCGTGTCGCGCCGGGGACCCTCGTCGAGTCTTGTTTCGCCGAGCGGCGCGATCTCGCCCTCGAAGCGCCCCTCGTCGATCGCGCGGATCGCGCGCCGATGGCTCTCGAGCGCAAAGCGCTCCATGTCCTCGCGCGTGATGCTCCACTTGTCGGCGATCAGCTCGGCGCCGCGGAACTGCGAGACTTCTTGTGTGCCATAGCGCGCGACCCAGCCCTTCGAGCCCGAGAACGGATCGGGAAAGCCCAGCGGCTGCGCCAGCGTCATCGCCGACGAGATCGGGATCGCGCTCATGTTCTGGACGCCGCCCGCCACCACCAGATCGCTGGTGCCGCTCATCACCGCCTGCGCCGCAAAATGAACGGACTGCTGCGACGAGCCGCACTGCCGGTCGATGGTGACGCCCGGGACGTGCTCCGGGAGCCCCGCCGCCAGCCAGCAGGTGCGCGCGACGTCGCCGGCCTGCGGCCCGATCGTGTCGCAGCAGCCGAAGATCACGTCCTCGACGGCGGCGGGATCGACGCCCGTGCGCGCCACCAGGGCCCGCAGCACGTGCGCGCCGAGATCAGCCGGGTGCACCTGCGCCAGTCCTCCGCCTCGCTTCCCGATCGGGGTGCGGACGGCGTCCACGATGTAGGCCTCGGCCATCTCAATTGCCTCCTTGGAAGGTGGTGCCCGGACCGATCTCCGCGTCCGGCGCCAGAACGAACTCCGCGACGCGCGCCCGGTGGAAGCTGCTGCTGCCCCAGGCCAGCTCGAGCGACCACGCGCGCCGCATCCAGACGTGCAGATCCTGCTCCCAGGTGTAGCCGATCGCGCCATGCACCTGGAGCGCCGCCTTGGCCGCCAGCGCCGCCGCTTCTCCGGCCGCGATCTTCGCGTGCGAGACGTGGACCGCGCGCGACGGGTCCGCGAGCGCGACCGAGTGCGCCGCGCGATAGACCACCGGGCGCGCGTACTCGAGCGCAACCTTCACGTTCGCGAGGTGGTGCTTGACGGCCTGGAAGGCGCCGATTGGCTGCCCGAACTGCACGCGCTGCTGGGCGTAGGCGACCGCCAGGTCGAGCAGGCGCTCCGTCACGCCCAGCAGCTGGGCGGCGCAGGCGAGCGCGCCGCGGTCGAGCGCGGCGGCCAGCAGCTCGTGGGCCTTCTCGCCGCGGGCAAGCCTCGTCGAGGTCGTGGGCGAGCAGCTCACGGAATAGACCCTGCGCGCCGGATCGTTCACCGGCTGCCGCACCAGCGCGACGTCGGCCGGCGCGAAGGCATGGATCTCGTCCGCGTGCGGGAGGAGCAGCAGGGCGGCCACGTGGGCGTCGGAGACGAAGGCGTTCACCGGGTGCCCGACGGCGACGATCGCCTCGCCCGCGGCGATCGGCTTCAGCCATCGCTCGACGAGGTCTCGCGAGCCCAGTCCCGCCAGCAGGGGCACCGCGACCGAGGTCGCCACCAGCGGCTCGGCGAGCGCCGCGCGCCCGGCCTCCTCGTGCAGCAGCACCAGGAAGCGCTCGTCCATGCCCATGCCGCCGTGCGCCTCGGGCGCCAGCAGGCCGGTCACGCCGAGATCCGCGAGCGACTTCCAGAGCTCGGGCGAGCGACCCGTCTCGGTGTCCCAGAGGGCCCGGACGCGGGAGACCGGAACCTCGCTCGCGAGGAAGTCGCGCAGCGTCTTCTGGAGCAGCAGCTGATCTTCGTCGAAGCCGAAGCGCATCAGGATCCCTTCGGAAGACCCAGGATGCGCTCCGCGATCACGTTGCGCTGGATCTCGTTGGTGCCCGCGTAGATGGGACCGGAGAGCGCGAACAGATGGCCGTCCAGCCAGTCGCCGACGCCCTTCGCGGCGGGGGCCTCGGGCAGCAGCTCCGCGCGCTCGCCCAGGATGCGCAGCGCGGTCTCGTGCATGCGCAGATCGAGCTCCGACCAGAAGATCTTGTTCAGGCTCGCCTCGGCGCCGATCTTGCCGCCCTCGAGCAGGCGGGACACGGTGCGGTGGGTGTCGAGCGCATAGGCCTCGGCGCCCATCCAGCAGTTCACGGTCGCGTCGCGCAGCGCCGGCTCGCAGCGTTCGGCGTTCTCGCGGTAGAGCTCCACCAACCGCCGCGCGGTCGCCTGGAAGCGCGCCGGGCTGCGCAGCATCAGGCCGCGCTCGAAGCCCGCCGTCGCCATCGCCACCGACCAGCCCTGCCCCTCCGCGCCCAGCCGGTTCGCGACCGGGACGCGCACGTCATCGAGGAAGACCTCCGCGAAGCCCGTCTCGCCGTCGAGCTGTGCGATCGGCCGCACCGTGACGCCCGGGGCGTCGAGCGGCACCAGCACGAAGGTGAGCCCGCGGTGACGCTCCGAGGCCGGATCGCTGCGGAAGAGCCCGAACAGCCAGTGCGCGAAGGCGCCGCGCGAGGCCCAGGTCTTCTGCCCGCGCAGCACGTAGACGTCTCCGTCGCGGCGCGCGCTGGCCTGGATCGCCGCCATGTCGCTGCCGGCGTTCGGCTCGGACCAGCCCTGGGCCCAGACCTCTTCGCTGGTCGCCATCTTCGGCAGATAGCGCGCCTTCTGCTCGGGCGTTCCGAACTCCATCAGCGTGGGGCCGAGTAGGAAGATCCCGTTCTGGTTGACGCGCCTCGGCGCGCCCGCCCGGTAGTACTCTTCCTCGAAGATCAGCCACTCGAGCAGGTCCGCGCCTCGGCCGCCGTACTCGACGGGCCACGACACCACCGCCCAGCCCCCCGCCTGGAGTTTCGCCTCCCAGGCGCGGTGCGCTTCGAAGCCCTCGCGGGTGTCGAAGGAGGCGAGCGGCCGGGCGGGGACGTTCGCCTCCAGCCAGCGGCGCGCCTGGGCGCGGAAGGCCTGCTGCTCTGCCGTGTAGCGGAGGTCCATCGCCGGGCGCCCTCAGCCCTTCACGTTCTTGGTGTCCGAGCGCGTGTCGGTGAAGCGCGCCTCGCGCTTCTCGACGAAGGCGTCGCGCGCCTCCTGCGAGTCCGGCGAGGTGTAGAGCTCGAAGGTGAAGCCCTGCTCGAAGCGGTAGCTCTGCTTGGGGTCGAGCAGCTCGATCCCATTCAAGGACCATTTCGCCAGCCGCATCGCCTTCGGACTCTTCGAGGCGATCTTCGCCGCCAGCTCGCGCGCCGCGGGCCGCAGCACTTCCTTCTTGACCACCGCCTCGAGGCCGCCCAGCCGGAAGGCCTCCTGCGCGCCGATCGGCTCGCCGCTGTAGAGCATGCGCCGCGTCTTCTGCATCCCGAAGAGACGCATCAAATGAGTCGCGGCGCCCAGCGCGCCGCGGTCGATCTCGGGCAGCCCGAAGCTGGCGTCCTCGGACGCGATCACGAGGTCCGAGGAGCCGGCAATCCCTACTCCGCCGCCGAGGCAGAAGCCGTGCACGGCGGAGATCACCGGCACGGGGCAGTCGTAGATGGCGGCGAAGGCGTCGTAGCAGCCGCGGTTCACCGCCGCGATCAGACTGCCGTCCCTGGCAAGCTCTTTCACGTCGACGCCCGCACAGA
Organism: Myxococcota bacterium; assembly: GCA_036560145.1. Classification (GTDB taxonomy): domain Bacteria; phylum Myxococcota_A; class UBA9160; order UBA9160; family SMWR01; genus DATBRV01. Next base: position 86,548 of record DATBRV010000089.1, read on the forward strand.
AGCCGCGCCCCTCGGCGGCGATCACCACCACCCGCACCGCGTCGTCGCGGCCGAGCGAGGCGACCACCTCGGCGAGATGGGACCAGCCCGCGGCGGGCAGCGCGTTCACCGGCGGATGGTTCAGCACGGCTTCCGCGATGCCGCCCCTCACGTTCACGTCGACGTACATGTTCTCCCCTGGTCCGCGAGCGACGCCAGCGTTCGCTCGGCTTCCGCGATGATTCGCTCCACCAGCTCGGCGCAGCTGGGCACGTCCTCGATCACCCCCGCGACCGATCCGCCCGGCAGGTAGCCGTGCACGGGATCTCCCTCGGTCATGGCCTTGCGCGCCAGCATCGGCGCGTTGGCCGCCATGATCGTCTGCGCCCGCGTGAGCTTCTCGCCGCGCCGCAGCGAGGTGGCGGCGCGGATCAGCTCGCGCAACGAGGCGCCCGTGACCCGACGGTAGGCGAGGCCGCTGCGCAGCGCGCCCAGCAGGCGCGCCGCCCCCGTGCTCGATTCGAGGCGCGCCACCAGCTCGTTGCGCACCACCCGCTGCGGGAGGCCGTCGATCTGCCGGGTCACGATCACGTCGTCGACCTGCGCCGCGAGATACCGCTCGCGGGTCGCCTGCGGAACCGGGCTCTCGCGGGTCAACAAGAACCTGGTTCCCATCGCGATCCCGACCGCCCCGTAGGCGAGCGCCGCGACCAGACCGCGGCCGTCGCGGAAGCCGCCCGCCGCCACCACCGGCGCCGAGACGCGGTCCACCACGCTCGAGACCAGCAGGGAGGTCGGCACGCTGCCGGTGTGGCCTCCCCCCTCGCCTCCCTGCACGATGATCAGGTCGGCCCCCAGCTGCTCGGCCTTCTCGGCGTGCCGCGCGTTGCCGCAGGTGGGCACGCAGACCACGTCGGCGTCCTTGAGGCGCTTGATCAGGTCGGCGCGCGGCGAGCGGTTGTAGCCGGCGGCGCGCACGCCGTGGCGCAGGATCGCGTCGACGATCACCTCGGCGCCGGGGGCATCCATCAGGAAGTTCACGCCGAAAGGCGAACGGGTGAGCGCCTTCACCTTGGCGATCTCGGCGTCGACGGCCTCCGGCCGCAGCGTCGCCGCCGCCAGGAAGCCGAAGGCCCCCGCGTTCGAGGCCGCCGCCACCAGCTCGGGGATCGCCACCCAGCCCATCCCCGTCTGGAGGATCGGAAACCTGCAATCGAGTCTGTCACAGAGGACGGTGTGGAGGGCGGGGTGCACGGCTCAGCCCAGCGGCTCGCGCGCGGCGACGCCGGCGGGGTCGAGCCGCTCGCGCAGCAGCCGCAGCTCCTCGGCCGTGGGCGAGCGCGTCACGGCCGGCTCTTCGATCACGAGCGGGAAGCCGGTCTTCTCCACCACCTCGTCGAGCATGACGCCCGGGTGCACGGAGGCGAGACGCATGGCGTGGTCGCGGGTCCGGAAGTCGAAGACGCCGAGGTTCGAGACCACGCGGCGGATCTCGTGGAAGCGCGAAGCCCGCGGCCCGAGCGCGGCGGCCCGGTCGTATCCGACGCCGGAGACCACGTCGACCTTGGCGACGAACGACTTCGGCCCGTGATTCGGAACCCAGTAGCTGGTCGGGTGGTTGATGGTGTTGCCCGGCGCGCCGCGCATGCCGAGCAGCTGCGCGCGCGGCTGCTTGGGATCGCCGATGCAGGCGATGTTCTGGTTGCCGAAGCGGTCGATCTGGGTGGCGCCCATCACCACGTGGCGTCGCCCGGCCCAGAGCAGATCGAAGACGCTGCGATAGGGCAGCCAGCCTTCGACGACGGGCTGGAAGCCGTTTGCCGCCCCCAGCGGCGGGGGGCTCTCGAGCACGCCATGCAGGCCGTCCGTGATCAGCAGATCGGGGGCGAAGCTCAGCTTCGCGAGGCGCGCGCCCAGGGTCGGGAGCACGCCGATCGCGCTCGCCAGGATCTCGCCGTCGCCGCGGAAGCACTCCGCGAGCGCCACCGCGCACAGCTCGGCCTTTGTAAAGTCGCTCATCGCGCGCGCACCGCGGCCTGGTAGGCCGCCTCGTCTGGCAGCGCGAGATAGCGGGCCGTGAAGGCCTGCCAGGCCTCGGGGCTCTTCGCGCTGGCGGCGTACTCGCGCTGGAACTCCTCGTCGCGGCCGTAGTCGGGCGGGCACTCGGTCGGGTGCGCGCCGCCCGGCGCCTCGACCACGCCGTCGACGAACATGCGGGAGAGGCGCAGCGTGTGATGGGAGCCGGCCTTCGCGAAGTCCTCGCTTGCAACGATCCGCTCGCAGGAGAGGAAGCGCCGGCGGGCCGCCATGCAGAAGAGATCGTCGAAGTAGAGATCGGGGCCCAGGAACTGGCCGTTGCCTTTGGCGTCGGCGCGGTCGAGGTGCACCAGCGCGACGTCGAGCTCGAGCGCCGGCATCGCGAGCAGCGTTTCGCCGTCGGCATAGGGGGAGGTAACGGTCTCGAGGCCCGGGTAGAGCTTCATCACGTCGGAGCCGAGACCGGCGCGCGTCGGGAGGAACGGAAGCCGCAGCGCGGCCGCATACAGGCCCCACTGGAGCATGCCCTCGTCGAGCTCGTGGGCCTCCACCTGTCCGGACTCGCGCGCCTTGCGGAAATGCGGCTCGAGCGGGATCGAATCGAGCGACACGAATCCGAACACCACCCGGCGCACCTTTCCGGCGGCGCAGAGCATCCCGACGTCGGGGCCGCCGTAGGAGACCAGCGTGAGGTCCTTCACGGGCGAGCGGAGGATCTCGCGCACCAGCGCCATCGGCTTGCGGCGCGAGCCCCAGCCCCCGATGCCGATGGTCATGCCGTCGCGGAGCTCGCGGACCACCGCGGCCGCCGTCGTGCGCTTGTCCATCGGATCTCCCTGGTGGATCGGAGCCGGCTGGCTCTCGCGCCCGCCGGCGCGGGGGAATATGATAACGAGACGTCTCGTTTCTGAAAGGGAGCCCTCCCCCCGCATGCCCCTCTCGTCTTACGGCCGCGCGATGGCCTGGCTCGCCGAGCGCGACGCGGACGGCCTGGCGATCCTGCACGAGGACCGCCGCGTCACGCGCGCGGAGCTCGAGCGCAGCTCGAACCGGCTGGCGCGCGCCTACGAAAAAGCTGGCGTCCGGGCGGGAGACCTCGTCACGCTCGCCCTCCCGAACTGCGTCGGGTTCTTCGAGGCGTGCCTCGCCGTCTGGAAGCTCGGCGCGACCCCGCAGCCCGTCTCGGCGAAGCTCCCGGAGCTCGAGCGGCGCGCGATCGTCGAGCTCGCCCAGCCGAGGCTCGTGGTGGGAGCCCCGCCCGGCGAGTACGGTGCGCGCCCCAGCCTGCCCGCCGGCTTCCGCCCCGACCCGGCCCTACCGGACTCGACACTCCCGGATGTCACTCCCGTCCACGTCCGGGCCATGACCTCGGGCGGGAGCACCGGACGGCCCAAGCTGATCATCGATCTCACGCCGGCGCAGTGCGACCCGGAGCTGGCCGAGAACGGCATGCAGCCGCGCGGCGTCACGTTGGTGCCCGGCCCCCTCTACCACGCCGGCCCCTTCATCACGGCCTGGCAGCAGCTGCTCTGCGGAGGGACGGTCGTGCTGATGAGCCGCTTCGACGCGCGCCTCGCCCTCGAGCTGATCGAGAAGCACCGCGTCGACTGGGTGCTCTTCGTCCCGACCATGATGCAGCGCATCTGGCGCCTGCCGGAGGCGGAGCGGCTCGGCTTCGATCTCTCGTCGCTGCGGCGCGTGATGTGCACCGGCGCGCCGAGCCCGGCGTGGCTCAAGCGCGCCTGGATCGGGTGGATCGGGCCCGAGAAGATCTACGAGGCCTACGGGGGCACCGAGCGGATCGCGGGCACGCTCACCTCGGGAACCGAGTGGCTGGAGCGTCCGGGCTCCGTCGGCCGGCCCACGGGAGGGCGGCGCTTCCGGATCCTGCGCCCGGACGGGAGCGAGTGCGAGAACGGCGAGGTCGGCGAGGTCTTCATGCTGCCGCCCGGCGGCCAGGGCTCGACCTACCGCTACGTCGGCGCCGAGCCGACCGCCACGGCCGACGGCTGGGAATCCCTCGGCGACATGGGCTACCTCGACGCGGACGGCTACCTGTACCTGGTCGACCGCAAGGCGGACATGATCCTGGTGGGAGGTTCGAACGTGTATCCTGCCGAGGTCGAGGCCGCCCTCGATGCCCATCCCGCGGTGCGCTCCAGCGCGGTGATCGGGCTCCCCGACGACGATCTCGGCAGCCGCATCCACGCCATCGTGGACGCCCCGCTGCCGGTCTCCGAGGAAGCCTTGCGCGAACATCTGGGCAAGCACCTGGTGCAGTACAAGATCCCGAAGAGCATCGAATTCGTGAACGAGCCGCTGCGCGACGACGCGGGCAAGCTGCGCCGCTCGGCGCTGCGCGCGGTCCGGCTCGAGAAGGAGTGAAGACCGTGAAGCCCCAGCAGCCGGCCGTGGAAGGCTGGTTCTCTCTCGACGGCGCGGCGCCGCATCTGATCGGCTCGCGCTGCACCGCTTGCGGAACCTACTGCTTCCCCAAGGAGACCTTCTTCTGCCGCAACCCGGTCTGCGCAAGCAGCGCGCTGGAAGAGGTGCCGCTCTCGCGCCGCGGGCGGCTCTGGTCCTACACCAACAACTGCTACGCGCCCCCGCCTCCCTTCGTGGCTGCCGATCCGTTCCAGCCCTATGCGGTGGCGGCGGTCGAGCTCGAGAAGGAACGCATGGTGATCCTCGGCCAGGTCGAGGCGGGCTTCGGGGTGACGGAGCTCGAGATCGGGATGCCGATGGAGCTCACGGTCGGCACGCTCTACCAGAACGCAGAGCGCGAGGTCCTGATCTGGAAGTGGCGACCGCTCGCGGCGGAAGGAGGAGCGTGATGGCGAAGGAAGTGGTCGTCCTGGGCGCGGGCATGCACCCCTGGGGCAAGTGGGGGCGCAACTTCGTCGAGTACGGCGTGCATGCCGCGCGCGCGGCGCTCGCCGACGCGGGGCTCGAGTGGCGCGACGTCCAGTTCGTGGCGGGCGGCGACACCATGCGCAACGGCTATCCCGGTTATGTCGCCGCCGCCAGCATCTCCCAGGCGCTCGGCTGGTCGGGCGCGCAGGTCACCAGCACCTACGGCGCCTGCGCCACGGGCGCGCAGGCGATCGACGTGGCGCGCGCGCGCATCCTCGCCGGCCTCTGCGAGGTGGCGCTGGTGGTCGGCGCCGACGCGGCGCCCAAGGGCTTCTTCGCCCCGAGCGGCGGCGACCGCCCGAGCGATCCGGACTGGCAGCGCTTCCATCTGCTGGGTGCCACCAACCCGGTTTATTTTGGCCTCTACGCGCGCCGGCGGATGGCGCTCTACGGCGCCACCGAGCGCGACTTCGCGCAGGTCAAGGTGAAGAACAGCCGCCACGGGCTCGCCAACCCGAACGCGCGCTACCGCAAGCTGGTGAGCGCCGAGGAAATACTTGCCTCGCCGATGGTCTCGGACCCCCTGCGCCTGCTCCAGATCTGCGCCACCAGCGACGGCGGCGCCGCGCTGGTGCTCGCCAGCGCGGAGTTCGCGCGCCGGCGCACCACCCACCCGGTCCGGATCGCCGCGGTCTCGACGGTCACACCGCGCTATCCCAACACGCTGATCGAGATGCCGAACTTCGCCACCGATTCGGTGGTCGGCAGCAGCGTCCCGGACACCAGCTTCCGGGATTCGATCGCGCAGGGCGCCTACGAACAAGCAGGGCTCGGCCCGGAGGACGTCGACCTGGCGGAGGTCTACGACCTTTCGACCGCCCTCGAGCTCGATTGGTACGAGAACATCGGGCTCTGCAAGCCCGGCGAAGCCGAGAAGCTGCTGCGCGACGGCGCCACCGCGCTGGGCGGGCGCGTCCCGGTAAACCCGAGCGGCGGGCTCTCCTGCTTCGGCGAAGCCGTCCCTGCGCAGGCGATCGCGCAGGTCTGCGAGCTCACCTGGCAGCTCCGCGGCCAGGCGGGCGAGCGCCAGGTGGCCGGCGCCGCGGTCGGCATCACCGTCAACCAGGGGCTCTTCGGGCACGGCTCGTCGGTGCTCGTGAAACGCTGAAATCCAGGAGGATTCCGCCATGTCGCTCTCGCTCCAGCAGCTCTCCGACCGCATCGAGATCAACGATCTGCTGATCCGCTACACGACCGCCATCGACACCAAGTCGTGGACGCTGCTCGACACCTGCTTCACGCCCGACGCGCACCTCGACTACACCAGCGCCGGGGGCGTCAAGGGGCCCTACCCGCAGGTGCGCGCGTGGCTGGCGAAGGCGCTGGCGGCCTTCCCGATGACGGTGCACTTCATCAGCAACTCGGTGGTGACGCTGGAGGGCAGCAAGGCCCGGGCGCGCACCTGCGTGCTGAACCCGATGGGCTTCCCGAACCCGGACGGAAGCCTGCACATGTTCACGGTGGGCGCCTACTACAACGACGAGCTGACCCGCACCGACCAGGGCTGGCGGATCTCCCAGCGGATCGAGGAGCAGGCCTTCCTCGACGGCAGCCTGCCGGCAGCGCTGAAGATCCCCAGCTAGGGATGCGGCTCGGCGAGATCCGGCACCAGGAGCGGCTGCCCGCGGGCAGGCCGCTCGACGGCGTGCGCGTGCTCTCCGTCGAGCAGATGCAGGCCCTGCCCTACGCGACCCAGCTGATGGCCCACCTGGGGGCGGACGTCGTGAAGGTCGAGACGCCGAAGACGGGAGACGCCGGGCGGGTCTCGCAGCCGAGCCTGGAGGACGTCGACGGGCGCCGGGTCGGCGCCACCTACCTGCGGAACAATTTGTCGAAGCAGAGCCTCGCGATCGACCTCAAGCATCCCGACGGGCGCGCCCTCTTCGAGCGCCTGGTGCCGCGCTTCGACGTCGTCGCCGAGAACCTACGCCCCGGCGCGATGCGCGCGCTCGGGCTCGGCCCCGAGGCGATCGCGAAGCTCTCCCCTCGCACCGTTACCGTCTCGATCTCAGGGTTCGGCAGCGGCGGCGAGAGCCCCTACGCGAGCTGGCCCTCCTACGCTCCGGTGGCCGAGGCGATGAGCGGCCTCTACGAGCCGAACCGCAAAGAAGGCCAGCCGCCGCCCGTGGTGGTGGCCGGCGCGCTCGGCGACGTCGGCACGGCGCTCTTCGCCGTGATCGGCACGCTCGCCGCGCTGCGACACCGCGAGCGGACGGGGCTCGGCCAGCACGTCGACCTCGCCATGTTCGACGCCATGATCGCGATCTCCGACATGCCGGCGCATCTGTGGTCGATGGGCGCGCCCGAGCGCTGGGCCGCCTCGGGCTCGCTCGGCGTCTGCGCGGGCTTCCGGGCCCGCGACGGCCACTTCGTGGTGGCGGTCTTCCGCGAGCACCAGTTCCAGAGGCTCGCGCAGGCCGTCGGGCATCCCGAGTGGAGCCAGGACCCCCGCTTCGCGACGCGCGAGGGCTGGGCACTCCACACGGATTCCGTGATCCGGCCCGCCCTCGAACACTGGGCGCGCGACAAGAGCAAGCTCGAGGCCTCGCGCGAGCTCTGCGCCGCGGGCATCGTCGCCGGCCCCAGCAACACCGCCGCGGACCTCAGCCAGGATCCCCACGTCGCGCTGCGCGACATGCTGATCGAGGTGCCGCGCACGGACGCGGAGCGCCCCTTCCTGGTGGTCGGCAATCCCGTCAAGCTCTCGCGCGTCGCCGAGGGGCCGGTGCGCCGCTTCCCGAGCCTCGGCCAGCACACGGACGCGACCCTGCGCGAGGACCTCGGACTCTCGGAGCCGGAGATCGCGGCGCTGCGCGCGAGCGGGGCGATCGGATGAGGAGAAACGCGTGGCATTGACGCTCGCCGAGCTGATCGATCCGGCGCACACCGCGCTCATCACGCAGGAGTGTCAGCGCGGCGTGATCGGGGATCTCTCCGCGCTCCCCGAGCTGGCCGGCGCGGCGCGCCCGATGCTGGCGAACGTGGCGGCACTGGTGACGGCCGCGCGCGCCGCCGGCGCCCCCGTGATCCACTGCACGGCGCTGCGCCGCGCGGACGGACGCGGCGCCAACCGCAACGCGCGCATCTTCGGCTACATGGCGAAGTCGAAGCACCCGCTGCTGCCGGGCTCTCCCGCCGCCGAGCTGGTGCCCGAGATCGAGGTGGCGCCCTCGGATCTGGTGCTCCCGCGCTGGCACGGGCTCTCGCCGTTCCAGGGCACCGAGCTCGACTTCCTGCTGCGCAACCTCGGCGTGAGCACGATCGTGGGCGTCGGCGTCTCGGTCAACGTCGCGATCCAGAGCCTCGCCTTCGACGCCGTGAATGCGTCGTATCAGGTCGTGATCCCGACCGACGCCGTGGCGGGCTTCCCGCGCGAGTACGTGGACGCCGTCTTCGCCCACACGCTCGGCGCGGTGGCGACGCTGGTCGAGAGCAGGGATCTGCTGGCGGTCTGGCGGGGACGCTGATGCGGGTGCTGACGCACGTCCCGGTGCCGCTGCTGGCGCGGGTCGCGCAGGAGTTTCCCGAGGTCGAGCTGGTTCCCGTGCCGACCAGGGGCGAGCCCGCTCCGGAGATCCGCGGCGAGGTCCTGCTCACCGCCGCGCGGGGCAGCCCGAACCTGGCCGAGGTGGTGGCGCGCGGGGTGCACTGGGTGCACGCCTACGGGACCGGCGTGAACGACTTCCCCTTCGAAGCGCTGGGCGATCGCCCGCTCACCTGCTCGCGCGGCGCGAGCGCGATCCCGATCTCGGAATGGGTGCTCGCCGTGATGCTGGCGGCCGAGAAGCAGCTGCCGGCTTCCTGGGTTTCGGAGCCGCCGAAGCACTGGAGCATCGCATCGCTGGGCGGCCTCTACGGCCGGACGCTGGGGATGATCGGTCTCGGCGGCATCGGTCTGGCGGTGGCCGAGCGCGCCCTCCCCTTCGGGATGCGGGTGCGCGCGCTGAGGCGCAGCCATGCGCCGAGCCCCCTGCCCGGCGTCGAGGTGGTGCGCGACCTCGACGAGCTGGTCGCGAGCGCCGATCACCTGGTGCTGGCCGCCCCGGCCACCTCCGAGACGCGCCACCTGATCGACGAGGCGACACTCGCGCGCGTCAAACCCGGCGTGCACCTGGTGAACGTCGCGCGCGGCGAGCTGATCGACCAGGACGCGCTGCGCCGCGCGCTCGACGACGGCCGCGTCGGCCTCGCCTCCCTCGACGTGGCGCATCCCGAGCCGCTGCCCGCCGGTCACTGGCTCTACCACCACCCGCGCGTGCGCTTCAGCCCACACGTCTCCTGGAGCATGCCGGGCGCCTTCGATCTGCTGATCGAGCCCTTCCTCGAGAACCTGCGCCGCTTCCGCAGCGGCGAGCCGCTGCTGCACCGGGTGGACCTCGCGAGCGGCTACTAGCCCCGGCGGATCCGCGCGATCACCTGCTCCCCGAAGCGCGCGGCGTGCTCGCGATAGCCGGCCCGGCTCGGACAAGGCAGCCCGATGCTGAGCCAGCTGACGCCGATCTCGGCGAGCCGGACCACCTGCTCGCAGAAGGCGTCCGGATCCGGCATCGAGGTCGGGTTCATGCGCAGGCCGAAGGGAACGAAGTTGACGTCGAGCGGGTCGCTGCGGCCGATCGCGTGCGCGTGATCGCGCAGCTCCCGGATCCGCGCGGCAAGCTCCTCGATCGATTCGAGCGGCGCCGTCCGCGTCTGGCGGCCGAAGGCGCCCTTCACCGGAAACGGGCTCCAGCCCTGGCCGTGCTCGGCCGCGCGGCGCGCGGCCCGGCGCGAGTTGCCTCCGATCCAGATCGGCGGGTGCGGCCGCTGCACGGGCCGGGGCAGCATGCGGTTTCCGATCGCGCGGTAGCCGGGGCCGTCCCGCTCGACGCTCTCCCCCGACCACGCGAGCTTGATCGCCAGCAGCGCGTCGTCGGCGAGTTCATTTCGGCGTTCGAAGTCCGCGCCCAGCGCGCGGTACTCGCCCTCCAGATAGCCCGCGGCGACGCCCAGGATCACCCGCCCGCCGGAGATGAGATCGAGGCTCGCGACCGCCTTCGCCATCAGGAAGGGGTTGCGGTAGGGCAGCACCAGGATGTTGGTGTGCAGGCGCAGGCGCTGCGTCGCGGCGCCAGCGACGGCGAGCGCGACGAACGGGTCGAGGGCATGGTGCCCGCCCGCCCGCAGCCAGGCGTCCGGCGGGAACGGGTGCTCGGTCGCGTAGGCGGCGTCGAAGCCGGACTGCTCGAGCGCGCGCGCCAGCTCGCCGATCGCCGGCGCGGCGAGCCACTCGGAGGCGTCCCCCACCTGATCCGTCGCGAGCTGCCCCGAGAACCGCATCCGCCCGGAAGCTAGCGCGATCCTCCGCGGCGCACGGGCGCGAAGGCGCTGCGGAACACCGCGTCCGCCACGCGCCGGCCCTGCGCGATGCCCTCGGTCTTGTCGAAGCTCCAGTGGATGCCCAGGTAGATCCGGCTCTGGCCGTTCTCCTCCTCGGCCTCCGTGAGCGTCTCGAAGCTGCGCGGGATCAGCGGCCGCACGTTGCCCTGGTTGTCGAGCGTCACGCCGTTGAACTCGTCCGACACGAACGTGAAGGCGATCCGATCGGTGCCGTAGAAGCGGCGCAGCGTCTGGAAGAGAGCGCCTCCGAAGCCGGCGTGACCCGACGGATAGGCCGGAAACGGCGGCGTGAAGTTCGGCCCGATCAGGTTGCTGGCGGGCGCGCCGAGCGGCGAGAACTCGGGATCGCCCGTCGTCCCGGGGTTTCCGTCCCCGGCGCCGGTCGGTCCGGTTCCCTCGTCCGCCTCGCGGATTCCGGTGATCGGGCGCCAGTAGCCATAGAAGTATTTTGACTCCCAGATCACGACGCCCGCGTCCGCCATCGCCGTGTTCACCAGCGCGAACAGGCGCGCCAGCTCGATCGCGCTCAGGCTCCGCTGCTGCTCTGCGATCTGCACGGTGATCTGGTTGTAGAGCCGCGGGGGAGCGCACAGGCTGGGCGTCCCGTCGTAGGCCCAGAAGATCCCCGCGAAGGTCTGGTCTTCGCTGCGCTCCGTCGGCGTGACGACGCCGTCGCCGCCGAGCCGCTGGACCTCGTCGAACGCGATCGCGTAGGCCTCGCTGTCGATGGCCGGAGGCACGGGGGCGCGGAACGGCTCGACCGAGCGCAGGACGAAGGGCTTCACGCCGCCCCAGTAGGCGCCCAGCGCCAGCGGGATCTGGCTGATCGGGTCCTGGCGCCACATCCCGGGCTCGTCGCTCGGCAGGTAGTCGATGCCGACCCGGGGCTCCGGGTGCTGCGAGCCGTCGTCCTCGCGCCGCGCCAGGATGGCCGCGGCCGCGCGCCGCCCGAGGCGGATCCCGTTCTCCTTCTCGCGTCGCTTGCGGGCCGGGATCTGGTCGAGATCCTCCGCGAGCGCGGCGTCGAAGCTCGCGCTCTGCGAGGGGTAGAGCGCGGCCAGCGTGTCGTGCGCCGCCTGCGCGATGGAGGCTCCCATGTCGGTTTCGGCGGGGGCGGGGGACAGGCGCGTGTAGCTCTGATACCCGCCCGTGATCGCGTTCACCGCGTCGAAGACCGCGATCTGGACGATCGCCAGCGCGCGGCTGGAGCGCCCGGGCCCGATCTGCTGGCCGAAGACGTGCGTGTCGCCGGGCCCCGGCTGCGTGTGGTCGAGCCCGCTCGCGTCGATCGCGATCTGGTTCCAGCGCAGGATCGCGTCCTTCGCGCCCGATCCGAGGCGCGGCGCGCCGCGCCTCTGCGCGGCGTCGCGCACCGGAGCCGCCTCGAAGCGCTCGCCGAGCGCTTCGCGCACGCCGCCGCGGAAGCCCTCCGCGCGCGCCAGCGGGGCCGGCCCCACCGCGAGAAGCGCCAGGCTCGCAATCACCAGCCTGTGTCGCATGGGTCCCAGCATGCCGTCCTCCTGATCGTCGGATTGCAAGAGCGAGCATGACGAAGCGAGCCTGGAGCGGCTGTGAGGGCGCTCACGCTCCCGCGGGTGGAGACTCAGCCCAGGATCACGTGCAGCTTGAGCGCAAGCAGGAGCTTGCCGGAGACCTGGAGCCGGCGGCGCAGCAGCGCCTCGGGGGCGGCGATCTCGCCTCGGTTGAGCGCGCGCCAGGTCTCGAGATCCACGCTCACCTCGAGGTCGGGCTCGGCGGCGCGCCCCGGGCTCCCGACCAGGACGCCGCTCGCGACCTGCACGCTGAAGGTTCCGCCCTCCTCTCCCTGGAGATCGAACACCAGCAGCGCCGCGGTATCCCCGAGGCGCGCGCGCCGCTCGTGGTCTTCGGCCACGCGCGCCGGGAGCCAGACGGTGAAGAACTCCAGCGGGGAGATGTCGTCGGGAGGTCGGGCGCGCTCGGCCATGGCGCCGCGATCTTATCAATCGACGGGGAGCGCTGCCGCGCGCAGCGCCGCGCCTGTAAGAGAGGTGGCGCAGGCGGCGATCGCCGCGGGTGGACCCTGCGCGACGATCCGGCCGCCGCCCGGTCCGGCTTCTGGACCGAGATCGATCACGTGGTCCGCGCGCCGGATCACGTCGAGGTTGTGCTCGATCACGATCACGCTGCCGCCCGCGTCGAGGATGCGGTCGAGGCTCGCGAGGAGCAGCTCGACGTCGGCCGGGTGCAGGCCCGTGGTCGGCTCGTCGAGCACGTAGAGCGCGTGCGTCTCGCCCGCGCCGAGCGCCTGCGCGATCCGCAGGCGCTGGAGCTCGCCGCCCGAGAGCGTCGACAAAGGCTGCCCGATCGCGAGATAGCCGAGCCCGACGTCGGCGAGCGGCTGGAGGCGCGGCGCCACCGCGCCGTCGTTCGCGAACACCTCCAGCGCCTCGTCGACCGTGAGCGCGAGCGTCTCCACGATGTTGCGCCCCGCGACGCGCACCTCCGCCGCCTCCGGCCGGTAGCGCTTCCCCTCGCACGCCTCGCAGGGCATCCGCACGTCGTCGAGGAACTGCATGTCGACCACCACCTCGCCCGCGCCCTCGCAGGCCTCGCAGCGGCCGCCCTTCACGTTGAACGAGAACCAGCCGGCCGGCAGCCCGAGCCGGCGCGCCTCGCGGGTCTCCGCGAAGCGGCGGCGGATCCCGTCGAAGGCCTTCGAGACGGTCGCCGGGTTCGAACGCGAGCTGCGCGCCGGCGCGCTCGGCTCGACCACCACCACCTCCGAGAGCCAGGCGCCGCCCTCGACGCGGTCGCAGGCCCCTCTCTCGGGATCGCGGTTCAGGTGCCCCACCAACACGGAGCCGATCAAGGTGGACTTGCCCGCCCCCGACACGCCCGAGACGACCACCAGCTGGCGCAGCGGGATCTCGACGGTGACGCCCTGTAGGTTGTGCTCGCGGGCGCCGACGATCTTGAGGATCCCCTGGCGCGGCCGGGGCGGCCGCGTGCGCAGGCGGAACTCGCCGCGCAGCGCCCGGGCCGTGAGCGAGTCCGGATGCTCGCGCAGCTCCGCGACGCTTCCCTCGAAAACCAGGCGTCCGCCCCGCCGGCCGCCGCGCGGACCCAGATCGATCACGTGATCCGCGGCCGCCACGATCTCGGGCGCGTGCTCGACCACCACCACGGTGTTGCCCTGGTCGCGGACCCGCTCCAGCACCGCCACCAGTTGGGCTGAATCGCGCGCGTGCAGGCCGATCGAGGGCTCGTCGAGCACGTAGAGCGACGCGGTGAGCACGCCGCCGAGCGCCGTCGCCAGCTGGATCCGCTGCGCCTCGCCGCCCGAGAGCGTGCGCATGGGACGGTCGAGCGTCATGTAGCCGAGCCCCACCTCGGCGGTGGTGCCCGCCCGCGCGCGCAGATCCGCGAGCAGACGGCCGGCGCGCTCGCGCGGCCCGGGGGCCAGCTCGAGCGCCTCCAGCCACTCGCACAGCTCGCCGAGCGTCCCTCGGCAGACCTCGGCGATCGAGCGTCCGCCCACGCGCACGCTCAGCGCTTCGGGTCGGAGCCGCGCGCCACCACAGCCCTCGCAGGTCACGAAGCGCCGATAGCGCGCGATCATGACGCGCGCCTGCACCTTGTAGCGCTTGCGCTCGAGTCGCTCGAAGAACCCCTGCACGCCGCGCCAGTGGCGGCCGTCGCCGCGGAAGACCCAGTCCTTCTGGTCTTCGGACAGCTCGCCGAAGGGGCGATCCGTCGGCACCCCCGCCAGCGCGCAGGCCTTCTGGAGCTTTCGCAGCACGCGCTGGCCCGAGGGCGTGGCGAAGGGCGCGAGCGCGAGGCCGTCGATGGAACGGTTCGGGTCCGGCACCACGCGGTCGCGGTCCAGCTCGGGGGTGCGGCCGAAGCCCTGGCAGACCTCGCAGGCGCCGAGCGGACTGTTGAAGGAGAAGAGCGCCGGCTCGGGCAGCGGGTAGGCGCGCCCGCAGCCGTCGCAGGCGAAGCCCTCGTGGAAGATCGCGCGGACGCCGCCCTCGGCGACCACGCCGCAGCGCCCGTGCCCGCGCGCGAAGGCGCTCGCGACCGCGTCCGCGAGCCGCGCCTGTCCTTCTCCGGCGCGCGGCACCAGGCGATCGATCAAGAGCCAGCTCTCGCCGCGGCGGCGCGCGAGCTCGCGCGCGGGCAGCTCCGAGAGCTCCGCCACCGCGCCATCCGGGCCGAGCAGCCGCGTGAAGCCCTCGCGCAGCAGGCGATCTCGCAGGGCGGCGGCCGCCTCGCCGCGCGCCGGGGGGAGCGGCGCCACGATCGACACCCGCTGGCCGCCAAAACGTTCGACCACCGCGTTCACGATCGTCTCGACCGTACCCGGGAGGACCCGCCGCTCGCAGTCCGCGCACCAGGTCTCGCCGATCTTCGCGAAGAGCAGGCGCAGGAAGTCGTGGATCTCGGTCGCGGTGCCGACCGTCGAGCGCGCGCTGGTCACGCGGTTGCGCCGCTCGATCGCGATCGCCGGCGGCAGGTTCGAGATGAAATCGACGTCCGGACGCGGCAGGCGCTCGAGGAACTGGCGCGCGTAGGCCGTGAGCGACGAGACGTAGCGGCGCTGGCCCTCGGCGTACAAGGTGTCGAAGGCGAGCGTCGACTTGCCCGATCCCGAGACGCCCGACACCACCGTGAGCGAGCCGAGCGGAATCCGGCAGCTCACGTCCACCAGATTGTGGGACCTGGCGTTCTGGATCCGGATGTCCACTCGATCGGATCAGTTCCCGCGGCCCTCGAGCGGATCCAGCTCCTCGTAGATCAAGGTGACGCTGATGTGATCGCCCGACTCGCTCTGCGCCATGTGCAGCAGGTGCAGCAGGTGCGTGGAGAGGAACTTGTTGATCTCTTCCTCGGCTTCCTTGACCAGACCGCGAAAGACCCGGCATTGCAGAGTCGTCACGTCACTCCTCCCCCCGCACGGCCTGACGCCGCGCATCTGCCGCATACCGCTGCTTGCCGGCGGCGTCCGCCGCCGCCGCGAGCCCCTGCCAGCTCTCGCGATCGGGGGTCTCGCCGAGTGCCGTCGCCACCACCCGCAGCAGGAAGCTGTCCCCCGCCGCGATCGCCTCCGCGCGCACCCCCGCGAGCTTGTCCCTGGCCCCCGCCTTGCGCAGGAAATCGACCGCTTCGAGCAGCCGACCCTCCGCGAGATAGGCCTCCCCGAGCTTCAGCGCCTGCGCTGGCGTCAGCTCGCGCTCGACCAGGTGCCGGCGCTCGAGCGGATCCGGGATCGTCGACTTCGCCATCTCCCCCCCGAAGCCGGAAGCCTAGTACCGCGGCACGCTGGGATCCACGGTCACCGACCAGGCGTCGATCCCGCCCGCCAGGTTCTCGACCCGTTCGAAGCCGTGCCCGCGCAGCAGCGCGCAGGCGCGCGCGCTGCGTCCGCCGTGGTGGCAGTGGATCACGACACGCTTCTTCTGCCAGCCTTCGAGCTCGGCGAGGCGCGCCTCCAGCTGGCCGAGCGGCACCAGCTTGGCGCCCTCGATCTTCGCGCGCGCGTGCTCGGAGGGCTCGCGCACGTCGAGCAGCAGCAGCTCCTCGCCGCGCGCGCGCGCCGCCTGGAGCTCGGAGACGGTCGTCTCGCGCAGGGCCACACTGGATTCGGTTCGAGTCGGCATGCCGCAAAACCCCTCGTAATCGATCAGCTCGGTCAGCGTCGGGTGCTCCCCGCAGACGGGACACTTGGGATCCTTCTGGATCCGGAACTCGCGGAACTCCATGCCGAGCGCGTCGATCTGGAGCAGACGGCCGCATAGAGACTCGCCGATTCCGGCCAGCAGCTTGAGCGTCTCGGTCGCCTGGATCAGCGCGACCAGGCCGGGGAGCACGCCGAGCACGCCCCCTTCCGCGCAGGAGGGCACGGCGCCGGGCGGCGGCGGCTCGGGATAGAGGCAGCGATAGCAGGGGCCCGTGCGCGAATCGAAGACGCTCGCCTGGCCGTCGAAGCGGAAGATCGAGCCGTGCACGTTCGGCTTGCCGAGCAGCACGCAGGCGTCGTTCACCAGGTAGCGGGTGGGGAAGTTGTCGCTCCCGTCCACGATCACGTCCCAGTCCGCGAGCAGCGCGAGCGCGTTCTCCGAGGTCAGCTTGACGGGGTGCATGACGACCCGGACGTCAGGATTTTGGGCGCGGATCCGCTCGGCCGCGACCTCCACCTTGGGACGCCCCACGTCCGAGGTGGCATACAGAACCTGTCGCTGGAGGTTCGAGACGTCGACGCGGTCGTGGTCGACGAGGCCGAGCGTTCCGACCCCCGCCGCCGCCAGGTACTGCGCGAGCGGGCAGCCGAGCCCCCCCGCCCCGATCAGCAGCACCTTGGCGTCGAGGAGCCGGCGCTGGCCTTCCACCCCGATCTCGGGCAGCGAGAGGTGACGCCGGTAGCGGTCGAACTGGGCCGGCGTGAGGAGCGGAGTCGACGCCGTCATGCAGGAAACCCTATCCGAGCGGCCCCGCGCTGCAACCGGCGCGCCGGAGCCCGGAAACGAGCAGGCCCCCGGGCCAGGTCGGCCGGGGGCCTGCTGCGGTCTGCTTACTTCGAGGCCGGGGGGCTATTCGTCCTCGCCCGCCTCTTCCTTGGGCGGCATCACGTTGATCTTGTAGGCCTTGCGCGGCTTGTCGACCATCTTCCAGGAGACGCTCACCCAGTCGTCCTTCTTGATCGCCTTCCACTCGGTCTTGGTGCCTTCCACCGTCGTCTCCGCCACCTTGTCGAAGGACACCTTGTCGCCCTTGCGGTTGTCGACGATCAGCTTCTTGTCGTCGATCTTGTCGACCTTGCCCACGAACTCCCGCATCTGGGCCGAGGCCGCGCCCGGCATGGCGACCGGCACGATCAACGCGACCAGCGCGATCAACGCCATTCGGGTCATGAACTTGCTCATCCAGGCTCTCCTTTCGTCGCACGCCCTGCCGGCGCGCTCCGTGCCAGGTTGGACGGTGGGCGCCTACCCTTATTCAAGCCACCCACCGAAGTTGCGTGCCGGAGGTGGGACTCGAACCCACACGGCCGTGAGGCCGGGGCCTTTTGAGAGCCCTGCGTATGCCGATTCCGCCACTCCGGCCGAAGGCGGCGGAGAATACCACGGCATTTGCCGTGTCGAGACGCGCCCATCCGGCCCCTATCGTTTTGACAGCCCCTACCCCCGGAGGTAGCCTCGGCCGCCCGTGGGGCTGTAGCTCAGCTGGGAGAGCATCAGGCTGGCAGTCTGAGGGTCGGGGGTTCGATTCCCCCCAGCTCCACCAATCTTCTCGGCGAGCCACGCCAGCTTGCGCAGCGCCCACCGGCTAGCCGTGGAGCGGAGCAACCCTCCCGCTACGGGCAGCTGTCGTTCGTCGGCGGGCTGGTCGCGCAATCGAGTCCCGATGGACCAGCCGAGTGGGCAAACAGCGAAACGAAGAGGTCGAAGTCGTCCTCGTCCACCACGCCGCTTCCGTCCAGGTCCGATTCGGCGCAGGTCGGGTCCGCCGTCGGTCCCACACCGGGGCCCACCGTCTGGCCCTCGCACAGCGAGATGGTCCCGAAGTCGCTAACTCCGGCGACCCCGTTCTGATCGAAGTCCGCGTCGCAGCGGCTGCCATAGCCGTCGTGGTCCGGGTCCAGCTGCGAGAGGGGATCTCCGGTGGTCGCATTCCCGGCTTCCCTGCAGTTGTCGCGATCGTCGCAGCGCATGTCGCCATCCGCGTTCTCGCAGATGCGCCAGACCGATTCGAACGCCTCCGAACCGGGCGGGAACGGCGGCGAGGGCTCCTGCAGATACTCGGTCGACAAGTACAAATAGCCTCTCGCGTTCTCGATCACGTCGAGCCCGTAGTCGAAGATGGGATCCCCCGAATCGTCGAGCAGGAGCTCCGGGTCCTCGTCGTCCGTGATGCCCCAGACCTGTCCGCTGACGCCGACCACGTAGAGCTCATCCTCTTCGAGCTCCATCCAGGTGTTGCTGGTATCCGCGAAAGACTCGGGCGTCAGGTCCGTGCTCGTCCACGTCGAGAAATTGGAGGCGGTCGGCGTGATCTTGAGGACGGATCGCCCCGCGATCCAGAGATTGCCTCCGCTGTCGACCTCGATGCCGTCGATGAAGTCCACGCCGGAGTCGATCGTGACGTAGGAGCCGCCAGCGGCAGGGAAGCGGTAGACCTTGTCGTTGCTGCCGAGATAGGAGGAGACGAACACGTTTCCGGAGGCGTCGACTGCGACATCCGTATGATTTGCGATGCTGGCGGGTCCTACGTACGTGGTGACCGTTCCGGACGGCGACACCTTGAACACGGCGATCCTATCCGTGCTTCCATCGAGATAGCGTCCGCCGACGTACACGTTGTCGCTCGTGTCGACGGTGACGGGCCACAGGTCGCGGGAGCCATGGTTGCCGGTTCCCGTCCCTTTGACCACCTTTCGAAGACACGGCTCCGTGTTGGTCGGAGGGTTGCACTGGGTTCCTTCCGGATCGCGCTTCCACAGGTTGTCGCCCGCCGCGTAGTAGACGTTATCGTTCGAGTCGATCGCGATGCCCAGGGCGCCCGAGGCCTTCGTGCCCTCGATGATCGGGGTCGACGTCAGGGTATCCTCGTCGATCTTGTCGATGTAGGAGGCGTAGACATGGGTCACCCAGATGTCGCCATGACTGTCGACCGCCATACAGTAGGCGTAATTCGTGCCGTAGCTGACGATCTGCTGCGCGACTCCTTCCGCCCGCGCGCCGTGGGCAAGAACCAGAGACAGCAGACTGACGCAGAGTCGGGTCTTCGCGGTCATGGCGCCCTCTCCAGTTGGTGTTAGCCGGCATTCTACACACCGCCAGAAACGCCACGATCAAAATCGCGTGTCATCTAGAAATCTTCGCTGACCCGCCTCGATGAAACGAGGTGAAACGAATACGGAGGAACCGACGCGAGACGCTTCTTGCGGACGAAGATCGGAACGCCTGGTTGCGCTACGGATGCGCGCTCCGATTTTTCAGGGAGACGTCCTCAGTGAAAACCGGCGGCTCCACCAATCCAGCCGATCAGAGCTTCTGGTACGCGATCGAGTCGACGCCGCAGCCACCGCAGCGACCGCGCTCGACGAGAAACTCATCCAGACAGATGGGGCAGTAACTCGCGGCGCCCGGGCCAACCCGGGCGGGCGCGAGCACGAGACCTCGGTCGGTGCCGCGCTGCTCGCAGAGCGAGAGCAGCGGCTCGGCGATTTGATGATCCGACGCGAGGCGCCCCATCTCCTTGCGGAGCATCTGGACGAACGCGGGTTCGTCGAGGAGAGCGGCGGCGGCGGTGGCCGGATGAAAACCCGCGAGACGAAGCGCGACCAGCTCGTTCGGCGTCCTGAACAGGGCCGGAGGGAAGAGCGCGCTGCTGATCCAGCGTTCGACCCGCCGCGCGGGAGGAGGCACGGAGCGACGCTCGGTCGCGAAGAGAACCACCAGCGTGCTGATCTGGAGCGCGCCGATGACCAGGAGCCCCCGAACCCAGGCCGCCTCCGCGCCCAGCCACGCGATGGCTGGCGGCATGCCCACGAAGATGAAGATCAGGTAGACCTCGCAGCAGATCCGCAGGAGCCGCGTGTCGCGCCGAGCGGCGGCGAGGGCGGTCCGGAACTCCGCGAGCGAGAAGGCGCGCTCGGACGTCGCCGCCTCCAGAACGAGGCCCAGATCCCCCGGCCACGGAGACAGGAGCCGGTAGCCTGATCCACGGAGCACGCGTCCACGCCCGACGTAGGACGCGACCACGACGGCGCTTCGAGAGAGCGACACCATGCATTCCCACAGCACGAACGCAGCGGCGTAGAGCAGGAGCTGCAATGGCCGAGCCTTGCTCGCTGGGGGCGTTCAGGCGTGGGTGGGGGGATCGGCGATGTGCTTCCTTCCCGTGAAGAGCCGCTTGATCCCCGCCAGCGCGGCCAGAGCGACCACGACCAGGCTCTTCCAGAACTTCGCCAGGAGGCCGCTCTTGACCGCAGCAGCACCCAACCCGCCCGCGACGAGCGCCGTCAGCCCGTAGCTTGCGATCTGGTCCTTGCCCGGGACGTACTCGGCGTAGGTGCTACCCGGCCGGAAGTGGTAGCTGGTCAAGAGCTGGTCCGTCGCCGCGGAGGCGGCGGCGAACTCGTTCTCGTCGCTCACCATCGTGACGCTCATGACGCCGCGTCGTCCGAGCAGCTTCACCATTCGATTGAGAACAGGACGGCCTTCGCTCGTTCCCACGATCGCCCAGGTCAGATTGTTGGTGCGCTCGTCGTAGTGCGGCTTCTCGTGCCACTTGAGTCCATCGATCGTGGCCCAGCCGCGTCGCTTGCGCTCCTCGTTCGCCTGCGCGGTGCCTTCCTGGATGGACTCGAGCAGGGCGTCGGCATCCAGCTCGTCCTTCTCGGAGTCGTCCACCCACCCGGAGGCTTCCCACTCGAAAAAGAGCATCCAGCTGCTGTCGTTGGTGGCGGCCGCGACGGTCGCCAGCTCGTCGCCCGAGACGGGGTTCTCCATCAGCTCGAGCAGCTTCACCGTGTCCTGCTGCGGGAGGAAGACGTACCCCTCCGGAAGCTCGATCTCGGCGAGAGAGTCGCCGATCGGCGCGGTCAGCGGCCCGGGTTGCCAGCCGAGCTTCGGCGGCTCGCCGGGCTCTTCGGCAGCCTGCGCCCCGACCACTGGAAACGACAAGATCAGGATCGTCGCCAAGCCACGGATTCGAAGTCCCACACTGGAATGGAGCATGACTGGACCCCCCTACACCAATTGGGTCAGAAATGTCGGGAAATGTCCAGCGCGGCGACACCGCGCCGCTAGCTGAGCCTTTTCCAACCTCTCGCAATCCCATCGGCGGAAGTGGTTGCCATCTGGAGGGGTGAGTTGGCTCGATCGAAGGAGGGCCGCCGATAGCTCGTGCAACGTGAGGCAGTGTACGCAGGGCCCCGGAAGACCCGAGTACGACTGCGCGGGATACACCTCGGACTGCGTGGAGGGGGGACACCACTGGTCCGGCACGCGGGAAGGCGGGAAGTGCACGCGGGTGCTCTGATTCCAGCCCAGGGGCCGCGGGCATCGCAAGCGGGCCACGGTCGCCCCCCAGGGCGGATTCGCCGCATGTTAGGATGCGGCGGCATGGGAAGCGCCCGCGACACATCGCAGATCGCCGCCCTGGCGGCGGCAGCCGTCTTCGGGGCGTTCTGCGGGCTGCTCGGAGCCTCGGAGGCGGGCGCCGTCGAGCCCGGGCGCCTGATCGTCACCGACGTCGGCCCCATCAGCACCGGGGCCAACGGCTCGGTGATCGTGATCGACGCGGGCACCGGCGCGCAGTCGCGGCTCAGCTTCAGCGGGGCCCTCTACAATCCCTTCGGAGTCGCCATCGACGCGGCCGGCGACCTCCTGGTGGCCGACCCGGCGCTCGGGGTGGGCGGCAGCGTGAAGGGCCGCGTGCTGCGGATCGACGGCGAGACGGGAGCCCAGGCGCTGCGGCCGATCCTCGGCCGCTTTCTCGAAGATCCGGTGGACATCGCGATCGCGGAGGACGGCGAGCTCTTCGTGCTCCAGCGTCTCGCGCGCCAGGACCTCGTGCGCATCGATCCCGTCACGGAGAACCAGACGGCGGTCTTCGGAGAGCCCGTCCGCTCGCTGGGAAACCCGTTGGGACTCGCGATCGCCTCCGACGGAGACCTGCTCGTCACGGACACGGACGACGATCGCGTCGTGAAGCTCGACCCCGCGCTTCCGCTGGGCTCCATCAACCTCGTCCCCGTCGACGGACTGCTCGACCCGGTCGGAATCACGCGGGCGCCCTGGGGCACCCTCTACGTGGCGAGCCCCGAGCTGCGAGCGGTGTATGCCGTCGACCCGACGACCGGCGCCAGACAGCTGGTCTCGAGCTTCGGCCTCTTCCAGGCGCCGCGCGATGTCGCCGTCGCCGCGGACGGCATGCTCTACGTCGTCGATTCGGTGGCGGCCGCGATCTTCGCGGTTCACCCGGTGACGGGCGCGCAGACGCTGGTCGCCTCCGGCGGTTTCTTGACGACGCCGGCCGGCATCGCGGTGGTTCCCGGCGGCATCGGGGATGCGGACGGCGACGCGATCCTGGATGCCTTCGACGTGTGCCCCGAGGCTGCGGATCTCGGCCAGGAAGACGCCGACGGCGATGGCCGGGGCGACGCCTGCGACCCCTTCCCGGACGATCCCGACGACCTCGGACGCTGCGTCGACCAGCGCGACGATTTGGCGCCTTCCATCGCCGCGCTCGAGGCGGAGCAGGCTTCGCTCGCGGCGCAGCTCCAGGCGCGAGCGGACGAGCAGGCCGCGTTGCTCGCCGAACGCGATCGCCTGCTCGCGGTCGATTCCGACGGAGACGGCGTTCCAGACGTGCGCGACGAGTGCCCCGCCACCTGGCATTTCCGTCGCGTCGATGCGGGCGGCTGCAGCCTCCTCCAGCGCCTGCTCCTGCGGTTCGCGTCGGGCCATCAGGGGATGCAGCGATGAAACGCGCGATGGCAGCCATGGCAGTCGTCTTCGGCCTCGTCCTCGCGACTCCCGCCGCGTCCGCGCCCTTCACGCCGGGCAACCTGCTCGTCGTGCACGACAACACGCTCTTCGAGTTCACCCTCGCTGGGGCGTTGCTGCAACAGATTCCGATCGTGCATCCTCGCCTGAGCTACTTCGACGCGGGGGACGTCGTCGTCGATCGCTTCGGCCGCGCGCACATCTTCATCTCGGCCTCGAGCGACCCGGTCCTCGGCACCTTCGACCCCTACTCGGGCGCCTGGAGTCACGTGCCCCTCGTGGGCGGGCTCGGCGTCCTCAGCGACGGCGACGTCGGGCTGCTCGGGGACACCGTCGTCCGCAGGACCGTCACGTTCGACCTGCTGAACGGTCTCGTGCGCCGCTTCTACGTGCCGGGCGAGGACATCAGCGAGGTGAGCGTCGGGCTCGACGGTCGCCTCTACGTCGTGAACAGCGGCTCTCCACAGGGACGCGTGCGGATCGTCGATCCGAACGGCTTCGCGATCGTCGGCCAGCGTGTGCTGCGAGACTCCGCGGCGCGTGAGCTCGCGACGGAGGGCATCACCGCCGACGCCAGCGGAACCATGTACGCCGTCAACGCAGCCGGCCGGATCTTCGAGTTCGCTGCGTCGGGCGCGCTGCTCCGCGAGTTTCCGACCAACGGCAGCTTCCTGGTGGACATCAACCTATCCCCCGATGGGACGTTGGTGGCGGGCACCTTCACGGGTGGCGTGCTGGTGACGGACACGAGCCTCTCCGGATTCCATGCGTTCCCGGTTCCCGGCTCGACGCGCTACGCATACGCGGGCCGGGTGCCCGCCTCGATCCAGCGCCCCGACGCCGACGCAGACGGCTTCCTGGATTTCGTCGATACCTGCCCGGACCTCGCGAGTCCCGACCAGGTCGACACCGACGGCGACGGTCTGGGCGACCTCTGCGATCCGTTCCCCGAGACGGCTGCGAATCTTCCCGTCTGCCTCGACCGGCTCGCCGGGGACGAGGCGAGCATCGCCGCGCTCATCGTTGCGAACCAGGGACTGGCGGACGGGATCGCGGCGCTGGACGCCGCGAACGCAGCGCTGGATGCGGAGATCGAGGTCCTGCGGGCCGCGATCGACACCGATCAGGACGGCGTCCCGGACCTTCGGGACCGCTGCCCCAACACCCCGCGCTGGCTCCGACCCGGTCCCAACGGCTGCGCCCGCCGTTGGATGTTTCCCCGCTAGCGCGCCACCTGCCCGCCGCTCAGGGAGAGACGCCGCTCGCTGCGCATGAGGACGGCGAGGATCGGCGACGTCATCAGGGTCGTGACGAGCGCCATCACCACCAGCATGGCGAACAGGGTGGGAGAGATCACGCCGAGATCGAGCCCCACGTTGAGCACGATCAGCTCGACCAGGCCGCGCGTGTTCATCAGGATCCCGAGGGCGGAGGCGTCCCGCCACGGGAGGCCCGAGAGGCGCGCGGCGATCGCCGTGCCGCCGAATTTGCCGACGCACGCCACCGCGATCACCAGGCCGCAGAGCAGCCACTGCTCGGCGCCCGAGACCAGCTGCACCTGCGTGCGCATGCCGCTGAACGCAAAAAAGGCCGGCAGCAGCAGCACCACCACGATGTCTTCCAGGCGGCGGGCCAGCTCGCGCGCGAGCTGGCTGTCGTGGGGCATCACCGCGCCGAGCAGGAAGGCGCCAAAGAGAGCGTGAATCCCGATCGATTCCGTGGCGAGGGCCGACGCGAGCAGCAGCACGAAGACGAAGGCCATCGCGTTCTGGGCCTTGTGCCCGGAAGCGGCGTCGAGCCTGCGCTCGAGCCTCGGCACGATTCCACGCAGCGCAGGACGAAGCACCAGGAACACGAACGCGATGTAGCCGGCCGTGAGCAGCAGCGTCTGGAGGGCGCTCTCGCCCCGGGCCTGCACGACGCTCACCACGAGGGCGAGCAGGCACCACGCCGTCACGTCGTCGACCGCGGCGCAGGTGAGGGCCATCACGCCGATCGGCGTCGCCTGCATGCGCCGGTCCGTCAGGATCCGGGCGAGCACCGGGAAGGCGGTCACGGACATCGAGACGCCGAGGAAGAGCGCGAAGGGCGTGAAGGGGACGTCGCCCGTCGCGAGCAATGGATAGAGATGGAGCGCGAGCGCCGAGCCGAGCAGGAACGGCACCACGATGCTGGCGTGGGAGATCGCGAGGGCCGTCTGCGGGCTGCGCCGCAAATGGACCGGGTTCAGCTCGAGGCCGACCAGGAACATGTAGAGGATGACGCCCACCTGGGCGATCACCTGGAGGAAGGGCGCGACGGTCGGCGGGAGCAGGAACGCGTAGGCGTCCGGCGAGACGCGGCCGAGCAGGGACGGGCCGAGCACGATCCCCGCGATCACCTCGCCGATCACCGGCGGCTGCCCGATCCGGCGGAAGGCGGCGCCCGCGAGGCGCGCGGCGACGATGATCACGAGCAGCGCGAGCAGGACGTGCAGGAGATTGTCGATGCCACGGGCGGGGCCGGCCAAAGCGAGGCCCGCGCCGCCGACGGAGGCAGGTGCGACGAGCCCGCCGCCGACGCTGCGGATCCAGAGGAAGAGCAGCACGGCGCCGACCAGCATGGCGCCGTAGACGAGGGCCGTCTTCCCGATCGAAGGGCTCGAGGCGCCTCCCCTGTCCCGCTCGCGAGCCATGGGCCGACCCTAGCATCGGCGCGCCAGATTTCGATTCATGCCGTAGAACACGCAACGAAGATTCCGCAAAAGTACTGTTTCACTCGTCAATCACGCCCGTGCCGACGACGTCCCGTTGACAGATCGTACCTACTCGGGCGTATGATGCGCGGCTTCCCATGGCCGCCAGAAAGCCTCTCTTCATCGCGATCGGGGTACACGACGCCACCGGAATGGGGACGCTGGACGGCGTCCTCGAAGCGGTCGCCGACCTCACGGCGTGGGCCAACAGCCAGAATTATGACGTCGTCTCGTTCGACGACAGCACCAACAAGGTCACCGTCGCTGGCATCAAGAAGCGCTTGACGATGGCGCGATTGCTGGATCGTCCGCGTATCATCGTCTACTTCTGCGGTCACGGGTTGCACGTGCCTCAGGACCAGTACTGGATTCTCTCCGCCGGCCCCGATCAACCGGGCGAACGGATCAGTGTGGTCGGCTTTCGCGACTTGCTGGCGACCTACGGTCCTCGTCAGATCGCGATGATCAGCGACGCCTGTCGGACTCCGCACGTGGTGCGCGGCCAGGGCGAGTCCGTAGTCCGTCAACATCGCGCTGCGGCTGGTCCCGTGCAGAAAGACAACTTCTTCGCCTCCCAGGACGGCACCGCTTCCTTCGCAGTGCCGTCGCGAGAAGGTAAGCCCGGCTATTGCGTCTTCACGAGTGTCCTGCACAACGCCCTCTCGACGCGTATTCCCGATGCGTTGGACGCCTTGTATCTGCAGGTCGGCCGAGAGATCGTTTCGAGCCAGAGCCTGGCGACCTACCTCGAAAAATACGTTCCCCCAGCTGCGATCGCCGCGAATGCATACCAGGCGCCTCAGTGCGACCCCGGTTTTCGTCCGACCGACAACGACTATGTGGAGTTCACTCCAGCAGCGCTGGACGGGCGACCGCCTACCCCCCCGGCCGGCGGCCTCAGGGCGCTGCGACACGATTTTCCGCCCACCTTCGACTTCGACCGGGCCTTCGAACGAACCAGGACAGATCCCTCCCTCGAGATCCTTCAACGCACCCGCATCAACCGGTCGCGCTCGGAGTGGCGCGGGCCTTTCGTCGCTGCCGCTGCGGACAGAATCAGAACCGCGCATCGTTACAGGCACCTACCGAAATACTCGGTACTGATCGCGAGCGACGAGCCCAGCCTCCTCATCGGTCTCGATGGGACCGACCGCGGCATCGAGGGTCATGGACCGATCGGCCAGTCATCACGCGCACGTCACTTTGCAGGAAGCGTCGGCTTCGCACGCACCAGGCACAGCAGCGTCTTCATTGCGAACGCCGGAGACCTGTTCGCGCCCGTACCCTTGTTCGAGCGGCTATGGTGCGTGATCGGATTCGGGCGGCAGGCGGCGGAGAACAGCATCGGCGGCGTCGAGGTGTTGGCTTGGGGCGAGCCTGGCAGGACGTCGCCGATCAAGCTCGATCTCAGTCCGGTGGAGGCTCTCAAGGGCTTGTCGGCGGGGACTCTCACGTCGGAAGAAGCCAGAGTGCTGACCATCGGGATGCGCGAGTACAAGAATGCGGACCCGTTGCTCGGAATCGTCAGCGCCTACCTCTACAACGCCGTCGGCGACGTCGAGAACATCCGCCGCATGTGTTACTACTACAAGGCAAAACAACAGGATGTGCCGTTCGACATCGCCATGCTGGCGAACGTCCCGCTGCGAAGGCATTCCCGCGGCGGCTTCTTCGTCAAGATCCCGAAGGTCGCAGAGGTCCCTCCCTCTCGGCGCCGCGCCGGCGATCCCTGGTACGTCTGG
>DATBRV010000090.1:0-59650 GCA_036560145.1 Myxococcota bacterium
CTCGGGCACGGCCGAGAGCGGCGCCGAGCCCGGCGTGGGGATCGCGAGGGAGATGAAGTCGACCTCATTGTCTCCCGTGTCGACGTCCGCAAAGCGACGGGCGAGGCTCGCGCCCGCCGCGACGTCCACGGCGGGCGCGCCCTCCCCGGCAAACACCTCTCCGACCGCGAAGACGCCGTAGCCGAGCGCGTCGAGCACGCTGTCTCCGAAGCGCAGCACGACGCTGTCGGGTCCGTTCTGGAAATCGAACTCCAGCAACAGATCGGCCCCGGCGACCTGGCTCCCGCCGCCCGCTGCGGTGTCCGCGACCACGAAGAGCCCGCTCGCCGGAATGCTTCCCGAGAGCGCGAGGCTCGGACCCACCGCTCCGTTGGCGCCGTTGACGTTGTCGATGACGAGCCCGGCGAGCGACATGCCCGGCGTCCCGTAGAGCTCGACGAACGAGAGGCCATCGTCGCTTCCCACCGCGTCGTAGAACACCTCGGAGATCACCGGCATGGCGAGCGCACGGGCCGGTAGCAGTGCGAGCACGAGCAGCGCGGCGGCGCGGCAGGTGCAGCTTCGAAACGCGAGATTCATGTCAATTCCCTCCAACTCGGGGTGAGAAGACGGTGTCTGCCGCGAACGAGCGGGTCTGGCGCCCAAACCAACCTCCCGTCCACGCATCGATACCCGCTGCGAGCTCGTCGGCGCGCAAGCCCAGCCGCACGGCCTCGGCGCCGCCCGGTTCGGGGAGCGCCTGGAGCTGCGCGAGCACGCGGCGACGTTCGAAGTACAGCTGCGTGATCTCGTCGAGAACGTCGTCCCGCAGCTCGATCACCTCGCGCGCCTCGCGCGAGACGTCGATCGACTCGGGGTGGTAGGCGACGTCGCCCAGGTCCCAGGAAAAGGTGATGCCGACGTCGTAGTCCTCCGCGCGGTCCCGGTCGCTGTCGACCAGGCTCCAGCGGGCGCCTCCCGTGACCGCCTCGTCCCAGGCGGTCGCCCGACTCTTGTCGCGCGCGAAGGCGCCGTGCAGGACCACGACCGGAAGCCAGCCGCGGCGCTCGACCCCCTGCTGCATCTCGTCCATCCACTTCGGACCGAGCCGCAGATAGGCGAGCGCCGCCTGGTGCACGCGCTCGATGGCCGGCTCCTCGGGCAGCACGAGGGGCGGCGCGTCCGGACGCGCGCCGGCGCCGCTCGGCACCAGCGCGGCGCCCGCAAGCAGCCCCGTGTCGGCGGCGGCGAAGAGCACGGCCGGATCGCCGGCGAGCGCGCGCACCGCCGCCGATCCAGCCGGGGGGCCGGCGCGCCGCCAGGGTCCCTCGAGCGATTCGGCGACCAGCAGGCCGCGCAGCGTGGCCAGGAAGAGCTGCCCGGCGCCCGCGGCCAGGCGCAGCACCTCGGCGCCGGGCGGGAGCTCGAGCGGCACCGCGCGCCAGGCGCCGAGCGTATCGCGCAGCGCGAGCGCCGTGGGATACACCATGGCGACGTCGGCCCCCGGCGGCCCCAGCACCACGTCGACGGGCCCGCCGCTTCCGCCGGCGAAGGAAACGGTCTGGCGCAGGGACTCGCGCGCCGCGAGATCCGGCCCGTCCGCGACCAGCCGCGCGCTCCACGGCTCGCCGCCGACGACCGCCCAACACTCGAGCGCGCCGGCCTCCTCGCGCAGCGCGACCGCCGTCGCGGGACCGGCCGGAAACGCCGTCGCGGGACGCAGCCAGCGGCGGGCGTCGCGCGAGAGGAAGACGCCGTCGTCGCTGGCGACGGCGATCCAGCCGGCGGCGACCGCGATCCGGTTGCCGGCCCGAGCGGCGGCGCCCGGCCCCGGCGAGACCTCGACCACCGCGCCGCTCGCCTCGACCAGGAAGAGCCCGCGCGTGGTCGCGGCGAGCAGCGAGGTTCCGCCGGCGTCGCCGATGAAGGCGAGATCGCGGACCAGGCCGCGCCGCAGCCTGCGCTCGAAGGAGCCGTCGGGCGTACCGACCAGCACCCCGCGCAGATCGCCGAGCGCGAGCGTGCCGCTGGCAGGGTCGAAGGCGAGCGCCGCGATCTCGCCGCCGCGCACCGGCGCCGCCAGGCTCCGCCAGGCCAGCGCCGTCGGCTCGGGCGCCGCCGTCGCGGGCTCCCCCGACAGCGCCAGCGCGAGCGACGCGAAGGCGCCCGCGCGGAATCGATGCATGCTTCGCTGGCCCGTCTGCACGGCGCAACCGCAGAGCAAGGCGCATGCCACCGGATCCAGAGCCCTCGGGCGCCGCCGCTGCGCGCGCGGCGCGCGCTCAGCGCTCGCGCATGCGCGGCGCGCGTGCGCGCGTGAAGCGCCGGTCTCCCGACGGCGCGAACGCGGATTGACGCTCGCTTGACGCCGCCGGGAGCCTCGCCAAGAATCGCCGTGCATGACGTCGCGCGAGCTGCGCTGGACACGATCGCCGCGAGCACGCGCCGCGGTCGCCGGATTCGCCCTCCTGCTCGGGGCGGCGCTTCCGGTCGTGCGCGCCGGGGCCGAGCCGAGCGCCCCCGCGCTCTACCAATGGACGGACGAGCGCGGCAACGTCCGCTACACACCGGATCCCGACCGCGTGCCGTCCTCGCAGCGGGGAACCCTCCAGCGCATCGAGCCGGGCATGCCGGCGCCGAGCGCTCCCCCGCCGCCGGAGGCGCAGCCGCGCCCGGCACCCGCGCCGTCCGCGGTGGTGTCGCCGGCGCCGCCGGCTCCCAGCCCGGCTCCGGCGCCGCTCGCGATTCCCGCTCCGGTCGCGACTCCGACCCCCACGGCGGCGCCGGTTCCCGTGGAGGCTCCGGCCCCGCCGCCGGAGCCGATGGCAGCTCCGCTTCCCGCTCCCGCGCCGGCCGTCGCGTCGACTCCCGTCTCACCCCCCGCCGCCGCCCCGCCTCCCGCACCGGCTCCGGTTCCGGCTCCCGCGACAGCTCCGAGCGCGGCTCCCACGTCTCCTCCGGCTCCGCCCGCCGACGAAGGCGATCGCGAGCAGCAGCTGGCCGCCGCGATCGCCGCCGACGAGGAGGCGCTCAAGGCGCTGATCTCCGCGCCGATCGCCGCGGGCGATCCGCCGCTGGCCGATTCGGCCCAGCTGCGCGAGATCGCTCGGCGCCTGCCCGAGCTGCAAGCGGAGCTCTCGGCCCTGCGCGAGCGGCGCGCGCCGCCCGCCGGTCCCTGAGGGGCCGATGTCGACCCAACCCGCGCTGCCGGTGCCGGTGGTCGCCCTCGCCGGCGGCGTCGGGGCGGCGCGCTTCCTGCGCGGCCTCACGCGCGCCGTGCCGGCCGGATTGGTGACGGCGATCGTGAACACCGGCGACGACAAGTCATTTTATGGCGTGAAGGTCTGCCCGGACCTCGATATCGTCACCTACACACTCGGGGGACGCATCGAGCCGACCCGGGGCTGGGGTCTCGCCGGCGATCGCTTCGACCTGATCGAGACGCTCGCCGGCCTCGGCCACGACACCTGGTTCCGGCTCGGCGATCTCGACTACGCCGTCTGCCTGCACCGCACGCTGCGCCTGCGCGAGGGAGCCGGGCTCGCGAGCGTCGCCGACGAGCTGCGCCGCTTCTTCGGGGTGGCGACCCGGCTGCTTCCGATGTCGGAGGACGACTGCCCCACGCTGGTTTCGCGCCGCGGCGGAGCCGTCGTGCACTTCGAGGAGTACCTGGTGCGCGACGGAGCCCCCGACGACGTGGCGGGCGTCGATCTCTCGGCCGCGCGCCGCGCCAAGCCGGCGCCGGGCGTGCTCGAGAGCCTGCGCGCCGCGAGCGCGATCCTGCTCTGCCCCAGCAACCCGGTCGTCTCGATCGGGCCGATCCTCGCGGTGCCGGGCATCCGCGAGGCGCTGCGCGCGAGCGGCGCGCCGGTGGTGGCCGTCTCGCCCATCGTCGGCGGGGCGCCGATCAAGGGGCCCGCCGACCGGCTGCTGCGCGGGCTGGGCATCGAGGTCTCCGCGCGCGGCGTGGCCGAGCTCTATCGCGACGTGGTGCAGGGCTTCGTGCTCGATCTGCGGGACGCCGCGCTCGAGCAGGACGTGCGCGCCCTCGGCCTGCGCACGCTGGTCACCGACACGATCATGCGCGACGACGCCCACGCCGCCCGCCTCGCGCAAGCCGCGCTCACGCTCGCCGCGCGGATGCCGTGATCGCAGCCGTCGTGCCCGCCAAGTCGCTCGCGGGCGCGAAGTCGCGGCTGCTGCGGCGCCTGCCGCGAGCCGCGGTGGAGCGGCTCTGCCTCGCGATGCTCTGCGACGTGGTCGACGCGCTGCGCGCCGTGCCCGCGCTGGCGAGGGTGGTGGTGGTGACGCCGGACGAGGCGGTCGCCGCCGCCGCGCGCGACGCGGGCGCGGAGGTGCTTCTGCGTCCCGACCCGGGGCTGAACGCCGCCATCGACGCCGCCGCTGCGATCGTCGCTCCGGGCGCGGAGGACGGCGTGCTGGTCGTGCTCGGCGACGTCGCCGGGGCGCGCCCCGCGGAGATCGAGCGCCTGCTGGGCGCGCTGCCCGGCCGCGGGGTGGCGCTGGCCGCCTCCCGCGACGGCGGCACCTGCGCGCTGCTGCGCCGGCCGCGCGACGTGATCCCGGCCGGCTTCGGAAGCGAGAGCGCGCGCCGACACCGCGAGCTCGCGGCCCGCGCGGGGGTGGCCTGCGTCGAGCCCCTGCTCCCCTCGCTTGCGATCGACGTGGACGAGCCCGGGGATCTCGCCAGCCTGCGCGAATCCGGCAGCGCGGGGGCGCGCACCCGCGCGCTCCTCGAGGAGCTGGCCGCGGCGGTCCCGGCATGAGCGCCTCCGGAGGCAACCCGGACGGGCTGCGACTCTCGCCGCTGCGCGGCCTCCCGCTGGTGGCGCCCGGCGACGACCTCGCGGCGCTGCTCGCGCAGGCCGCCGCGCGCGCCGGGATCGCGCTCGCGGGCGGCGTGCTGGTGGTCTGCCAGAAGGTGGTCTCGAAGGCGGAGGGCCGGTTGGTTCCGCTCGCGAGCGTCGCCCCCTCGGCGGAGGCGGTCCGGATCGGGCAGGAGCACGCCAAGGATCCCCGCCACATCGAGGTGATCCTGCGCGAGACGCGGCGCGTGGTGAGGCGCGGGCACGGCGTGCTGATCTGCGAGACCCGACACGGCTTCGTGTGCGCGAACGCGGGCGTCGATCTCTCGAACGCGCCGGGCCCGGAGATCGCGGTGCTGCTGCCGGAGGATCCGGACGGCTCGGCAACCGCGCTGCGCGCGGCGCTCGCGGCGCGCGGGGCGGGGCCGCTCGCCGTGATCGTGAGCGACACCTTCGGACGCCCCTGGCGCGAGGGGCTGGTCGACGTCGCGATCGGATCCTCCGGGATCGCGCCGATCGACGACATGACCGGGCGTCCCGACCTGGCGGGCCGCGTGCTCCAGGTGACCGCCACCGCGACCGTCGACCAGCTGGCGGCCGCCGCGGGGCTGCTGATGCGCAAGGACGCGGGCATTCCCGCGGTCTGGATCGACGGCGTGACACCCGAGGGCGACGGCCGCGTGGCGGATCTCCTGCGCGATCCCGAGACCGATCTGTTTCGCTGAACGCCGGCTAGGCGATGGCGTCGATCGCGCGCCAGAGCGCCTCGATCCCCTCGCCCGAGAGCGACGAGGTGACGATGCAGCGGTCGGCGGCGACGCGGGCGTGGGCCGTGAGCGAGCGCACCCGGCGGGCGCGCTCCGCGGCGCCGAGCTTGTCGGCCTTGGTCAGCACCAGCAGCACCGGCACGCCGCGCTCGGCCAGCCAGGCGCCGAGCAGCGCCTCGTCCTCGCCCCAGTCGCGCCGCAGGTCCTGAAGCAGGACTGCGCCGCGCAGGCGCTCCCGGGCTCCCAGGTACGCCTCGACCAGCGACTTCCAGCCCGCGCGCTCCGCCTTCGAGACGCGCGCCCAGCCGTAGCCCGGCAGATCGACCAGCAGCAGCGAGCGGCCCGGCCGATCGATGCGGTAGAAGTGCACCAGCCGCGTCTTGCCCGGGCTGGTGCTGGTGCGCGCCAGCTTGCGGCGCTGCGCGAGGCGGTTGAGCAGGCTCGACTTGCCGACGTTCGAGCGGCCCAGCAGCGCGATCTCGGCGAGCGGCGTGCGCGGAAAATCCTCCACGCGGGCCGCGGTCGCGAGCAGCTCCGCCGCCAGCACCTTCATCGCAGCGACGGCAGCACGCGGGCCAGGCGATCCAGCGCCTCCGCGATCGCGGCCTCGGAGGCGGCGCAGCAGAAGCGCAGCCAGCCCTCCCCCGCCGCGCCGAAGTCGATGCCCGGCGCCGTGCCCACCCGCGCGCGCTCGAGCAGAAGCATCGCCAGCCGCAGGGAGTCGGCGCCGAAGTCGCGCGCATCGGCGAACACGTAGAAGGCCCCGCGCGGCGTCACCGGCACCCGCAGGCCGAGCGCGCGCAGCCCCTCCACCAGCTGGAGACGCCGGCGCGCGTAGGCCTCCCGCATCGAGGTCGCGGTCGGCGCTCCCTCGCGCAGCGCGGCCAGACCCGCGTGCTGCACGAAGCGGCTCGCCGAGATGAAGAAGTTCTGCTGCATCACCTGGAGCCGCCGCAGCGCGCGCGGCGGCGCGATCACGTAGCCGAGCCGGAAGCCGGTCATGGCGTAGCGCTTCGAGAAGCCGTCCAGCACGAAGACGTCCTCGGAGAGGCCGAGCGCCGAGCCGGCGCGGGCGCCGTCGTAGACGAGCCCGTCGTAGATCTCGTCGGAGACGATCGGGACGCCCAGCCCGGCCAGCTCGGCGAGCGTCTCCCGGCTCTGGATCGCGCCGGTCGGGTTCGCGGGGGAGTTGACCACGATCGCGCGCGTGCGCGAAGACAGCGCCCGCCGCACCGCCGCCGCGTCGAGCCGATAGCCGTCCTCGGCCGAGGTCGGCACCAGCACCGGGGTGCCTCCGCAGGCGCGCACGAAGTTCGGATAACAGGGGTAATGGGGCGTGCCGAGCACGACCTCGTCGCCCGGCGCGACCAGCAGCAAGAAGACCATCAGCATGGCCGGCGAGGTTCCGCTGGTGACCAGCACGCACGCCGGATCGACCGGCACGCCCGCGCGGCGGGCGTGGTCCTGCGCGATCGCCTCGCGCAGCTCCGCCAGGCCACGGCTGTCGGTGTAGCGGGTCTCGCCCTCCTGCAACGCGCGCGCGCAGGCCTGGATCGCGGCCGGAGGCGGCGGGAAATCGGGCTCGCCGATCTCGAGGTGGATGACGTGAGCGCCGTCACGCTCCATGGCGAACGCGCGCTCCATCACCTCCATCGCGAGGAACGGCTCGATCGCGCGCGCGCGCTCCGCGAAATGCAGCGACACGCGACTCGGGTAGCCGCGCGGCCCTGGGGCGTCAAGCGCCAGGCAGCGGTTCGAGGCGTGCGACTTTGACACTCCCGGGGTGCGTTGATACGGTTGCACGGGCCTGCGAGGAACCCATTCCATGTCGAAGGGCGTGCAGATCGCCGGCGGTGCGACCCTGGTTGCGCTGCTGCTGGGCTGGTATGCCGCCTCGAACCTCGAGGCGGGCGCCTCCTTCGCCTACTTCAAGACCCTCTCCGAGTTCCAGGCCGCCCAGCCCGAGCTGATCGGACACCACGCGCGCGTGCACGGCTACGTGGCGCTCGGATCGATCCAGCGCGACGTCGCCGCCAAACAGGTGCGCTTCCACGTCCAGGGCGAGCCGCCGCACGCGGGCGGCGCGCCGGGCCAGCCGCTCGAGGTGGTCTTCGGAAGCCTCGAGACGCCGGACCTCTTCAAGGATGGCGCCGAGGTGGTGGTCGAGGGACGCCTCTCCGAGGCGGGCGACGTCTTCCACGCCGACAAGGTGATGGCCAAGTGTCCGTCGAAATTCGAAAGCGCGGCCGGCGGGCCGGCCGCGATCTGAGCGAGAGCACGCATGTCCGACCTGGGTGCCTACGCTCTTCGCTTCGCGCTGCTGATCGCGCTGCTGGGCCTGGTCGCGGGCTTCCGCGCCGGCATCGGGCGCCGTCCGGAGTGGACGCGGGTCGCTGAGCGGTCGGTCTTCGTGGTGTCCGGCTGCGTGGCGCTCGCGATCGGCGTGCTCTTCGCCGCCTTCGCGAGCTTCGACTACCAGCTCGCCTACGTCGCCGCACACTCGGCGCGCAGCATGGCCCTGCCCTACCGCCTGGCCGCGCTCTGGGGCGGCCAGGCGGGGTCGCTGCTGCTCTGGCTCTTCATCCTCTCCGCCTACTCCTCGGCCTGCGTCGCGCTCCAGCGGCGCCAGAACCGCTCGCTGATGCCCTGGGTGGTGGTGGTGCTGCTCGCCAACGCGACCTTCTTCCTGGTGCTGCTCTGCTTCGTCACCGATCCCTTCGAGAAGCTGCCGCACGCCGCCGCGCTCTCGGACGGCGCGGGCCTCAATCCGCTGCTCCAGCATCCGGTGATGATGATCCACCCGGTGATGCTCTACACCGGGCTGGTGGGCTTCGTGGTGCCGTTCGCCTTCGCCTTCGCGGCGCTCGCGACGGGGGAGCTCGGCGACACCTGGTTCCGCACCACGCGGCGCTGGACGCTGGTTCCCTGGCTGTTCCTCAGCATCGGAATCATGCTGGGCGGGCGCTGGGCCTACGAAGTGCTCGGCTGGGGAGGCTACTGGGGCTGGGATCCGGTCGAGAACGCCTCCTTCATGCCCTGGCTCCCGGCCACCGCCTACCTGCACTCCGTGATGATCCAGGAAAAGCGCAACATGCTGAAGACCTGGAACCTGCTGCTGATCGGCCTCACCTATACGCTCTGTCTGTTCGGCACCTTCCTGACGCGAAGTGGTGTCGTGCAGTCGGTGCACGCCTTCGCCCAGACGCCGCTCTTCACGACCGTCTTCCTGGGCTACGTGCTCGCCACGGCCGGCGTCTTCCTCGGCGTGCTGCTCGCGCGCCGCAAGCAGCTGCGCAGCGAGCAGCGCATCGAGTCGTTCGTGTCGCGCGAGGCGAGCTTCCTGCTCAACAACTGGCTGTTCATCGCGCTGCTGATGGTGGTGTTCTGGGGCACCCTGTTCCCGGTCTTCTCCGAGGCCCTGACCGGCAAGCGGATCGCCCTCGGCCCCAAGTTCTTCAACGGCATGGCGTTCGTGCCCACCCTGCTGCTGCTCTTCCTGACGGGCGTGGGCCCGCTGATCGCGTGGCGCCGCTCCTCCCCCTCGCTCCTGCGCCGCCAGTTCACGCTGCCCGCCGCCGCGGGCGTGGCCGGAGGCCTGCTGATCTGGGCGTGGTACGGAAGCGAGCTCGAGTTCTACCTGCTGATGGTGAGCGCGCTGGGTGCCTTCGTGACCGGGACGGTGGTGCAGGAATACACGCGCGCGATCCGCGTGCGCGTGCGCAAGGGCGAGGAGAACGCGCTCCAGGCCTTTGCTTCGCTGCTGCGCAAGAACCAACAGCGCTACGGCGGCTACATCGTGCACCTGGGCGTGGTGCTGGTGCTGCTGGGGACGGCGGGCTCGGTGCTCAACGAGGAGCGCCTCGAGAACGTCCGCCCCGGGAGCGAGATCCGCCTGCACGGCTATCGCCTGCGCTACCTCACGGCCGAGGCGCTGCCGGCGCAGCACTACGGCGGCGCCCAGGCCCGGATCGCGCTCTATCGGGACGAGCAGCCGCTCGCGGTGATGCTGCCCGAGAAGCGCATGTACTGGCTGGAGCAGCAGCCCGCGTCGATCCCCTCGATCTACTCGACGCTCCAGGAAGACCTCTATGTGATCCTCACGGCGCTCGAGGCCGACGGCTCCGCCACCCTCAAGGTCTACCGCAATCCGCTCGTCTCCTGGATCTGGATCGGCGGCGCCGTCTTCGTGCTCGGCACGCTCGCCGTGATGTGGCCGCATCCGAATC
This sequence comes from Myxococcota bacterium, assembly GCA_036560145.1. Lineage (GTDB taxonomy): Bacteria > Myxococcota_A > UBA9160 > UBA9160 > SMWR01 > DATBRV01. The sequence goes on from DATBRV010000090.1 coordinate 9,799, forward strand.
GCGGCGCGGGGCCGCGCAGCGGATGAAACGCGCCGCGCGCTGGGTCGGTGCGGCGATCGCACTCGCGGCGGGGGTCGGGCAGGCCCAGACTCCGCCGCCGGCAACCCCCGACGTGCCCGGCGGAGACGGCACCATCCGCGGCCGGATCGTCCACGCGACCCGCCCGGCGGCGGCGGCGGATCTCCCCGTGCTGCTCTACGCGCTGCCCGAGTCCGCGCCTCCCGGCGTGCGGGAAGGGGTGGCCGACGCGGAGGGCCGCTTCGTCTTCTCGAACGTCTCGAGCGATCCCCACACCGTCTATCTGATCGGCGTGCGCGTGGGCGAAGTCCCCTTCGGCGTGCGGATCCGCTTCGCCGGCGGCGAGCGCGAGCACGCGGCCGTGGTGTCGATCTCCGATCCCACCCCGGACGCTGCGGGCGTGGGCGTCGAGGAGGCGCGCTGGCAGCTCGAGAGCGGCTGCGACAGCCTGCTCGTGAACGAAGCGCACACGCTGCGCAATCCGACTTCGCGCGTGATCTTCGTGCCGGAATCCGAGCGCAAGGGGCGCGAGCCGCTCTTCCGCACCACGCTCCCGGAGGACGCCACCGGGTTCGAGGGACACGCGGGCATGTTCGCGGGCGGAGTCGTGCTCGATGGCCAGCGCGTCGCCTTCTGGGGTCCGCTCTACCCCGGCGAGCAGCGGCTCGAGTTCGCCTGGGCGCTGCCGGTGAAATCGGCCGAGGCCCGGCTGGCGCGCGTCCTCGATTCGGGAGCCCAGCGGCTGCGCGTGCGCACGCCGGCCGAGTCGCCGGCGCCGACCGCAAAAAAACTTGGCGCGGGGCGCGTCGTCCACGAGGACGGGCGCGCCTGGCGGGAGCAGGAGGCCGGCCGGGTCGCGCCGGGGGAGCGCGTCGAGATCGCCGCCGGCCTGCCGCCGCCCGTCCAGAGCGACGCCCTCTCGCTCTCCGAGGCGCAGCTGTGGCTCGAGCTCGACGACGCGGCGCTCGAGGTCGACACCCAGCTCAAGCTGGTCGTCTCCGGGGTGACCCCGCTCGTCTCGGCTTCTGGGGCGCCGCTGCTCTGCCTTCCGCTGCCGCCGGGAGCCGAGGGCCTTCGCTTCGCGAGCCAGGCTCTCGAGCTGGGCCTCTCCCCGGACGCCGCGGATCGGCTCGCGCTGCGCGGCCCGCTTCCGCCCGGCGAATCGATCCTCGCGCTTCGCTACCACCTGCCGGCTCGGGACGGCGCGCTGGCGCTCGCGCTGCGCTTCCCGCTCTCGCTCCCGCTGCTCAGCGTGTTCGCGACCGACACGGGCGTGAGCGTGGACGCCGAGCGGATGCATCGGCGCCGCAGCTTCCGCAACGAGGATCGGGGCTTCCTGCATTGGGAGGCCTTCGAGGTCGCCGCGGGGGAGACCGTCGACCTCTCGCTCGCGCGCCTCGCGCCGCGGCGCCCGCTCCCCACGTTCGCCCGCGCCGGCTTCGCGGTGCTGCTGGCGGGGTGCGCGATGGCGTTCCTGATCGCGCCGCTGCGCTCGCCCGAGGCCGAGCCCGCGCTCGTCTCGCCGCGGGCCCTGCACGCGGCGGCCGAGCGCGAATCGGTGCTCGCGGCGCTGCGCGATCTCGAAGAGGACTTCGCGACCGGCAAGCTCGACGTGGCGGATCATGCGCAGATGCGGAGCGAGCTGCGCGCGCGCGCGGTCTGGCTGCTCGCGGCCGAGCGCGACGCGCGCGACGCGCCCGCGCCCGCGGCGCCGGTCGCGCCCAGCGCCGTCGCGAGCTGCCCGAGCTGCTCCGCCGCGGCCGCCCCCGGCGCGCGCTTCTGCTCGAGCTGCGGCGTGCGCCTGGGCACGCCCCCGCGCGGCGCCGGAGACGGGAGTCGATGAGCGGGCCGGCGCTGCGGGCGTCGGGCCTGGGCAAGCGTTTCGGCCGCTCGGTGGCACTCGACGGTGTCGACCTCGAGCTTCCCGAGGGCGCGAGCCTGGCCGTGCTGGGGCCCAACGGCGCCGGAAAATCGACCCTGCTGCGGCTGATCGCGGGCCTCGCGCGCCCGACCTCGGGCTCGCTCCTGATCGCCGGAACGCCCGCTCATCACCCGGCGGCGCGCGCGCGCGTGGGCTTCATCGGCCACGCGTCGCTGCTGTACGCGTCCCTCAGCGCGCGCGAGAACCTGCTCTTCGCCGCCCGGCTCCAGCGGGTCCCGGAGGCCGCCGCCCGCGTCGCGGGGTGGCTCGAGGCGGCGGGCCTCGCGCGCGTCGGCGAGCTTCCCGTGTCCCACTTCTCGCGCGGCATGTCTCAGCGTCTCGCGATCGCACGGGGGCTGGTCCACGACCCGAGCCTGCTGCTGCTCGACGAGCCCTTCGCGGGCCTCGATCCGCGCGCGGCGAGCCGGCTCGCCGCGCAGCTCGCCTCGCTGCGGGCCGCCGGGCGCACGCTGCTGCTGGTGACGCACGATCCCAGGCGCGCGGCCGAGCAGTGCGACCGCGCGATCGTGCTGGCGGCCGGGCGCGTGGCCTACGCGGGCCGCGGCGATCAGGCGGGCGCGGAGGCGCTGGAGCGCGCCGTGCTGGCGGCGAGCGACGCGGCGTGAGCGTCCTGCTCGCGATCCTCTGGAAGGACCTCGTCACCGAATGGCGTAGCCGCGACCGGATCGCGGCGATGCTGCTCTTCTCGCTGCTGGTCGTGATGGTGTTCCACTTCTCGCTGCCGGGCGGCGTCACGAAGCAGACCCAGGCCTCCGCGCCAGGGCTGCTCTGGATCGCCTACGTCTTCGCGGCGCTGCTGGGGCTCAACCGGTCCTTCTCGATCGAGCTGGAGAACGACGCGCTCGCCGGCATCGCCCTCTCGCCCGTCGATCGCGGCTGGATCTTCCTGGGCAAGACGGCCGCCAACTGGGCCATCCTGGGCGCCGCGCAGGCGATCACGGCCTGCGTCTTCGCGCTGGTCTTCGACCTCGCGCTGGCAGCCGTGGCGCTCCGGCTCGCGCTGGTGGTGGGGCTCGGCTCGCTCGGGCTGTGCAGCGTCGGGACCCTGTTCGCCGCGGTCGCGGTGCGCACGCGCTTCCGCGAGGTGATGCTGCCGCTGCTGCTGCTGCCGCTGCTGGTGCCGGTGCTGCTCGGCGCGGTGCGCGCGACGACGGGCCTGATCGAGACCGGCGCGCTCGCCTGGGCGCCGGTGCAGCTGCTGCTCGTGACCGACGCCATCTATCTGATAGTCTCGTTCCTGGTCTTCGACTACGTCCTCGACGAGTGAGCGCCATGCCGCCGGTCCCCGCCGCGTCTTCGTGGATCCGCCGCAGCCTGCTTCCCAGCGGGCTCGCGCTCGCCGGGCTCGCGCTCCTGTGGATCCTGCTGGTCGCGCGCGCGCCGGTCGACGGCATGCAGGGCGTGATCCAGAAGATCCTCTACGTGCACGTGCCCTGCGCCTTCGCGGCCTACGCGGGCTTCGGGGTGACGGCGCTGTGCAGCGCGCTCTATCTGTGGAGCAACGACGAGCGCTACGACCGGCTGGCCGCGGCGAGCGCCGAGGTGGGCGTCCTCTTCTGCACGCTGGTGATCCTGACCGGTCCGATCTGGGCCAAGGGGACCTGGGGACACTGGTGGGCCTGGGATCCGCGGCTCACCGTCACGCTGCTGCTCTGGTTCATCTACCTCGCGTACCTGCTGCTGCGCAGCTTCACCGAAGGCAGCGCGCGCACCGCGCGCTTCGCCGCGGTCTACGGGATCGCCGGCGTGTTCGCGATTCCGCTCAACTACTTCGCGATCGAGCTGTTCGGTGGCGCCGCCATGCACCCCGACAACCTCGAGCGGGGAAGCCTCGGCGCCGGGATGGGCTGGGCCTTCCTGGTCGGCGTGCTGACCGGCCTGGCCGCTTTTGTACATCTGCTGCTGCTGCGGACCGACCTCGAGGCCCTGCGCGCCGAGACGGCCGAGGTGGAGCCCACCTCGGGCCGCTGACCGGCCCCGAGGGGCGCAATCCCCTCGAGGCAGAACTCAGTTGACAAGCAGGCGAGCGCAGGGGTATAAGCAGTTCGGCCATCAAGCCACGGCTGAAGTTCGCTTTTCGGGCCGTAGTCACGCGTTTCGGCAATGGAGACGACCGCTTACCCATCCCCCCAGAGGGGAAGCGTGTGAGTGTGGGGGATCGCCACCCCGCACTGTGATCGAGATTGCGCGGCCTCTGACCGCGGCTGCGGACCGTGGAAGTGCGTTGCCCTCGAACGTCCCCCCACGACACCGCATCCGGCTCACCGGGACCACCGCACACACGCAACGGGTCGGCAGCGACGCCCGCCAACGCGGCCTGCGCCCGGCCGAACCGCACGCCGCGCCTTGCATGGCACGGGGATTGCGAAGGTCTTCTGCATGGGCCCGGGTAGCCCTTCGATCAATCATCCCCCCGGCGGCGACAAGGGCCTGGGAGGCGTTGCGAACACGAGGATGGCGAGCATGAAGCGCGGCGTCGGATACTGCGAGAACACCGACTGCGAGGACTACGCCAAGGGCGTCTTCCTCCTCAACCACGGCGACACCTTCTACTGCCCGCGCTGCCGTCAGCTCGGCAAGGTCGAGAAGGAGCGAGGCTTCTACACGGGGAACACGGACATCTTCAAGGAGGTCCGCGTCGAGTACAACTTCGACCCGATCAACACCGTCTACCGCGAGATCGCGATCGTCCGCGACGAGAGTCTCTGGGGACGCAACAACGTGTATACGCTCCAGTCCCCCCTGATCAAGACCGAGAAGCGGGCGCTCAAGGTCGCCGAAGCCATCCTGGCGAACCTGAACCGCTACCGCGGCCTGCTCAACAGCGACGACATTCCGCGCACCACCGAGATCATCCTGTCCTTCGACGACGAGTTCGAAGAGTTCTCCCGCAAGCTCCAGCAGCTCAGCAAGGAGTGGGAAGCGAGCGGCCTGCGCGAAGGCCAGCGCTAGCCGCCGCCTTTCGCCCGTCCACGCGAAGGCCCCCGGCCGCCGTCCAGGCCGGGGGCCTTTTCGTTTCGCGGGCGTGCTACCACTCCCGCATGCGGCTGCGGCAGATCGCATTGGTGGCGCAGGACCTCGAGCCGGTCGTCGAGGATCTCTGCGCGGTGCTCGGCCTCGAGGTCTGCTTCCGCGATCCGGGCGTCGCCGAATTCTGCCTGCACAACGCGCTGATGCCGATCGGCGACTGCTTCCTCGAGGTGGTCTCGCCCACCCGCACGGGCACCACCGCCGGGCGGCTGCTCGAGCGGCGCGGCGGCGACGGCGGCTACATGGTGATCGTGCAGACCGACGATCTCGCGCGCGATCGCGAGCGGATGGCCGCGCTGGGCGTGCGCATCGTCTGGCAGATCGAGCTGCCGGACGCGCAGACGATCCACCTGCACCCGCGCGACGTCGGCGCCGCCATCGTGTCGCTCGACCAGATGCCCGAGCCGGAGTCGTGGCGCTGGGCCGGCCCGCGCTGGCGGAGCTTCGTGAAGAGCGACGTGACCCGGGCGCTGGCGGGCGTGGAGCTGCAGTCCCCCGACCCGGGCGCGCTGGCCGCGCGCTGGGGGCAGGTGTTCGGTCGCAAGCCGACGGCGACCCGCGACGGCGCCCACGCGCTCGCGCTCGATGCGGGCGCCGTGCGCTTCGCGCCGGCGCGCGACGGGCGCGGCGAGGGCGTCTCGGGCGTCGACCTGCGCGTCGCCGACCCGGCCGAGGTGGTGGCGCGCGCGCGCCGGCGCGGCGCGCACGTCGACGGCGACGTCGTCGTGCTCTGCGGGACGCGCTTCCGCCTGCTCGCCTGACCGGGCCGCGGGGATGGGCGCTTGCGAGCTCGCCGTGTTCCTGGCGGGCGATGCGCTGATCAACGAGCCCTGGTCCCAGGTGCAGGACCCGGCCTTCGACCGGCTGGTCGCCGAGATGAGGGCCGCCGACGCCACCCTCGTCAACCTCGAGACCGTGATCCACGAGTTCAAGGGACATGCGCAGGCCGACTGCGGCGGCGTCTACACGGCCTCTCGGCCGGCCATCGCGGGGGAGCTGAAATGGGCGGGTGTCGACCTGGTAGCCCACGCCAACAACCACGCGTTCGACTACGGCTCCACCGGGATCCTCGAGACGCTCGAGCACGTCGCGGCGGCGGGGCTGCTCCTCGCGGGAACCGGAAGGGATCTACAGGAAGCCCGCGCGCCGCGCCTTCTCGCCTGCGACGGCGGCAGCGTGGCGCTGGTGGCGATGGCGTCCAGCTTCGTTCGCTACGGCAAGGCCGCGCGCTCGCGCCCGGACCTGCACGGGCGCCCGGGGCTGAATCCTCTCGAGCTCAGCCGGGTGGCCGCGGTCCAGGTCACCCCGCGGATGGCCGGCATCCTGCGCCAGGTCGGCCGGCTCCGCGGCAAGCCTGCCGATGCGCTCAAGGGCTCCAGCTTCCGGCTCTTCGGGCGTCGCTTCGAGGTCGCCGCGAGGAGCGGGCGCGTCTCCGGGAGGCGCCCGCTGGCCGCCGATGCCGACGCCAACCTGGCCGCCATCGCGCAAGCCGCGCGTCTGGCCGACCTCACGATCGCCTCGATCCATGCACACGCGCAGAGAGGCTGGCTGCCCCGCTTCGCACGCGCTGCGCTCGCCGCAGGCGCGGACGTCGTCTTCTGCCATGGCCCGCACGATGTCCGCGGAATCGAGCTGGTGAGCGGCAAGCCGGTCTTCTATGGCCTGGGCGATTTCGTCTTCCAACCCGACGCGATCTCGCGTCATCCGGCGGAAGCCTACGAGAAGCTCGGCCTCGGGGATCAGGCCACCGCCTCCGATCTGGTGCGGGCGAGCTGGAAGGGCTGGCCCTCGACGAAGCGGGAGGCGTACCAGGGCTGCGCCGCGGCGCTCCGCTTCCGCGGCGGGAAGGTCTCGGAGATCCGTCTATTGCCGCTCGACCTCCAGTTCGAAGCGCCGATCGGGATCCGCGGCCGGCCGCGCTGGGCCGATCCGGAGCTCGGACGCGAGATCATCGAGCGGATCGCCGAGCGATCCAGCCGCCATGGCACGCAGATCCGGTTCGACCCCGTGAGCAACCAGGGTTCGGTCGCGATGCCCTAACCACCCGCGGCCGCGCGGCGGGTGCGATGCGCGCGCAGCACGCCTAGCATGGGCGCCAGGAGAAACCGATGGCCTTCAGCATCCGCCGCGTGGACTATTACTATGCGAGCGTCAAGGACGAGCCGGGCGCGGCCTACCGCATCCTTTCCCAGCTCGCGGGGCTCGGCGTGAACCTGCTCGCCTTCACGGCCGTGCCGATCGGTCCGACCCGTGCGCAGCTGGCCCTCTTCCCCGAGAACGATGGCAAGCTGACCGCCGCAGCCCGCCAGGCGGGCGTCGTGCTCGACGGACCGCACCGCGCGCTGCTCGCCCAGGGCGACGACGCGCTCGGGGCGCTCGCCGCACTGCACGAGCGCCTCTTCGCCGCCGGTGTGGACGTCTATGCCTCGAGCGGCGTCACCGACGGCCGCGGCAGTTTCGGCTACGTCGTGTACGTCCGCGAGGATCAATTCGAGCTCGCCGCGAGCGCGCTCGGAGTGTGAGGGCCGCGGAACCGTCGGTGAGGCTCGACGCCGGATGAAGCAGTACTGGGCGCGACATGAAGGCCGGAACCGGTGGGGCGTGCGCACGTCGCTCGAGACGAGCGAGAGCACGCACCCGCAGAGCGGCAGCGTGCTCTTCGTGTGGGCCGACAAGGTGGTGCTCGACGACGGCAGCCTCGTCTTTCTGCGAGACGACGGCACGATCCAGGGAGCGATCGCTCCGGGCCAGTGGGACGCCGTCTTCGAAGCCGGTCCCGACGATTCGCCGCAGCGGGTCGAGACGCTGCGCTGAATTCTCGACGGGGCGTGGGCTCAGCCGGCGGAGTCGTCGCTGATCCGCATGCGCAGGTCGATCACGAGCCCGGCGAGCACCCGTCCCACGCCCTGGCGCTCGCTCCGCGAGACCGGCGCCGCATGCCCGACCAGCGCATCGGCGAGCGGCCCGCGGTACCAGGGAAAGAGCGTCGTCGGCGGGCGGTGAGCATCGAACCAGCGCAGCCGCAGCGTCTCGAGGCTCGGACGCTCCGAGCCTCCCCGCACGCGGCAGGTGAACACGCGGGCCAGATGCGGCCCGAAGCCGCTGCGCTGGTAATCCCCCACCCGGCGCTGGACCTCGACCTCGAGGCCCGTCTCCTCGCGGACCTCGCGCGCCAGCGCCTCCGCGTCGCTCTCGCCCGGCTGCACGGCGCCGCCCGGCAGCTCCCAGCCGCGCAGGTCGCTGCGCACGGCAAGCAGCACCTGGCCGTCGCGCAGGATCACCGCCTGCACCACCCGCAGGTCCGGAGCTCCCGGCACGCGCGGCTCGGCGATCCCCCACCAGGCGATCCGCGCATACGCCGGAAGCGCGCCCGCGAGTCGCCCTGCGAATCCCATCGAACTCCGCCCCGGCCTGAGTGAACTCCGCTCGCCTGCGGCTCGCTGCGCGCGCGCCTCGCGCGCTTGCACTAGTCGATGATCTTGTTCAGCGGGTACTCGACGATTCCGCGCGCGCCCGCCTCGGAGAGCCGCGGACAGAGCTCGGTGACGGTGCGCTCCTCGACCACGGTGTTGATCGCGATCCAGTTCGGGTCGGCGAGGTTCGAGATGGTGGGCGTCCCCAGCGCGGGCAGGATCCCCACCACGCGCTCCAGGCAGCGGCGCGGCACGTTCATCATCAGGCCCACGCGGTCGATGGCGTGGATGGCGCCCTGAAGCATCAGCAGCACCCGCTCGATCTTGCGCTTCTTCCAGGGATCGGCCCAGGCGGGGTGGCTGGCGATGAAGCGCGGCGTGCTCTCCAGCATGGTGTCGATCACGCGCAGGTTGTTCGCGCGCAGGCTCGAGCCGGTCTCGGTCACGTCGACGATCGCGTCGGCGAGGATCGGCGGCTTCACTTCCGTCGCGCCCCACGAGAACTCGATCTCGGCCTTGACGCCGTGGCGGCGCAGGTAGCGCTGGGTCAGGCTCACGACCTCGGTCGCGATGCGCTTGCCCTGGAGATCCCTGGGCTTGCGGATCCGGCTGCCCTCCTTCACCGCGACCACCCAGCGCACGGGCCCGTAGTTCGGCCAGGGGGCGCGCAGATCGGCCGCTTGCCTCACCCGCGCACGAGATTCGAGCGTCCAGTCGAGTCCGGTGATGCCGGCGTCGAGCACGCCCTGGCCGACGTAGCGGGCCATCTCCTGGGCCCGGATCAGGATGCACTCGATCTCCGGGTCGTCGATGTCCGGATAGTAGGATCGCTCGGGGATGCGCAGCTTGAAGCCCGCCTGGGTGAACAGGCGGTGCGTCGTCTCCTGCAGGCTTCCCTTGGGCAGGCCCAGCCGCAGCCGTCGCGCGGCTCCGCGCTTCATCGCTTGTAGACCTCCGCGGGGTCGAAGACCTGCTCGCCGACTTCCTTCCAGCCGCCGTCCTCGAGCTTGCGGAAGAAGCAGCTGCGCTTGCCCGTGTGGCAGGCGCCGCCTCCGCGCTGGTCCACGCGCAGCAGCACGACGTCGCCGTCGCAGTCGAGCCAGATGCTCTTCACGCGTTGCGTGTGACCGCTCTGCTCGCCCTTGTGCCACAAGCCGCGCGTGCGGCTCCAGTAGACGGCCTCGCCCGTGGCGAGCGTCTGGCGGAACGACTGTTCGTTCATCGCCGCCACCATCAATACGTCGCCGGTCGCGTCGTCGACCGCGATCGCGGTGACGAGTCCGTTGGACTTCGTGAAGTCGAGCCCGGAGACGGGGTCCATGGGGAGGCGGAGGCTACCCTTCGCCGAGTGCGCTCGCCAGACGGTCGCGCAGGGCCGGCAGCTCGTCGAAGGCCGGCCCGCGCTCGTAGACGGTGTCGCGCGCGCGCTCCCGCCCCGGGCCCGGCTCGCCGCGCACGAGCACCTCGCGCCGCACCAGCAGATCGATCGCGTTCGCGAAGGTGACGGGGTTCGAAGCCTCCGGCCGGCCGACCTCGCCGAGCAGCTGCGCCCGCTCGAACTGCTCGCGCGCGGCGCGGGAGAGCCCCTTGCCGGTGAGGGCTCCCTGCGTCGCGAGCACCGCGGCGAAGGTCGCCCAGTACGCCTCGACGATCCCCTCGGTCTGCTCCGCCAGGAAGCGCAGGATCCCGACACCTTTCTCGGTCGCCCGCATCCCGCCCTCGAAACGCTCCACCCACCCGAAGCGCTCGAAGTGGTCGATGAAGGCGTCGAAGTGCGCGGCCAGCACCTCGCCGCGCGGCGTGAAGTATTCGTGGTAGAAGAGGTCGAGCCACCAGGCGAGGTCCTGGCGCGGATCCTCGTCCGAACCCGAGGCGAGCAGCCGGCGCGCCAGGAAGCTCGGCGCCACCACGAAGTGCACGATCGCGTTGCGGTAGAAATCGAGCACCCGGCGCTCGCTCTCCTCGAAGTAGAGGATCTCGCCCCGCGGATCGGGCGTGGACCTGAGCAGGTCGCTGCGCAGCAGGGTCGCGATCGACTCCTGGAACTCGCCCACGTCGCGCAGCAGCGCCGGCGTGAAGCGCACGTCCTGCAATCGCAGGAGATCCACGATCTCCTGCATCCGCCGCACCAGATCGCGCCGGCGGAGCCCGCGGGCCCGCTCGCCGAGCAGTGCGCAGGCGGCGATCGAGGTCGCGTTGGGAACCACCGCCCAGTTGATGCGCTCCACGATCCGGAGCCCGAGGCGCTCGACGAACCCGCGCTTCTCCGCCTGGCACTCCGGCGAGGCCTCGCGCGCGAAATCGATGCGGCGGGACCCGAGCGCCTCGGCCAGCGAGATCGGCTCGCCGAAATTCACGAACACGCTGCCGAAGCGCCGTTGCAGGTACTTCCGCGCGCGCACCAGCCCGAGCACGCTCTCCTCGCGCTTGCGGCCGCCCTCGAGCTCCTCGACCATCGCCCCTTCTTCCACCAGCCGCTCGTAGGTGATGGCGATCGGCACGAAGAAGAGATCCCGCCGCGCGCTCGCCAGGAACGCGTCGACGTCCCACGAGAGCATTCCGAGCCGCGGCGCGAGCGTCTTGCCGGTGCGCGAGCGCCCGCCCTCGATGAAGAACTCCTGCGTGACGCCCGTGCTGACCAGGTACGCGATGTAGGAGCGGAAGACCTCCTTGTAGAGCGCATCGTCGAAGGAGCGGCGCAGGAAGAACGCGCCGGCGCGGCGGAACAGGTATCCGAAGGGGCCGAAGGCCATGTTCTCGCGCGCCGCGATGTGCGGCGGGATCAGGTAGTTGGCGTAGAAGAGCGAGGAGACGATCAGGAAGTCGAAGTAGGAGCGGTGGCTCGGCAGCAGCACCAGCGGGTGTCGCTTGGCGTAATCGGCCACCTTCTCGATCCCCGAGACCTCGACCGACGCGAACAGCCGGCGGATGATCGCCGAGACGAAGAAGTTCAGGATCGCCAGGAAGGTCGAGCTCATGTGGGCGGCGATCTCGACGAACATCGACTGGGCTTCGGCGCGCGCGACCTCGATCGGCACGCCGCGCCGCGCGGCGCGGCGCTGGATCGCCTCCTCGACCCCGGGATCGGCCAGCACGATCTCCTGGATCTTGCCGCGCGGCTGTAGCGTGGGTCCCTCGACGACCTTCTCCTCGCGATACAGGAACATCAGGATCGAGCGCCGGACCATGCGGGCGACGGCGTACTCGCCCTGGGCCCGGCGGTCCGCGATGAAGGCGCGCAGGTCGATCGACTCGCCCACCTTGACCGCCAGGTCCCGGTAGGTGGTGAAGAAGGACGTCACCTTGGCGAGGTCGGACGGCCGCGTCTGCGCGCCGTAGAAGAGGTTGAGGAAGCGGCGCCGGCTGCGGGGCCCCTTGCGCCAAAAGATGGCGAGGGGCACCAGGTGGATCGGCTTGGCGGAATCCCAGATCCCGCGCACCAGCTCCTCGAGCAGGTCGAGCTCGCTCTTGCCCTGCGCGACCACCTGCTCGCGGGTGGCGAGCAGCGAGGAGAGCCGCGCGGTGCGCAGGAACAGGAAGAAGGACTGTCCGCCGCGCGCGAGCTCGCGCACGAAGCTGCGGTCGCGCTCCGGCCCGCTCGAGTCGCGCCGCCCGAGCGAGATGCGCAGCAGCTCGAGCAGCGGCCGGTAGTAGTGGAAGCGGATCCCGTTGGCGAAGCGCGAGAGGCGCAGGCCCTCGCGCAGGAAGAGCGCGTTGAAGAGGAAGTAATCGAGGCGGCTCGCGTACCGCATCACGTAGACGACGGTGCCTTCCCGCTCGAGGTCGCGCAGGGATGCGACCGACTTCTCGTCGAGACCGAAGTGCGAGAAGAAGCGGCGGGCGAACCAGCGGAAGAAGAAATTGAAGCGCGGCGTCATCGCCGACAGCACGTCGGCGGGCGGCAGTTTCGTGGCGGAAGTCGCCGTGGAGGGGTCGGGGGCCGGGTGGGTCGTCAGCTCCGGCATGCCGCCCGACATGTACCACCCTGCGCTGGCGTCGGCAAACGCCGCGGCTCAGTCGGGCAGCAGGATGCCCCCCGGCTTCATCTTCTCGGCGATCTCGCGGGCCGACCAGAGCCCCCCCTGATCCTTCTTCGTCACGCCGGTGTGCGTCACCATCCGCATCTCCGCGATCCTTCCGCCGCCGACGAAGAAGGTCTTGTCGGTGAGGTCCTTCGAGAGGTCGCTCACCAGGAAGGTGACCAGCGGCGACACCAGCGCCGGACTCATGGTCTCCTTCGCCTTCGCGGCGTCGAATCCCGCCAGGTCCTCGGTGAGGCGCGTGAGCGCCACGGGCGCAAGGACGAAGCAGCGGATCCCGTACTTCTTCCCCTCGATCGCGAGGCAGCGGCTGAACCCGAAGATCCCCGCCTTCGCGGCGCCGTAGTTGGTCTGCCCGAAGTTGCCGTTCAGGCCCGAGGTGGAGGAGGTGTTCACGATCACCCCGCCCTGCCCGCGCTCCTTCATGTGGGCGTAGACGACCTGGCTCACGCAGTAGGTGCCCCGCAGGTGCACCTTCACCACGATGTCCCAGAGATCCTCGGTCATGTTCGCGAACGACTTGTCGCGCAGGATCCCGGCGTTGTTCACGACGGCATCGACGTGGTCGAAGGCGTCGAGGGCGGTCTTCAGGATGCGCCGCGCGCCGTCCATGCTCGAGACGTCGTCGAAGCTCGGCGCCGCCTCGCCGCCGAGCGCCTTGATCTCGGCCACCACCTTCTCCGCCATCGTGTGGCCCGCGCCGGTTCCGTCGCGCGCGCCGCCCAGATCGTTCACGACGATCGCGGCGCCCTCCTTCGCCAGCGCGAGCGCGTGCTCGCGCCCGATTCCGCCGCCCGCGCCCGTCACGATCACGACCTTGCCCTCGAGCAGACCCATGGCCGGAGACCTCCTTTGCGAAGCACGGAATCCTAGCCAGCCCCGCCTCGGCGGGCTACGAGAAGAGGATCGTCCGCAGCCGGGCGAAGGGCTTGAAGCCGAGGCTCTCGTAGAGGGACCTGCCGGCCTGGTTCCCGTCGACGACCGAGAGCTGGACGTGCTCGGCGCCGTTCGCGAACGCCTCCCGACACAGATGCGAGACGCCGACGCCGCCGTAGCCGCGCCGGCGCGCTTCGGGGCGGGTGTAGACGCCCTGCAGGAGCCAGCCTTCCGGGCGCTGCACGTCGGCATAGCCGGCGAAGACGACGCGGCCCTCCGCCTCGACCACCCGGGCCCGCGGCACCCGCCCGCGCACCCAGCGGCGGAAGCCGCGGACGTCGCCTGCGAAGGGATCCGGGCGGCTCTCCTCGCGCAGGCTCTCGCGGGCGGCGTCGACCAGCCAGTCGAGATCCTCGGCGATGGCGCAGCGCGTTCGCTCGGATTCGCGCGGCAAGCCCAGTCTGGCTTCGCCGGCGTGCACGCAGTAGGCGGTCTCCAGCCGGTCCACCAGCGCGCGCCGGTAGACGCGGCGTCCCAGCTGGCGCCAGAACCAATCGACGGCGTCCGCCGGGCTCTTCACCAGCCCCACGCCGAGCGATTCCAGCAGCGGCAGGAAGGCCTCGACCGCCTCCGGGGTCACGTCGGCGTCGAAGGCGATGCTCGGGCGCAGCCCGACCACGCCGACGACCTCGTCGCCGCGCCAGGCCGCGGCGATCTCGGTGCGCATCTCCCCCGGAGACGGCGGCGCATGGATGCGGTCGGTGAGGTCGAGCAGGAACAGATTGGCCTTGGCGTTGGCGGCGAGGCGCGCGAGGACGGCGGGGCGGTCCTGGCTTCGGAGCAGCCGTGCCTCGACGCGTCGGGTCATGGCCTCACTCGATCACGGCGAGAACCGCGCCTTCCTCGATCGCCTGCCCCTCCCGGACCCGGATCTCGCCGATGCGCCCCCCGCACGGCGCCTCGACCGGAATCTCCATCTTCATGGATTCCAGGATCATCAGGACGTCTTCTTCCTTCACCACGTCTCCGACCGCCCGCTCGATTTTCCACACGCTGCCCGCGATCTGGGCCTCGACCTGGGTCGCCATCTGCATCCCTCGCGCGCGGTCTCGGGTGGGAAGCCGACCGGCGGCAGTGAGATCTTGCACGCACGCGACGATGGCGGCAACCACGTGCGCAGCAAGCGGGCGCCAGACCGCGCGCAGCGAGGCGCAGCCGAGCGAAGTTCATCGAACCGGGGCTATGCTGACCGGCCTTCGGAGAACCCCATGCTCGAGACCCTCACCCGCGGCTTCACCGCGGCTCGCGAGAAGCTCGGCGGAACCCGCGAGCTGACCGAGGCCAACGTCGACGCGTCGCTGCGCGACGTGCGCATGTCATTGCTCGAAGCGGACGTCGACCTCACGGTCGTCAAGGACTTCCTGGCCCGGGTCAAGCAGCGAGCGCTCGGCGAGAAGGTGGAGACCCGGGCGCGCGACGCCTCCGGGCGCCAGCTGCGCGTGACCCCCGGGCAGCACTTCGTGAAGATCTGCGAGGAAGAGCTGACGCGGCTGATGGGCCCGGTCGAGCCCAGCCTGGCGCGCGACCCCCGCGGCGCCACCTCCGTGGTGCTGCTCGGCCTCCAGGGCGTGGGCAAGACCACCGTCGCCGCGAAGCTCGCGCGCCACCTCTCCCGCGAGCGCCGCCGCGTGCTGCTGGTCGCCGCCGACGTGCAGCGCCCGGCCGCCGTGCTCCAGCTCCAGCAGCTGGGCGCCCGGATCGAGGTCCCCGTCCATACCGGCGCCGCGGGGCAGCGCCCGGCGGAGATCTGCGCGGCGGCTGCCCGGCGCGCCCGCGACGAGGGCTTCGACGCGATCATCTACGACACCGCCGGGCGCCTGGCGATCGACGAAGAGCTGATGCAGGAGCTCGCGGAGATCCACCGCGCGACCGCTCCGGCCAACACGCTGCTGGTCTGCGACGCGCTGATGGGCCGCGACGCCGTGCAGGTGGCCAAGGCCTTCCACGAACGGCTCCCGCTCGACGGCCTGATCCTGACCAAGCTGGACGGCGACGCCCGCGGCGGCGCAGCGCTGGCCGTGAAGGCCGTGACCGGCGTCCCGATCCGCTTCATCGGAACCGGCGAGGCCCTCGACCGGCTGGAGCCCTTCCGTCCCGAGGGCCTGGCCTCGCGCATCCTCGGGATGGGCGACGTGGTCGGCCTGGTCCGGGATTTCGAGCAGGTGGTCGACCAGGCCGAAGCCGAGCAGGACGCCGAGCGCCTGCTCGCGGGCCGCTTCGGGCTGGAGGACCTGCTCAAGCAGCTCCAGATGGTCCAGAAGCTCGGCCCCCTGCGCGAGGTCTTCGCCAAGCTGCCGATGTTCGGCAAGCTCGCCGACCAGGTCGACGAGGGAGAGCTGGTGAAGGTCGAGTCGCTGATCCGCTCGATGACCCCCGGCGAGCGCGCGAGACCCGAGATCATCGACAAGAGCCGGGCCTCGCGCATTGCGCGGGGCAGCGGCCGCCGCTCCAAGGAGGTCCGCGACCTGGTCGGCCGCTTCGGGCAGATGCGCGAGATGATGGCCGCGGTCGGCGGCCGCGGCGGCGGTCTGCTCTCGCGGATCCCGGGGCTCGGCCGCGGCGCCGGCGCGCTGGATCCCTCGGCGCTGCTGCCCGGCGCCGGCGGCGCGGCGGCGCCCGCGCGGCGCGAGCCCGCGCGCTCGCGCACGCGTCAGAAGGACAAGCGCCGCCAGGCCCGGCGCGCGCGCAAGAAGAACCGTCGTCGATGACCCGGCCCCGCGGGGCCGCGAGGGCTCGAGTCCAAAGCGGGGCGTCAGGTTCGGCGGCTCCGTTGCCGATCCGTTGGGCACCCATGCTCCGCCTCGCCGTCTCCATGCTCGCCGCGTTCGGGCTGCTCGCGGCCCAGGGCGCCGGCGCCCAGAGCCTGCCGCGGCCGGACGGCCTCGAGCCGAACGTCCGCTTCTGGCTGCGCATCTACAGCGAGGTCGACACCCACGGCGGCCTGATCCACGACGCCGAGCGTCTCGACGTGGTGTACGAGACGGTTCGCTTCCCGTCGGGTCTCTCGCCGCGCGAGCGCGAGCGGCGCGTCGAGCAGACCAAGCGCCGCTACGCGGCGATCCTCCAGCAGCTGGCGGCGGGAAATCGCTCGGGCCTCTCGGCCGAGTCCGAGCGCGTGCTCGGGCTCTGGCCCCCCGGCACCTCGAGCGCGACGCTGCGCGCCGCCGCCCGCAACGTGCGCTTCCAGCTCGGGCAGGCCGACAAGTTTCGCGCCGGGCTGATCCGCTCCGGCCAGTGGCGCGCGCACATCCAGCAGGTGCTCGCCGACGAGGGGGTGCCGGTCGAGCTGGTCGCCCTGCCCCACGTCGAGTCGTCGTTCAATCCGCGCGCCTACTCGCACGTCGGCGCTGCCGGGCTGTGGCAGTTCATGCGCTCGACGGGCCGGCGCTACATGCGGGTCGACGACGTGGTCGACGAGCGCATGGATCCCCACAAGGCGAGCGTCGCCGCCGCGCGGCTGCTCGGATTCAACTACCGCCAGATCGACTCCTGGCCGCTCGCGATCACCGCCTACAACCACGGCCTGGCCGGGATGGCGCGCGCGGTGCGGACCCTCGGCACCCGCGACATCGCAACGATCGTCTCGCGCTACCAGAGCCGCAGCTTCGGGTTCGCGTCGCGGAACTTCTACGCCGAGTTCCTGGCCGCCTCGGAGATCGACCGCGATCCCGAGCGCTACTTCGGTCCGCTGGTGACGCTGCCCGAGCTCGAGCACGAGGTCGTCCGGCTCGACCACTACTACAAGGTCGCCAGCCTCCAGCGCGCGCTGGGCGTCGACCTCGAGACGCTGCGCGAGCACAATCTGGCGCTGCGCCCTCCCGTCTGGAGCGGCGCCAAGTACGTTCCGCGCGGCTACGAGCTGCGCGTGCCGAAGCAACACCTGGCGCAGCCCGTCGATCAGCTGCTGGCGTCGATCGCGGAGAGCGAGCGCCTTGCCGAGCAGCACCGCGACCGCTTCTACAAGGTGCGGCGAGGCGACACCCTCTCGAAGATCGCAGCGCGCCAGCAGACCTCCGAGCGCGAGCTCTCGGCGCTGAACAATCTGCGCAGCCGCAACGCGATCCGCGTGGGCCAGGTGCTGCGGCTGCCCGACGGCGCGAGCCCGAGCGAGCCGGTGGTGGTCGCGAGCGTGGTGCCCATGCCGAGCGATCGCATCCACCGGGTCCGGCGCGGCGATACGCTCACCAGCATCGCCCGTCGCTACGGCGTGAGCGAAGCCGAGATCGCGAGCGCGAACCGCCTGAACAGCCGGCATGTGATCGGGGTCGGGCAGCGCCTGCGCCTGCCGGGCGCGCAGGAGCCGCTGCCGGCGTCGCCCCCGGAGCCGACCGTCGTCACCGCGAAGGCGGAGGCGGCGCCGGCCCCGGAGCTCCCGGCGGCGGCCGAAACCCCTGTGATCGTTCCGGCGCCGCAGCCCGCACCGGAGCCGACCCCGATCCCCGAAGCAGCGCCCCCGGCGCCCGAGCCGCCCGCGCCGGCCCCGGAGGCGGCGAAGCCGCCGGAGACGCCCGAGGTCGCGCCCCCCAGCGCGCCGGCCCCGGCCGCGCCGACGCCGGTCGCCCCGGCGCCGGTGGTGGTCGCAGAGGCGCCTCGCGAAGCGCCCCCGATGCTGGCCGCGGCGGCGCCGGTCGACGTCCCGTCACCGCTGGCGGTCGCTGCGCCCGCGCCTGCACCCGAGCCCACCGGCCCGCCCTCGCCGGATCCCTCGAACTACTCCGTCTCGAAGGACGATCGCGTCACGGTCCAGGCCGACGAGACGCTCGGCCACTACGCCGAGTGGCTCGAGGTGCGGCCGAGCGCCCTGCGGCGCCTCAACAAGATGAAGGTCGGCGCCCCGGTCGTGATCGGCCGCACCGCCAAGCTCGATTTCAGCCACGTCACGCCGGAGGTCTTCGAGGAGCGCCGCCTGCAATACCACCTCGCGCTGCAGGAAGAGTTCTTCGAGGCCTATTCCGTGAGCGGCACCGAGACGCACGTGCTCAAGCGCGGCGAATCGCTCTGGTATCTCGCCAAGGAGAAGTTCAGTGTGCCGCTCTGGCTGCTGCGCCAGTACAACCCCGATCTCGACTTCGGCGCGCTGCGCACCGGCACCCGCATGGTCGTGCCTGTGATCGAGCCTCGCGACGATCAGACCTGAAAAAGAGTCTCGTCGGGAAGCCGGATCGCCGTCAGGCGGCCACCGTAGACGGCGCCGGTGTCGATGCCGATGCTGAAGGGCGGGTTCCAGCGCACCTGGAAGTCCGCGCCCGGCGTGTGGCCGTACACGATCGTCACGCCGAGCGCGTGGGGCAGGTCCGCGCTCGCGCGGTCCCAGAGCAGATCCTCGGTGTGCGCGCGCTTCAAGGCCCAGTCGATGTCGGTCTCGCCGAGCAGGTCGCGGCCGATGCCCGCGTGCAGGAACAGATAGTCCCCCTCGCGGTGGTAGAGCTTCAGGCGGCGGAAGAAATCCTCGTGCCCCCTGGGCAGCGCGAACTCGGGCTTGCCCGGGCCGATCTGGCGGAAGTAGTCGTAGCTGGCGAGCGTGCGATCGCCTCCGTTCATCAGGAAGGCGTCGCCGCCGAAGTACTCGGACCCCTGCCAGCCGAGGAAGTCGAGGAACATCGACTCGTGGTTCCCGAGCAGGAACTCGCAGACGTGCGTCTGGGAGAACGCGATCAGCTTGTCGACCACGCCCTTCGAGTCCGGCCCCCGGTCGACGTAGTCGCCGACGAAGACCACCCGATCGCCCGGGCCGAGCGGAAGCTTGCCGAGCAGCTCGGAGAGCATCTCGCTCTCGCCGTGGATGTCCCCGACCGCGTAGAGCATTCCCGCGGGCTCCCCCGTTCGACTCTTCGGCGCGGGTCCGCCGGCCCTTGATCAAGCCGCTCCGCGCAGCGCGAGCTGTCCGCAGGCCGCCTGGATGTCGGATCCCCGGCTGCGCCGCAGCGTCACGCGCAGCCCGGACGCCGCCACCTCGCGCAGGAACGCGTCGATCACCGGCTCGGACGGCGCCCGGAACGAGGAGTCCGGGTGCGCGTTCATCGGGATCAGGTTCAGCTTGGACGGAATCTTGCGCAGCAGCGGGGCCAGCCGGCGCGCGTCCTCGGGCGAGTCGTTCACGCCCTCGATCAGCGTGTATTCGAAGAAGACCGGCCGGCGGGGGTTGATGCAGTCGAGGCTGCGCAGCTCGCCCAGCAGGACCTGGAGCGGGAAGCGGCGGTTCAGCGGCACCAGGCGGTCCCGCACCTCGTCGCTGCTGGCGTGCAGCGAGACCGCGAGATTCACCGGCACGCTGCGCAGCAGCTCGCCGATGCGCGGCACGATCCCCACCGTGGAGACGGTGACCCGCCGCGGGGCCATCGCGAAGGCCTTGGGATGCACCAGCAGGCGCACGGCCGGCAGCAGCGCGCCCAGGTTGAGCAGCGGCTCGCCCATCCCCATGAAGACCACGTTCGTGATGCGGCGACCAGGCTCCAGCAGCTCGCGCATCCGGCAGACCTGATCGATGATCTCGGCGGTCGAGAGATTGCGCCCGAAGCCGAGCGCGCCGGTGGCGCAGAAGCTGCACGCGAGCGGACAGCCGTGCTGGGTGGAGACGCACAGCGTGGTGCGGCCCTCCTCCGGGATCAGCACGGACTCGATCCGCACGCCGTCGCGCGCCGTCAGCATCGCCTTCACGGTTCCGTCGCTGGAGCGCTCGACCTTCGCCACCTCGAGCGCGCGCGTCTCCCACTCGCTCGCGAGCCGGGCGCGCAGGTCGCTGCCCAGGTCCGACATCGCGGCCGGGTCGTCGACGCCGCGCTGGTACAGCCAGCCCGCGATCTGCTCGGCGCGGTAGGGCGCGAGCCCGTCCTGCGCGAGGCGCTCGCGCAGCTGCTCGATCGGGAAGTCCTTGAGGTTGGCGCGCTCTTGCATGCTTCTCGGGGGGATCAAGCGAGGGAGGAGTCCGACACCCGGCGATGACAGAAGTAGCGACATTCGCGCCCCTGCGCCCGCCACTCGAGCTCGTACGCCGTCGCGACTCGGGCGGGGGGCTCGGCGCGCCAGGCGGCGGGCGCGTACAGGTTCTCGAGCAGCGGCTCGGCCGCCAGCACCTCGGCGATCGCCTCCGCGTAGCCCTCGTGGTCGGTCGCCACGTGCAGCGTGCCGCCCGGCTCGAGCCGGCGGGCGAGCTGCTCGACGAAGGCCGGCTGGATCAGGCGCCGGCGGTGGTGACGTTTCTTGGGCCAGGGATCCGGGAAGTTGATCCAGAAGGCGTGCACGAAGCCCTCGGGCAGCCGGCCCTCGACGATCGCCTCGGCCGTCGCGCAGACCAGGCGCAGGTTGCGCAGCGGCGTGCGCGCGAGCCGCCGCGCCAGCTTGAGCACGCGCTTGTGCGAGTACTCGACGCCGAGAAAGGCCGCCCGCGGATCGCCGCCCGCGAGATCGAGCAGCAGCTCGCCGCGCCCGAAGCCCAGGTCCACCGTCAGCCGCAGCGGCGGCTCGAGATCGGGCTCGAACAGCTTGGCAAGGCCCGGGCCGCCCAGGTCCTCGGCCGCCACCCGGAAGTCCGTGCCTGCGAAGTCGTACTTGAGCGAGCGGCTCAACGCCTAGACCCCGCCGAGCCGTACCGAGATCAGCTGGCGAAGCCAGCGCAGCCCCGCCAGCGCCGAGGTCCGCGGGTGCAGCTCGATCAGCGCGCGCTCGCCTTCCCGCAGGCCCGCCCGACGGCGCGTCTCGCGCAGCGCCTCGAGCGGTCCGCCGATCGCATCGACGAGGCCGAGGGCCTGCGCCCGCGCGCCGCTCCAGATGCGTCCCTGCGCCACGCGCTCGACCGCCTGCGTGGAGAGCCCGCGCCCCTCGGCGACGCGCGCGACGAAGGTCCCGTACAGCGAGGCCATGTCCTCGCGCAGCGCGGCGCGCTCGTCGGGCGTGAAGCCGCGGGCCTCCGAGAGCAGCCCCGCGCGCGCCCCGCGCTCGACCGCGTCGCGGGCCACGCCGATGCGCCGATACAGGCCTTCCAGGTTCGGCTTGCCGCCGACGACTCCGATGGAGCCGGTCAGGGTGCCCGCCTCCGCGAAGACCGCGTCCGCCGCCGACGCCAGGTAGTAGCCGCCCGAGGCCGCCACGTCTCCCATCGACGCGACCACCGGCTTCTCCCGGGCCAGCTGGCTGACGGCGCGCCAGAGCAGATCCGAGGCGAGGCCGTCGCCGCCCGGGCTGTCGATGCGCAGCACGACGCCGCGCACGCCGCCGTCGCGGCCGAGCGCGTCGAGCAGCTTGCGCACCGCGTCGCTGTGGATGCCGCGCGACCCGCTTCCGCGCTGGATCGCACCGCGCAGGGCCACGTAGGCGATCCGGGGCAGGCCCCGGAAGAGCGGACGCCAGCCGGCGTCGGCGCCGCGCAGCGCGTGGTAGAGCGTGGCCTCCACGAGGCGCGCGCGCCGGGGCCCGGGCCGATCGGCCGGCGGGATCGGCGTCAGCGCGTCGAGCGCGGCGGGCAGCTCGTCGGGATACAGGCAGCCGTCGCTGAGCCCGGCCTCGGCCGCGGCGGCGGCGCGGAAGGGGCCGCGGTCGATCAACGCGCGCACCGCGCCGGGCTCGAGCCCCCGCCCGGCGGCGATCCGCGCGATCAGCTCTTCGAAGAGATCGTCGATCAGCGCGCCGAGCTGCTCGCGCTCCTCGGGCGACATGCCCTCGCGCGTGAGGTGTTCGGCCGCGGCCTTGTGGCTGCCGATCCGCACCACCTCCGGCTTCACGCCGAGGTGGTCGAGCAGCCCGCGCAGATAGAACCCGCCCATCCGAAGGCCCACCAGGAAGAGCTCGCCGACGGGCGCGAGCCAGATCCGGGTGGCGGCGGTCGCGACCAGGTAGTCCTGGGCGTCCAGGCGCTCCGCCCAGACCGCGACGGGCTTGCCCGCCGCGCGCACCGCCTCCACCGCCCGGCGCAGCGAGAGGGCCTGCGCGAAGCCGAGCGGCGCGCCCGCGAAGCGCAGCAGCACGCCGTCGATCTGGGGATCGGAAGCGGCCTGCTCCAGCGTGCCCAGCAGCTCGAGCAGCGAGAGGGAGGCCTCGGGCGCGAAGGGCAGCCGCGGGGGCGCCGGCTCGTCGAGCGGCGCCGCCAACCGCACCAACAGCCAGGCGCCCGCGTCGCCCGGCAGCGCCGCGCGCGCGAAGAGCCGCCGCGCGGCGCGCGTCAGGTTCTCGCCGGCGCGGCCAGCGACACGGATGGGCGACACCATCAGGCGCGCCGCTTTCGCCGGCCTGCCAGGTAATCGACCATCACGAAGGAGCCGAGCTGGCCGGGGCTCGCGTAGAAGGCGCGGCCGCGGTTCACCTGCGTCATGTGCTCGACGAAGCCGACCAGCTCGGGCGCGTCGTCCAGCATGAAGGTGTTGATCGTCACGCCGCGCCGGGTGATCCGGCGCACCTGCTTCATGGTCTCCGCGACCGCGTGGGGCGAGACGCCGCCGAAGCCCATCGGCCACTCGACGCGCAAACGGCCCCGGTCGAAGTAGGCGGTGGGTTGGCCGTCCGTGATCACCAGCACCTGCGGGCTCGCGCTGGGGTGCTTCGCGATCAGCCGTTCGGCCAGCATCAGCCCTTCCTGGAGGTTCGTGAAGGGATCGCTGGGATCCCACGCGAGCTCCGGGAGATCGGGGATGGCGACGTTGCGCGCCCGCGTCGAGAAGCCCACCACGAAGAAGCGGTCGCGCGGGAAGCGGGTGCGGATCAGGTGATCGAGGGCGAGCGCGACGCGCTTGGCCGCCGGGAAGCGGCCGGCCCACGACATCGACCAGCTCATGTCGAGCAGCAGCACGGTGGTGGCGTGGGTCTCGTAGTCGAGCTCGAAGCGCTCGAAGTCCTCGACGCGCAGCAGCGGCTCCGCGCCGGGAGCGGCGGAGCGACGCCGCAGCGCGTTGAGCAGCGTGCGCGGGATGTCGAGGTCGAGCGGATCGCCGAACTCGAACGGCCGCGTCTCGTCGGGCCGGAGCCGGGCGGCCCCGCGCGCGTCGATCTCGTGGCCGCCGGGGCGATCCTTGTGCAGCGCGCCGTAGACGTCGGCGAGCGCCTGCGCGCCGATCCGCCGGATCGCGCGCGGCGTCAGCTCGTCCCCGTCGCCACGATCGGTGAGGTAGCCGGCGCGCCGCAGCGTGGGCTCGAGATCGCGCAGGATCAGGATCGATTGCGCGGCCTGCTCCGAGAGCAGCTCGCGCAGCCGCTCGGGCGAGATCGACTCGAAGTTCCCCTCGGCGAGGTCGCGGCTCAGGCTCTCGATCGCTTCCAGCCGCTCGCGGATCCGCTGGGCCGTCTCGTAGTCGGCCGCCTCGCTGCCCGTGAACCGGCTGCCCTCGCGCGCCAGGAAGCGCTCGAGCGCGCGCAGCCGCTCGAGCTCCTCGCGCAGCTCGCGGTAGTCCTGGCCCGCCTCCTCGTCCTCGAAGGCGTGGTCGCCGAAGCGCTCGATCCGCTCCGACAGATCCTGCGCTTCCGCGTGGCGCCGGGTCAGGAACTCGTTCAGGCGGCTCGACTCGAAGCCGTGCCGCTCACGCAGCGCCGCCTGCTCGCGGTCCAGGATCTCGTCCAGCCGGCGGCGCAGCTCCTCGGTCGCGGAATCCATCCGGTAGCGCTCGCGCAGGGAGCTCGCCTCGCGCTCGAGCTCCTCCCGCAGCTCCTCGACCCCCATCACGCGCAGGTTCAGCCCGGCCAGCTCGAAGCCGAACTGGCGCATCCACTCCAGCGCCTCCCGCGCGGGGAGACCCTGGAGCATCAGGTCCGAGAGCGCGTCGAGCGCCTGCTTCGGGTCGAGCGCAAAGGGCTGCTGGGTGGCGTCCCAGCGGCTGTAGAGCGCCGACTTCACGGCCGTGTGTAGAGCGCGCCGTTCTCGCGCAGCTGCTTGTTGAGGCGGCTCGAGAGATGCAGCCCCTCCAGCAGGAACTCGATCGCGGAGGCCAGCCGGGCGCTCGAATCGCCGCCCGCGAGGCGCAGCGCGGCGTCGCGCAGCCCCGTGATCTGGTCGAGGCCAGCGAGGTACTCGTGCGACTGCATGGCGGCCGAGACCTCGACCTTCCAGCCCTGATCGAAGCTCTCGACCACCCCCGCGAGCGAGCCCGGCTGCACGCGCTCGTCGAACACGCACTTGCTCGCGCGCTTGGTGAGCTCGCGGATCACGGCCGACTCCGTGCGCTCCACGCCCGCGTACTCCAGCTCGAGCTTGCCGCAGGTCGAGGCGTCGAGCGCCTCCAGGTCCGAGATGCGCGGAACGGCTTCGCGCTCGCCCTGACGCAGCGCGCGGCGCAGGGCGCTCGCCATCAGCGTCTCGTAGTTCGCGATCGACATCCGCACCGAGACGCCGGAGGCCTGGTTCACGTCCGAGCTGCGGCGCGCCTGGAAGGTGAGCTCGGCGACGATCTCCTCCATGAACGGCGGGACGAAGAGCGCGATGCCGTCCGCCTTCGGCGGGCGGGCTTCCTGGCGGACGATCGCGAGCTCGAGATCGCGCGTGCGCGGGTAGTGGGTGCGGATCAGCGCCTTGTAGCGGTCCTTGAGCGGCGTGATGATGCGTCCGC
Organism: Myxococcota bacterium; assembly: GCA_036560145.1. GTDB lineage: Bacteria > Myxococcota_A > UBA9160 > UBA9160 > SMWR01 > DATBRV01. Next base: position 34,703 of record DATBRV010000090.1, read on the forward strand.
GGCTGGTGTAGTCCTCGGGATTCGCGCTCGCCACCACGAAGACGTCGAGCGGCAGGCGCACGCGGTAGCCCTTGATCTGGACGTCGCGCTCCTCCATCACGTTGAACAGCCCCACCTGCACCTTCTCCGTCAGGTCGGGCAGCTCGTTGATGCAGAAGATCCCGCGGTGGGTGCGCGGCACCAGCCCGAAGTGGATGGTGAGCTCGTCGGAAAGAGACCGGCCCTCGGCGACCTTGACGGGATCCACGTCCCCGATCAGGTCGGCGATCGAGACGTCCGGCGTGGCGAGCTTCTCGACGTAGCGGTCGTCGCGATGCAGCCAGGCGACCGGGCAGCGCTCGCCGTGCTCCGCCAGCAGCGCGCGTCCGTGGGCGCTGATCGGCGCGAACGGGTCGTCGTGGACCTCGCTGCCGGCGATCACCGGGATCCACTCGTCGAGCAGCTGGACCAGGGAGCGGATCATGCGGGTCTTGGCCTGGCCGCGCTCTCCCAGGAAGATCAGGTCGTGCCCGCACAGCAGGGCGTTCTCGAGCGCCGGCAGCACCGAGTCCTGGTAACCGAGCACGCCCTCGCAGAGCGGCTCGCCCGCGCGCAGGCGCGCGAGCAGATTCGCGCGCAGCTCTTCGCGGACCGGCCGCGGCGACCAGCCGGAGGCGCGCAGCTCGCCGAGGGTCCGCGCGGCAGGGGGGGCGGATCTCATGGGGGCCTCGTCAGTACCGCGGCTTCGGTTTGGTGCGGCTCGTGCCGGTCAGGATCTCGATGCGGCGTTGGATGATCTCCAGCTTACCCCCGTCGTCCACGCGCAGCGAGCCGCCGGACGAGAGCTCGGCGATCCGCTCGTTGGTCGCCTTGATCCGCTCCTCGGTGGCGGGATGGCTGGCCAGGAAGGTCGGCACGTGCGGTCCGCCCTGCGCCTGGAGGGTCTTGAAGAAGGTGACGAGCCCCTTCGGCTCCCAGTTCGCGCGCGGCATGGAATCCACCGCGAAGGCGTCGGCCTGCATCTCCGCTTCGCGGCCGAACTGGTTGAGATAGGCGGTCGCCGCCAGCCCCCCGCCGAGCTGCGCCGCGCTCGCGCCCAGCCCTCCGCCGAAGAGCCAGGCCGCCAGCACGCCCGTCTGGTAGAGGATGCCCGTGTTGCGCTGGCGGTTGTAGTTGTTGGCGACGTGGCGGTAGGCGACGTGTCCGATCTCGTGGGCGATCACGCCGGCCAGCTCGCTCGCATTGCGCGCGGCGAGGATCGTCCCGGTGTGCACGTAGATGTGGCCCGCAGGCGCCGCGAACGCGTTGAGCTCCTCGTCCTCGACGACGTAGAAGTGGTACTGGAAGGGCTGCCGGCCGGCCGCGGCCAGGATCTCCTGGCCCATGTCCTCGATGTAATCGATCACGATCGGATCGCGCACGAAGACCAGCTGGCCGCGCAGCTCGCGGGACATCTCGCGGCCGAGCTGCTGCTCCTCCGGGATGCTGAGCGGAGCGCAGGCCGGAAGACCCAGGGCGAGCGCGACGCCCGCCGCGAGCCAGCCGCGCCGCAACCCCTCAGAGCAGCTCGGCGACATCGAAGGCCCGCTTCTTGCGCAGGGCTTCCGCCACGTGGCGGATGATCAGGAGCACGGAGCGATCGAAGGAGACGTTGTCCACGATCGGAACATCGTAGCGATCGGCGAGCTCGAGGAAGTGCTCCTGGATGCGCAGGATGGCGTCCAGATTCTCCAGGTACCGATGGGGCGCGCGCTGCTTCTGATCGGCGGCCCGCGCGCTGAAGCGATTCTTGAAGGCTTCCTCGTCCAGCGTCGCCACCACCAGGAAGATCACGTCCGCCCGGTCGGCGTAGGCCGCGACGTCGAGCATCCCCGGCACGATCGAGACCCCGTCCATCACCAGGCTGGTGTTCTCCGCGATGGCGCGGTCCACCGACCCCCGGATCCCGACCGAGACGGTCGAGGCCTGCGCCCGGAACCCTTCGACCACCGGATCGTCTCCCAGGGAATCCGCCGGAATCAAGCGCCAGGCGTCGTAGGAGGAGCCGTAGATCGCGGGAACCAGATCCTTCGAGAGCATGATCCGCATGATCTGGCGCACGGAATCCGTCGAGTAGACCCGCCCGATGCCGAGCCGGTGCGCCACCTCGAGCGCGAGCGAGGTCTTGCCGACGCCGGCGGCGCCCCCGAGCAGGATGATCACCGGTCGCTCGGGATGCTGGTACTTGCGCCAGAGCAGGTAGCGCTCGCCGGTGGCCTCCCCCATGTGGCGCGACAGGGTGTGGTAGGCGAGGCGGCGCAGCTCGCGCCGATCGACCTCGCGCACGTCGCGCGCGATCAGCTCGCGCTCGATCTCGCGCGCGACGTCGAAGGCGTCGTTCGGATCGATCGCGGCGGCCAGCAGCGACTGCGAGAGCACGCCCTTCGAGAACGGCAGGCCCTTGCCGGTGGGCCCGAGGATCGTGATGTCGACGGGGACCGGGACCCGCTTCTCGTCCTGGAACGGTTCGCTGCCCAGGATCTCGCGCACCCAGGCGGCGATCTCCTGCTTGCTCACGGTGGGGCGCGCGCCGATGCGCGTGCGCACCTCGTTGGCGGTGCGGTAAGCCTCCTCGAAGGGGACCCCCCGCGCCATCAGCGAGTGCACCATGATCCCGCGCATGAAGGGACGGGGCTTGCCGTCTCCATCGACCGTGATGCGCCGCGAGGCGCGCTCCGGCCGGGCGGGTCGCTTCGCCTCACCCTGCGAGCCCATCTCGGCGAACCTAACCCACCCGCGCCTCGCGCGATACCACGCCGGACGGCGGAAAATCCCCCGCGCCGCCGCCGGCCTTTCCGGCGAACGGAACAATTTCGTCGAAATTTGGGTTGACTCGGGGCTCCCCCGGGATCTACGCTGCGCGAGGCCGAGAGATGGGGGATCGGGCGGCCATGCGCGCGGCAAGCGAGCAATTTCGGACCCGGGACGTGATCCAGATCCTGGGCGTCACGCGACGCCAGCTCCAGTACTGGTCCCAGACCGGGCTCGTCTCCCCCAGCGTGCAGACCCCAGGCGGCCACGGCCGGTACACCTTCGAAGACCTGGTGGCGCTGAAGGCCGCGAAACGATTGATCGATGCCGGCGTTTCGGTCCAGCGGATCCGCAAGTCCATCGCTGCGCTGCAGAAGATCCTCCCGACCGTGCGTCGCCCCCTCGCCGAGCTGATCCTGGTGGCGACGGGCGACGTGGTGCTCGCGTTCCGGGATGGCGCCGCCTTCGACGCCGTCTCGGGTCAGGAGTGGGTCTTCGAAGTCGCGCAGCTCCAGCGCGAGGTCGAAGCCTGGCAACGCTCCAGCGCCGAGACCCCCGCGCTGCGCCGCCCCCAGGTGGTGCGCAGGGCGCGAGCGAGCGCACGGTCGGCTTGATGCTCCTCCCCGGATCCGGAGCCTGGACCGCTCCGGATCGGCTCGCCGGCGACAGCCGGGTCCGCGCCGCGCGGACCGGAGTCGCGAGTCCCGAGACGGCTCGCGAGCGGGGAGGCTAGACATGCGCGTGATCGCGATCGTGAACCAGAAGGGCGGCTGCGGGAAGACCACCACTACGGTGAATCTCGCGGGCTGCCTCGCGGCCGACGGCGCCCGTGTGTTGGTCGTCGATCTCGATCCCCAGGCGCACTCGACGCTGGCCCTCGGAATCGATCCCGAGACGGTGGACGAGAACCTGTTCGAGGTGCTCACCGACCCGGACGGCGCCGCCCGGCTCGAGGCGGTGATCCTGGAGATCACCCCACAGCTTTCTTTGGCGCCGTCGAGCATCGTGCTCTCGGCGCTCGAGCAGCGCCTCGCCGCCGAACGCCTCGAGACGCGCACCGAGCGGCTCGCCGCCGCGCTCGATCAGCTGCCCGACCGGTTCGATTATGTGCTGATCGACTGCCCGCCCAGCGTGGGGCTGCTCACCTTCAACGCGCTGCGGGCGGCGGGCGAGGTGATCGTCCCGCTCGAGACCAGCCACTTCGCCATCCACGGCGTGCAGAAGCTGCTCGAGACGATCGGCCTGCTGGCCGAGCGCGTGGGACACGAACTGGGCGTACGCGTGCTGCCCACGCTCTACGACGGCAGGACCCGCTTCGCGCGCGACACCCTGGCCCGGATCCGCGAGCTATTCAAGGATCTCTGCTTCGATACCGTGATCCGGCTGAACGTCAAGCTGCGCGAGGCGGCCGGGCGCGGCACGCCGATCTGCTTCTACGCTCCGACGGCCAACGGCAGCATCGACTACGCGGCGCTCGCCGTGGAGGTCGCCGCCTCGGCGCCCGCCGAGCGCACCGCAGCGCTGGAGACCGCGCCGGGCGGAGCGGCGCGCGAGGTGGTGGTGCGCTATCGGGACCCGGCCGCGAGCGACGTGCGCATCGCCGGCGACTTCAACGGTTGGGTGCCCGACAAGGGCGTGCGCTCGCTGATCGAGTCCGACGGCGAGACGCGCGTGTGGACCAAGATCCTGAGGCTCCCGCCCGGGACGTATCAATATCGATACGTCGTCGACGGCGAGTGGCGCGACGATCCGGAAAATCCCGAGCGCGAGGCGAGCCCCGTCGGCAGTCGCAACTCGGTTCTCGTCGTGCGCTAGCCGCCCTGCGGCTCGGGAGATTTCGCCGTGCCTCGCGACCTGGCTGACGTGGCCGATTATTTCCTGCCGAAGGCTGCCCCGGCGCAGCCGCGCGCGCCGCGGGGCGACGAAGCGCCCGGCTCCCGGCTGCCGGCGGCGGCGCGGGGAGGCCGGCCGGCCGCGCTCCCGATCGTGGCCGTGCCCGTCGGCGAACGGGACGTGGTGCGCGCGGCGTTCGTCTGGAATCTCGCCGTGGAGGTCGCGCGGCTCGGCGCGAGCGCGACGCTGGTGGCGCCGACGCCGCCGGAGCCCTCGCCGATCTGGCCCGACGCGGGCCCCGGACCGGTCGGCGCCGAGGTGGTGCTCACCCCCGCCGACGGGCTGGCCCAGCTGCACCGGGCCGCCCTCGATCTGGCGGTGGCGCGGGCCGCGGATTCGGCCGACGGCGGGCTGGTGCTGGTGTGCGTACCGCCGGCCTGGCTCGGGCGTCCGGCCGACGGGCGCGCGCTGCTGCGCTGGGTGCTGCTCTTCGCGTCGACGGAGCGCCTCGACCTGCTGGAGACCTATGGCCTCGCCAAGCGTGTGCTGGCGGCGAGCCACGAGGCGCGTGTCGGCGTCACGATCCACGGCGCCCGCCGGGTCGCGGAGGCGCAAGGCGCGTTCCTGCACCTCGCGGGCGTCGCCGCGCGCCACCTCGGCCGCGATCTCGCGAGCTACGGCCTGCTCGTCGACGATCTCCACATCTATCGCGCTATCGTGTCGCGGCGTCCGATCGGACTCGAGCATCCCCAGTCCCGCGCGGCACGGGCGCTGCGCGACGTGGCGAGGCTGCTGCTCGAGGACGCGCGAAAGATGGCCCTTGCCTGACCTCTCGCTGACAAGCCTGCCGCCGCGGGCGGATCTGCTGCGGCAGCTGCGACCCCGGATCGACGAGATCGCGCCCGGCCTGCGCGTGGTGGCCGAGGGGCTGCTGGGCGCCGAGACCCGCGTCGACTTCGTGGGCGTGGAGGCGTCCGGCCGGGTGGTGCTGGTGATCGTGGGAACCGCGGAGGACGATCTCGCGCTGGTCGCCCGCGCGCTGGCGCAGCGGGCCTGGGTGGAGGCGCGGCTCCGGGACTGGCTCCAGCTCGCGCCGGGCCTCGGGATGCGCCCCGAAGCCGGGGTCCGGGTCTGGCTGCTCGCCCCGCGCTTCCGGACCGAGAGCCTGGCCGCGGCGCGCGCCGCGGGCGGGATCGCGCTCGCCACCTACCGCTGCGTGCGCAACGGCGGCGTCGGACTCGACGCGCTCGTGGAAGCCGTCTCCGAGGCGGCCGAGTCCGAGGCGCCCGCGGCAGCCACGGGGCGCGCGCCCGCCCAGTTCCGGACGGGCGTCTCCGACGCCGAGCTCGGCCTGACGGCGGACGAGCGCCGCGAGTTCGATTGACCCCCTCGGGGGCTCCCGAGCGACGATTTTCCGCTCCCGCTGACATTTTTTGACACCACCACCCCGCCCACGACCACTCCCGATACGGGTCGCCTCTCGATCGGAGCTTCGGCTCCGGCCGGGAGCGAGCGGGTGGGAAACGCCCAGGCAGGGAGCTGGGAAGGGGAAGCGGGACATGGCGGAGTTGGTGACGGCCCTGCCCGGATCGCCGGGCGACGACGAGTTGATCGCGCGCGTGCGCGAGGGCGACGAAGCGGCCTTCGAGATCCTGTACGAGCGCTACCTGCCGCGCGTCTATCCGTTCGTCAGCAAGCGCGTCCAGAACCGTGCGGACACCGAGGAGATCGTCCAGGAGGTGTTCATCAACATCTTCTCGTCGATCGGATCCTTCCGCGGCGAGGCCCCGTTCGCCGCCTGGGTGCTCGGGCTCACGCGCCGCACGATCGCGAATCGCTTCAAGAAGAAGCGCCACGCCACCGTGCCGCTCGCGGTCGACGAAGAGGCCGAGATGATCGACCTCACGATTCCGACGCTGCGGCGCGAACCGACCCCGTACGACCACTACGAGTGCGGCGAGCGGATCGCCCAGCTCGAGGCGACCGCCTCGCGGGAGCTGACCTCCGAGCAGTGGCAGCTCTTCGAGATGCACCACCTGCTCCACCGCTCGATCCTCGAGATCGCGCGCGAGCTCGACAAGTCAGAGGATTCGATCAAGTCGAACCTCTACCGCGCCCGGCGGGTGCTGCTCACCCAGTAGTGCAAGCGCGCGGAGCGCGCGCGCAGCGAGCCGTAGGCGAGCGGAGTTCACCCAGGCCGGCCTAACCTGCTGGCTGCCATGCACCACGAGGCGCTCTTCGGGTCCGATCCCGGGGAGCCGCTCGCCCTCTGGCAACGGCCGCAGGCCCCGCCCGCGTCCGCCCCCGATCTGCGCGCGTTCGCCTTCGAGTACGCGAGCCGAGGCGATCGCGTGCCGGGCCGGCTGCTGCTCCCGCCCCGGGGCTCCGGCCCCTTCCCCCTCGTCCTGCTCCAGCACGGGCTCGGCGGCCACAAGCAATCGCCGTACCTGGACGCGACCGCGCCCGTCTGGGTGCGCGGCGGCGCGGCGGTGGCCTCGATCGACTTCCCCCTCCACGGCGCGCGCGCCAGCGGCAAGCTGGGCGATCGGCTCTCGTCGCCCGCGGGAGGCGCGGACCCCGCGCTCGCGACCGAGCTGATGCGACAGGCGGTGATCGACCTGCGCCGCGCGCTCGACGCCGCGCAGGAGCTGACGGCCGTCGATGCCGGCCGCGCCGTCTACGCGGGCTTCAGCCTGGGCGGCATCGTGGGGGCGACGTTTTGTGGTGTCGATCCGCGTCCGCGGGCCGCTGCCCTCGCGCTCGCCGGCGGGGGCCTGGGGCCGCCTGCGACGGATCCGCTGCGTCACCTGGGTCGCTTCGCGCCGCGCCCGCTGCTCCTGATCGGCGCCACCCGCGATCAGACCGTCCCGCGATCCGCCACCGAGGCGCTCTTCGCGGCCGCCGGGGAGCCCAAGCAGCTGGTCTGGTTCGACGCGCCCCACGACGCGCTGCCCGGGGAGGCCCTGAAGGCGATGTGGGGCTTCCTACGCGCGCCGCTCGGGCTCGCGCAGCGCGAGTAGCGTTCCGCCCACCACCAGCAGCGGCATCGCGAGCAGATTCAAGCCCGGGATCGCGCAGGCGAGAAAGGCCGCCGCGCCGAATCCCAGCGCCGCCGGCGCATGTGCGAGCAGCCAGCGGCGTTTCTCGCGGAAGCCGTAGCGGCGGCGGTCGAGGCTGTAGCTCGCGTAGTCGAGCGGCAGGAAGAAGAGCGTGAGGCCGAGCAGCGCGGGAGCGGTGAGGACCTGCGCGGGGGGGACGAGCAGGCCCAGCGCCGCGATCGGGAGCGCGAGGCTCGCGAAGAAGAGCATCCGGCGCAGCTCTTCGCGCAGCGCCCGGACCGCGTCGCGCAGCAGGCTTCCCGGCGCCGACTCCGCGGCTTCGGTCGTTCGCCGGGCGACCAGCCGCTCGACCCGGGCCGCGAGCGCATCGTGGAACGGCGAGGCCAGCACGCTCGCCACCGCGAAGGCGGCCACCAGGCAGAGGGCCGCGGCGGCCAGGAACAGCGCCGCGCCCAGCAGCGCGAGCGCGAGCCGCGCCGGTCCCACCCACAGCCACGCGAGCCAATCGGCGGCGACCGGCGCCGGCATCCACGCCGTGAGCCAGCCGTGCAGGGGCCCGGCATACGCCACCAGCCCCGCCAGCGTGAGGCAGAAGGCGCCGATGGACAGCAGCAGGGGAACCAGCGCCGGCGCCCACAAGCGTCGCTCGCGCAGCAGCAGGCGCGCGCCCGCCCAGGGCAGCCGGAAGCCGGCGGCGAGTTCAGCGAGGCTTTGGCTCGACATTCCGCGGCGACTCCGGTGGCAAGCGGGAGACGGCCCGTAATACTACCGACCCGAGAGGTTCCGGAGGCTCGGCGTATTCCGGTTGCGCCGGCGGGTTCATGCTTCGAACGAGGTGTTCCATGCTTCTGCGCGCCGCTGCGACGGCCTGGCTCGTGGTTCTCTGCGGCGGGCTCGCCGCCTGCCATCCCTCGCCGCCGCAGTCGGACCGGGACGCGGGCGACTCGGCGAGCGTCGCGGTGCTCGAGGGCGAGCCGATCACCCAGGGCGAGCTCGACGATTGGATCAAGGAATCGCTCTTCCGCGAGCAGACCGACGATCTGGCGCCGTCGGAGGTCTACGAGCTGCGCTCTCGCTCGCTCCAGGGCCTGCTCGACGAGCGCATCGTCGAGGCGGAGGCCGAGCGGCGCGGCGTCTCGACCGAGGAGCTGATGCGCCTCGAGCGCGAGGCGCTCGGGCCCATCAGCGACGAGCAGGTGACCGCCTTCTACGAGAAGAACAAGCAGCGGATGGGCGGCGCCACGCGCGACCAGGTGGCGGATCGCATCCGCACCTTCCTGGACGGAGCGCGCGATGGCGACGTGAAGGCCGCGCTGCGCAAGCGCGCGAAGATCGAGGTGTTCCTGGAGCCGCCGCGGATCACGGTGGCCGCCGAGGGACCGTCGTTCGGACCCGAGGGCGCGCCGGTCACGATCGTCGAGTTCAGCGACTTCCAGTGTCCGTACTGCGCGCGGGCGGGAGCCATCGCCCGGCAGCTCCGCGAGCGGTATCCGACCCAGCTCCGCTTCGTGTATCGCCATCTGCCGCTCGAGCGCATCCACCCGAATGCGCGCGGCGCCGCCGAGGCTTCCGGCTGCGCCGATGCGCAGGGCCGCTTCTGGGAGTACCACGACAAGCTCTTCGCCAACCAGCGGGCGCTCGGCGCGGCGGACCTCCAGCGCTACGCGACCGAGCTGAAGCTCGACCAGGCGGCCTTCGCGCAGTGCGTGAAGGAGCGCAAGTTCCAGGCGCAGGTGGATCGCGACCTCGCCGCCGCGACCGAAGCCGCGGACACCGCCGGCAAGGGCGGGCTCGGGACGCCCTCCTTCTTCGTGAACGGGATCCTGATCTCGGGCGCGAAGCCGGTCGAGGATTTCTACCGCGTGATCGACGCCGAGCTGGCGCGCGCCGGAGCTCCGGCCGCCGCGCCGGCGGAGCCGGCGGCGCCCGCGGCGCCCGCGGCGGGCTCCTAGCCCTCGCTCAGAAGGACGCGATCCGCGCCAGCAGCGCGTCGCGGTGGGCGGCCATCCGCTCGGGCGTGGCGGCTTCCAGGTTGAGGCGCAGCACGGGCTCGGTGTTCGAAGGCCGCAGGTTGAACCACCAGTCCGGGTAGGCGACGCGCAGACCGTCGAGGTGCGAGATCTCGGGCGCGCCGGCGTGCTCCGCCTCGATCGCGGCGAGCACGCGCGGGATGTCCTTCACCGTCCGGTTGATCTCGCCGCTGGCGGCGTAGCGCCGCAGCGGCGCGATCAGCTGCGAGAGGGAACGCTTCTCTGCGCCGAGCACGTCGAGCACCGCGACGAACGCGGCGATCCCATCGTCCGCCACCAGCGTCTCCGAGAACCGGAAGTACATGTGGCCCGAGAGCTCGCCCGCGAAGATCGCGCCCACCTCGCGCATGCGGGCCTTCACGAAGGAGTGGCCCACCCGACACATCTCCGGAACGCCGCCCGCCGCGCTGATCTCCTCCGCGGTGACGCGGCTGGAGCGCAGGTCGTAGAGCACGCGCCCGCCGGGTTTTTTGAGCAGCTGACGGCGCGCGAGCAGCGCCGTGAGCAGGTCGGAGGGGATCGGCTGCGCCTGGTCGTCGACGAACACGGCCCGGTCCGCGTCGCCGTCGAAGGCGACGCCGAAAGCGGCGCCGGTCTTTCGCACCGCCTCGCACAGGTCGCGCAGGTTCTCGAGCTTGAGCGGGTCCGCTTCGTGGTTCGGAAAGGAGCCGTCGGGCTCGAAGTAGAGGCGCGTGACCTCCAGCGGCAGGCGCTCCAGCAGGGGCACCAGCCCCACCCCCGCCATCCCGTTCCCGCAATCGATCGCGACCTTCAGACGGGGCATCGCGCCGCCCACGCGCAGCACGTGCTCGACGTAGGCGTCCCGCACGTCGGCGCGCTCGACGCTGCCGCGGCGGGCGGCTGGCGGATCGCCCGCGATGCTGCCGGCGAGCTGCTCGATCTGCTTGAGGCCGCTCGCCTCGCCGATCGGGATCGCGTGCTCGCGGCAGACCTTGAAGCCGTTGTACTGCGGCGGGTTGTGGGAGGCGGTGAGCATGATCCCGCCCCCCGTGCCGAGCTGCTCGACGCTGAAGTAGAGCATCGGCGTGCAGACCAGCCCCAGGTCCACCACCGACACGCCTTCGTCGATGACACCGCTCAGCAACGCCGCGAAGAGCTCGGGGGAGCTGCGCCGGGCGTCGCGCCCGATCGCGATGCGCGGTGTGCGCAGGAAGCGCGCCGTGGCGCGTCCGATCCTGCGCGCCGCGGCCGCGTCGAGCTCCTCGGGCACCACCCCGCGGATGTCGTAGGCCTTGAAGATCGGCATGGCCGGCAATGTAGACGCTCCCCCGGGGTGCTACCATCGGACCGCTCGATTCCGAAGCGAACGGCGATCGGGCGTTGGCCGCTGCACTCGTGCGAGGTCGGGAATGTTCGGCATCGGAACGACCGAGCTTCTGATCATCCTCGGGATCGTGGTCGTCCTCTTCGGCGCGCGTCGCCTCCCCGAACTCGGCTCCGGGATCGGTCAGGCGATTCGCAACTTCAAGACCGGTCTCGCCGCCAAGGACGAGATCGACGTGACCCCGAAGAAGGAAGAGGTCCGCGAGGGCAAGCAGGGATCCTAGAACGAGCCGGCCGCGGCTAGCGGCCGGGCGCGGGATCCGCGGCGGCTGCGAGCGGCGCGCTCCTCGTCGGCGCGAGCGGCTCCAGCACGAAACGCGACGCCGCCAGCGGCACGTCGGCCAGCACCGCTTCGAACGGAAGGCTCTGACCCGGCTGGATCACCGCGGCAGCCAGGGAGAGACCGCCCGTCGCCTGACGGGCCTGGATGCCGGCCGGATCCGCTTCGCGCAGCTCCCAATCCAGGATCACGGGACCGAGCGCGGCGGGCTCGCCCGGCAGGCGCGCGCCGTTCGCGTCGAGCAGCCGCACGCCGAAGCGCGTCCCCAGCGCCGCGGGCGCGGCGGTCGGATTCACGAGCCGTCCCGAGACGACCAGCAGCGCGCCGGAGACCGCGTTCTCGACCCAACGTCCGGAGATTCCCTGGGCGTCGAGTCCGGCGACGGGCTGCGCGCCGAACTCCTCTTCCGAGATCGGCGCGAGCGACGGCGCCAGTGTCAGGATCGCCACCATCGAGAACAAGATCGCGGTCACGCTCCACCCGATCGTGTGGGCCATGCGCGCGATCCAGGCCAGCACGACCGAGGGCTCGGAGGGCGGAGTCCACTCTTCGACCCGCGGCGCCAGCGCCGCGAGGCGCGCGGCGCTGGCCGGATCGCGGCGCGTCGGCGCGCCGTCGACCTCTTGCTCGAGGCCCGCGCCCGAGTCCGAGTCCGCCGCCGCGGGCGGATCATCCGCGAGCAGATCCCAGCTCTCGGGGCTGCCCAGTTCATCGTCGTCGGCGCCGAGCTCGGGCGCCGCCACGGCCGCCGGCTCGCTCCGCCCGGCGCTGACCGCCGCCGCCGGCGGCGCGGGGCGCGAGCCGAGCAGGTCGTCGATCGCCTCGCGCGCGAAGTCGTGCTTCGCGGCCGTCTCGCTCGCGCTCTCGCCGGAGAGATCACCGCCGACCGGCGCCTGGTTGAACTCCCAATCGCTCTCGCTCGAGGGATCTTCGGAATCCTCGAAATCCGATTGGAGGTCGGGATCCGGCTCCGACAGATCGCCGCCCGCCTCGGGCGAGGGCGGCGCCTCCGCGGCGAGCCCGACCTTCTCCGCGAGATCGGAGCGCGCGAGCTCCGGATCCGCGCTCGCGGGCTCGATGAAGAAGGCGTGCTTGCAGCGCGAGCAGCGCACGCGGACGCCGCTGGCCGGAACCTTGGCGTCGTCGAGCTGAAACTGCGTCGAGCACTGTTCGCAGGTGACGATCAACGGGGTCCTCCCACCGCGCCCGCGCGTCCCCCTGTGCTAGGGTCGCGCCGGCTTTCGGCCGTGTACGACGTTTCGGAGCCGCCGACGCTCCGCTTGAGACCCGGCGGCGCCTCCGCCCATGCCCCCGCGCGCGGAGGCTCCGTGACACCGCTGCGCCCCCCCTCGTTGCTCGACCGCCGGCTCGTGATCGTGACCGGCAAGGGGGGCACCGGGAAGACCACCGTGGCCGCCGCCCTGGCGGTCGCGGCCGCCGGCGCCGGCCGACGCGTCCTGCTGGCCGAGGTCGGGCGCGACGAGCAGATCCCGTCGCGCTTCGCGCCCGGCAGCCCCCCCGCCGGCTACGCCGGCCGCGAGGTCCATCCCGGCGTCACGGCGATGCGGATCGATCCCTTCGAGGCGCTCGGCGAGTACCTGGCGCTCCAGCTCGGCATGAGCGCGCCCGTCGGCCTGGTGCTGCGCAACCGGGCCTTCCGGCAGCTGATGGAGGCGGCGCCCGGCTGGCGGGAGCTGATCACGCTCGGGAAGATCTGGCACCTCGAGCAGATGCAGACGTCGCCGGCGCGGCCGCGCTGGGACCTGATCGTGGTCGACGCGCCCGCGACCGGGCATGGTGTCAGCTTCCTCTCGGCTCCCCGCGTGGTGGTCTCCGCCCTGCGCGCCGGGCCCCTGCGCCGGCATGCCGCGCAGGTCGAGGCGCTGGTCGAAGATCCGGTGCGGACCGCGCTGCTCCCGGTCGCGCTCGCCGAGGAACTGCCCGTGCGCGAGACCGAGGAGCTGGTCCGCAACGCCAGAAACGAAGTGGGCATCAGCGTCGACCGCGTGGTCGTGAACGCCATGCTTCCGCGTCCCTTCCCGCCCGGACTCGAGGATCTCGACGAGCGTCTGCGCCGGCTTCCCGAGGGCGCGCCGCTCGGCGCGCTCCCGCCTGCGTCCGTGCTCGCCGCCTGCGCAGGCCATCTGCGCGCGCGCTGGGATCTGCACGAGCGCTGGGCGCGAACGCTCGCGGAATCGATCGGCCTTCCCTGCGTGCGCCTCCCCTACCTCGCCGAAGGGGTGGAAGGTCCCGCCAGCCTGGCGGCGCTCGGCGCAGCCCTGCTGGCGGGTTCGCCGTCGGAGGCGGCGTGAGCGCCTCGAAATTCGCTCGAGCGTGCCTGCTGCGTCCCAGAATCGCCGTCTGCGTCGGATCGGGCGGCGTCGGCAAGACCACGGTCGCCGCGGCGCTCGCGCTCGAGGCGGCGCGCAGCGGGCGCCGCGCGCTGGTGCTCACGATCGACCCGGCCCGGCGGCTGGCGGACGCGCTCGGCGTGGCCGCGCTCGGCAACCAGCCCGAAGAGCTTCCGCGCGCCGCGCTCGCCGCGCTCGGCGTCCCGCCGCAGGGCGGCCTCTCCGCGATGATGCTCGACATGAAGCGGACCTTCGACGATCTGGTCGATCGCTTCGCCGACAGCCCGGAGACGCGCGCGCGCATCCTCGCGAACCCGATCTATCAGCACGTCTCCGAGGCGCTCGCGGGAAGCGTCGAGTACTCGGCGATGGAGAAGGTCTACGAGCTGGACGCGCAGCGCGCCTACGATCTGATCGTCGTGGACACGCCGCCCTCGCAGCACGCGCTCGACTTCCTGGAAGCGCCCCAGCGGCTGGTCGAATTCCTCGACAGCCGGATCGTGCACATGCTGATCCATCCGGCGTTCGTGGCGGGCCGGCTGGGCTTCCGCCTCTTCCAGCGCGGCGCGCGCCGGGTGCTCCAGATCCTCGAGCGGGTGAGCGGCATCGGCTTCCTGGAGGACGTTTCCGAGTTCCTGCTCGCGTTCGAGGGGATGAGCGAGGGATTCCGGCAGCGGGCGAACGGCGTGCGCGCGCTCCTGCTCGGCCCCGAGACGGCGTTCGTGCTGGTCGCCGGCGCCGGGCGCGATTCGGTGCAGCAGGCGCTCGAGCTGCGCCAGCGGCTGGCCGGTTTCGGCGCATCGCTCACGGGCGTGCTGGTCAACCGCGTGCGCATCTGGCCGGGCGGCGGCCCGCCGCCCGATCTGGCCGGCGCGGAGGGCTCGCTCGGCGCGCTCGCCGCGGCGCTCGCGGCGAGCGAGGGCGCCGGCTTCCCGGCGCAGGCCGCAGCCAAGGCGGCGCTGGGCGCCGCGGCAGGATACGCTGCCTTCGTGCGCCGCGACGCGCGCGAGACCGCCGCGCTCCGCAGCGCCGTCGAGAAACAGGGCGGCTACTGGGGCGCGATCCCCGAGCTCTCTGGCGACGTCCACGATCTCGCGGGGCTCGCCCAGGTCGCGCGCGCGATCTTCGGGAGCCAGGCGGATCCCGGGAAGGAGGCGCTGCATGCCGGCTAGTGGCACGGACGAGCCGCCCGGGAACGAGCGTCCGGCCGCCGGCCGCGGCGCGCCGACCGACGTCGCCGAAGCGCTGGCGCGCGCACGGGCGCACGCGCAGCGCGCGGCCTCGGAATCCGTCTTCGCCGTGCACGCGCTGCTCGACGCGGCCGCGCTCGCCACCAGCGGCCTGCCCTCCGACGCGAGCCGCCTGCTGGCGCCGCTCGCGCAGCTGCTCGAGAAACTCGGGCAGGGTTTCGCGCCCGATTCGGATGCGATGTCTTCCCCGCTGCTGGAGGCGCTCGCCGAAGCGCTCGATGCGGAGATTGCGCGCTGGGAGACGCGCGCGCGGGACGATGCCGAAGCGCGCGCCGTGCTGCGGGCCTTCCTCGGCGTGCGCGAGCTGCTCTGGGAACTCGGGCTGCGCCGCCGCGACCACGCGCAGGGCGCGCCGGGTGCCGCAACCGGGGGCCCCGGTCCCGTCGGCGGACCGCCGACACCGCGCCCGGTGCGGCGTCGGCCCCGCGTCCAGCGCATCCCCGTGCAGGGCTGACCGCCTCCAGAGCCTGAGCTAGCGTGCCCCTGCTGCGGCGTCCCGCGCGGCACGGCGAGGCTCTCACCCGCATGACGGTCCTGATCAAGCGCTACGCGAATCGCAAGCTCTACAACACGCAGACAAGCCGTTATATCACGCTCAAGGGCATCGCCGAGCTGATCGACGCCGACGAAGACGTACGCGTAATCGACAACGAGACCGGCGAGGACATCACCTCGGTCGCGCTCTCGCAGATCCTGGTCGACAGCGAGCGCGAGGGGCGCCGGGCCTCGCGCCCCCTGCTCTCCGGCCTGCTCCAGCGCGGCGGCGATGCGCTCTACGGGGCGCTGCGGCGCAGCGTCGGCGACGCCTCGGAAGGCATCGGCGAGATCCAGCGCAACGTGCGGCGATTGGTGCGCCGCCGCGACGACGACGGCGGCGGGATCAGCGAGTGGATCTCGCAGGGCGCGCCGGACATCGAGCACATCCTGCACAACGCGGTCGAGCGCGTCTTCAAGCTGCTCGATCTGCCGCGCCGCTCCGACATCGAGGCGCTGAACCGCAACCTCGATCGCGTGGCGAGCGCGATCGAAGCGCTCGAGCGGAGCAGCCCGGAGAACGCGCCGGCCGCCGCGGCGGCGCCGCGCCCCCCGAAGCCGACCGACTGACGCTTCGATTCTTCGTCAGCCCCAGACCGACTCGCGCTCCGCGAGGCCGATGTCGACCAGCGCCTGGATCTGCGCGCGCAGGTCTTCGGTCAGGCGCGAGATCAGCAGCTCGTCCGCGGAGGAGTCCGGGGCGAGATGGCCGAGCGAGATCGGCTCGCCGATCCGGATCACCCACTTGGTCGGCAGGGGCAGCACGCCGAGCGGGCCGAGCAGCGGAAAGGTCGGGGTCACGGGCAGGAACGGCAGGCCCATCGCGCGCGCGGGCGTGGTCCACTTGAACAAAATCGGATGCGCCTCCTCGGCGCCCACGATGCCGACCGGCAGCAAGGGAACGCCGGTCTCGATCGCGAGCCGCAGCACGCCGCCGCGGCCGAAACGCTTGAGCCGGTAGCGCTCGCGGAAGACCTTGGCGGCCCCCTTCACGCCCTCGGGAAACGCGACCACGAAGCGCTTGCTCTCGATCAGCCGCTCGGCGTTCTCGCGGCAGGCGCGCACGCCGCCCAGGCGCGCGAGATACGACTGCACGAAGGGAAGCGTGATCAGCCAATCGGCCACGAAGAAGCGCGGGCGCTCGCCGCTCGGATGCGAGCGCTCGATCCCGTGCGACAGCATCAGCCCGTCGTAGGGCAGCAGCCCCGAGTGGTTCGCGACCAGCAGACAGGGACCGGCGGCCGGCAGGCTCTCGACCCCCGCCAGGCTCACGCGCCAGTATTGGTCGTACAGGAAGTCGAGCACCGGCCGCGCGCGGCTGAGCACCACCTCGTCCATGCCGAACTCGTCCACCTCGCCCGAGCGCTCGCTCATGCCGAAGGTGCCGAAGCGCCGACGCAAGTTCGCGTAGAGGGCGTCCCAGTCGATCGCGGCGGGTGCCGGCTCGCCGCCGTGGCCGGGGAAGCGCGCGCGGATCTCGCGGCGCAGCGCCTCCAGCGCCTGCGTGAGATCGTCGCCGAGCTCGGGATCGCGTCGCTCGTCCACTTCGTTTTACCCTAGCGGTAGCGCCGCATCCGGCGCGCCGAGATAAAGGAGATCCAGGCCTCCTTGGTGGTGTAGACCGGCTCGCCGAAGGCCTCCCAGCCGCGGCGCCCGTCGGCGACCCACAGGTAGCGCAGGTAATCGTAGAACCCCGCCGGCGGATCGCCGGTCTGGCTCTGCGACGGGTAGTAGGCCATGCGATAGAGCAGCGGGGCGGGCAGCGGCAGGATCCGCTTTCCGCCGAGCCGGAGCAGGGTCGAGAGCGGAAGCACTCCCTGCGCGACCACGTTGAAGACGCCGGGGTGGGGGGCGAGCGTCGCGCGCTCGAACGCCCACAGGCAGTCCTCCTCGTGCACGAACTGCATGAGCGGGTCGTAGCCGAGCAGCATCGGAACGACCGGGAGCGAGAAGTAGCGCACCACCGGGTCCCAGTGGGTCGGCCCCAGCACCCAGCCGGTTCGCAAGACGGTCACCTCGGTGTCGGGATGGCGCGCGCGCCAGCCGGCGAGCAGGGTCTCCATCTCGACCCGGTTCTGCACCGAGTGGGCGTCCGGGTGTCCGCGCAGCGGATGCCGCTCGCTCAAGAAGTTCGGGTTGTCGGGCCGCGGCCCATAGAGCATGGTGCTCGACGCGACGATCAGCCGCTTCACCTTGGCGGCGGCGCACGCGTTCATCACGTGCAGGCTCCCGATGGTTTCGAGCTCGTGATCGAACTCGGTGTCGGGCGTGGGCTCGGTCCGGAAGGCCGCGTGCACGACGGCGTCGACCCGCTCGCGCTGGAGGATCTCGGCGACGCGGTTGTCGGCGGTGGGCTCGGTGAGGTCGATCCGGTGGAAGCGGACCCGCCCGTCCAGACGAAATGGCCGGCGCTGGTCGAGGCCGACTACGCGCAGCTCGGGCAGGCGGGCGAGCAGGCGATCGACCAGGCCGCGGCCGATGCTGGTGCCGAGACCGGTGATGGCGACCACGCCCGGTGAGCCCATCCCACTCCACTCCAAACTGCTGCGCCCGCTGCCTCGCGGGTTCGCTGCCTGCGGGGCGCTCGGATACCATGCTCCGCCATGGCCGTGCCGCGGGCAACCGGCGTGGTGGTCGACCGCCGCTACCGCGATCACCACGGCCCCGACGGGCATCCGGAATGCCCCGAGCGGCTGGCCGCGGTCGAGCGCGCCATCGACGCGCAGCGCTCCCGGCTGACCCCGATCGAGGCCCGCCCCGCCAGCGACGAGGAGATCCTGCGCGTGCACGGCGCGGCCCACCTCGCGGGGATCGAGGCGGCCGCGCGCCAGGCGCCGGGCTACCTCGACCCCGACACCTTCATCTCGGCCGGGAGCCTCGCGGCGGCGCGGCTGGCCGCCGGCGGCGCGATCGAGCTGGCGCGGCAGGTGGCGAGCGGGCGCCTGCACACGGGCCTCGCCGCGGTGCGGCCCCCCGGCCACCACGCCGAGGCCGGCCGGCCGATGGGCTTCTGCCTGTTCAACAACGTCGCGATCGCCGCCCGCGCGCTTCAGGCCGAGGACGGCGTGGGGCGGATCCTGATCTTCGATTGGGACGTCCATCACGGGAACGGAACCCAGCACAGCTTCGACGAGGACCCCAGCGTGCTCTACGCCTCCACCCACCAGTTCCCGTACTACCCGGGGTCCGGCGCGGCCGGCGAGGCGGGGCGCGGCAAGGGGGCGGGAACCACCCTCAACATCCCGCTGCCCGCCGGCTGCGGCGACGAGACCTACCTGGGCGTGCTCCAGCGCCTGCTGGTGCCCGTCACCGAGAAGTTTCGCCCTGATCTCATTCTGGTGTCATGCGGGTTCGACGCCCACGTCGACGATCCGCTGGCGGCGATGCAGGTGAGCGGCGCGGGCTTCGGCGCCATGACCCGCGTCGTGCGCGCGCTCGCGGAGGCCTGCTGCGGCGGCCGCGTGGTCTTCGTGCTGGAGGGCGGCTACGCGGCCAGCGGCCTCTTCGAGGGCACGCAGGCCGTGCTCGAGGTCTTGACCGCGGAGGCCGCCCCTCGCCTGCCCGCGGTGGCCCCGATCGCGCCCGGAAGCGTGCTCGAAGCCGTGGTGGGACGCGTGGTCCAGGTGCACGGCAGCCGGAATCCGGGCCTCGGCGCCCCCTGATCCAACAGAACGACGTTTTGAACCACTCCGTCCTCCGCTGCATCTTGTAGTTCGCGTCGTCTCCCACCGCGATATCTGGGGCCGGGTTCACTCGGGAGATTTTTTTTTGCGCAAGCGAAAAATTCTTGTTGCTGCCGGCAACGGAGTGGTTTAAAAGTGTGCCGCAGTGGGGATTGGTGGGGAAAAGTGGTAAATCCGAACCACCCGAGCAGAGGCTCCGCTGATGTTTCGAGGCCGGTTCGTACACACCATGGATAGCAAGGGTCGCGTCAGCATTCCGTCGGGGTTTCGAGTGGAGCTTCAGCGTCGCAGCGAGCGGGCACCGATCCTGACCAACGCCGACGAATACCTCGTGCTCTACCCCTACGAAGACTGGTGCCAGTACGAGCAGCAGATCGTCGGCCGTTCCTCCTTCGATCCGGACGCGCAGGCCTATGCCCGGATGATGATCTCCGGCGCCTCCGAGAGTCCGATCGACGCCCAGGGAAGGATCCTGGTGCCGCCGGTGCTCCGGGAGTACGCCCGGCTCGAGCGTGAGACGATCTTCGTCGGCGTCGGGCCCCGGATCGAGCTCTGGGACAAGGCGCGTTTCGACGCGAACCTGCAGAAGACGCAGGCGCGCTTCAGCGAGATCTCTTCGGCGATGGCCAAGCTGGGCACGCAGCAGGCTTGAGGGTGGGGGACCGGAGGAGAAGATCTCCTCCGGGTGAGAGGTTGGGGTGTCCCCGGAGTATCTCTTCGCGGTGGGCGGGGCGTTACTGGGGGGGACAAACCGTTCCCGGGAAGTTCGATGCTCCGGGGCACCCCAGCGTCTTTCGGAATCCAGCGACCCTGCCGAGGGGGTGACGGCAGGAGGCGCAGGGTTCCCGTGGTCGAACCGTTCGCGCACCGGCCCGTCCTGCTCGCGGAATCACTCGAGCTCCTGGCCCTTCACCCGGGCGCCGTCGTCGTGGACGGCACGGTGGGAGGCGGCGGCCACGCGGCCGCCATCCTCGAACGCACCGCACCCGACGGGCGTCTGATCGGATTCGACATGGACGATGACGCGCTCGCTTCGGCGCGCCGGAGCCTGCTTCCCTTCGGCGACCGGGTGCAGCTGCTGCGCGCTTCCTTCCGCGAGCTGCCCGAGCAGCTGAGCGCCCTGCGCTCCCCGCGGATCGACGCGGTGCTGCTCGACCTCGGCGTCTCCTCGCACCAGCTCGATTCTCCCTCGCGCGGCTTCCGCTTCGCAGACGCCACCGCCGCCGAGACGCCGCTCGACATGCGCATGGATCGGCGCAGCCCCGTCACCGCGGCGGAGATCCTGCGCACGCGCTCGGCGGACGAGCTCGCGGCGATCTTCCGCGAGGGAGGGGAGCTGCCGGGCGCCGGCCGGCTGGCGCGCCGGCTGGTCGAGGCCCGCCAGCGCGCCCCGCTGCTGACCACGCGCGACCTGCTGCGCGCGATCGAGGCCGCGCGGGTGGGCGGCGGCCGGCGTCACCACCCGGCGACGCTCGTCTTCCAGGCCCTGCGGATCGCGGTCAACGACGAGATCGGCGCGCTGCGCGAGGGGCTCGACGCCGCGATCCTCGCGCTGCGTCCGAAGGGGCGGCTGGTGGTGATCGCCTACCACTCTCTCGAGGACCGCTGCGTCAAGCACCGCTTCCGGGAGGCCGAGCGCGGCTGCACCTGCCCGCCGCGCATCCCCGTCTGCGTCTGCGGCGGCGTGCCGCTGCTGCGCGTGCTGACCCGCCGCCCGCTGCGGCCGGGCCCGGCCGAGATCCAGGAGAACCCGCGGGCCCGCTCGGCCCGCCTGCGCGCCGCCGAGCGCATCGCCGAGGCCGCGTGAGCGCCGCTCACCCGCTTCGGGCGTGGTCGAGCCGCGTCGCCGGTTGGCTGGGGCCGCCGCGCCCGCGCCGCCCCGCACGGGGACGCGCCGATCTCGTGGGCCGGGACTTCGCGCAGCCGCGTTTGCGCGGCCGGGCCTGGCCCGCCGCGCTTCCCGCGCTGCTCGCGGGCGTGCTGTTGGCCGCTCTCGCGCTCGCCGCGCTGCGCGTCGACCTGATCCGCGTCCGCTACGGACTGGGGCAGGCGATGCAGGAGGAGAAGGAGCTGCTCGAGCAGGAGCGCGCGCTGCGGGCGCGGGTCGGAAGCCTGCGCGATCCGATCCGGCTGGCGCGGCTCGCGCCCCGCCATGGGCTCGCCCGTCCCGCCCGCGTTCTCGAGCTCTCGGCCCCTCCCGCGCCGAATCGGCGTCCATGAGATCGCCGGACGTGCGGGTCGCCGCCCGGCGCGTCGCCATCGCGCGCAGCGTGCTGCTGCTCCTCTTCGGCGTGCTCTGCGCCCGCGCCGCACACCTCGCCGTCGACGAACGCGGCGCGCGCCGCGGGCAGGTGCAGACGGTGAACGTCGTGACCCTGCCCGCCGAACGCGGCGCGGTCTTCGACCGCGACGGAACGCCGCTCGCCCTCTCGATCGACGCGCCCTCGGTCTACGCCGTGGCGGGCGAGCTGCGCGACCTGCCGGCCACCGCTCGCAAGCTGGCCGGCGCGCTCGGCCTCGGCGCCGCGGCGGTCGAGCAGCGGCTGCGCAAGGCCCGTTCCTTCACGTACGTCGCGCGCTGGGTCGACCCCGAGGCTGCGCAGCGCGTGCGCGCGCTCACGCTCCCCGGGGTGGGCGTGCTCGATGAGCCCCGACGGGTGTACCCGCACAAGGAGCTGGCGGCGCAGGTGATCGGCTTCGCCAACATCGACGGCGTCGGCGTGCGCGCGATCGAGCAGCAGGAAGAGGACTGGCTGCGCGGCGAGGCGCGCCGGGTGGGCGTGGAGCGCGACGCGCGCGGCGGCCTGCTCGTATCGGGCGGCCTCGAGGGCTGGAGCACCGCCGGCGGCGACGTGCGCCTCACGCTCGACATGGCGCTCCAGGCCGAGGCGGCCGCCGGCCTGCGCGACGCCGTCGCCGCGACCGGAGCCCGCGGCGGCGTGGTGCTCTCGCTCGACCCCTTCTCGGGCGAGGTGCTCGCCCTCGCCGAGGCGCCGGCCTTCGACCCGAACCGCTTTCGCACGCTCGAATTCCCGCGCACCCGCGCGCACGCGTTTCTCGACGCGCAGGAGCCCGGCTCGACCCTGAAGGCGTTCCTGGTCGCGGCGGCGCTCGAGAAGGGCGCGATCCGCGAGGACACGGTCTTCGATTGCGAGGAAGGCTCGCTGCGGGTGCCCGGCAAGACCATCCGCGATCTGCATCCGCACGGCGCCATGCGGCCGGCCGACATCCTGCGCGTGTCGAGCAACATCGGCGCGGTCAAGATCGCCTGGGCGCTCGAGCGCGATCCCTACTTCGAGATGCTGCGCCGCTTCGGCTTCGGCGAGCGCACCGGGAGCGGCTTCCCCGACGAATCCGCCGGCATGCTGCGCGCGGCGTCGCGCTGGCGCGCGGTCGACCACGCCACGGTCGCCTTCGGCCAGGGGCTCTCGGTGACCCCGATCCAGCTCGCGGTCGCCACCGCCGTGCTCGCGAACGGCGGCCTGCGCATCGAGCCGCGCCTGGTCGCCGCGCGCCGGCCCGCGCGCGGCGCCTGGCAGCCGGTTCCCCCGAGCCGCGGGGAGCGCGTGATCTCGCGCGAGACGGCGCGCAGCGTGCTCGGCATGCTGGAAGGCGTGGTCGGGCCGGAGGGGACCGGCGGCCGCGCCGCACTCCAGGGCGTGCGCGTGGCCGGCAAGACGGGCTCCGCGCAAAAGCTGGACGCCAGCCTCGGCCAGTACGCGACCGACCGCTTCACCGCCTGGTTCATCGGCGTGGTGCCCGCGGACGCTCCCCGGCTGGTGATCGTAGTCGCGCTCGACGAGCCGCGGCGGCCCAATCACCTGGGCGGAACCGCCGCCGCTCCGCTGTTTGCGCGGGTCGCCGCGGCCCAGCTCGCGCGCTTCGGCCTCGCCACGCAGCCCGTCCTGCCGCCCTTCGGCGCTCCGCTGGTGCAGGTCGCGGCGGCCGAGGCGCCGGCCGCGCGTCCCCATCCGGCGCGCGTCGCGCCGCCGCCGGTCGCCGCCCCGCCGCCCGCCCGGCGCGCGATCGAGGTGGCCCGCGTCGAGGACCGCGTGCTGCTTCCGGACTTCCGCGGCTTCACGGTGGCCGAGGTGCAGCAGATCGCCGCCACCAGTCAGCTCGACGTGAGCATCTCGGGCAGCGGCCGCGCGATCGCCCAGGAGCCGCCTCCCGGAACGGTGCTCGCGATCGGCGGCGCGCCGGTGCGGGTACGCTTCGAGCCGAGGGCTCCGGGCGACGGGAGGGAGAGCTGATGCGGCTGTCGGCGCTGCTCGCTTCCCTCTCGCCAGCGCCGGCCGGCGCCCCCGGTGAAGACCCGATCGTGCGCGGCGTCAGCTACGACTCGCGCGCCGTCGCGCCCGGCGATCTCTTCGTCGCGCTGCGGGGATCCGCGGCCAACGGGCATGCCTATCTCGGGCAGGCGCTCGGGCTCGGCGCGGTCGCGGTCGTCGTCGAGGAGATCCCGCCCGGAGTCGATCTGCGCGGCCGGCCCGCGATCGTCGTCGCGGACACCCGGCGCGCCCTCGCCGCGCTCGCCACGCGCTTCTACGGCGAGCCCTCCGCCGAGCTGGCGCTGATCGGCGTAACGGGCACCAACGGCAAGACCAGCACCACCTACCTGATCGAGTCGATCCTGACGGGAGCCGGCCGCTGCGTCGGGCTGATCGGCACGGTCGAGTCGCGCTTTGCGGGCCAGCGGCGGCGCTCGATCAACACCACGCCCGAGAGCCTCGACCTCCAGACCTCGCTGCGCGACATGCGCAACCGCGGCGCCGACGCCGTGGTGATGGAGGTCTCCTCGCACGGCCTCGCGCTCGGCCGCGTCGACGGCTGCCGGTTCCGGGTCGGCGCCTTCACCAACCTCACCCAGGATCACCTGGATTTCCACGGCAGCATGGCGGCCTACCGCGACGCGAAGGCCCTGCTCTTCACGCGCTACCTCGCCAAGGACGGACTGGCGGTCGTGAACGTGGACGATCCCGCCGGCGCCGGGATGGCGCAGGCGGCCCGGGACGCCGGCGCGAGCGTGCTGCGCGTCTCGCGCGGCGCGGAGGCCGAGCTGCGGCTCGAGTCGGCCGACGTGAGCATGGGGGGTACACGCGCTCGCGTCGCGATCCCGGGGGCGCGCCTCGAGCTGAAGGTGCCGCTGCTCGGCGATTTCAACCTGGAGAACGTGCTGGTCGCCTGCGGCGTCGCGGTCGCGCTCGGCGTCGCTCCCGAGCGGATCGAGGCCGGCGTCGCGGCCTGCCCGCAGGTGCCGGGACGCGTCGAGTGCGTCGCCGCCGGCGAGGGCGCGCAGCCGACCGTGCTGGTGGATTACGCGCACACCCCCGACGCCGTCGACAAGCTGCTGCGCACGCTGCGGCCGCTCACCCCCGGCCGGCTGATCACGGTGTTCGGCTGCGGCGGCGACCGCGACCGCGCCAAGCGCTCGCTGATGGCCGAGGCCGTCGCACGCTGGAGCGACCTCGCCGTGGCGACGAGCGACAACCCGCGCAGCGAGGATCCGCGTGCGATCCTCGCCGACGTGGAGCGCGGGCTCGGAAAGCTCGACCGCGTCGAGCCGGAGCAGCTGGCTGCGGCGAGCCGCGCCTACGCGATGCTGACCGACCGGCGCGCCGCGATTGCGCTCGCGATCGCCATCGCGCGCGCCGACGACACCGTCGTGCTCGCCGGCAAGGGCCACGAGGACTACCAGATCATCGGCCGCGAACGCCTGCCCTTCAGCGATGGCGACGAGGCGCGCCGCGCGCTCGCCAGGCGGACTGGGCGATGACCGCCTCGCTGCGGGCGAGCGAAGCGGCGGTGTGGATGG
>DATBRV010000091.1:0-15258 GCA_036560145.1 Myxococcota bacterium
CAGAAGTTCACTGAGTAGACGGCGAAGCACGCTTCTCGGCAACCGAGATCGACGTCTACTCAGTGAACTTCTGAACCAACGTCCCCGAGCAGCTCCTGGATCGCGCGGTGCAGGGCCTCGAAGAGGGGCTCGATCTCGGCCAGCTCGAGGCATGAGAATGCGATCCGCAGGTCGGTCTCTCCCTCGGAGATGAGCCCGATCCCGTGCTTCTCGAGCAGGTGCACGCGCACCTGCTCGGCGGGCGCCTCCTTCACCTTCACGCACATGAAGTAGCCGCTGTTGAAGGGGTAGGTCTCCCAGCTCTCCCGGAAGCGCGGGGCGTTGGCGACCTCGAAGACCTTCTCGGCGCGCACCCGCAGCGTCTCGTGCTTCTGCTTGCGCTCGGCCTCCAGCGAAGAGGAGGCAAGGGCCTTCTCGACCAGCAGCTGCGAGAGCTGCGAGGCGTTCGAGATGCCGGCGCGGATCGCGCCGCGGGTCTTCGCGTCGAGCACCTCGAGCGCCGCCTCGGCCCCTTCGGCGCGCCCCGGCGCGAAGCAGAGGAAGCCGCAGCGCAGACCCCAGGCGAACAGCTCCTTGGTGGCGCCGTCCAGCTTGATGGCGAGCAGGTTCGGATGCCGGTTCGCGAGCATCCCGAACAGCGACTCCGTCATGGAGGCGCCGCCCAGGTGGTAGAAGAGGCCGAAGTAGGCGTCGTCGACCAGCACGACCAGCCGGGTGCCGGCCTCCGCCTGCCGGAGCAGCGCGGCGACGATCGCCTCCCCTTCCGCAGGAGTCGGCACGTAGCCCGTCGGGTTGTTGGGGAAGTTGAGCAGCACCACCTGCTTCTCGCGCGAGGCGGAGAGGGCGCGGGCGAAGCCCGCGTGGTCGAAGCCGCGGCCGGCGTAGAACGGAAAGGTCCGGATCCGCGCGCCGAGCTTCACCTCGTAGAGCAGCCGGTAGTTCTCCCAGAACTTGTCGGGGAGCAGCAGGCTGTCTCCGGGATCGACGAAGAGCTCCCCCGCCAGCGCCAGCCCGTGCGTGATCGCCTGGGTCGTGATCGGAAGGCCGAAGCGCTTGCCGCGCAGCGACGGGTTCTCGGCAAGTAATTTCTCGCGCCAGCGCTCGCGCAGCCCGGGGCGCCCGGCCGGCGGCGCGTAGTCGACGGCGTCGCCGGTGTCGAGATCGGCGAGGTGCCGCACCAGCGAGGGCAGCCGCATCGGCGCGCGCTCTTCGGTGGCGATGCCGATGGTGGCGTTCATCCGCTTGGCCTTGGCCTTCGCCTCGGCCCCCTGTGAGAGGATGCCCTTCGGGAAGTAGAGGCGGCGGCCGAGCGCCGAGAGCATCGCGAACAGCTCGGGCGCGGCGGCCTCGAGCTTGCGGTTCAGCTCCTGCGCGATCGGATGCAGCGTTTCGGAAGCGGACTGCATGGCGCCTGGAATCTACAGACGGCGATGCAGGACGTCCATCAGGTCCGCGAAGCCGAGCGACCGCCAGAAGGACTGCCCTTCGCGGTTCCCGCTGGCGACGCGCACCTCGACCCGATCGACGCGCCGCGCGCGCACCCACTCGAGCGCCGACGCGACCAGCGCACGCGCCAGGCCCTGGCGGCGCAGGCCCTCGACCACGAAGAGATCCGTGATCTGCGCGCGCTCGACCTCGACCAGGATCGGGGGCGCGCGATCGATCCGGACCGCGCAGAAGCCGACCAGCTCGCCGGCTCGCTCGCTCACGAAGAAGGCCATGTCGGCGTCGGCGAGTTGACTGCGCAGCAGCTCGCGCACCTCGTCGCCGGCTTCGGAGCGTTCGGTGAAGAGCGGATCGAGATGGGAGTGGTGCGCGTTGATCGCGCGCCAGAGGGCGGTGAGCTGGTCGAGGTCTCGGGCGGACGCACGGCGGATGCCTGCGCGGCCGCCGGCGCTCACGGCGCGACCACGGCCTCCTCGACCAGCTTCGGGATGTCGCGGAGCGTGCCGTGCTCGGAATACAGGCGGCTCTCGATGCTCGGCACCAGGGCGTTCAGCTTGGCCTCGTTCTGGACCGGATCCAGCTTCAGCTTGCGCATGCGCTTCTCGAGCTCGCTGCGGATCACCATCCTCACGTCGGCGCGGTCCTGCGCGGTGAGCTGGGATTCGTCCAGCTTGCGCATGCTCATCTGCTCGAGGAAGGCGTCCTGGGTCCGCTGCGCCTGCGTCCGCTTGGTGGTGAGCGCCTTCCCGGCCCCGGCGCGCAGCAGGCGGAACTTGCCGCGGCGGCTGCCGTCGCGCTCGAAGCCCCCCTCCAGCACGTCCCCGGTGGGGTCGACGCTGGCGGTGGTGTAGAGCGTCACGCCATCCAGTGTATCCGTTCGCTCGCCGCCCAGCGAGTCCTCGCGGCGGAAGATCGGGAGCTCCGGCGTCCCCTCGATGCTCCACGATTCCGTGTAAGAAACGACGGAGGCGGAGGCTGCGGTCGACCGCGAGGCGGAGCCCCAGACGCCCTTCGAGAAGCGCAGGGTCTTCGACTTCATGCCGCGCGAGTTCAGCTCGAGACCGGCCTTGATCTCCGCGAGCTGCAGCTCGCTCGGCTCCCAGTAGCCGAGTACGCGCGCGAGCTGACCGGTCGAACGCCGTTCGAACCGGCCGGACTCGTCGCTGAAGACCGCGATCGGGTATTCGGTCCAGCGCAGCCGGTCGCCCGTCTTCTCGAAGACCCAGACGCGATCGTCCCAGCGCTCCTCGTCCGGGTGGGTCGCGCTCGCGTCCTTGTAGTGCACCAGCACGTGCCAGGTTCCCGCCAGCCGATCCGGCAGGTCCACGGCGCGCGCGGCAGGCACCACGGCCGCCAGCAGCAGCGCGGCGAGCGTCGCCAGCCGCCGCATCAGATGGTCCGCTGGGTGCGGGGGAAGTCGCGCCAGACGGGGACTCCGCAGAAGTGCGAGCCCTCGGTGCAGCGCGGGCGCACCAGGCCGGAGCGCACGAAGCAGGGCGGACCGACGTGGCGGACCAGCTCGGGGTGCACGGCGCGCACCTCCTCGATCTCGTCCATCGAGGCCTGCCAGATCTCGCGCTGCGCGTTCAGGCAGGTGCGCATGGTCCACTTGTGGAGCAGGTCGAGCAGCGAGCCGGATTCCTCGAAGCGGATCGCGAGCGCGTTGGGGAGCACGTAGAGCGCGAGCTCCGGCGCGACGCCGCGGGTCAGCAGGCGGGCGCGCGCGTCCCAGGCCGCTTCCACCGCCTCCCGGAAGAGCGCGTGGCAGGCGGGATCCTCGCGGATCAGCTCCGGCTCGATCACGTCGGCGTGGGCGGGCACGCTGCGCGAGAGCAGCGGCCGCGAGCCGGGCACCGTCCGGTGACGCTGGTCCTGCGAGTCGGCCGTGTGCGAGAGTTTCTTGCGGAACGTGTAGTGCGCGTGGGCGAGCGTGCGCATCAGCGGCGAATGGGTGGAGACGTTGAGCGTTTCCAGGCGATAGGGATTCTTCGCGGGGTCCAGCACCAGCTCGAGCGCCTCGTCGTCGGAGAGCTCGAAGCGGCCGATCACTCGGCGCACCGCGTCCGCGATCACCTGGGGCGAGCGGCGGCCGCAATCGACCAGCCGCGAGGTCCGGCCCTCCAGGAACTTGTCGAAGGCCTCCGCCGCCACGCCGTCGGAGACCCCCGCCGGGGCGAGGCGGCTCTCGACCACGTCCTCGAGCGCGGGGCTGCCCACCTGCTCGAAGAAGGAGGGATCGATCCGGGCCACCTCGGCCAGCATCCGCTCGATCACGTCGGCCGCTTCGTCGGGCGCGTCTCCCACCCGCACCATCCGGCGCAGCCGGTGCAGCACCAGACCCGACACGGTGTAGACCATCGCGGTGTGACAGGCGATCGGGATCACGTAGCGCGCGGTCTCGATCGCCTTCTTCTCGGCCTCGCGCGCGACGCTGCGCCCGAACGCGACCGACCGCCGCGCCGGGAGCCGCCACAGGTCCGAGAGCCGCTGCTGTGTCACCGGGATCAGCCGCGTGGTGAGTTCGCGGTAGGCGCTCCAGCTCGCCTCGACGGACGATTCGAAGAGCGCGCGCTCGCGCGGGGCGAGCCCCGGAGGCACGTGCGCCGCCACCTCGTCGAGGCGCACGTAGCGCTGGCTCTGCTGCTCGGTGTTGTAGAAGGGAAACCCGTGCAGGAACGACCAGACCAGCTGGCGCGAGATCCCGGAGAGCGAGAACTCGAAGGTCGCGTGCTGGAACACGGTGTGGTGGCCGCCCTCGAAGGTCAGGGGGCCGATGCTGCGCCGCTGGCGCTCGGTGATCTCGTCCGCCTCGATCACGCGTGGCGAGTAGCAGGTGCGCGCCGCGGAGATCGCGTCGTCGTAGGGACGATCGAACCAGTTGCGGAGGCGGACCTCGGGTCCGCGGTCGACGACGGTCACGCGCGCTCCAGCGGGGGGTCCCGTCTAATCTCGCAGAGCGCCGACGCGGGTTCAACGCCCGCAAGCTGAGCAAAGGTTTTCCTAGAATGCTCCGGGGTGCGGGGCCCCGCCCCGCGCCGCGAGGCCCCGGCGCGGCGCGCGCGCGGCCGCGATTTCCGACCGAGGCCGAAGGGTTGCCGCGGCAGCTGCCCGCTGCCTTCCGGAGGAGGCCGTTTGGCACAGGGATTGCCTTTCGCAGTGTCTGGACGAGTCCGCGCGGCCGAAGCTCGGCCGCGCGGCGAAAGCGCCCTCCGGCGCAGGCTGGATTCGATGCCTCGGCTCTGGATCGTGCATCGCGAACCGCGCACCCGCGCCGCGCTCTCGCGCCTGGCGGCCGCTCCCCACGACGCGCTGCTCGGCGCGCCCGGGGATCCCGCCTTCGCGGGCGCCGAGCCGCCCGCGGTCGTGGTGCTGGGGCTGGCGGCGCCCTTCGAGGCGGAGCTCGAGTTCGCGCACCGGCTGGCGCCGCGCCTGCGAGGGGCGGCCTGGCTGCTGCTCGCCGAGCGCGCGGAGCTGCCGGCCGCCCGGCGCCTTTTCGATCTGCTGGACGCCGAGCTGCTCCCCTATCCCCCGGACGCCTCCGCGCTGCGACGCCGCCTGCGGGAGCTCGCACGCCGCAGCCCGTCTCGGCCGCTGGCGCTCTCGCAACGCGCCGTGCGCGACACCCTCGCCGCGCGCTTCGCGCGCTGGTTCCGGGATCTCGAGCTGCCCGCGCTGCTGCGCGCGCTCGACCCCCAGCTGCGTGACGTACCCGTGCTGGTGCGCGGCGAGCCCGGCACCGGCCGCGGGAGCCTCGCCCGGTATCTGCACGCCTTCGGCGGCGGGGCGGACGCCGCCTTCGCGCAGGTCGCCTGCTCGCCCGGCCTCTCGGCGGGCCGGCTGCTGGATGCGATCGCCGACGCCGCCCGCAGCTCGCCGGCAGCGGCGGGCGCGACGGTCTGTCTGCTCGGCGTCGATCGGCTGGAGCCCGCGGCGCAGCGCGAGCTGCTGGATTGGATCGAGCTCGGCCCCCCTCCCGGGCTGCTGCGCGCGCGCCCGCTGCGCTGGATCGCGACCGCCGGCGACGACCCGGAGGAGGACGCGCTCGACCCCGCCCTGCGCCAGGCGCTCGGAGGCTTCCTGCTGCGCATCCCGCCGCTGCGCGAGCGGGCGGAGAGCATCCCCGCCCTGGTGAAGGAGACGGCGGCGCGCTTCGGCGCCGCGCGCGGCGAACGCACGCGCGGCTTCGGCGACGACGCGCTGCGCGCGCTCTGCGAATACCCGTGGCCCGGGAACCTGCGCGAGCTGGAGTCGGTGGTGGTGCAGTCGCTGGCCGCTTCGGCGGCCGATCCGCTGGAGGCCTCGGACCTCGAGCAGGGCGGCGAGGCCTTCGCTCCGGTCGATGCCGAGTCGCTGGGCGCCGTGCTGCTGGCCGGCGACGAGCCGGAGCCCGAGGCCGCTCCCGCGCCCGAGCGGCTGCCGGCCCCGGCTCCGTTCGCAGCGCCCGCGGCGGCGCCGCCGGCGGCCGAGCCGGCCCCGCCGCAGCGCGCGGAGGACGCCGGGCTGGGCCCGCTGGCCGCCGCGCTGGCGCACGAGCTGCGCAGCCCCCTCACGGGAATCCGCACCTTCTCCGAGCTGCTCCCGGAGCGCTGGGCGGACGCCGAGTTCCGCGCGCGCTTCGCGGAGCGGACGGGGGAGGACGTCCGGCGGATCGAGGAATCGCTGAGCCGCCTCTCCCAGGTGGCGGACTTCGGCCCGCCGGCGGACGAGGTGGTCGACGTCACCGCGCTGCTCGGGGAGCTGCTCGAAGCCCGCCGCGAGCAGGTCCGCGAGCGACGCCTGCTCGTGTTGCAGGAGCTCGACACGCAGCGCCCGGAGGCCCGCGGCGACGTCGAGCAGATCCGCTTCGCGCTGGACGCCCTGCTGGGCGCCTGCTTCGCGCTGGTTCCCGAGCGGGGTGATCTCTACCTGGCGTCGAAGCACCACCCGACGGGTCTGCGCGGCGGGCCGTCGCTCCGGGTGCTGGTGCGCTTCCACGGGCCCCAGCGCGGCGCGCCCGCGGAGCGCATCCCGGGCCTCTCGCCGGCCGAGAACTCGCTGGGCCTCGTCCTCGCCGAGCGGGTGATCCACGCCCAGCAGGGAAGCTTCACGCTGAGCCAGACCCAGGGCGGAGAGACGCTGCTGATCGTGGAGCTGAGGGCCTGAGGTAGCTCGGCAAGAGCTGTTAATCTCGCCGCATGCCTCGCGTGCTGGTGGTGGACGACGAGCCCGGGGTGCAGGAATCGCTTCGCATGCTCCTCAAGCAGGAGTGCGAGGTGGTGACCGCCGGGAGTGTGGACGAGGCGCTGCGGCTGCTCGCCGAGTCTCCTCCGGACGTGATCCTGCTCGATCTCGTGATGCCCGGCCGCAGCGGGTTCGATCTCTTCGCCGAGCTCGCCGGCCAGGACGCGCCGCCGCCGGTGATCGTGCTGAGCGGCACCCGCACCATCGCCACCGCCGTCGAGGCCATGAAGCGCGGCGCCGCCGACTACCTGACCAAGCCCTTCGAGGTGGAGGCGCTGCGCATCAAGGTGCGCCAGCTGCTCTCTCGCCGGGAACTCGAGCGCGAGGTGGTCCGCCTGCGCGCACAGGTCGCGGCGCAGGATCAGCTCGGGGGCCTGCTCGGCCGCAGCGCCGCCATGCAGGAGGTCTTCCAGACCATCCGTCGCGTCGCGGTGTCGCAGGTCACGGTGTTGATCCGCGGCGAGAGCGGCACCGGAAAAGAACTCGTCGCGCGCGCCATCCACGACCTCGGTCCGCGCAGCCAGGGGCCCTTCGTGGCGGTCAACTGCGCCGGCATCCCCGACGGGCTGATCGAGAGCGAGCTGTTCGGCCACGAGCGGGGCGCCTTCACGGACGCCGCCCAACGGCGGATCGGCCGCTTCGAGGCGGCCTCGGGCGGGACGCTCTTCCTCGACGAGATCGGCGAGCTGGCAACCCCCGTCCAGGCCAAGCTGCTGCGCGCGCTCCAGGAACGCTGCATCGAAAGACTGGGCGGATCCGGCTCGATCCCGGTCGACGTGCGCGTGCTCGCGGCCACCCACCGCGATCTCGAGCAGGACGTCGCGCAGGGGCGCTTCCGCGCCGATCTCTTCTACCGGATCCACGTCATCCCGATCGAGCTGCCCGCGCTCCGCCAGCGCCGCGAGGACATCCCACTGCTCGCCGCGCACTTCCTGAAGCGGGCGCGCGCCGCCTCCGGGCAGGGCCCCATCCGGATCGCGCCGGAGGCGCTGGCCGCGCTCGAGCGCTACGGCTGGCCGGGCAACGTGCGCGAGCTCGGCAACGCGATCGAGCACGCGGTGGCGCTGGCCGAGAGCGATCTGCTCGGGATCGACGACCTGCCCCGCGCGCTGGTGCGCTCAACCAGAATTGACGGCCTGCACCAGGCGGTGCGCTCGGGCGCGCTCGGCTTCGAGCAGGCGACCGACGATTTCGAACGCGAGCTGCTGCTGGAGGCGCTCGAGAACGCGGGCTGGAACCAGACCCGCGCCGCCGAGCACCTGCGCATGACGCGCCGGGCGCTCAAGCTGCGCATGGACCGGCTCGGGCTGGAACCTCCGGCTTGAGTGATTTCCTGCCTGCCTGGCAGGCTTGGTGTTCCTCTCCGAACAGTCCTCAATCATCAATATTTTCGACGGTTTAGAGAGATGGGGCCGGGACTGACGTTCGCTCCCGAACGTTTCCGCGCCCCGGCCAGGGCCGGAGATGCCGGTGCCCGAAGAGCCATTTCCGAAGCGGATTCGAGGCCTTGGAGGCTCGGCCCGAGCGCCGGAGCCGGCTGGCATGGGGCTTGCGATGCACCGGGAGAACGAAAGCCGGGGGAGCCCATGGCGGAGAAGCTGCCGACGGTGCTGGTGGTCGACGACGAGCGCGGCTCGCGCGAGTCGCTGCGGATGATCCTCTCACCGCACCACGAAGTGGTGCAGGCCGGGAACGGCGCCGAAGCGCTCGAGGCGCTGCGCACGCACAAGATCGAGCTGATGACGCTCGACCTCAACATGCCCGGCATGAAGGGGGAGGACGTGATGCGCGTGGTGCGCAGCGAGTTCCCCCAGACCGAGATCATCGTGATCACCGGCTGCGGCACGCTCGAGAGCGCCACCTCCGGGATCCGCTACGGGATCTGCGACTACCTCCAGAAGCCGTTCGACGTGGTGCAGGTGACCGCTTCGGTGTCGCGCGCGCTCTCGCGCCAGCGGGCGCGCACGCGGCTCTCGGCGTTCCTCGAGGAGCTGGGCGAAGTGGTCGGCAAGGAGCGCGACGCCGTCGCCATCCTCTCGGACGTGGAGCGGAGCCAGAAGCTGCGCGGGCGGCTCGGCGGGATCTTCGGCGCGCGCGGCCCGGCCAGTCAGCCCGGCAACGGCGCGCCGCTGGATCCCCCGCGCACGGTCGAGTTCCTCGAGGTGCTCGCCGAGACGATCGAGACCAAGGACCGCTTCATGCGCGGGCACGCGCGGCGCGTCGCGCTCTACGCCGGGCTGATCGCCGACCGGCTCTGCCTCTCGGCGGAAGATCACGAACACGTTCGCATTGCGGCCTTCCTGCACGATCTCGGCAAGGTCGGCGTCCCGACCGATCTGCTGCTGCGCGCCGGGGCCCTCGACTCGAACGAGCGCCACCTGGTCGAGCAGCACCCCGAGATCGGCGCCCGGCTGATCAAGCCGCTCGACATCCCGACGGCGGTCTCGCTCGCGATCCGGCATCACCACGAATGGTGGGATGGCTCGGGCTACCCCGACGGCCTGGCCGGCGAGGACATCCCGCTGAGCGCCCGCATCATCAGCGTGGCGGACGCCTTCGACGCCATGAGCTGCGACCGTCCCTATCGCCGCGCGCTCGCGCGCCAGGTGGTCACCGACGAGTTCAAGCACTTCGGCGGCCGGCAGTTCGACCCCAACCTCGCCAAGGAGATCCTGCTCCTGCTCGACACGGGCGTCTGGGACGTCGATCCC
Source organism: Myxococcota bacterium (assembly GCA_036560145.1). Lineage (GTDB taxonomy): Bacteria > Myxococcota_A > UBA9160 > UBA9160 > SMWR01 > DATBRV01. Next base: position 9,378 of record DATBRV010000091.1, read on the forward strand.
CAGCTGCTCGCCGAGAGCGTGGGCGACGTCGGGGCTCGCATGGCCGCCGCCGGCTGACGCGAGCGCAGCGATTTCCGGGGGGCCTTGCGGGGGCCTCCGGGCGGAATGCCCGGGGGCTCCCGCAAGCTTCCGGGGCCAGGCAGGGCCCCCGCTGCTAATCTCGACGCCGCCATGTTCGGAATCGGAATGACGGAGCTGCTGGTGATCCTGGCGATCGCGCTGGTCGTGCTGGGTCCCAAGAAGCTTCCCGAGATCGCGCGCTCGCTGGGCAAGGGCCTGGCAGAGTTCCGGCGGGCCTCCTCGGACATGCGGCGCGAGTTCCTCGACGTCTCCGAAGAGACGCGGCCGCTCTCCCCGGCGGCGCCCGCGAACGCGGCGGAGACGCCGGCGGCGCCCGCCGCGGCCGCCGCGGCGGCGAAGCCCCCCGAGACGACGGGTGGATGACAAGAAGCTCCCGCTCACCGATCACCTGGCCGAGCTGCGCACCCGACTCATACGAAGTGGCCTCGCCTGGGCCATCGGCAGCGTGGCGGCCTGGACCTGGAAGGAGCAGATCTTCGCGCTGCTGCTGGCGCCCGCCGTCGAGGCCCTCGGCCCGGATGGCGGCAAGCTCCAGGCGATCGCGCCCACCGAGATCTTCTTCACGTATCTCGAATGTGCCCTGCTCGCGGGCTTCCTGATCGCGCTGCCCGTGATCCTCTGGCAGATCTGGGCCTTCGTCGCGCCGGGGCTCTACCCGAGCGAGCGCCACACGGTGCTGCCCTTCGTGGCGATCACGAGCGTGCTCTTCCTGGGCGGCGCCGCCTTCGGCCACACCGCCGTCTTCCCGCTGATGTTCCAGTTCTTCACGACCTTCGACAGCGATTTCGTCCAGTCCGCCTGGAGCATGGCCGAGGTCTTCTCGCTCACCACCCACATGTTCCTCGCCTTCGGCGTGGCCTTCGAGCTCCCGGTGGTGGTCTTCTTCCTGGCGCTGGCCGGGATCGTGGATGCGCCGAAGCTGCTGAAGGGCACGCCGTACGCCGTGCTCATCATCTTCATCGTGGCCGCCATCCTCACGCCCACCCCGGATTGGGTGAGCCAGCTGCTGCTCGGGGTCCCGATGGTGCTGCTCTACCTGCTCGGCGTCGGCGTCGCCTTCATCTTCACGGGCGCCCGCAAGACGGCGGAGGCGCCCAAGCCGGAGAGCAGCAGCCTCACGCCGTCAGGCTGACGCAGCCGGCGGGATCGAGATAGGCTGCGGCGCCAGGAGGTGCGCCGCATGCTGCCGTCGCTTCGGACCGGGCTCGAGCACTCGTTCGCGTACCGCGTGCCCGCGGAGAAGACCGTTCCCCATCTATATCGCGAGGCGCCCGAGTTCCAGCAGATGCCGGAGGTCTTCGCCACCGGGTTCCTGGTCGGCCTCGTCGAGTGGACCTGCATCCAGCTCGTGAACCCGCACCTCGACTGGCCACGCGAGCAGACCGTCGGCACGCGCCTCGAGCTGAGCCACGACGCGCCCACGCCCCCCGGCTTCGAGGTCAGCGTACGCGTGCGGCTCACGGAAGTGGACGGCCGCCGACTGGTCTTCGACGTCTCCGCGAGCGACGGGCAGGGCGCGATCTGCGCCGGCCGGCACGAGCGGATGCTGATCGACGCCGGGCGCTTCGCGGCGCGCCTGGCGAAGAAGCGAGAGGCTTCACACCCGAGCGCGTAGGCGAAGCGGCGCGCGACCCGGACCAGGGGGCGAGCCTGACGTGCTCAGGCCGACGCGATCCGGTCGACGATTGCGCGGGCCGCCCGCGCCGGGTCCACCTTGGTCGCGACCCGCATCTGCGAGCCGAGCGCGGCGGCGAGCGGCAGCTCGTGGGTGCGCAGCACGCCACGCTCGATCGTGGTCGCGATCCGGAGCGATTCGAAGCGAAGCGAGGAGGCGTCGATCAGCGCCAGCACCGTGAGCGGATCGTGTAGGAAGGCGGCGTTATCTGGGGCGACGGTCCCGCCCATCCCGGTGAAGAGCTTGCGCTGAACAGGCTCCCAGATCCGGACCTGCCTCGCCAGCTCGCGCGCGAGCGGGCCCGCCTTCGCGAGCTTTTCGACGTCGGCCATCGTCAGCCAGGTCGAGAGCGTGACGTCGGCCGTGACCAGCGTGGTGCGGAAGCCGGCGCCCAGCACCGCCACCGAGGCCTCGGGATCGGAGCAGAGGTTGTAGTCGATGCCGGGCGCGCACAGGAACTGCCCGATGCGCACCTCGCGCACGTGGCCGCCCATCACGGTGAGGCCCGCCACGCGCCCAGGAAGCTCGGGATCGAGCGCGAGCGCGCGCGCCAGGTTGGTGAGGGGGCCGACGGCGATCAGTTCGAGCCCGGGGATCTCGCGGGCGGCGCGCACGATCCGCTCGGGCGCGGGCTCCGTGGAGACGGCGGGAGCGCCTTCCACCACGCACTCGGACTCGTGACCGAACCAGCCGAAGCGCTCGCGCGGGCGCAGCAGCGGGCGCTCCTCGCCGGCGCAGACGTCGACGCCGCGGCGGCCGGCGAGACGTAGAAGACCCGCGGCGACGCGGGCCCGCAGCCGGGACTCGCCCCCCACCGTGGTGACGGCCTTCAGCTCGAGCGCCGACGGGCTCGCGAGGATCAAGCCCAGCGCGAGCGCATCGTCGACGTCGCCGCCGACGTCGGTGTCGAAGAGGACCGGGCGAGGGCCCGTCACGCCGCGGGCGGGGGCTCGACCACGAACAGCGTCGCGCCGGCCTCGACGGTCTGGCCCTCGGCGACCGCGATCTCCCTCACGATGCCGTCGATCGGCGAGGGGATCTCGTTCTCCATCTTCATGGCCTCGACCACCACGATGCCCTGGCGCTCGCGCACCTCGGCGCCGACGGCGACGTGCACCTTCACCACCTTGCCGGGCATCTCGGCCGTCACGGTTTGCGGGCCCGAGGCGACGGCCGCCGCGGAGCCCGCGAGCAGCTTGCTGCGCTCGTCGATCACCTCGAGATGGAAGATGCGCCCGCCCACCATCACGTCGAAGCCGTGGGCTCCCTTCTCGTCGAGCATGGCCTCGAACTGCTGGCCGTCCTCGATGATGGAATAGATGTTGGCCCCGCTGCGCACGGCGTCGACGTGGACGGTCTTGCCGTCGAGCGTGATCTCGTAGCGGCCCTCGCCCGTCTCCCGCAGCGCGACGCGGCGGCTCTCGCCCTTCTTCTCCGCGACCTCGTAATTCACCGCAGGCCCCCGCGCATCTGCGCGCGCCGGCCCGCCTGCTTCCAGGGGTCTTCGGCGGCGCGGCCGCTCGACGCCGCTTCGGCCCGGGTGGCTCTCTCTTTTTCCCGGCGGAAGGCGGCGATCGCGGCCAGCATCATCGCCACGCGCCGCGCCTCGGCCGCCTCCTCGCCCTCGTCGGGGCTGCCGCCCCGGCCGCCGCTCATGTGCGTTTCGATGAAGCTGGTGTCGTAGCGCCCGGCGATGAAGACCGGATGCCGCACCACCTTCTGGTGGAAGGGGATCGAGGTCTTGATGCCCTTGACGATGAACTCGGCGAGCGCGCGGCGCAGGCGGTCGATCGCCTCCATGCGGTCGGCGCCCCAGACGACGAGCTTCGCCACCATCGGGTCGTAGTGCACGGTCACGGTGGCGCCCTGATACACGCCGCCGTCGACCCGCACGCCGATCCCGGCGGCCGGCCGGTAGACCTTCAGGACGCCGGGGGAAGGCGCGAAGTTCTGGTCGGGATCCTCGGCGTAGATGCGCGCCTCGATCGCGTGGCCGGTGATCGCGACGTCGCTCTGCTGGATCCCGAGCAGCTCTCCGGAAGCCGCGCGGATCATCGCCTTCACGATGTCGATGCCGGTGATCGCCTCGGTGATGGCGTGCTCGACCTGCACGCGCGTGTTCATCTCGAGGAAGTAGAACTTGTCGTGGCGGTCGACCAGGAACTCGCAGGTGCCGGCGCCCAGGTAGTTGACGGCGCGCGCCGCGGCGACGGCCGCGGCGCCCATCCGCTCGCGCAGCTCGTGCGAGATGCCGTTGCCCGGCGCCTCCTCGATCACCTTCTGGTGGCGGCGCTGGATCGAGCACTCGCGTTCGAACAGGTGCACGACGTTGCCGTGCCGATCGGCGAGCACCTGGATCTCGATGTGGCGCGGCTGCTCGACGAACTTCTCGACGTAGAGGCCGTCGTCGCCGAACGAAGAACGGGCCTCGCCGCGCGCGCGCGCGACCGCCTGCGCGATCTCGCCCTCGCTGCGCACCAGCCGCATGCCCTTGCCGCCGCCGCCCGCGCTCGCCTTGATCATGACCGGCGGACCGGTCTCGCGGATCCAGCGCGCGATCTCCTCGTCGGAGAGCCGCTCGGTCGTGCCCGGAACGATCGGCACGCCGGCCTTCTGCATGGTCCGGCGGGCGGTGACCTTGTCCCCCATCGCCCGCATCACGTCGCCCGAGGGCCCGATGAAGACGATGCCCTCGTCGCGACAGCGGTCCGAGAAGGTTCCGTTCTCCGCCAGGAAGCCGTAGCCCGGATGGATCGCCTCCGCGCCGGAGCGCTTCGCGATATCGATCACGCGGTCCATCACCAGGTACGACTCTCGCGAGGGCGGCGGCCCGCAGGGGTAGGCCTCGTCGGCGAAGCGCACGTGCAGGGCGTCGCGATCGACGTCGGAGTAGATGGCGACGGTCTTCACGCCGAGTTCTCGGCAGGCGCGGATCACGCGCACGGCGATTTCTCCGCGATTCGCGATCAGGATCTTCTTGAACATGCAGCCGACCTACAGCGGGATATTGCCGTGTTTCTTGGGCGGGTTGACGTCGCGCTTCGTCGCCAGCATCTCGAGCGCCCGGATGATGCGAGGACGCGTCTCCTCGGGCCGGATCACCTCGTCGATGTAGCCGAGCTCGGCGGCCTTGTACGGGTTCGCGAAGTTCTCGCGATAGGAGGCTTCGAGCTCGACGCGCCGGGCCGCCGGGTCGCTCGCCCCCTTGAGCTCGTTGCGGAACACGATGTTGACCGCCCCGTCCGGCCCCATCACCGCGAGCTCCGCCGTCGGGAACGCGAGGTTCACGTCGGCGCGCGTGTGCTTGCTGCTCATGACGACGTAGGCCCCGCCGTAGGCCTTGCGGGTGATGATCGTGACGCGCGGCACGGTGGCCTCGCAGAAGGCGTAGAGCAGCTTCGCGCCGTGCTTGATGATGCCGCCGTGCTCCTGGTCGACGCCGGGCAGGAAGCCCGGGACGTCGACGAACGTAATGATGGGAAGGTTGAAGGCGTCGCAGAACCTCACGAAGCGCGCGCCCTTCTTGGAGGCGTCGATGTCGAGCACGCCGGCCCGGTGCGCGGGCTGGTTCGCGACGATCCCGACCGAGCGCCCCCCGAAGCGGCCGAACCCCACCACCATGTTTTTTCCGTAGAGCGGCGAGACCTCGAAGAAGTTGGCGTCGTCGACCGCCAGCCGGATCAGCTCCTTCATGTCGTAGGGCTTGTTGGCGTTGTCGGGCACCAGGGTGCGGAGCGCCGGGTCCATCCGATCCGCGGGATCCTCGGTGGGCACGAAGGGCGGGTCTTCGAGGTTGTTTTGCGGGATGAACGAGAGCAGGCTGCGGATGATCTGGATGCACTGCTCCTCGTTCTCCGCCGCGAAGTCCGCCACGCTCGATTTGGAGGCGTGCGTGACCGCGCCGCCCAGCTCCTCGGCGGTGACCTCCTCGTGCGTGACGGTCCGGATCACCTCCGGCCCCGTGATCATCATGTTGCTGGTGTTCTTCACCATGATGATGAAGTCGGTCATGGCGGGCGAGTAGACGGCGCCGCCCGCGCAGGGGCCCATGATCGCCGAGATCTGCGGGATCACGCCGGAGGAGAGCACGTTGCGCAGGAAGACGTCGCCGTAGCCGCCGAGCGA
>DATBRV010000092.1:0-22979 GCA_036560145.1 Myxococcota bacterium
GGAGGCGCGCAAGTACCTCGAGCTCGCCGACGCGGCGGCGCCGAACAACGCCGACATCCTGACGAATCTGCTGACCCTCGACGCCTACGAGAAGCGCCTGCCCGAATCGACCACGCGCATCGACGCGGCGATCGCGGCCAATCCGGGCAACGCCAAGCTACAGCAGCTCGGAGGCGTCCTGGCCGAGATGACCGGCCGCCCCGCGGACGCGGAGGTGATGTACAAGAAGTCGATCGAGCTCGATCCCTCGGATCTGACGGGCTACGAGCGCCTCGCGCGCTTCTACTCGGCGACGGGGCGTCTCGAGGACACGGTCAAGACCTACGAGAAGGCGCTGGAGGTCCACCCGGAGCAGGCGAACGTGCACCACCTGCTGGGCGTGCTCTACGACCTCGCCGGCAAGCGCGCGCTCGCGCAGCAGCGCTACGAGGACGCCATCCGGCTCGATCCCAAGCTCAGCGAAGCCAAGAACAACCTCGCCTTCCTGTTCGCCGAGACCGGCCAGAACCTGGATCGCGCGCTCGACCTCGCCCAGGAGGCGAAGACCCAGCTGCCCGAGAACGCGAGCGTGGCCGACACGCTCGGTTGGGTGATGCACAAGCGCGGCATGCACTCGGCCGCGATCAGCTACCTGAAGGAGTCCGAGGCGGGAACGGATCCGAACGACGCCAGCATCGGCGTGGTCCGCTACCACCTGGCCCTGGCCTACGAAGCCAACGGGGAGCCCGAGGCGGCACGCGAGGCGCTCGCGCGGGCCCTGGCCGGACTCGAGAAGCAGCTCCAGGCCGCGCGCGCCAAGGGGGCTACTCCGTCCGAGCCGCCCTGGGCGGCCGACGTCCGCGCCATGCTCGACCGCTTGAGCGCCAAGGGGTAGGCCAAGGCCGCCCTCGTAGGGAGCTCGGCGAGTCTGGCAAGCGGGCGTGAGCCCGCGCGCAGCGAGCCGCAGGCGAGCGAAGTTCAGCAAGGCTCAGAGGGCCCCCGCGGATCCTCCCCCCCAGCATCAAGACTTCACCCCCATCGGCCGATACGGCTCGCGGTTTCTTGTGCCCTGCCGGCGGGTGGCGCTGCGTGCCTCCCCGAAGGGGCGAGGGGGGGTCCGATGAGGAATTCGAAGCGCGTGACTCTCGGTTCGGCGCTGCTGGCGCTGGCCTTTGCGGCGGCCGCCACGGCCGTCGAACCGGCTGCCGAGGTCCCGGCGCCGGCTGCTGCCGAAGCCCCTGCGCCGGCGGTCGAGCCGGCTGCCGAAGCCCCGGCGCCTGCCGCCGAGCCGGCCACCGAGGCGACCGCACCGGCCGCCGAGCCGGCCGCGCAGGAGGCCGCACCGGCCCCCGACGCCGCCACCCCGGAAGCCACTCCGCCCGCGACGGCCGAAGCCCCCGCGGCTGCGACCGCTCCGCAGGAGGCCGCCTCCGAGACTCCTGCGACCGCCCCTGCGCTCGGCGCGGTCGGCTACGACTCCGAGGGCCGTCCGGGTCGGATCCACCTGGTGATCCGCGGCGACACCCTCTGGGACATCAGCGACGCCTACCTGGGGACGCCCTGGGTCTGGCCGTCGATCTGGAAGGACAACCAGGCCATCCGCAACCCGCACCTGATCCGCCCCGGCGACCGCATCTGGATCACGCCCAGCGAGATGCGTCGCGTGACGCCCGAAGAGGCGGCTGCGCTGCTCGCCGGCCAGCCGGCGGCGCCCGAGCCGGAGGCGGTGGCCGCCGCCGAAGAGGCGGCGCCGGAGGCGCCCCTCGCCGCGCCGGAGCCCGAGGCCCGACAGTCCATGCGCGTGAGCGCGCAGGACGGCGTCGGCCTGGTGACCCCGGACGAGCTCGAGGCCGCCGGAAGCATCGTCAGCGCGGTGCCGAGCCGGGTGATGCTCAGCCAGGGCGACGCCATCTTCGTGGGATTGCCGGAGGGCGACGTCCAGAAGGGCGACCAGTTCACGATCTTCCGGGCCCGCGAGCGGGTCTTCGATCCCGATTCGGGCCGCCTGCTCGGCCACCATGTCGACATCCTCGGCTGGGTGGAGATCGAGCGGACGCATCCCGAGTCGTCGCGCGCCGTGATCCGCGAGTCCTTCGGCGAGATCGAGGTCGGGGATCGGCTGATGCCGCGCACGACGCCGCCCGAGGAGATCGCGGTGCAGGCGAGCCCCGGCGACGTCGACGGCAAGATCAGCTTCTTCGCCAACAAACGCACCGTGATGGCCACCTCGGACTTCGTCTACCTGAACCGCGGCGCCCTCGACGGGCTCGAGGTCGGGAGTCCCCTCGAGGTCTACCGCGAGTCGTTCCTGGCCGACGAGGTCACGCGCCACGAGCGCGTGCGCGTCCCGGAGCGCGTGGTGGCGCAGCTGCTGGTGGTGAAGGCCGAGCCGATGACCTCGGTGGCCTTCATCTCGCACACGGACACGGAGCTCGAGGTGGGCGATCGCTTCCGCGGCGCCCAGGAGGAGTAGCCGCCCGACCTCGCGCGAGCTATCCAGGGAACTCCCCGGTCCCGGGGAGCTCCCGGCTTGCCCCCGCCCGCCCCGTTCGACCCCGCGGATCCCGCGGACGCGCTCGCGCTGCGACCCTGGCTCGCGCTCCAGAGCGCGCTCTGCTTCCGGCCCGATCTCGCCGTCGCCCTGCTGCGCGAGCACGGCGACCCCGCGCGGGCGCTGCGCGCCAGCGGGGCTCCCCCGCTCGGCGAGCGCGAGATCGGGGAATCGCTGGCGAGCCTGCGCCGCGTGGGCGCCGTGGGGATGCCGATTTCGGGGGGCGCCTATCCGCCCCGCCTGGCGCGACACCCGGATGCGGCGCCCCTCCTGTTCGTGCAGGGCGATCCCTCCACGCTGGCGGCTCCGGGAATCGCGATCGTGGGCTCGCGAGCGGCCACGCAGCACGGGCTCGCGCTCGCGCGCGACTTCGCCGCCGCCTTCGCGCGCGCCGGTCTGGTGGTGATCTCGGGCTTGGCGCGCGGCATCGACGCGGCGGCGCACGAGGGGGCCCTCGAGGCCGGGGGGCGGACCCTCGCGGTGCAGGCCTGCGGTCCGGATCTGGTGTATCCGGCGGCGCACCGCCGCCTCGCGAACCGGATCGCCGCGCAGGGGGCGCGGATCACGGAGTTCCCGCCCGGGACGCCGCCGCGCGCTCTGCATTTCCCGCTCCGCAACCGCTTGATCAGCGGCCTCGCGGAGGCGCTGCTCGTGATCGAGGCGCGCGAACGGAGCGGCACGCTGGTGACGGCGGGACACGCCGCGACGCAGGGGCTCGACGTCTTCGCGCTGCCCGGCCCGGTGGGCGCGGCGGCCTGCGCCGGCTCGAACCGGCTGCTGCGCGATGGCGCGCACGTGGCGCTCGAGCCGGAGGACGTGCTCGGCGTGCTGCGCCTGGGAGGGCTGCGGCTCGCGCCGCTCCCCGGCGCGCCAGCGGATGCGCCCGAGGCCCCGCGCGCGAGCGGCCTGGGCGCGGCGATCCTCGCCGCGCTCGAGCGCGCGCCCGCGCACCGCGACGAGCTCGCGCAGCGCCTGGCTCGCGCGCCGGGGGAGCTGGCGCTCGAGATCCTCGAGCTCGAGCTGAGCGGGCGGATCCGCGAGGAGCGCGACGGAAGGTTCCGCGTCGTATCGCCGCGCGGAGCCCGCGAGCTATGATCGCGCGCTCGGCGCAGAGGGGACATGTCGGAGCAGCCGGACCAACAGGGGAAGGCGGTGCCGCACGTCGTCGTCGTCGGAGCCGGGCTCGCCGGCTGCGAGGCGGCCTGGCAGCTCGCGCGGCGCGGGCTCGACGTGGTCCTCCACGAGATGAAGCCGGAGCGGCTCTCCCCGGCGCATTCCTCGCCCGATTTCGCGGAGCTCGTGTGCAGCAATTCGCTGCGCGCGAACGGGCTCGCGAACGCCGTGGGACTGCTCAAGGAGGAGATGCGCCGGCTCGGGTCGCTGGTGATCGCGGCGGCCGACGAGACGGCGGTGCCGGCCGGCAAGGCGCTGGCGGTGGACCGGGTCGCCTTCGCGAAGCGCATCACCGAGGCGATCGAATCGCATCCCCGGATCCGCGTGGTGCGCGGCGTGGTAGAGCGGATCCCCGACGTCGAACGCGTGATCCTCGCCACCGGCCCCCTGACCGCCCCCGACCTCGCGCGCGACCTGCGCGAGCTGCTGGGCGACGAGTACCTGTACTTCTACGACGCCATCTCGCCGATCGTGTATGCCGATTCGATCGACCACGAGATCGCCTTTCGCGCCTCGCGTTACGACGAAGGCGAGGGCGACTACCTGAACCTGCCGCTCTCCGAGGCGGAGTACTTCGGCTTCGTGGAGGCGCTGCTCGCGGCCGAGACCGTGCCGCTGCACCGCTTCGAAGCGTCGCTCTACTTCGAGGGCTGCCTCCCGATCGAGGAGATGGCGCGCCGCGGCCCGCGCACCCTCGCCTTCGGGCCGATGAAGCCGGTGGGCCTGCGCGACCCGCGCACCGGAGCGCGTCCCTTCGCCGTGGTGCAGCTCCGGCAGGAGGACAAGCGCGGCGTCCTCTACAACCTGGTCGGCTTCCAGACCAAGCTCCGGGTCGGCGAGCAGCAGCGCATCCTGCGCACGTTGCCGGGGCTCCAGGGGGCCGTCTTCGCGCGCCACGGTTCGGTGCACCGCAACACCTACATCAACGCTCCGAAGTGTCTTTCCCCGACGCTCGAGCTGCGCGGCCGTCCCGGGTGCCATCTGGCGGGTCAGATCGCCGGCGTCGAGGGCTACGTCGAATCGGCGGCGCTGGGCGGGCTGGCCGGGGTGTTCGTCGCGCATGCCGCGCGCGGCCTCCCGGCTCCCCGGCCGGATCCGGCCACCGCCCACGGCGCGCTGCTGCACTACCTCGCCTCCGCCGATCCCCGCCATTTCCAGCCGATGAACGTCAACTACGGTCTGTTCCCGCCCCTGGCCGGCGCCCCGCCGCGGCTGCGCAAGCCGGAGAAGAACGCCCGGCTCGCGGCCCGCGCCCTGGCGGCGCTCGAGGCCTTCCAGCGCGAGAGCCTGCCGCCGTGCGCATGAACGCCGGCGAGGCCCTGCGCGCCTTCGAGCTCTTCCTGCGGGCCGAGCGCAACCTCTCGCCGCATACCCGGCGCGCCTACCTCTCCGACCTGCGCCAGTTCGCGGCGCATCAGGGCGAGGGCTTCCGACCGGATCAGACCACCAGCGTCGACGTGCGCGGCTTCCTGGCGAGCCTGCACGGCCGCCGCGGTCCGGCGACGCTCGGGCGCAAGCTGGCCTCGCTGCGGGCGTTCTTCGGCTTCCTGATGCGCGAGGGGAGCTGCGCGCTCGACCCCACCGCAGGCCTGCCGGCTCCTCGCCTGCCCCGGCGGCTGCCGCGCCCGCTTCCCGTCGACGAGTGCATGGGCCTGCTCGACGGGGTGGCGGCGGGCCCCGCCGCGATCGAGCTGCGCGATCGCGCGCTGCTCGAGCTTTTGTACGGCGCCGGGCTGCGCGTCTCCGAGCTGGCGTCGCTCGACGTGCGCGATCTGGATCTGCACCGCGGCGACGTCCGGGTCACCGGCAAGGGCGGTAAGCAGCGCGTGGTTCCGCTGCCCGTCTCGGCGCGCGAATCGCTCGCGGCCTGGGTGGAATCCCGGCGCGCGCCGGGGATCCTGGCGCAGCCGCTCTTCACGGCGCTGCGGCGCGGGAGCGGGGCTCCGCGCCGGCTGGGGGCGCGCGACGTGCGGCGCATCGTCGGGCGGCGCGCGCGCCGCCTCGGCATCGCCAGCCACGTGCATCCGCACCGCCTGCGACACAGCTATGCGACCCACCTGCTCGACATGGGCGCCGACCTGCGCGAGATCCAGGAGCTGCTCGGTCACGCGAGCCTCTCGACCACGGAGAAGTACACCGCCGTCTCCGCCGAGCGGCTGGTCGACGCCTACGATCGCGCGCACCCCCGCGCGCGGGCGCAGCGCAGGCCGCGCGAGCAGGCGCGATGAGGCAGGCGATCCGCTCCACCACCGTCCTTGCCGTGGTCCGCGCCGGCCGGATCGCGATGGCCTCGGACGGACAGGTGACGATCGGGGGCACCGTCGTGAAGGCCACCGCGCAGAAGGTGCGCCGCTCGGCGCAGTCGGCGGCGCTGATCGGCTTCGCCGGCGGCGCCGCCGATGCGCTCGCGCTCAGCGAGCGGCTGGAGGCGAAGCTCGAGGCGCACAAGGGCAACGTGCGGCGGGCGGCCGTGGAGCTCGCCAAGGAGTGGCGCGGCGATCGCGTCCTGCGCCGGCTCGAGGCGATGCTGCTGGTGGGCGACAGCGAGCGCGTGCTGATGGTCTCCGGCAACGGCGACGTGATCGAGCCCGACGACGGGATCGCCGCGGTCGGCTCGGGCGGCGCCTACGCGCTGGCCGCGGCCCGCGCGCTGGTCCGGCACACCACGCTGGGAGCCGAGGAGATCGCGCGCGAGGCGCTGCACGTCGCGGCGGAGATCTGCATCTACACCAACGACAACCTGACGGTGGTGACGCTGCCGTGAGCGGATTCCGGGCCTTCACCCCCCGCGAGGTCGTCTCCGAGCTGGACCGCTACATCGTCGGGCAGCGCGACGCCAAGCGCGCGGTGGCGATCGCGCTGCGGAATCGCTGGCGCAGGCAGCAGGTCCCCGAGGAGCTGCGCGACGAGATCTCCCCCAAGAACATCATCATGATCGGGCCCACCGGCGTCGGCAAGACCGAGGTCGCCCGCCGTCTGGCGAAGATGGCCGAGGCGCCCTTCCTCAAGGTGGAGGCGTCGAAGTTCACCGAGGTGGGCTACGTCGGTCGCGACGTCGAGTCGATCGTCCGCGACCTGACCGAGATCGGCGTGGCGCTGGTGCTGGAGGAGGAGAAGCGCGGCGTGCGCGTGCGCGCGGAGGAGCGGGCCGAGGAGCGCATCCTCGACGCCTTGATTCCCCCGACGCCCGCGGCGCCCGGTCCGGCAGGCGCGGGGACGGAATCCGGGGTCGCCGCGCCCGGCGACGCCACGCGCGAGAAGCTGCGCCGCCTGCTCCGTCAGGGCGATCTCGACGAGCGGATGCTGGAGATCGAGTTCGAGAACGGCGGCGCCACGCCGACGGTCTCTCTCTTCACGCCGCAGGGCGTCGAGGAGATGGGGATGCAGTTCAAGGACCTGCTGGGAAGCCTGCTGCCGCGCCGGACCCGGCGGCGGCGGCTCTCGGTGAAGGCCGCGCGCGATGCGATCGCCGCGGAGGAAGCCGTGCGCCTGGTCGACATGGACCACGTGCGCGAGCTGGCGATCCAGCGGGTCGAGCAGACCGGCATCGTGTTCATCGACGAGCTCGACAAGGTGGCCTCGAGCAGCGGCGCGCGCACGGGGCCCGACGTCTCGCGCGAGGGAGTCCAGCGCGACCTGCTGCCGATCGTCGAGGGCTCGACGGTGCAGACCAAGCACGGACCGGTGCGCACGGATCACGTGCTGTTCATCGCCGCCGGCGCCTTTCACGTCGCCAAGCCCTCGGATCTGATTCCCGAGCTGCAGGGCCGCTTCCCGATCCGCGTCGAGCTGGCGAGCCTCTCGGAGGCGGACTTCGTCCGCATCCTCGCCGAGCCGCGCAACTCGCTGGTGCTCCAGTACACCGAGCTGCTGCGCACGGAGGGGGTCGAGCTCGAGTTCAAGGAGGACGGCGTGCGGGCGATCGCCGAGTACGCCGCGCGGGTGAACCAGCGCTCGGACGACATCGGAGCGCGCCGCCTCTACACCGTGATGGAGAAGCTGCTCGAGCACCTGTCCTTCGACGCGCCGGACCTGGCGGGCGCGCGGCAGGTGATCGACGAGTCTTTTGTACGCGAACGGCTCGAGCCGTTGGTGCGGGACGAGGACCTCTCGCGCTTCATCTTGTAGGCGGCGCGAAGAAAAGGGAGTGGAGCATGAGCGAGCCCGGGCCGATCGTCGTGGTCGTCGACGACGAGCGCTTCTTCCGCGACGCGATCTGCGAAGCCCTGCGCGCCGCCGGCTGCGCCTGCCGGGCGGAGGAGGGCGCCGAGCCGGCGCTGGCGGCGGCGCAGGATCCGGAGGTCGGCGTGCTGGTGCTCGATCTCGGCCTGCCGGGCGGGAGCGCGCTCCCGCTGCTGCGCCGTCTGCGCGAGGAGCGCCCGGCCGTGCGCGTGGTCGTGGTCGCCACGCACGCCGATCAGGAGGACGTGCTGGAGGCGCTCCGCCTGGGCGCGAGCGACTACCTCGCCAAGCCCCTCCACGACGAGGAGCTGGTGCTCGCCGTGCGCCGGGCGCTGGCGGCCTTCGCGCTGGAGGCGCGGGTGGCGGCGCTGCGGGGCGGCCTGCGCCGCCTGGCGGCGCGCGGCGCGGCGCTCGCGAAGCTGGCGGCGTCCGCCGCCGGCGAGGATCGCGCGGCGCGGCTCGGGCGCGAGGCGACGTCCGCGCTCGCCGAGCTGCTGGGCGCGTCGAAGACCTCGCTGCTGCTGGTCGACGAAGCGGGCGCCGAGCTGCGCGTGGCCGCGGCCACCGGCGCGGACCTGCCCGCCGAGCAGTTGGACCCCGTGAAGGTCGGCGCGGGCGTTGCGGGCGTGGTGTTCGCCTCGGGCGAGGCGATCGCGGTGGGCGACCTCGACGCCGACGCCCGCTTCGCGTCGCGCGTCCGGCGGCCGCGCTACCGCTCGGCCTCGCTGGCGGCGGCGCCGGTCCCCGGGATCGGCCGCGCGCTCGGCGTGCTCTGCGCCACCGACCGCGAGGGCGGCGCGCCCTTCGGCGAGGACGAGCTCGCGCTGCTCCAGATCCTCGCGGGCCAGCTGGGCCCGCTGCTGGCGGGCCCTGCGGTCCCGCGCGAGGCGCCGGCGGCGGCTCCGCAGGTCGAGGCCGATCCCCGCGCCGAGGCGGATCTCGAGCTCGCGCGGGCGATCTGCGACGTGCTCGCGGTCGAGGTCGAGCCCCAGCGGCTGGTGGAGGCGGCGCTGCGGCCGGTGGCGCGCGCGTTGCCGGCCGCGCCGGTGTCGCTCTATCTGATCGACAACGCCTCGGGCGAGCTGCGCCTCGAGGGACAGCACGACGAGACCGGCCGCGGCGACCGCAAGAGCCTGCCGCGCCAGCGCGGGCTCACCGCGCTCGTGCTCCAGACCGGACGCGTGGTGGCGACCGACCGCCCGCAGAGCGACCCCCGCTTCGACCCCGACGTCGACACGCCGGAGAACGGCGTGGCGGGGCCGCTGCTCTGCGTTCCGCTCCACTGGCGCAACAAGGTGCTCGGGGTGGTGCGCGCGTTTCCGCAGGGGGGCGCGGCCGCGTCGGCCCGCACCGGCGAGGTGATCTCGGCGGCGCTCTCGGCGGCGGTGCGCAACGTGCTCCTGTACCGTAGCCTGCTCGAATCGATCGAAGACCTGGCCGAGGCCAGACGCGAGGCGCGCGGCGCTCTCACGCCATGAAGACACCGACCGACAAGGCCGCCGTACTCGTCGAGGCGCTGCCCTACATCCGGCGCTTCTTCGACAAGACCATCGTGATCAAGTACGGCGGCAGCGCGATGAGCGATCCCGAGCTGCGGGCGTCCTTCGCGGTCGACGTCGTGCTGCTCAAATACATCGGCCTGCGGCCGGTGATCGTGCACGGCGGAGGCCCGCAGATCGGCGCCACCCTGGCGCGTTTCGGCCGCGAATCCACCTTCGTCGACGGTCTGCGCGTCACCGACGACGAGACCATGGACGTGGTCGAGATGGTGCTCGGCGGCAAGCTGAACCGCGAGATCGTGGCGCTGGTGCAGCAAGCGGGCGGACGCGCGATGGGACTCACCGGCAGCGACGGCGGCATGCTGCGCGTGGAGAGGCTCCGCGAGCCCGACCTCGGCCGGGTGGGACGCGTGCTGGCGGTCGATCCCGCGGCGATCCTGGCCGCCACCGACGCCGGGTTCGTGCCCGTGATCGCCCCCATCGGCGTCGACGCCCAGGGCGTCACGCACAACGTGAACGCCGACGAGGCCGCCGGCGCGATCGCGATCGCGCTGCACGCGGAGAAGCTGATCCTGCTCACCGACGTCGAGGGCGTGAAGGACGCCGGCGGCCGCCTGATCCGTCAGCTCGGCGTGGAAGAGGCGCGCAAGACGATCGCCGAGGGAACCATCCGCGGCGGGATGATTCCCAAGGTCGAGTGCTGCGTGACGGCGCTCGAGGGCGGCGTCGCGAGCACGCACGTGATCGACGGGCGGATGCTCCACGCGATCCTGCTGGAGATCTTCACGGACGGCGGCGTCGGCACGCTGATCAGGGCTTGAGCATGCCGAAGGACTTTCTCTCGCTGGCCGACTGGTCCGCGGAGGACCTGCTCGCGATGCTGGCCCGCGCGCGCGAGCTCAAGCGCCTCGACCGCGAGGGCGAGCGCCCGCCCACGCTGCGCGGCCGGGTGCTCGCGATGTTCTTCGAGAAGCCGTCGCTGCGGACGCACGTGACTTTCGAGGCGGGCATGACCCAGCTCGGCGGGCACGCGATCCTGCTCCGCCCCGAGCAGGTCGGGATCGGTTCGCGCGAGACACCGGCTGACGTCGCTCGCAACCTCTCGCGCTGGGTCGATGGCATCGTGGCGCGGACCTTCAGCCATGCGCTCGTGGAGGAGCTCGCGCAGCAGGCGTCGATCCCGGTGATCAACGGGCTCACGGACCTGCTGCACCCGTGCCAGGCGATGGCGGATCTCCAGACGATCGCCGAGCGCTGCGAGCTCAAGGAGGCGGTGATCGCCTACGTCGGAGACGGCAACAACGTCGCGAACTCGCTGCTCAACGCGGCCGCGGTGCTGGGCCTCGCGCTGCGCATCGCGACGCCCTCGACGCACCGGCCGGCCTCGCGGGTGCGGCGCCGCGCCGAGCCGATCGCGGCCCGCAGCGGCGCGCGCATCGCGCTGGTCGAGGATCCCGCGGAGGCGGTCAAGGGCGCGAGCTTCGTCTACACCGACACCTGGACCAGCATGGGCCAGGAGCAGGAGGCGGAGGTGCGCCGGCGCATCTTCGCCGGCTACCAGGTGAACCACGCGCTGCTCGCGCTCGCGCCCGAGGCCTGGGTGATGCACTGCCTGCCGGCGCATCGCGGCGAGGAGATCACCGAAGACGTGCTCGACGGGCCGCGCAGCATCGTCTTCGATCAGGCCGAGAACCGGCTCCACAGCCAGAAGGCGATCCTCGAGCGCCTGCTCGCGCGGAAGGGGACGTTGCTCTAGAAGTTCAGAAAGTCGCACCGCGAGGGCGCGCCGTACGGTGTCGGGCCCCGACGATTTTCTGAACTTCTAAGCCAATGTCCCCTCTCAGCTTCCGGCCCCTGCAGGCCGATGAGCCGCGCAGGCGCGGGCCCTCCGTGTGTCCGCGGCCCAGGAGTCCGATGCAGCCGGCGGGGGCAGATCGAGGGCGCGAGAAACAGGTGCCGCAGCTCGCCCCGGGCTGGGAGCGGCTCGGGCTCCGGCTCTCGCCTGCGGAGGGCTTCCTGCTCTCCCGGATCGACGGGAGCACGCCCTGGACGCTGCTGCGCGAGATCGGCGGCCTGGCGCCCGGCGAGGCCGACCGCTGCCTCGAGCGCTGGGTGGCGGAAGGGCTCGTGATCGTGAGCGGCGGCGACCGGCCCCGCCCCGTCTCCGAGGCGAGTGGACCCCCCGCGGGGAATCCGGCCGAGGGGGAGGTCGATCCCGGGCTCGAGATCCCGGTCGACGCCCAGCGGCGGGTGCTGCTCTTCGAGGCCGGGCTGGAACGGCCCTACCACGAGCTGCTCGGCGTGGGCGCCGGCGTCGACTCGAAGACCATCAAGCGGGCCTATTTCCAGCTCTCCAAGGAATACCACCCGGACCGCTACTACCGGCGGGAGATCGGGCCCTACGCCGAGAAGCTCGACCGGATCTTCAAGAAGATCGTCGAGGCGTACGAGCTGCTGATGGACCCGACCACGCGGGCCGAGCTGGAGCGCTCGATGGCGGGGCGCGCGCAGGCGCCCGCGCCGCCCGCGCCGGATCCCGGCGTCGCAGCCCCCGCCGCGCCGGCCGCGGCCAGCGCCGCCGCGCCGCCGCCCTCCGCGGGACGCCGCGCCCTCGAGCGCCTGCACCGTCAGTTCCGCATCCCCGATGCGATCCTCGCCGAGCGCCGCGCGCGCGCCCGCGAGTTCCACGCCGCCGCGCTGGTCGCGGCCCACAAGCAGCGCTGGCTGGAAGCCGCCGGCAGCGCGCGGCTCGCGATCGCCTTCGATCCCTGGAGCGACGAATACAAGAAGCGCTTCGGCGAGCTGCAGATGAAGGTGAACGAGATGCGCGCGGTCGAGCTGGTCGAGCGCGCCGATGCGGCGGCCCACGCGGGCAGCCTGCCGGAAGCCCTGCGCCTGTTCGAAGAGGCCCTGCACAATCGCCCCCACGACCCGGTGCTGAACGCCCGGGCCGCGGATCTCGCGCTCGACACCGGCGATCTCTCCCGCGCGCGCGAGTACGCGGAGCGCGCCTGCGAGCTGCGCTCCGACGTCGGAGCCTATCAGCGCACGCTGGGACGCGTGCTGGCGAAGGAAGGCCTGCGGGACAAGGCGATCGCGGCGTTCGAGCGCGCGCTCGCGATCGACCCCAAGGACGTCAAGGCTGCGGAAGACATCAAGAGGCTGCGCGCCAGCATGCGCCGCAGGTTCGGAGGCAAGCGATGAGCCGGGTGATCGGAATCGACCTGGGAACCACCAACTCCTGTGTCGCGTTGATCGACGGCGGCAAGCCCGTCGTGATTCCCAACGCCGGCGGCTACAAGACCAGCCCGTCGCTGTTCGCGATCTCCCAGGACGGCAAGCGCCTGGTCGGTCACCTCGCCAAGCGCCAGGCGATCACCAACGCCCGCAACACGGTGTACGCCTCGAAGCGCCTGATCGGGCGGCGCTTCGACTCGCGCGAGGTGCAGACCGCGATCAAGCTCTGCCCCTACGAGATCGTGCGGGGCCCCAACGACGATCCGCGCATCGTGATCGCGGGCAAGACCTTCACCACCTCCGAGATCGCGGCCATCGTGCTGCGCGAGATGAAGCACGTCGCCGAGGAGTATCTCGGGGAGCCGGTGACCGACGCGGTGATCACCGTGCCGGCGCACTTCAACGACACCCAGCGCCAGTGCACGAAGGACGCCGGCAAGATCGCCGGTCTCAACGTGCTGCGCATCATCAACGAGCCGACCGCCGCCGCGCTGGCCTACGGCCTCGGCAAGGCGGGGGAGCAGAAGATCGCCGTATACGACCTGGGCGGTGGCACCTTCGACATCTCGATCGTCGAGCTCGGCGCGGGCGTGGTCGAGGTGCTGGCGACCTCGGGCGACACCTTCCTCGGCGGCGAGGACTTCGACCGCCGGATCGTCGATCACGTCCTCGCGGCCTTCCAGGAGCGGGAGGGAACCGACCTGCGGCAGGACTCGATGGCGCTGCAGCGGCTCAAGGACGCCGCCGAGAAGGCGAAATGCGATCTCTCGACGCTCAACTCGACCGAGATCAACCTGCCCTTCATCGCCAACGACGCGAACGGCCCGCGCCACCTGAACGTGACGCTCGACCGCGCGACGCTCGAGGGGCTGGTCGGCGACGTGGTCGCGCAGACCATGAAGTGCGTCGAGCAGTGCATGACCGACGCCGGGCTCGGGCCCAAGGACATCGACCACGTGGTGCTCGTCGGCGGGCAGACCCGCACCCCGATGGTGCAGACGGCGGTGACGGAATTCTTCGGCAAGCGGGCGCACCGCGGCGTGAACCCGGACGAGGTGGTCGCGGTGGGCGCGGCCATCCAGGGCAGCATGCTGGTCTCCGACGACCGCGACCTGCTGCTGCTCGACGTGACGCCGCTCTCGCTCGGGATCGCGACCTTCGATGGGCACTTCGCGACGCTGATCGAGCGCAACACCACGGCACCGGTGCAGAAGTCACACGTCTTCACCACCACGCGCGACAAGCAGATGGCGGTCAAGATCCGGGTGCTCCAGGGCGAGAGCGAGAAGGCCGCGGAGAACCACCTGCTGGGCGAGTTCGTGCTCTCGAACATCCCGCCGGCGCCCAAGGGCGAGCCCGAGATCGAGGTCTCGTTCGACATCGACGCCAACGGGATCGTGAACGTCTCGGCCCGGGACAGCACCACCGACGCCGAGCAGTCGATCACGGTGAGCGCCACCGGCACGCTCTCGGACGAGGAGATCGAGCGGATCATGCAGGACCACGCGCAGCACGAGCTGCCGCGAAAGAAGTGACGAACGTGGGAGACGCGGATTACGACGTCCCGACGGCGGCCCTGCTGCGCGACGCGCAGGAGCTGCTGCGCACCGAGAACTACGAGGGCGCTCTCGATCTCTACCAGACGGCGGCGGCGCTCGAGCCCGACCGGATCGAGCTGGAAGGCTACGTCGACCTGCTGCGCAGTCGCCTCGTGAAGATCTACCGCGAGCGGATCGGGGAGGGCGATCGGATCCCGAAGCTGCTCGTGCCGTCCGACCAGATCACCCGCTTCAACCTGCCGGCGGACGCGGGGTTCGTGCTGTCGCTGATCGACGGCCGCACCTGCTTCGACGAGCTGCTCTCGGTCTCCGGCATGGGGCCCTTCGAGGCGCTGCGCATCTTCGCGAGCCTGCTGGAAGCCCGCATCGTCGGGGTCGCGCCATGAGCATCGGCTCGGTGTCGCTGCTGACCTTCATCGATGCGCCGGTGGTGGTGGGGGACCCGGAAGGCCGCACCGCCTACGTCAACCCGGCCTTCGCGACGCGCTTCCGCGCGGGCGGGGACGACGCGACCGGCCAGCCCCTCTCGACACTTTTCGAGGGCGGCGTGCGGGAGGCCGTGCTGCGCGCGGTGGTCGAGTGCTGCGAGCAGGGGCGCACCGTGCGCTTCCGGCTGCGCCACGGCGGGGTGCCCTATGCGGCGGTGGCGTCTCCGATCGTGGCCGAGGACGCGCGCGTCGGCGTCGTGATCCTGCTGGTGGAGTCGAGCGCCGTCGAGGAGCGGTTGATCGCGCTGCAACGCGACCTCTCCGAGCCGGTCGGCGAGCTGCGCCGCGTGCTCGACGAGCTCCAGGAGCCGGCGGGCGGCCGGCGCGACGAGCGTCATCGCACGCTGATCGAGGACGGCGCTCGGGCGCTTGGGCGCGTGCAGAAGTGGTGCGGCGAGCTGGCGACGCTGATCGCGGGCCCGCCCGCGAGCGTGCGGCCCGAGGCGAGCTTCGACGCGCTGCGCCTGGTGCACGACGTCGCGGCCCGGATGCGCGGCGATTTCGCGGCCCTCGGCATCGCGCTCGAGGTGCTGCTGCCGGCGCAGCTGCCGCGCGTACGGGGCGACGGCTCGCGCGTCGAGATGGCGCTGGTCCGGCTGCTCCAGGAGCGGCTCTCGACGGCGCGGGAATCGCCGTCGGTGACGCTCGCGGCCCGCCCGGTCGGCCGCGGCGACGCCCGCTCGATCGTGCTCTCGATCTGCGACGCGCCGGCCGCCGCCGGCCGCGCGGCGGCGGCCTCGCCCGAACCCGTGCCCGCGATCGTGATCGAGATCGTCCGCGAGCTGGGGGGCGAGATCCGCACCGTCGCCGACCCGCTGATGGGCCGCACCACGGCCATTCGCCTCGACGTCAAGTCGTAGTAGACGAGCGCCAGCCTGGGTGAACTTCGCTCGCCAGCGGCTCGCTGCGCGCGCGCATTGCGCGCTTGCCGGACCTGCCGCGTTGCCCGGTGGGTCGCAGTAGCCGCGAGCCTTCGTTCGGGCGTCGCGCAGCGGCCGTCGGCGTCGGGGTTGATACACTGAGGCGCCGGAGGACCCCCTCATGTCGCCGGCCGGCTCCGTCAAGCGCGTCTGTCTCTCCTACAGCGGCGGGCTCGATACGTCCGTCATCCTGCGCTGGTTGATCGAGCGCTACCGGTGCGAGGTGGTCACCTTCACGGCCGACGTCGGCCAGGAGGAGGAGCTCTCGGGAGTGCCCGAGAAGGCGCGCGCCACCGGGGCCGTCGATTGCGTGGTGCGCGACGTGCGCGAAGAGTTCGTGCGCGACTACGTGTTCCCCGCGCTGCGCGGCAACGCGGTCTACGAGGGGCACTACCTGCTCGGCACCGCGCTCGCGCGTCCGCTGATCGCCAAGCACCAGGCCGAGGTGGCCCGGGCCACCGGCTGCGACGCGGTCGCCCACGGCGCGACCGGCAAGGGCAACGATCAGGTCCGCTTCGAGCTGGCCTTCCGCGCGCTCGCCCCCGAGCTGACGGTGATCGCGCCCTGGCGCGAATGGGACCTGCGCTCCCGCACCGACTGCATCGCCTACGCCCAGAAGCACTCGATCCCGATCTCGGTGACGCTCAAGAAGCCGTACTCCATGGACCGCAACCTGATGCACATCTCCTACGAGGGCGGCATCCTCGAGGATCCCTGGCGCGCGCCCGACGAAGACATGTTCATCCTGACGCGCTCGGCGGAACGCGCCCCGGACGAGCCGGTCGAGATCGTGATCGGATTCGAGCAGGGGACTCCCGTCACGCTCGACGGGGAGTCGCTCACGCCGGCGCGGCTGCTCGGCAAGCTGAATCGCATCGCCGGCGCGCACGGCGTGGGGCGGGTGGACATGGTGGAGAACCGCTTCGTGGGGCTGAAGTCGCGCGGCGTCTACGAGACGCCCGGGGGAACCGTGCTGCACGTGGCGCATCGCGCCGTCGAATCGATCACGATGGACCGCGACGTGATGCACGAACGCGACCGACTCTCGCCGCGCTTCGCGGAGATGATCTACAACGGCTTCTGGTTCGCTCCCGAGATGGAGTTCGTGCGGGCGGCGATCGAAGCCTCGCAGCGGAGCGTGACGGGCGAAGCGCGCGTCCGGCTCTACAAGGGGGGCGTCCGGGTGACGGGAAGACGCTCTCCGGTGTCGCTCTACTCGGAGGCGCTCTCGAGCTTCGAGGATGCCGGCGCCGCGGACACCTACGTCCCCGCCGACGCCGCGGGCTTCATCCGGCTCCAGGGCCTGCGTCTGTCGCGCCGGGAGCGCGATTGACCCCCGCCGGAGGGCCGGCGAGGAACTGCAGCAGGTACGGAAGCGAGAGCTGCATCAGGTCCGCTTCGGGGTCGAGCTCGGCGCCCAGGGCGAACACGTAGCTGAGCGTCTTGGCGAACAGCAGCAGATCGTTGGGGAGCTGAAGGCCGGGCGTCTGCTGGAGCAGCGCCTTGGCCTGATCCTTCAGCGAGAGCACCTGCGCCGCCGGCACGCCGAGCGGCCCGCCGCGGCCCGCGATGCCGCGGAACATCTCGCCCACCGCGCGGGCGACGCCCTCGCGGGCGCCGGGCGCGATCATCCCCATCCGCTGCATGCCCGCGAGGAAGGCGCCCTCGTCGCGCTGAAGCAGGGCGTAGATCCCGAGCCGCATCTCCCGGCGCAGGTCGGGATCCAGCCGGCGGGAGAGCCCGAAGTCCACGAACAGCAGGCGGGGCCGGGCCGCGGCGCCGGGCTCGTCGAGCACGAACAGGTTTCCCGGATGGGGGTCGGCGTGGAAGAGGCCGTCCACGAAGACCTGCTTCGCATAGGCGCGGGCGAGGATCTCGAGCACGGCGCGCGGCGCGACGCCCAGGCGGGCCAGGCCCGCGCGGTCGTCGATGCGAACGGCAGGCGCGTAGCTCATCGTCAGCACGCGGCGCGAGGAATGGCTCGCCAGCACGCGCGGCACGACCACGCGCGGATCGTGCGCCAGGTTCGCCGCGATCTCGGCCGCGACGCGCGCCTCGCGCGTGAAGTCGAGCTCCTCGCGCAGACCGGCCGCGAACTCGGCGAAGAGCCGCTCGCGATCGACGGCGGCATGCCGGCGCGCGAAGACGCGCGCGGCGGCTCCCACCCACGCGAGATCGGCGGAGAGCGAAGCCTCCAGCCACGGATACTGGACCTTGACCGCCACCGCTTCGCCGCCCGGCAGGCGCGCGCGATGCACCTGGGCGATCGAGGCCGCTCCCAGCGGCGAGGGCTCGAACTCGGCGAACAGCTCGGCGAGAGGCGCGCCGAGCTCGCGCTCCACGGCGGCGCGCACTTCCCCGAACGGGAGGGGAGGGACCCGGTCGCGCAGCGCGGCGAGCGGCACGGTGATCGAGGCGGGCAGCAGATCGTGCCGGTTGGCGGCGAACTGGCCCGCCTTCACGAACGGCCCCTTCAGGCTCCCGAGGGTCGCGACCACCCGCGCCGCGGCGCGGGCTTCGAAGGCCTCGCGCCGCGCCGAATGCCGGGCCGCGCTCGAGAAGGGAGCGCGCAGCCAGAGCCCGGCCCAGCCGGCCGCGATCGCCAGAGCACAGGCGAGCAGCCGCCAGAGGGGTTCGAGGCCGCCGCGGCGCAGCAGCAAGCGCAGGTTCGGGCGCGAGCGCGGCTCGGGCGCCGCAGCCGCCGCGAGGGCCGCGCGCTGGATGGGGGCCGGCCGGGTACCCGCGTGCTCCATGGAATGTTCTTTCTTGACGCCGCGCGAATCAGTAGTCTACAGCAACGCCTTTCGGGGCGGCCGCGCCCCATGCGGTCGCTCTTCGATCCAAGGGAGTCCCCTCGATGCAGATTGCCCCCGTGCGCCCTCTCCTCGTCTCCGGCCTGCTCGCCGCGCTGGTGGCGCTCGGCTGTCACGGCCACGACTTCAGCCCGCGCACCGAGCCCGGCGAGATCGACATCTACGACGATCTGTTCGCCGTCTCGGTCGCAGACGGACAACACGCCGTCGCGGTGGGTTATCACGGCGCCGCCTACTGGACGGACAACGGCGGCGACAGCTGGCACAAGGGCGATACCAAGACCGAGGAGCTGCTCTACTCGGTGTCGCTCGCCGACAACCAGCACGGCTGGGCCGTCGGGCAGTCCGGCACGATCCTGCGCACCACCGACGGCGGAAGGACCTGGGAGCTGCAGCCGAACCTCAAGGTCGACGAGGGCTCCCATCTCTTCGGGGTGCAGGCGGTCGACGCGAACACCGCCTGGGCGGTCGGCGAGTGGGGCACGCGCATCCACACCCGCGACGGCGGAGCCACCTGGAACGACGAATCGCTCACCATCGACCTCGGGCACCCGATGTTCGTGTGGCTCTCGATGCAGGACCAGGAGCGCGTGCGCAAGAACGAGAAGGTCTACGAGGACGTCGGCATCAACAACGTCTTCTGCCTGCCGGATCCGAGCCAGAAGTGTTGGACCGTCGGGGAGTTCGGCTACATCTTCTGGTCCGAGGACCGCGGCGCGACCTGGAATCGCGGCGAGATCCTCGGCTCCGTGCGCACGGATCCCATCGAGTTCGGTTACAACCAGATCGAGATCAGCGACGCCGACGCGGAGCGCCTGAAGCAGTTCGCGGCGCAGATCGTCGATTCCGCGCACCTGAACGTCCTGATCGAGCCCTACGCGAACGCGCAGGAGATCGCCGCCCTGGGCGGGAAGGACGATCCCTCCGAGCTCTTCGACGTGCTCTCGGCGCGGCTCGACGAGACCCGCTCGATCCTGGAAGACGCCGGCGTGATGTCGGACCGGCTGCGCATGCCGAACAAGCCGCCCTGGGACTTCGAGGACTTCCTCGATGACGACCCGACCTTCCTGGACCGCTACCTCGAGGGGCGCAAGGCCGACAAGCCGCAGATCCGCGTCTCCGTGATCCAGAACCCCTACCTGTTCACGATCCGCTTCAAGGACGAGACCAGCGGGCTGATCTCGGGGCTGGGCGGCGTGATCCTGCGCAGCGAGGACGGGGGCCGCAGCTGGAGCTACGAGCACACGGACCGCAAGCAGGCGCTCTTCTCGGTGGCGGCGGTGGACGGGCGCGCGATCGCGGTGGGCGAGAAGGGCTTCATCCGGGTGTCCGACGATGGCGGTATCCACTGGAGCGTGCCGTCCCCGCAGAGCATCCCGACGGTCTTCACCTTCATG
This sequence comes from Myxococcota bacterium, assembly GCA_036560145.1. Lineage (GTDB taxonomy): Bacteria > Myxococcota_A > UBA9160 > UBA9160 > SMWR01 > DATBRV01. The sequence goes on from DATBRV010000092.1 coordinate 19,799, forward strand.
CGCGACATCGGCTTCGACCAGCAGCGGCTGATGGGCCTGATCGTCGGGCAGCAGGGCAAGGTCATGCGCAGCCAGGACGCCGGGAAGACCTGGGCCCAGGTGTTGCCGCCGCCCGAGCTCGATACCGCAGGCCGGATGTTCTGAGGGCTGGGCGGGGCGGAAAGCCCCCGCCCACATGTCTCAAGACGGCAACTCCGATCGCCGATTCAGGGCGGTGGGAGTGAAAAGGCGGAGATGAGCGGCGGCACGCGACGCCCGAACCGGATCGTCGTCGTCGACGACAACCGCTTCACCCGCGAGCTGGCGCGCGAGGCGCTCGCCGGGCAGGCGCGGGTCGAGTGCTGCGAGAGCGCCGAAGCCGCGCTCGAGGCGCTCGCGCGCGAGCCGGCGGATCTCGTCGTCTCCGACCTCACCATGCCGGGCCTCTCGGGGCTCGACCTGCTCGAGCGCGTGCGGCGCGAGCAGCCGGGAACCGACTTCGTCCTGTTCACGGCCAACGCCTCGATCGAGAGCGCCATCGGCGCGCTCCGGATGGGCGCGGTCGACTACCTGGTGAAGCCGGTCCAGCCCGAAGAGCTCTGCCTGGTGGTGGAGCGGATCCTGGCCCGCCGCGCCCTGCTGGACGAGAACGCGCGGCTGCGGGATGCGCTGCACACGGCCGAGGCGTGCCGGACGCTGGTTCGCTGCCTCGACCCTGGCGAGATCTACGCCGTCGCGCTCGATCTCCTGCTGCACCGGATGGGCCGCGCTCGCGGCGTCTCGCTGTTCCGCCGCACCGCGATCCCGATGTCCGACGGGATGGCCTTCCGCGGCTTCAGCGAAGAGCAGGCGCGGGATCTGCGCAACCTGCTGGCGGAGCGCAAGCCGATCGACCCCGAATCCCTCGGCGAGCTCGAGGTGATCTCGCGCGGCGCGCTGATCGATGCGCTCGGCGAGATCGGCCTCGCGCCGGGCGGCCTGCTCTCGATCCCGGTCGCCGGCCGCGACAGCGAGGCGGGCGTGCTGTGGATCTTCGAGGACGGTCGCTCCTTCCAGGCGGACGAGATCGAGTGCGCGCGGCTGATCGCCGCGCATGCCGATCTCGCCCTCACCAACGCCGAGCGCTACCACCGCGCCAAGGAGCGGGCCTTCATCGACGACGTGACCGAGGTCTACAACGCCCGCTTCCTGCGCCAGGCGATCGAGCACGAGATCCAGCGCGCCGAGCGCTACGGCAAGCAGCTCTGCGTGGTCTTCCTCGACCTCGACCGCTTCAAGCTCGTGAACGACCAGCACGGCCACCTGGTGGGATCGCAGGTGCTGCGGCGCCTCTCGGAGGTGCTCCAGCAGTGCATCCGTCAGGTGGACACGCTCGCGCGCTACGGCGGCGACGAGTTCACCATCCTGCTGGTCGACACGGGCATCGAGGAAGGGCTCGCCGTCGGCGAGCGGATCCGGCGCACGGTCGCCGCCACCGTGTTCGAGGGCAGCCGCGGCGCTCCGATCCGCCTCACGCTGAGCGTCGGCGTCGCCGCCTATCCCACCCACGCGCGCGAGCACGAGGCGCTGCTCGACCTGGCCGACAAGGCCATGTACCGGGCCAAGTCGCTGGGCCGCAACTGCGTTTGCTCCGCAGCGGAGCTGGGCGCCTGAAGCCGCTCGGGATTTGACAGCGCGCGCCGCGGTGCGCTACCAACCTCGCGATTTCATTCCGTTTTCCTTCCGATCGAGGATCTTCCGATCGAACTGCGAGGGGCGCCTTGACGCAGGCTCGCGCCGGCTTCGACGAGATGGGCGGTCTGCGCCGCAGCCACGCCTGCGGCGAAGTGACCTCCGCGCTGGTGGGCAGCGAGGTCGTGCTCGCCGGCTGGGTGCACGGCCGCCGCGATCACGGCGGCGTGATCTTCGTCGACCTGCGCGGGGGGAGCGATCTCGTGCAGGTGGTGTTCCGCCCCGACGTCTCTCCGGAGTGTCACCAGCGCGCCGGCGAGCTGCGCTCCGAGTACGTGATCCTGGTGCGGGGGCGGGTCGAGCGGCGCTCGCCCGAGACGGTGAATCCGAAGCTTCCGAGCGGCGAGGTCGAGGTCGCGGCCTGCGAGCTGCGGCTGCTCAACACCGCCACGCCGCCGCCCTTCCCGATCGAAGACGAGACGGAGGCGGACGAATCCACGCGCCTGCGCCACCGCATCCACGACCTGCGGCGGCCGCCGCTCCAGCGCGCGCTGCGGCTGCGGCATCGCCTCTACCAGTCGGTCCGGCGCACGCTCACGGAGCTGGGCTTCCTCGAGATCGAGACGCCGATGCTGGCGAAATCGACGCCCGAGGGCGCCCGCGACTTCCTGGTGCCGAGCCGCCTGCAGCCCGGCAGCTTCTACGCGCTGCCGCAGTCGCCGCAGCTGATGAAGCAGCTGCTGATGGTCGCGGGCTTCGACCGCTACTTCCAGATCGTGCGCTGCTTCCGCGACGAGGACCAGCGCGCCGACCGGCAGCTCGAGTTCACCCAGGTAGACCTCGAGATGTCCTTCGTCGGAGTCGAGGACGTGCTCCGGGTGCTGGAGGAGCTGACCGTGCGCTCCTGCGCCGAGGCGGCGGGGATCGCGCTGCCGCGGCCGTTCCAGCGCCTCTCCTACGCCGATGCGATGGCGCGCTTCGGGAGCGATCGCCCGGATACGCGCATCCAGCTCGAGCTGGTCGACCTCACCGAGAGCTTCCGCGAGAGCGGCTTTCGCGCCTTCCGCGCCGCCGTCGAGGCCGGCGGCATCGTGAAATGCCTGCCGATCCATGCAGCCGACGCGCTCTCGCGCAGCGAGATCGACCGGCTGGAGGGCTTCGTCAAGAAAGAGCTCGGAGGGAAGGGCCTGGCCTGGATCCGCGTGGGCCCCGCCGGCGAGTGGCAGTCGCCGATCGCGAAGTTCCTCTCGGAAGCCGAGCGCGCCGCGATCACCGCGGCGACCGGCGCGCGCCCGGGGAGCCTGCTCTTCTTCCAGGCCGACCAGGCGGCGCGCGCCAATGCGGTGCTCTCGCGTCTGCGCACGGATCTGGGCGTCCGCCTCGGCCGCGTCGACGGCCGTCCCTGGGACGTGCTCTTCGTGGTCGACTTCCCGCTGCTCGAGCGCGGCGAGGACGGCAAGCTCACCTACGTGCACCAGCCCTTCGTCGCGCCGCTCGAGGAGGATCTCCCGCTGCTCGAGTCGGCCCCCGA
>DATBRV010000093.1:0-3712 GCA_036560145.1 Myxococcota bacterium
CGGCGTCGACGCACGGAAATAGTCGACGAAGCCCGGCGTCTGGTACACGAGCGCGCGGTACGCGTCGAGCGCGTGCGCGGCGAGCTCGTCGAGCGCGCGGTAGTAGACCGGCGCGCGGTCGCCGAGGTGCTCGGCGTCCGAGAGCCCCGCCTCGAGCGCGGCCGCGACCAGCGTCTCGAGGTTGCGCCGCCCGAGTTCCGCGTCCGAGTATTTGCTCGCGATGATCTCCCCCTGCTCGGTCAACCGGAGGCCCGCGCTCGCGCTGCCCTTCGGCTGCGCGAGGATCGCCTCGTACGACGGACCGCCGCCGCGGCCGACCGTGCCGCCGCGCCCGTGGAACAGCGCGAGCGTGACCCCCGCGTCCCCGAACGCCAGGACCAGGTCGCGCTCCGCCCGGTAGAGCGCCCAGTTCGCGGCGAGGTAGCCACCGTCCTTGTTGCTGTCCGAGTATCCCAGCATCACTTCCTGCAGGTCGCCCAGCGAGCGCACCAGCGAACGCGCCGCGGGGATCGAGAACCAGCGGCGGATCGTCTGCGGCGCGCGCTGCAGGTCGCCGATGGTCTCGAAGAGCGGCACGATCTGCAGCTGCGAGGCGGGCGCGGGGCCGGGCGTCACCAGCCCGACCTCCTTCAGCAGCACCGCCACCTCGAGCAGGTCTGAGACGCTGTCGGTCTTCGAGATCACGTACTGCCGGATGGCCGCGGGGCCATGGCGCCGGCGCGCGGCCGCGGCGGCCTCGAAGATCGCGAGCTCGCCCTGGGCGAGCTCCGAATAGCGCGCGAAGGCCGAGCGCAGCGGGCGCGGCGAGGCGAGCTCGGCCAGCAGCACGCGCTCGCGCCCTTCCTCGTCCAACCCGCGGTAGTCGGGCACCGCTCCGGCTTCGCGCAGCAGCTCGTCGATCACCACCTCGTGGATGTCGGAGTTCTGGCGCAGGTCGAGTGTGGCGAGGTGGAAGCCGAAGGCGCGCACCGCCTTGCGCAGCATGCGCAGCCGCCCGTCGGCGAGCAGGTCGTTGTCTCCCGCGCGCAGGCTCGCATCGATCACGTCGAGGTCGGCGGCGAGCTCGCCGGCGTCGCGGTACGGATCGGCGCTGCCCACGGCGCTGCGATGTTGCGGGCGGGTGCCGAAGGCATCCGCGGTCGCCACCAGCCGCGCGTAGATCCCCGTGAGGGCGCGCCGGTACGGCTCGTCGAGGCGGTGCGGCGAGCGGTCGGGCGACTTCTCGGCCAGCGCGGTGAGCTCGGGCGTCATGCGGGTGAGCAACGCCGAGAGCGGAAGCTCGGCCCCGAGCGCGTGCACCTCGCCGAGATAATGGTCGAGCGCGATCTCGCCCTGGCGCCGGAACGCCGCCTCCAGCATCTCGGCGGTCACGAACGGATTGCCGTCGCGGTCGCCTCCCACCCAGCTGCCGACCGCGATGAGCGGAGGCAGCTCGGGTCGCGCCGCGGCGCCGTCGAGCAATGCGATGCGGTCCTCGATGTCGGCGGCGATCGCCGGCAGCGCGTCCATGAAGGTGTAGTGGAAGTAGGCGAGCGCGTTCTCGATCTCGTCGCGCACGCCGAGCTTCACCGCGCGGATCATGCGCGTCTGCCACAAGGTAGCGATCAGGCGGCGCAGCTGCTGCGTGGCCGCCTCGACTTCCTCGGGCAGCACGTCGGCCGAGTCGATGCGCGCGAGGCCCTCGGCGATGGCGAGCTGGCAGTCGAGCGTGCTCTTGCGCTGGACTTCCGTGGGGTGTGCCGTCAGCACCGGATGCACGCACACGCGCGACAGGCGCTCGGCGGCTTCGCGCGCGCCCACGCCCCGCGCACGCGCATCGGCGAAGAGCCCGCGCACCGTCGACGGCAGCGGCGGGCTGCCCTCGCGCCGGTTGTCGCGGCTGCGGCGGATGTGGTGCCGGTCCTCGGCGATGTTGGCGAGCAGCGAGAAGTAGCTGAACGCGCGCACCACCGCCACTGCCTGGTCGGTACCGAGCGCATCGAGAGCGCGAGCCAGCGCTTCACGCGACGCGGTGTCCTCCTGGCGGCGGCTCGCGACCGCGAGCTGCCGGATCTCCTCGACCTGCCGGAACGCGTCCTCGCCCTCGTAGACGCGGATGGTGTCGCCGAGCAGGCGCCCCAGCAGGCGGATGTCCTCGGCGAGACGCGCGTCCTTGTCGTGGCGCTCGTTCATGGCGCAGAGGATACGGCATGCGACCCGATCGCTCCCCGGGTAAGCGCCGTCCGACACGGTGCGGCGACAACGTCCGACTCCCCCGCCCCAGATGTTGTGGCCTGATATCGCGCAGGAACCAGATGTTGATCCCGCGAGAGAGGAGCCGCACATGAACTGCTGGCACCACGAGCTCGAACAGGCGCATACCGAGGACGACGTCGCCCGCACCGCGCGCGAGTACCTGGCCCTGTGGGCGCCGCGGGAGCTGGAGCCGGTCACGATGGGATGGCGCGAGATGCGCGTCGAGAGCGGCGACGACGTGCGGCTGTTGCGCACGTGGCTCATCGCGAGCCCCGAGGCGGGCGACCCGGGCGCGAGCCTGCACGAGCTCGCGGGTTACTTCTGGCACGCCGCCGAACGCATCGAGACCATCCGCCGCGCACCTCGCGCGATGTGAGCCCACGCCACCTGGCGGGCCTCTTCCGCGAGGCCTGCCGCAACTGGATGGCCGACGAGGCCGCGAGCATGGGCGCGGCGCTCGCCTTCTACACCCTCTTCTCCATGGCCCCGCTGCTGTTGCTCGTGATCTCGATCGCGGGGCTCGCGATCGGCAACGACACCGCACGTGTCCTCGTCTCCGACCAGCTCACCACGCTCCTGGGCGCGCAGGGCGCGGGCGCCGTCGAGGCCGTGCTCGCCGCCGCCGACGATCCCGGCAAGGGCCTGGTCGCGGCATTGGTGAGCCTGGCGACGCTGGTGATCGGGGCCACCACGGTATTCGCGGAGCTGCGCCGCGACCTCGACCGCATCTGGAAAGTCCGGAAGCCCGAAGTGCGCGGGCTGTGGCGGATCCTCTGGGGGCGCCTCTGGTCCTTCGGCCTGGTGCTCACCATCGGCTTCCTCCTGATGGTGTCGCTGGCCCTCAGCGCGCTCGTGACCGCCTTCGGTTCGCTGCTCGCGCAGTACCTTCCCGGCGCGCCGATCCTGCTGCGCTCGCTCGAGTTCGCGGTGTCGTTCCTGGTAGTGACGGGCCTTTTCGCGATGATCTACAAGATCCTGCCCACCGCCCGCGTCGCATGGAGGGACGTCTGGGTGGGGGCCGCCGCGACCTCGCTCCTCTTCTGGGTCGGCAAGTACCTGATCGGGCTCTACCTCGCGCAAAGCGCCGTCGCCTCCCCCTTCGGCGCCGCCGGCACCCTGGTCGTGGTGATCGTCTGGGTCTACTACTCGGCGCAGATCTTCTTCCTCGGCGCCGAATTCACCCGCGCCTATGCTGCGGCGCGTCAATCCGTCCCACAGGGAAGAACGTAGCCAGGTACAGGATTGGTCGGAGGGGTGTCAAGGAATCCGCATTCCTGATTTCTTTGACAATTGCTGTGAACTGCATCACAAATTGCGTTCCCGCCGCGGGCCCAGCCCTCCGGCCGAGGCAAGCCCGCCCCAAAAGGGCGAACGCAGCAGAAATACTTACCAAACAAAACAGGGGATCCACCATGAATCGCACAACCAGATTGCTCGCCCTATGGGCGGGCACCGCGGTGGTTTTGTCGGCCGCAGG
>DATBRV010000094.1:0-4423 GCA_036560145.1 Myxococcota bacterium
GCGCCCGCGTCGGACGAGCCGCCGCCGGCCGAGGCCGCGGCGGCGGTCGCCACGCCGCCCGCGGACGCGGCGCCCGGGCCCGTGGTCCGGGTCGAGGTGGCGGAGGCGAAGATCGAGGGCGGGCGCGCGCAGATCGTCGACCGCACCGTGCAGCCCTTCTACAACTCCAAGATCGATCAGCTCGACCTGAAGGCGAGCGGAATCCGCTGGCCCGGGCCCGTCGTCGAGAACCTCGTGCTCGGCATGCGGGGTCTGCAAGGCGCGACGCTCGACGTGCGCGGCAGCATCGGGCCCGGCGACTCGAAGCTCGACGTGAAGCTCGTCGAGCTCCCGCTCGCGCCGTTCAATCCCTACGTGACGGCGAGCGGCTACAGCCTGGCGGGCGGAACCCTCTCCTTCGAGTCGAAGGCGAAGATCGAGAGCGGGGCGTACGACACCTCCAGCGAGATCGTCGTCTCCCAGCTCGACGTCGGCGGCTCCCGGGGCGAGTCCCTCTTCCAGGAGAACTTCGGCATCCCGCTCTCGGTCGCGCTCGGGCTCCTCAAGGATCTGGACGGGAAGATCCAGCTGGCGGTCCCGGTCGCGGGCGATCGGGGCGGCGCCAAGCTCGGGCTCGCCAGCCTGGTCGCGCAGGCGCTGCGCAAGGCGTTGATCGGGGCGCTCGCCTCGCCGCTCAAGCTCTTCGGCGCGATCACGGCCGACGGCAAGGTGCAGAGTCTGGCGCCCGAGCCGATCGCCTTCGTCCCGGGAAAGGCGGAGATCGCCGAAGCGGGCGGCGCCCGCGTCGAGCAGCTCGCGGGCCTGCTCTCGGCGTCGCCGGGGATCGCGCTGACGCTGCGCGGCGCGACGGCGCCCCCGGACGTGCGCTGGCTACAGGAGCAGGCGCTGCTCCGGGATCTGCGCGCGACCTCGGGCGTGCGCGCGCTCGGCAAGCTCGGCGAGATCGGCACCCGGGCGGCAGTGCGGGAGCACCTCGAGGCCCGTCTGACCGGGGGGGACACGCCTCTCGAGGCGGAGCCGCGGGCCTGGCTCGAGGCCCAGGTGCTCCAGCAGGCCGTGGATCCCGCCGCGCTCGTGGCGCTCGCCGACGCGCGCGCCGCGGCGGCGCAGCAGGCGCTGGTCGTTGAATACAGCATCGAGCCGGCGCGTCTCATGCTGGGGCCGCCCGTGAGCGAGCCGCCTGCGGCCGTCCCCGGCGTGGAGATCGCCCTCGGGGCGCTGTAGAGAGGCTCGCGCCGGGCTGTCCACGGCTGGGTCTTTACCCTGGACGAGGCGCTGCGATAATCTTCGGCGCTTCATTTCCCCACGAGGAGATCTCGAATGTCCCGTTCGAATGGAACCACCGACGCGGATCGGCGTCGCCTGTTGAAGCTCGCTGCGCTCGGTCTGGTGGCCGCGCCGTTTGCGTCCTCGGTCTTCTCGGCCCCCGCGCGCGCGGCCGATCTGCCGATGGTGGACGAGGCGGATCCCACCGCGAAGGCGCTCGGCTACCACTGCGTCGCCGACAAGAATCCCGCGCGCACGGACAAGACCGCCGTCTGCGACGGCTGCATGTTCTACACCGCCAACCCCGACAAGAAGGCGGGCGCCTGCGCTCTCTTCCCGGGCAAGCTCGTCTGCCCCAAGGGCTGGTGCAGCTCCTGGCAGAAGAAGGTGACCTAGGCCTCGCCGTCGAGCCATCGGCCCGGATCCACCGGTTGCTTGCTGAAGCCCGATCCGCGCTCGGGGTGATCGACTGACGCTCGACGTGCACGTTCTCGTGGTCTTGGCGATCGCCGGGGGCTTGTTCCTCGGCATGCTGCTGCTTCACGAGGTCGGCCGGCGCCTGGGCCGAGCGCGAATCGCGGCGGATCCCGAGGGAGCGAGCGCCGGCGGAGGTGTGGTCGACGGCGCGGTCTTCGCGCTCCTGGGCCTGCTGATCGCGTTCACCTTCTCCGGCGCCGCGGCCCGATTCGACACCCGCCGCGACCTCGTCGTCGCGGAAGCCAACGACATCGGCACCGCCTGGCTGCGGCTCGACGTGCTTCCGGCCGACGCGCAGCCGGCCCTGCGCGACCTCTTTCGCAGCTACCTCGACGCGCGGCTCGAGGTGTATCGCAGCGTCCCCGACCTGGCCGCGGTCGAGAAGGCGCTGGCGCGGAGCGTCGCGTTGCAGGGCGAGATCTGGAGTCGGGCGGTGGCCGCGTGCAAGAGCCCGGGAGGCGATCGCGCGATCGTGGTGCTGCTGCCGGCGCTGAACGAGATGATCGACATCACGACCACCCGGACGATGGCCGCGCGGATGCATCCGCCGAAGGTGATCTTCGCGCTGCTGATCGCGCTCGGGCTGGCGTGCTCCCTGCTCGCCGGCTACGCGATGGCGGGCGGGCGGCAGCGTCACTGGACGCACGCGGTCGTCTTCGCGGCGACGATCACCATCACCGTCTACGTGATCCTCGATCTCGAGTATCCGCGGCTCGGATTGATCCGCGTCGACGCAGCGGATCAGGTGCTGGTCGAGCTCCGGGAGAGCATCCGGTGAGCGACGCGAATCCCCTGCTCGCGGCGGCCCGCGCGCTGTTTCCGAGCATCGACGCCCGGGCCGCCAAGTCCGGCGACTCCCCGGTTCCCGCCGAGACCGTCGAGGCGCTGCGCCGCGCCGGCCTGTTCGGCGCGATGACGCCGCGCGCGCTGGGCGGCGCCGAGCTGCCGCTGGTGGACGCGATCGACGTCTTCGCCGAGGTGGCCCGCGCCGACGGCTCGACCGGCTGGTGCCTGATGGCGGGCGCGTCGGCGGTCGCCTATTTCGGCGCCTACGCCGGCGACGAGTTCGCCGCGAAGCTCTTCGCCGAGGGCGTGCCGCTGGTCGCCGGGCAGTTCGCGCCGAACGGCACGGGCGTCCCGGAAGCGGGCGGCTACCGCGTGACGGGCGACTACCAGTTCGGGAGCGGGCTCCACTACGCGGAGTGGGTGGGAGCGGGCTTCCTGGTCGCGCCGCCGGCGGGATCCGACGCTCCGATGCGTTATCTCTTCGGGCTGGTGCCGGCGGATCAGGTCGAGCGGCGCGGGAACTGGAACGTGCTCGGCCTGGCCGCCACCGCCAGCTGGGATTACGGCATCCGGGGGGCCTTCGTGCCCGAGGGCGCCACCTTCCTGTTCGCCGCCCCCACGCGCCACCGCGGCGGCCGCGTCTACGAGCTCGGCGTGATGGCGCAGACCGCGGCGGGGCACGCGGGCTTCGCGCTCGGCGTGACGCGCCGCGCCCTCGACGAGCTGATGGCGATCGCCCGGACCAAGGTCCGCATGGGCGGCGGCGTCTTCCTGAAGGACGATCCGCGCTTCCTGCATTCGGTGAGCACGCTCGAATCGCGCTTCCGGTCGGTCCAGGCCTGGGTGCGCGAAGCGTTCACGCGCATCGAGCGGATCGCGAACGAGACCGGTCGCCTCGACCTGCGAGCCAACACCGAGGTGAGGCAGGCGACCGTGCACGTCACGCAGGAAGGCGCGCAGATCGTTCGCGAGGCCTATCTGCTGGCGGGCACCACCGCCCTGCGCGACGGCCCGCTCCAGCGCTGCTTCCGGGACATCCACGCCGGGAGCCAGCATTTCTTCGCGAGCCCGGCCTCCACCCTCGAGCACGCGCGCGATCTGCTGGCCGCGGCGGCGGAGACCGCCCGGTAGGATAGAATCGCGCGATGGAGCCTTCGAGGCCGGGATCCGCTGCGCCGCGGCTCCTCTCGACCGCCTATCTGCTGTCGGTGCTCGGCTTCGCGGCGGCCGTCTCTGCGCTCGCCCTGCGGCAGCACCTCCGCGTGCCGTACAACGACGACTGGCGGCTGCTGGACGACATGTACCGCGCGCCGCTGGGCGAGTGGATCTTCTCGGTCCAGAACGGCCACCGGATTCCCGCGACGCTGCTGCTGCTCCATCTCGACCAGACGCTGGCCGGCGGCCGGATGCACCTGCTGGTGGCGGCGTCGCTGGCCTGCGCCTGGATCACGGCGGGCGCCCTCTGGCTCATGCCGCGCGGCCCCGATGCTTCGGAGCCCGAGCTGCGGCGGGTTCTGCTCGGGTTCGGGATCTTCGCGCTCTTCTGGTCGGGAGCCGCGTACAACTTCCAGTGGGGGGTGAACCACGGGAGCGTATGGACGCCGATGTGGCTCCTGCTGGCGCTGATCGCCCTGGCTCGGGCCCGGGACCGGATCGGGAAGCCCGGGGCGGCGCGTCCGCTGCTGCTCTCCGCGGGCGCCTCCGTGCTCGCCACCTTCGGCCACGGCATGGGGTTCCTCGCCTGGGGCGCCCTGCTCGCGATGGCGGTCGCGGGACGCATGCCCTGGCGGTGGGGCGTCGGCCTGGCGGCGGGGGCGATCGCGAGCATCGCGCTCTACAGCGTCGATCTCTTCGGCTCGAAGAGCGTTCCGATCGGCGCAGACCTGCTGCTCGA
>DATBRV010000095.1:0-37917 GCA_036560145.1 Myxococcota bacterium
CGCCGGCTCGTGAACGAGGTCTTCGACAGCGGCGTCCTCTCGCTCGCCATCGTCTGCCTCTCCGGCGCCACGGTGGGCGCGGTGCTCGGCCTTCAGGGCTACACCACGCTCTCGCGCTTCGGCGCGACCGGCTCGCTCGGCGCGGTGGTGGGCCTCTCGCTGGTGCGCGAGCTGGGTCCGGTGCTGACGGCGCTCCTCGTCACGGGCCGCGCGGGCTCCGCGATGGCCGCCGAGATCGCGTCGATGGTGACGACCGGCCAGATCGACGGGCTGCGCATGATGTCGATCGATCCCGTCGACTTCGTGGTCGCGCCCAAGGCGCTCGCCATGCTGATCGCGCTGCCGATGCTCTCGGCGCTCTTCACCTCGTTCGGGTGCTTCGGCGGCTACCTGGTCGGGGTCGAGCTGCTCGGGCTCGACGGCGGGACGTACATCTCGAGCCTGGAGGGCTCGATCGACTTCCGCGACGACGTGGCCCAGAGTCTGGTGAAGTCCGTGGTCTTCGCTGCGTTGGTGGGAACCATCGCCACCTACCGGGGCTTCCACGCCGAGCCGACGTCGGCCGGCGTGAGCGCGGCGACCACCGGCACGGTGGTGGTGGCGTCGCTCTCCATCCTGCTCTTCGACTACGTGATCACGGCGCTCTGGTCGGTATGAGCGCCATGCTCCCCGCTGGAGGATCCTGAGCCGATGCAGCCCTCGCCCATCCGCGACTTCGTCGTCGGTCTCTTCGTGCTCGCCGGGCTCGCCGCGATCGCCTACCTGTCGATCCAGGTGGGCGGCCTCTCCTACAAGGGCCCCGGCGGCCTCGAGCTGATCGCCTCCTTCGACGAGATCGGGGGGCTGGCGACGCGCGCGCCGGTCGCCATCTCGGGCGTGAAGGTCGGCCAGGTCTCGCGCATCGAGCTCGACCCCCAGCTGCGCGCGCGCGTGACGCTCGACCTCGATGCTTCGCTGGTGCTGCCGGTGGACACCGCCGCCTCGATCCGCACCTCGGGCCTGCTCGGCGATCAGTTCATCGCGCTCGAGCCGGGCGGCGAGGAAGAGGTTCTGAAGTCGGGCGAGGAGATCGGCTTCACCGAGAGCGCGCTTTCGATCGAACGCCTGATCGGAAAGTTCGTGAACAACGCCGGCCTGGATGACACGGAGAAGAAGGACGGGGAGAAGAAATGAGCCGCCAGCCTGCCACGCCCGCCGGTCTCCTGGCCGTGCTGTTGCTCGCCGCCGCCGCGCCCGCTTCGGCGGCGGATTCCGCCGCGTCGCCGGGAGACGGCGATCCGGGGGTGCACGATCCCTGGGAGGGCTTGAACCGGTCGATCTTTTCGTTCAACGAAAGCCTCGACCGCTGGTTCCTCGAGCCGGTCGCGACCGGCTGGGACTTCGTGGTCCCCGATCCGGTGCAGGACGCCATCCGGCGGTTCTTCCGGAACGCGGGCTTCCCGGTCGTCTTCGTGAACGACCTGCTCCAGGGCAAGCCGCTCGCGGCGGGCCAGGACCTGGGGCGCTTCCTGCTCAACACCACCGCAGGTATTGGCGGCCTGTTCGATGCGGCGGCGGAGGCGGGGATTCCGGTGAACGACGAGGATTTCGGCCAGACGCTCGGGGTCTGGGGCGTCCCGCCGGGCCCGTACCTGGTGCTCCCGCTGCTGGGGCCCTCGAGCCCGCGCGACACCGGCGGACTCGCCGTCGACGGCGCGACCCTCGCCTATCCCTTCTTCCTGCCCTGGTTCGTGAACCTCGCGTCGACCTCGGTCAATACCGTGAACCGGCGCGCGATCCTGCTCGAGACGATCCGCGAGGAGCGCAAGGCGGCCTTCGATTTCTACGCCGCGGTCCGCAACGCCTACGTCCAGCGGCGCGAGAACCAGGTCAACGACCACGAGGCGAAGCCCGAGGAGGCCGATGATGATCTCTACGACGTGGAACTTCTCGACGATGCCGAGTAGGGCCGTGCGCGTGCCGCGCCGGGCCCTGGGGCTGGTCGCCGTCGCGCTGCTCGGATTCGCCTCGCCGCAGCCGCCCGATGCGGCGGCGCAGTCTGCGCCGCGCGCGATGGTCCAGCAGACCATCGACGCCGTGCTCGTGATCCTCAACGACAAGGCGCTCTCGACCGAGCAGAAGCGCTCCCGCATCGAGGCGATCGCCTATCAGCGCTTCGATTTTCCCACCATGTCGCGGCTGGTGCTGGCTCGCAACTGGCAGCGCTTCTCGAAGCCGCAGCAGACGCAGTTCATGGACGAGTTCAAGCGCTACCTCGCCGTCAACTACGGCAACCGGATCGAGCGCTACGACCAGCAGAAGGTCGACATCGTGGGCGAGCGGAAGGAGCCGCGCGGCGATGTGACGATCCAGTCGATCGTGCGCGGTGGCGAGTTCGAGGGCGCCACCGTCGATTACCGGCTGCGCGAGAGCCAGGGCAACTGGCTCGTGATCGACGTGATCGTGGAGGGGATCAGCCTGGTCTCGAACTTCCGCGATCAGTTCAAGGAGGTGCTGGCGCGCGGCGGGCCGGAGGAGCTGCTGGAGGCGCTGCGGGCCAAGAACGCCGCCGGTCCGGCGGAGGCCTCCTGAGCATGGCCGCCACCCCGGGCGCTCCCATCCACCGGATCCAGGGGCGCGAGGTGCGGATGCCGGTGGTGGTGCGACGCGCCACCTCGGGCTCGGCCACCTTCCTGGTGTCGTCGGCTGCGGCGCGCCGGCTGATCCGCGGCGAGGGCCTCGACGTCGCGGAGGTGCTCCCGGGCCGGGCGCTGTGCAGCCTCGCCTTGATCGACTACGCCGACAACGACCTCGGCGACTATCACGAGGTCTCGATCGCGCTCTTCGTGCGCCCGGGTGGGGGATCCGGCCCGCGCTTCTGGCTCCGCAACGCGATCGACATGGCGCGCGGGAAGCTCGGCACCCACATCGTCCATCTTCCCGTGGACCAGGCCTTCACCTGCGAGGCGGGCCGCGCGATCTGGGGCTTTCCGAAGACGGTCCAGAAAATCGATTTCGAGTACCGACCGAAGCGCCTGACCTGCAAGCTCGTGATGGACGGCGTGCTCGCGCTCACCCTCACGCTTCCGCGCGGCGGCACCCGCGTCATGCCCGACACGGATCTCGCGACCTACACCTTCATCGAGGGCGTCCTGCACCGGACTGCATTTCGCTCGGGCGCGGACGGGTTCGGCGCCAAGCTCGGCGGCGCGGAGCTCACGCTCGGCGCCGGTCCGATCGCCTCGGAGCTGCGCTCGCTCGGCCTCCCTCGCCGGGCGCTGCTCACCACCTGGATGGAGCGGATGCACGGGAGCTTCGAGTCGGCGGAGAAGCTCTAGCCCTGGCGGCTCAGGCGATTCCCACCACGTAGGCGATCCAGGCCGGATCGTCGGGCGCGCGCTCGCGGCGGGTGAAGACGTCGTTGCCCTTGCCGGTGCGCGCGTCCGTGCCCTCCCAGTAGACCTCGGAGCGCGAGAAGCCCGCCTCGGCCAGCAGCTCGCGGATCTCCGCGATCGACCACAGCCGCCAGTCGTAGTGGAAGGCGCGCCGGAGGATGCTCCCGTCGCGGAACTCGAAGTCGATCTGGTTCACGACGCGGCTCGTGATGGGGTCGAAGACGCGCTGGTCCCAGACGTAATGGAAATCCCCGACGCGCCGCCGCTCGCGCAGGGTCCGCTGCGCGTCGGCTCCGCCGTAGGCGTCGAGCAGCAGCAAGCCCTCGGGCAGCAGGGTGGCGCGGGCCCGCTGGAAGTAGCGCAGCAGCTCGGCGCGCCGCTGGAACAGGAAGTAGGAGAAGTTGAGCGCGGCCGTGACGTCGACCCGGACGTGGCCGACGTCGAGCACGTCGCCCTCGATCAGCTTCGCGCGCGCGGCCTGGTCCGGCGCGAGGCTCGCGAGGTTGTGCGCGCGTCCCCACGCCAGCGGCCTGGGATCGAGATCGATCGCGAAGGCCCGGTTCTCGGCGTGGCGCGCCACCCAGCGGCAGGCGATCAGCGCGGTGCCGCAGAAGTCCTCGCGGAGCAGGCGCGCCGGCCGGCCGAACTGGCGGCGGAAGACGCGGTCGATCAGGCGGAAGTCGGCCTCCGGCTCCTGCACGCTCTGCTGGTAGAGGTCGTAACGGCTCGCCTTCGCGGCGAGCGTGCGCGGTCGCTTCGGCTTCATGTCCCTGCATCCAGGTTCGACGGGCCGGCGAGGCTAGCAGATGGCCGTGCTGAGCCAGCCGTCCCGCTGCCATCCGGCAAGCAGGCTGGCGGCGCGCAGCGGAGCCTCGGCTTCCGAGAGGCGCTCGGCGATGCCTTCGCAGAGCCGGCCGAAGCTCGCGCCCGCGAGCGCCCGGGCCAGCGCCTCGGCCTCGATCGGCTCGAGCGCCCGGTGGAAGACCCGTTCGTCGGATCGCCAGACGCAGACGCGTGTCGGAAGCGGCTCGATCAAGGCCGGAAGCCCGGCCTCCTCCTGGTCGTGCGCGCGGCGCAGGCGGTCGACGGGGAAGTCGAGGCTCAGCAGCTGGAACGAAGGCTGGAAGACGAGGCGCAGCCCCGCCCAGCCCTCGGGCGGGATCCCGGCGAGCGCCTCGCGCGCGAGGACCGGCGCGTCGGCGGCGTCGAAGGCCTCGATCAGCGCCCATTCGAGCCGCGCGAGATCGGGCGCAAAGGGATGCCGCTCGCGCAGCGCCGCCGCGGCAGGCGACCGCGCCAGGAACTCCGGCAGCTGGGCGCCGGCGTCGCGCAGCGAGGGGCGGCAGGGCGGGTGCGCGCCCAGGTAGGCGATCACCAGCTCGCGAAAGGCGTCCTCGCCGAGCACGCGCGCGAGCGCGCCGAAATCCTCCGCCAGCGCGCCCTGGATCCGGTGCAGCCAGGCGTGCGCGTAGACCTCGAGGCGCACGGAAGCCGGCCGCTGGGGATCGCCGCGCAGCAGCGCCGCGATCTCCCGCTCCCGCTGCTCGGGATCCCGCCCGCTAGGCGCGGTGATCAGCTCCCGCAGCCGCAGCTGCGCCGCGCGCAGCCTCGGCCCGGAGGTCGCTTCCGTCACTGGCATTTCCTTCGGCGAGCGCCGCGGCCATCACCGCCCGCGCGCGCTCGACCTCCTGCACCAGCCGGCCCCACTCGGGGATCTGGTCGTCCCATTCGATCAGCGTCGAGACCGGGCCGAGCCTGCGCACGGCCCGCGCGTACAGCGCCCAGACTTCCTCGCACACGGGATGGTCGTGGGTGTCGATCAGCAGCTCGCCGCTCCGGCTGTGGCCGGCCAGATGAAGCTGGAAGACGCGCTCGGCGGGCACGGCGTCGAGGTAGGCGCCGGCGTCGAAGCCGTGGTTGTGGGCGTTCACGAAGACGTTGTTCAGGTCGAGCAGCAGGCCGCAGTCGGCGGCCTCGCAGACCGCCGCCAGGAACTCCGCTTCGGGCATCGTGTCGGCGCGGAAGGCCGCGTACGAGGAGACGTTCTCGACCGCGATCCGGCGCCCGAGCCGGTCCTGCACCCGCGCGATCCGAGCGGCCACGAAGCGCACGGATTCCTCGGTCAACGGAACCGGGAGCAGATCGTGCAGGTTCGAGCCCCCGACGCCCGTCCAGCACAGGTGGTCCGAGATCCAGGCCGGCTGGAAGCGCGCCGCCAGCGCCGCGAGCTCGCGCAGATACGCCTCGTCGAGCGGATCGGTCGACCCGAGGTTCATCGAGACGCCGTGCAGCACCAGCGGGCGGGCGGCGCGCACCTCTCCCAGCACGCGCGGCGGGCGGCCGCCACGTACGAGGTAGTTCTCGCTGATGGCCTCGAACCAGTCGACCTCGAGCTCGCCGCGCCGCGCCCGCGCGAGCACCTCGGGATGGTGCTTCGGGCGCAGCCCGACTCCGAAGCCCAGAAAGGGCGCTTCGCGCGGGCGCGGGGGGATCGGCGGCATGCGGGCTCCCGCTACTGCTTCGCCTCTTTCGCTTTGGCGGCCGCGCACTCCTCGGGCGTCATCATCTTGAAGCTCTTGCCCTTGCAGGCGTTCTTCCCCGCGCAGGAGTTGCTGGCGCTCGAGCAGGCGCCGTGTCCCTTGCACTCGTTCACGCCCTCGCACTTGATCTTGGCTTCGCTGGCGCCCTCGTCGTCGGCGAAGGCCGGGCCGCTGGCGCCGGCGACGAAAAGGGCCGCCGCGGCCGAGGCGAGGTAGACCGCTCGAGACTTCATGGGGATCCTCCGGGCGCGTGATTGCGCAGCGGTTTGATGCCGGAGCCCGCGGAGAGATTCAAGCGCGCGGCGGAATCAGGAGCGATTCCGAGCGTTTCGAGGCGGTCAGGCCTCGGGCTCGTAGCCCAGGTTGGGCGCCAGCCAGCGCTCCGCCTCGCGCAGCGTCATGCCGGTCCGCTTCGCGTACGACTCCACCTGGTCGCGTCCGATCCGCCCGACCGTGAAGTAGTGCGCCTGCGGATGCGCGAAGTAGAGGCCGCTCACGCTCGCGGCCGGGGCCATCGCAAAGCTCTCGGTCAGCTCGATTCCCAGCGCGGGCGCCTCCAGCAGCGAGAACAACGTGCGCTTCTCGGGATGGTTGGGGCAGGCCGGGTAGCCGAAGGCCGGCCGGATCCCGCGGTACTTCTCCGCGATCCGGTCCTCGTTGCTGAGCGCCTCGTCCGTCCCGTAGCCCCACTCGCGCCGCGCGCGCTCGTGCAGGTACTCGGCGAAGGCCTCCACCAGCCGGTCCGCCAGCGCCTTGACCATGATCGCGCTGTAGTCGTCGAGCGCGCGCTCGTATTCGGCGACCAGCGCGTCCACCCCGATGCCGGTGGTGACGGCGAAGGCGCCGACGTGGTCGCGCAGGCCGGTGTCGGGGGGCGCCACGAAGTCGGCGAGCGAAAGATTCGGCTTGCCGCCCGGATTCGGCGACTGCTGGCGCAGCATGCAGAAGCGCGTCAGCTCCTGCGCGCGCGCCGCGTCGCGGTAGAGCACGATGTCGTCGCCCTGGCTGGCGGCCGGCCAGAAGCCGTAGACGCCGCGCGGCGTCAGCAGCTTCTCGTCGATGATCCGGCGCAGCAGCTTCTGGCCCTGCGCGTAGAGATCGCGCGCGGCCGCGCCCCAGGTCGGGTGCTCGAGGATCTTCGGGAACTTCCCCTTCAGCTCCCAGGCGGAGAAGAAGAAGGTCCAGTCGATGTACTCGGCGAGGGTCTCGAGCGAGACGTCGTCGAGCACGCGGCGGCCCAGGAAGCCCGGCTGCGGGATGTCGGCCTCGCGCCACTCGATGCGCAGCCGGTTGGCCTGCGCCTCGGCGTAGGTGATCAGCGGGCGCTTCTGCTTGTTGCCGTAGGTGACGCGCAGCTCGTCCTGGAGCTTGCGATTGGCCGCGTCGAAGCCGGGCCCCTGCTTGGGATCGAGCAGGCTCGCCACCACGCCCACGGCGCGCGAGGCGTCCGGGACGTGCACGGTGCTCGCCGCATACTCGGGCGAGATCTTCACCGCGGTGTGCTGCTTGCTGGTGGTCGCGCCGCCGATCAGCAGCGGCAGCTTCAGCCCGCGGCGCTCCATCTCCTTGGCCACGTTCACCATCTCGTCGAGCGAGGGCGTGATCAGGCCCGAGAGCCCGATCAGATCGCACTGGCGCTCGACGGCGGTCCTCAGGATCTGGTCGCAGGGCACCATCACGCCGAGGTCGATCACCTCGTAGGAGTTGCAGCCCAGCACCACGCCGACAATATTCTTGCCGATGTCGTGGACGTCGCCCTTGACGGTGGCCATCACGATCCGGCCTTTGGAGCCCGAAGAGCCGGTCTTCTCGGCCTCCATGAAGGGGTTCAGGTAGGCGACCGCGCGCTTCATGGCGCGCGCGCTCTTCACCACCTGGGGCAGGAACATCTTGCCGGCGCCGAACAGGTCGCCGACGATCTTCATCCCGTCCATCAGCGGGCCTTCGATCACCTCGAGCGCGCGCGGGAAGCGGAGCCGCGCCTCCTCGGTGTCCGCCTCGATGAAGTCGAGCACGCCGTGCACCAGAGCGTGGGCGAGGCGCTCCTCGACGGGGGCCGCGCGCCAGGCGAGATCGAGTTCTTTCTTGCGTCCCTTTCCCTTGACCCGCTCGGCCAGCTCGACCATCCGCTCGGTGGCGTCGGGCCGGCGGTCGAAGAGGATGTCCTCGACGTGCTCGAGCAGCTCGGGCGGGATGTCCGCATAGACCCCCAGCTGCCCGGCGTTCACGATCCCCATGTCCATGCCGGCGCGGATCGCGTGGAAGAGGAAGGCGGTGTGGATCGCCTCGCGCACCCTCTCGTTGCCGCGGAACGAGAAGGAGAGGTTGCTGACGCCGCCGCTGATCTTGACGCCGGGGCAGCTCTGCTTGATGCGCCGGGTCGCCTCGATGAAGTTGATCGCGTACTTCGCGTGCTCCTCGAGCCCCGTCGCGATGGCTAGGATATTGGGGTCGAAGATGATGTCGCTCGGGTCGAAGCCCACCTGCTCGGTGAGCAGCCGGTAGGCGCGCTGGCAGATCTCGACCTTGCGCTCGGTGGTGTCGGCCTGCCCCACCTCGTCGAAGGCCATCACGACCACGCCCGCGCCGTAGCGCTGCACCAGCTGGGCCTTGGCCAGGAAGTCCGCCTCGCCTTCCTTGAGGCTGATCGAGTTCGCGATCCCCTTGCCCTGGATGCACTTGAGGCCGGCCTCGATCACCGACCACTTCGAGCTGTCGACCATCACCGGGATCCGCGCGATCTCCGGCTCGGTGGCGATCAGGTTGAGGAAGGTGGTCATGGCCTGCTCGGAGTCGAGCATGCCCTCGTCCATGTTGACGTCGAGCAGGTTGGCGCCGGCGCGCACCTGGTCGAGCGCCACCTCGGTGGCCTTGGCGTAATCGCCGGCGCGGATCAGATCCGCGAAGCGGCGCGAGCCGGTCACGTTGGTGCGCTCGCCGATCATGCTGAAGTTCGAGTCGGGGCGGATCGTGAAGGGCTCGAGGCCGCTGAAGCGGGTGATGCCCTGCGGCGGCGCCGGCGGCACCCGCGGCGCGACGTCCGCGACCGCCTCCGCGATGGCGCGGATGTGCAGGTTGGTGGTGCCGCAGCAGCCGCCCACCAGGTTGACGAGCCCGCTCTGCGCGAACTCGCGCATCAGGGCGGCCGTCTCGGAGGGGGTCTCGTCGTAGCCGCCGAAGGCGTTGGGAAGCCCCGCGTTCGGGTAGCAGCTCACGAAGGTCGGCGCGATCGCCGCGAGCTCGGCCAGGTAGGGCCGCATCTCGCGCGCGCCCAGCGCGCAGTTGATGCCGACCGAGAGCGGCCGCGCGTGCGCAATCGAGGTCCAGAAGGCGTCGATGGTCTGGCCCGAAAGCGTACGGCCGCTGAGGTCCGTGATGGTGACCGAGATCATCAGCGGCAGCTGCTGGCCGCGCTCCTCGAACACCTCCTGGATCGCGAAGATCGCCGCCTTGGCGTTCAGGGTGTCGAAGATCGTCTCGATCAGCAGCAGGTGCACGCCGCCGTCCATCAGGCCGCGAACCTGCTCGGCGTAGGCGTCCTTCAGCGCATCGAAGCTCAGGCCGCGTAGGGACGGATCGTTCACGTCGGGGGAGATCGAGAGCGTGCGGTTGGTGGGGCCGATCGCGCCGGCGACGAAGCGCGGCTTGCCCGGCGTGCGCGCCGTGTACTCGGCGGCCAGCCGCACCGCCAGCTCCGCGGCGCGCTGGTTCTGTTCGTGCACGGTGTCTTCGGTCCCGTAGTCGGCCTGCGCGATCCGGGTCGAGCCGAAGGTGTTGGTCTCGAGGATGTCGGCGCCGGCCTCGAGGTAGGCCCGGTGCACGTCCGCGACCACGTCC
The DNA here is from genome assembly GCA_036560145.1 of Myxococcota bacterium. Taxonomy (GTDB): domain Bacteria; phylum Myxococcota_A; class UBA9160; order UBA9160; family SMWR01; genus DATBRV01. The sequence continues at coordinate 9,752 of DATBRV010000095.1, forward strand.
GGGCGCGTCAGCACCAGGATCTCGTTGTCACCCTTCAGGTCGCGCGGGTGGTCGCGGAAGCGCTCGCCGCGGAAGTCGGCCTCGCCCAGGGGCACCGCCTGGAGCATGGTGCCCATGGCGCCGTCGATCACGAGAATCCGCTCGGCGAGGAGGCGCTCCAGCTGGCTGCGCAGCGGGGTCATCGACTTAGTCTATCGTAATATCAGCGTATCTCAATAAGGACATTGATACGCGATCCAGCCAGATCCCCCAGGGGAGTCGTCATCCGCTGAGGGCGAAGCCGAGGACGGCTTCCAGCTCGGCGAGCGCCTGCTCGGGCGCCGTCACCTTGATCGTCGTCATGCCGAGCGCGCGGGCGGTCTTCAGGTTGCTGCCGATGTCGTCGAGGAAGACCGCCTGGCGGGCCTCGATCGCGAGGCATCGGCAGGCGTGCTCGTAGATCCGCGGGTCGGGCTTGCGCAGGCCCAGCGCGCTCGACTCGACGAACACGTCGAAGTGCTCCCGCAGGGTCCCGGTGCCGTCCCCCGTCCAGTTGTTGGTGAGCGCGGCCGTGCGCAGCCCGCGCTCGCGGATCCGGCGCACGGCCGAGAGCATGGCCGGGCGCGGCTGCACGGCGAGCGCGATCCGCTCCATCAGGCGCTGCGCGGAGAACGCTTGACCGGCCTGCGCGCACTCGCGGTCGAAGGCCGCGAAGAACGCCTCCCCGGCCAGCTCCCCGCGCTCGAGCCGGGCCCAGGCGCCCGTCGGCCCCGACTCCACCACCAGCCGGTTCACGAATCCCGCCGGGATGCCCTGCTCGCGCTCGAGCTCGGCGATCACGTGCAGCGGGGAGCCGAGCACGACTCCGCCCAGATCGAAGATGACGGCTCGTTTTGCGGGTACGGCGCCGGCATAGCCGGTGCCTCCGCCTCCGCTCGCCTTCGGCTCGCTGCGCGCTTCGCTTGCGGCCTTCATCAACGCTTGCCAGTCTGGCCGAAGAGGATCTTCTTGGCCTCTTCGTCGGGGCCGGCGGCCGACGCGTTGCGCAGCTCCTTGGCGGCGTCGAAGCCGCGCTGGACGCCCGGCCGGGTCTTCAGCTTCTCGATCCAGCGCGCGACGTTCGGGAACTCGGCGAGGTCGATCCCCTGGCGCTCGTGCAGGATCGTCCAGGGCCAGCAGGCCATGTCGGCGATGCTGTATTCGTCGCAGATGTACTCGCGCGACGCGAGGCGCCGATCGAGGACGCCGTAGAGCCGGTGAGCCTCCTTGGTGTAGCGCTCGATCGCATAGGGAAGCTTCTCCGGAGCGTACGCGCGGAAGTGGTGGTTCTGCCCGAGCATCGGCCCGAGGCCCCCCATCTGCCACATCAGCCACTCGGTGACGGCCGTGCGTCCGCGCAGATCGCGCGGCAGGAACTTCCCGGTCTTGTCGCCGAGATAGAGCAGGATCGCGCCCGACTCGAACACCGGGATGGGCGCTCCGCCGCTGGCGGGATCGTGGTCCACGATCGCGGGCATCCGGTTGTTCGGGCTGATCGCCAGGAACTCCGGCTTGAACTGCTCGCCGCGTCCGATGTTGACCGGGACGATGCGGTAGGCGAGGCCCATCTCCTCGAGCGCGATGCTGATCTTCCAGCCGTTCGGCGTGGGCCAGTAGTAGAGGTCGATCATGCCTGCCTCCTGTCGGGGAGCCGGATTCTACCGCGGGCGGCTCGAGAACGAGTAGAGCGCGAGCGCGGCCCAGACGCACGCAAAGGCGATCGCCTGGGTGCGCCCGAAGGGTTCGCCGTAGAACCCGACGGCGAGCAGGAAGGAGATGCTCGGCGCCAGGTATTGGAAGAAGCCGAGCGTCGAGAGCGGCAGCCGGCGCGCGGCGCTGGTGAAGCAGAGCAGCGGCGCCACCGTGATCACGCCCGAGCCCGCCACCAGCGCCATCACGGGAAGGCTCGCGCCCGGCAGCGCCAGGGCGTCCCGCGCCGAGAGGGTGGCCAGATGGGCGAGGGCGGGGGGCGCGAGCAGCAGCGTCTCCAGCGTGACGCCCACCAGCGGCGCCACCGAGGCGACCTTCCGCACCAGGCCGTAGAGGGCGAAGCTGCCGGCGAGCGAGAGCGCGATCCAGGGCGCCTCGCCGAGATCGACCGCCCATACGGTCACGCCGGCGCAGCCGACCGCGACCGCCGCCAGCTGGCCGCGCGTGAGCCGCTCGCCCAGGAAGACGACGCCGAGCAGGACGTTGACCAGCGGGTTCAGGAAATAGCCGAGCGAGGTCGCCAGCACGCGCCCGGTGTTCACGGCTTCGATGAAGATCAGCCAGTTGACGCCGATCAGCAGGCTCGAGGCCACGATCGGAAGCAGCTGACGGCGCGAGCGCAGCACGCCCGCGAGCTCGCGCCAGCGGCCGGTGAGCCCGATCAGCAGCGCGCCGACCAGCAGCGACCACAGCACGCGGTGCGCCAGCAGCTCGCTGGCGGGGGCCGCGTGCAGGAGCTTCCAGTAGGCCGGCGCGAATCCCCAGAGGCCATAGGCGGTGACCGCGAGCAGCATGCCGCGGGTCGCTTCGGGCCCGGCCTTCACGCCCTTCCCGCGCGCACCCGGGCCGCCGCGCGGCGCACGATCTCGACGACTCCCGGCGGCGCCTTGCTCGGCGAGCCCGCGTCGAAGGGAGGCTGGGGGTCGTACTCGATGCTGAGCTGGATCGCCTGCGCCACCTGGTTGCCTGCGAGCTGCGCCGCCAGCGCGAGGGCCATGTCGATGCCGGCCGAAACGCCGGCGGCCGTCACCACCTTGCCCTGGAAGACGACACGCTCCAGCGTCGGCTCGGCTCCGAATTCCCGCAGCCGCTCGAGCGAGTTCCAGTGCGAGGTCGCGCGCAGGCCGCGAAGCACGCCCGCCGCCCCGAGCACCAGCGAGCCCGTGCAGACGGAGGTGGTCCAGCGCGAGCTCGCGTGCGCCGCGCGGATCCAGGCCAGCGTCGCCTCGTCGCCCAGCAGCCGGTCGACGCCGTAGCCGCCGGGCACCAGCAGGATCTCGGGCCGCGGGCAATCGGCCAGCTCGTGATCGACGACCAGCGAGAGACTGCCGTCGTGGGTGCGGACCGGGCCGCGGCGCGCGCCCAGCATGCGCACGCGCGCGCCGGGGAGGCGCTGGAGCACCTCGTAGGGCCCGACGGCGTCGAGGGCGGTGATGCCTTCGAAGAGGAGGATCGCGATCTCGACGTTGGCAGGGGGCATGGCGGCTCCGCGCGAGCGCGAAGGATACAATGTCGCTTTCTGAAACCGCAGGGAGGCCAGATGTTCGAGCCCGGAGCAACCCGCCGCAGGATTCTCGCGACCGGATGGGCGCTCACGGCGTGGCTGCTGGGCGCGTCCGCAGCGCCGGCCGCCGAGGATCCGCCGCCCATGCGGCGCGTCGATTTCTCGGTGCAGGCGTCGCGCGAGGTCGCCAACGACTGGGTGCGCGCCGTGGTCGGGGTGACGGACGAGGATGAAGACGCAGCCAAGCTGGCGGACCGCGTGAACCAGGCGATGGCCTGGGCGCTCGAGCGGGCCCGCGCGAAGACGGGGGTCAGCGCGAAGAGCGGCGGCTACTCGACCCAGCCGGTCCACGACCCGCGCAAGGGCGAGCGGCGCTTCTGGCGCGCCAGCCAGGATCTGCTGCTGGAGGGCGCCGATCCGCGCGCGATGAGCGAGCTGCTGGGCGAGCTGCAGAGCCGCGTCCAGCTCCGCTCGATCCAGCTCACGGTGTCGCCGGCGCAGCGGCGCAAGGTCGAGGACGAGCTGATCGACGAGGCGCTCGCGGCGTTCCTGGCCCGCGCGGATCGCGTGCGCCAGCGGCTGGCCAGCCGCGGCTACCAGATCGTGCAGATCAGCATCGGCAGCTCCGGCGGCGGGCCCCCCGTGCCGATGATGCGCGCGGCGATGGCGATGGATTCCGCGAGCGTGGCGCCCCCGGCCCTGGAGGCCGGCACCAGCGAGCTCGTGATCAGCGTATCAGGAGCGATTCAGCTCGACTGAACTTCGCTCGCCTGCGGCTCGCTGCGCGGCCGCCTCGGAAGGCGGCCTTGCAAGACTGGCAAGCAGCCGCCTGGCCTCGATTGCGAGTCCGGCAAGCGGGCGATAGCCCGCGCGCAGCGAGCCGCAGGCGAGCGAAGTTCACTCAGTCCGGATCGGAAAAGCGTGGCTCGCGTTTCTCGGCGTTCGCGCGCACCGACTCGATCTGGTCCGGCTTGCCGAACAGCGAGGACTGGAGCCGTTCCTCGAGACGCAGGCCCGCCTCCAGGTCGAGCAGGCCCGAGGCGTCCAGCAGCTGCTTGCCGGCGCGGATCGCCGACGGCGACTTCCCAGCGATCTCGCGGGCGAGCTCGAGGGCGGCCTCGCGCGGGGTGGCGCTCACATGCGTCGCGAGGCCGAGGGCCGCCGCCTCGCTCCCCGAGACGACGCGGCCCGTGTAGGTGAGCTCCTTCGCGACGTCCAGGCGGACCAGCCGGCGCAGCGTCTGGCTCCCGGTCATGTCGGGGATCAGGCCCCACTTGATTTCCATCACCGAGAGCCGCGCGTCGGGCGTGACGAAGCGGATGTCGGCGGCGAGCGCGATCTGGAGGCCGCCGCCGAAGGCGACGCCGTGGACCGCGGCGATCACCGGAACCGGCAGCTCGGTCCAGACCCAGGCCGCGCGCTGCGCGAAGTTCGCCGGGCTACCGGGCTCGCGGTCGAACAGGGAGCGGCCGCCGCCCCCCAGGAAGCTCGCGACGTCGAGGCCCGCGCAGAAGGCGCGGCCCTCGCCCGAGAGCACCACCGCGCGCAGGCCGCGCTCGGCCGAGAGTCCGCGGCCGGTCTCGACCAGGGCTTCGAACATGGCGCCGTCGAGCGCGTTCATCTTGTCGGGTCGGTTCAGGCGGACGTCGGCGATGCCCTGCGCGAGCGAGACGGTGACGCGGTCCTGCATGCGAGCCTCCGGGCCAGCTCAGCCCGTGGGCCAGGGTATCGCGCCCGCCCGACCGCCGCGCGACCGGACGAAGCGGAGGTAGGTCGGCGTCGGCAGGAACGCGAGCCAGATCGAGACCGCCGCGACCAGCCCGAGCAGCGAGACGACCAGGCTCAGCAGCGGAAATTCGGCGACGGGGTGCCCGGTGAGGATGCGCGTCCCGTGGCCCACCAACGCGCCCGCGAAGCCCGCTCCGGTGCCGACGCCCCAGAGCAGGAAGCTCGCCGCCACCACGGGATCCGCCAGGCCGAGGCGTGCGCGATGGCGCGCCACCCGGTGGTAGCGCAGCGATTCGAGCGCGCTCCAGCCGAGCACCGACGCGCGCGTCAGGCTGCCGAGCCAGTACCAGACGCCGTCGTTGCGCCGGTTGACGAGGCCGTTCTCGACCAGGTCTCCGGCGTAGCTCGCGATCAGCAGCGCGATCGCGATCCAGATCAAGGCCTTCGCCCAGAGCGAGTCGCGCCGGAAGACCGTCCACACGAACAGGAACTGCGCGATCGCGCCGACCTGCATCGCGAGCAGGGCGCTGCCCATCAGGGTCGCGCTGAGCGCGAGCGAGTCGCTCGCGAGCGCGTAGGCGAGCATCGAGAGCCCGTAGCCGAAGGGTCCCAGGCCGAGCGCGGCGACGCCGATCAGGAACTCGGGGATCTGCCCGCTGCGGCGCGCGAGCAGCAGCAGGCGCCCGCCGATCACGAGGCTCGAGACGAAGAACGCCCCGAAGCCGATCCAGCGCAGATGCTCCACGTCAGGCTCCGGTGCCGGGGGCCGACGGGATCCCCGGTGACGGATTGGATCGGCCGCCCGGCGCGATCCTTGAGCCGTCCCGGCGGCGGCCCGTATACTGCAGCGCGGTCGCCCGCACGGGACAGGGTGCGATGGTTTCGGGGCATGCAGGCAAGCAGGCGCCGTCGCCGCTCCGGCAGGTCCGGCGCGGCGACCTCGCGATCCAGCACCGGGCCGACCTCTCCGCCGAGCGGGTGTGCGAGGCGATCGCCCGGCATCGCGAGCACGACGCGCTCGGCCGCCAGGCCTGCGAGAAATGGGGCCCTGGCTCGTCGGTGAGCCGCGTGGCGCTCGGCGGCGGCGAGCAGCGCTGCGACCTGGCGGTGAAGCTGCACCGCTGGCGCGGGGTGCGCGGCGCGCTCTCGGATTGGTGGCGTGGATCGCGCGCGGCGCGCGCCGAGGCCGGCCGCGCGCGGCTGACGCCGTGCGGCGTAGACAGCCCCGCCTTGTTGGCGATCGCCGAGCGGCGCCGCGCCGGTCTGGTGCTCGAGAGCTGGGAGCTCTCGGAGTTCCGCGCCGGCTCGCTGCCGCTGCCGGCCGCGCTCGTGCAGGGAGCCTCCGCGCGGCGCGGGCGCCGCGCGCTGCTGGCGGCGGTGGGCGAGCTGGTGGGCGTGCTGCACGCCGCCGGCATCGACCACCCCGACCTCAAGCCCAGCAATCTGCTGGTGGGGAGCGACGGGCGGCTCGCGCTGCTCGACCTCGACGCCCTGGTTCCGCCGCGCCGGCTCAGCTGGCGTCGCCGGGTGCGCGCCCTCGGGCAGCTGGAGGCGTACGCGCGCGATCTCGCGCCCGGGCTCTCGCGCGCGGACCGGCATCGCGTGCTGCGCGCCTATCTGGCGCGCGATCCGGGGCTGCGCCGCGAGCGCGGCCGGCTCGCCCGCGAGGCGAGCGATTGGGCCGCGCGGCGGGTCGCCGAGTGGTCGCGGCGCGACCGCGGCGAGCGGCGTCACTTCCCGCTCGGCCCGCGCACGGGCGGCGAGCCGGGCAGGGCGCCGGCGCCTCGCGTCTGATGCGCATCGCCCTGCTGCATCCCCGCGCCGCGCTGCTGGGCGGGGTCGAGCGGCAGATCCACGATCTCGGCGTGCGCCTCGCGGACGCGGGTCATCAGATCAGCTGGATCTGCGCCAGCCGCGACGCGGGCGTGGACGCGCGCATCCACTGTCACCGCGTGGTGGAGCCGCCGGGCTTGCTGCGCGCCGCGCGGCCCTTCGCCTTCGATCGCCTGGCGCGGCGGGCGCTGGCGACGCTCGGGCCCTTCGACGTCGTCCACGGCTTCGGGAAGACCTCGCGGCAGGACGTCTACCGCGACGGCAGCGGTTGCCTCGCGGATTTCCAGGCCGGCGCATTCGAGGGCGAGGGCGCCGGGTGGCGGCTGGCGCTGCGCCGGCTCGGGCCGCAGGCGATCGCGGCGGCCCGCATCGAGCGCGAGCGCTACCGCCCGGGGAGCTGCCGCATCGTGCTTCCGATCTCGGCGCTGGTACGCGAACAGATCCTGCGCCGCTACCCGCTGGCCCCCGAACGCGTTCGCGTGCTCCACCCGGCGGTCGATACCGAGCGATTCTCGCCGCGCCTCGCGCCGGCGGCGCGCGCGGCCGTGCGCGCGGAGCTCGCGCTGCCGGACGAGACGCCGCTGCTCGCCTTCGTCGGCAGCGACTTCCGGCGCAAGGGGCTGCCGGCGCTGCTCGCTGCACTGCGGCTGCTCCCCAGCGCGTACGCGTTGGTGCTCGGGGGCGACCGGCCGGCGCGCCTGCGGCGCGCGCGCGAGCTCGCGGGCGAGCTCGGCGTCGGCGGCCGCGTTCACTTCGCGGGCGTGCGCCCGGATCCCGAGCGCTGGCTCGCCGCCGCGGACTGCCTGGTCTTTCCCAGCCGCTTCGATGCCTTCGGCAACGCCGTGCTGGAGGCGATGGCCTCGGGACTGCCGGTGGTGGTGAGCCGCCGGGCCGGCGCCGCCGAGGTGGTGATCCCGGGCCGGACCGGCGCGGTCGTCGACGCGCCCGAGGACGTCGCGGCGCTGGCGGCCGCGATCCGGCCGTTCCTCGATCCGGTCTTGCGCGCCGAGGCCGGCCGGCTGGCGCGGCGCGAGGCGGAGCGATCCAGCTGGGAGCGGCAGCTCGAATGCGTGCTCGCGGTCTATCGCGAGGTGATCGAGGAGAAGCGGCGCGAGCCCGCGCTCACTCGATCCGGATCAGGCGCCAGTCGCTGAAGCGCTGTCCGAAGACATCGGTGCTGCGCACCTCCAGCGCGTGCGTGCCCGGCGGCGGCTCCGCGGGGAGCGTGCCGCGCCAAAGGTGCAGCGAGTTCGCGGCGGGCGGCAGCGGCCGACCGAGCTCCGGGCCGAGCGCGGCCTCGCGCGCGAGCAGCTCGAGGTAGAACGGGTCCGGCCGCTCGACCCGCTCGAGCGTCTGCCACTCGCCCGTGTCGCCGAGCTTCATCTCGACGCGCGAGCGATCGGATCCCGCGAACACATCGACCAGCACCTCGGCCCTGCCGGCGTCCGCGGACGCCACCGCCGCGGGCGCGAAGATGCTCATCTGGTGGGAGGCCGGCCGCCGCGCCGCCTGGAAGCGCAGCCGGAAGCGGGAGCCGTCGATCTCGAGGATCGACCAGCCGTTGGGCGCGCCGCAGCGCATGGTCGCGTGGGGGATGCCGAGCTCGTCCTTCGCGCCCAGCCACCAGCTGCCGGCGACGGCGGCCTGGTTGACGTGCAGGTGCGGCTCCGGGCCCTGGAAGCCCGCCTCCGGGCCCAGGAACAGCTGGTACTGCATGTGGGTGTGGGCCGAGAACGAGAGCGTGTTGGGGCGGTCCGAGAGCAGCGCCAGCAGTTCGCGCCCCTGCTCGAAGCCGAACGGGGCAGGGCCGGCGAGCGGGATGTGCATCAGCGCCACCACCAGCTCGTCGCGCGGAACGCCCGCCAGGTAGCTGCGCAGGAACGCGAGCTGATCGGCGCCGAAGCCGCCGCGGTAGTTCTGCGTCGTGGGCGGATCGCGGTCGGCGCCCCCGTAGACGACGTCGTCGATCACCAGGAAATGGGCGCGTGCGTACTCGAAGGCGTAGGTGGAGGGGCCATAGACGCGCTCGAAGCTCTCGTCGGAGCCCGCATCGTCGCGGGCGTCGAAGTTGAGGTCGTGATTGCCGATCACCGCGTACCAGGGCACGCCGATGCGGGCGATCGCGCGGTTCAGCGGCTCGAACAGGGAGAGGTCGTCGCCCACCAGGTCGCCGAGCGTGAAGCCGAAGGCGGCGTCGCTTCCGATCAGCTCGGCGATCACGTCGCGGCCGAGGTAGTCGATCTGCTCGAGGTCGTACGGCTGCGTGTCTCCGAAGACGATCACGCGGAAATCGTCGGGCTCCGTCTGGGGCGTGAGTGCGAAGTCGACGGAGGCCGGCAGCGGCCCCGTCGGCGCGACGCCGGGGTAGCGCAGACCCGGCGGTGAGCCCGCCGGCTTGTGGATGTAGAAGAACCTCGGCAGTCGATCGCTCGTGAGGGGGGTGCGCCAGCCGCTCGGTTTGACGACGAACAGGATGCTGTCGTCGCCCACCGGCAGCCGGTAGCGCCCAGCCTCGTCGCTGCGCGCCACCTCGCGCCCGTTGGAGACCGCGACGCCCGCGACGCCGGGCTCGTCCGCGCCGCGCGCGCCGTCGCCGTCGCGGTCGTGGAAGACGACGCCGACCGCCCAGCCGGGCTCGCGCAGCAACGGGCCGGGCTCCGGCAGCCCTCCGCGGCAGGCTGCCAGGAGCAGCGCGGCGAACAGCACGGGTACCGCTCGCACTGGGCCGGCTAGCTCGTGCTCGGTGTCGGTGCGGGTGCGGGCGCCGGCGTCGGGGCGGCGTCGGCGAGCGGCAGGAAGACCGTGAAGTCCGTGCCGCGTCCCGGCTCGGCGCTCACCGAGAGGTCGCCGCCGCAGCGCTGGAGCAGGCGATAGACCGTCGCGAGCGGCAGCCGCCCCTCCGTCTCCGCGCCCGGCGCCGGAGGCTCGAAGACGCGGGCCAGCGCCCCGGCGTCGAGGGCGCTCCCGGTGTCGCGGACCGAGAGCGTCACGTAGCGGTTCGGAATCCGCGCCGGAACCACGCCGGGCTCGCCGGCGCCGACCTCGAGGTTCGCGGTCTCGAGGGTCAGCTTGCCGCCCTCCGGCATCGCATCCACCGCATTGCGCACCAGCGACAGCACGATCGCGTCGAGGGGCAGATGGTGGTCCTGCGCCGCGCGCAGGTCGGGAGCCGCGCGCAGATCGAGCTCGATCCGCGGCCCGGTAGCCTGCTCGAGCTGCCGGCGGACGCGCCCCAGCACGTCGTTCAGGTCGACGCTGCGCGCCGCGGCGATCTCGCGCCGGCGGGCCGGGCCGCTGCGCTCGGCTCCGCCCGGGCGCGCCGCTCGCCGGGCCGGCGCGCGGGCGCGCTCGCGCCGCTCGAGCTCCGTCCCCAGCCACTGCGCCATCACGCGGAGCAGGTCCTTGTCGGTGGCGGTGAAGGCGGTCTTGCGCGGGCCGAGGCTCGCGAAGCAGAGCGTTCCGTAGACGCCGCCCTCCAGCGGGACCGCGGTTCCCAGATAAGACTCGAAGCGGAACGCGTTGGCAGGCGTCGGAGCGCCGCCGGGTCCGCCCAGCGTCACCGGCCGGGAGGCGCCGAGCACGGCTGCGCAGCAGGTCTCCTCGAGCGGGAAGACGCTCCCCTTCGCGACCGGGAAGGTCGCTGGCGCGCGGATCGCCATCACCTCGTAGCGCTTGCCGCCGGCGCGCGAGACCACGCCCACCTCGACCCCGAAGCAGGCGCAGCCGATCTCGAGCAGCCGGGAGAGGTTCGCGTCCCAGTCCCCCGAGCGGGAGCCGCCGAGCTCGCCGAGCGCGCGCACACCCTCCATCGCGTCCCAGTGCAGCGATTCGATGCGATCGCGCTCGCCCAGCGTGCGCCAGAGCGCGGCCACCACGAACAGGCAGAGCAGGCCGGAGAGCAGGTAGGCGGCGTCGGCGGCCGTGGCCGCGTCGAAGCCGATCGAGCGGGCCGGCCCCTGCCAGAGCGTCAGCGCCGGGTGCACCAGCAGCAGTGCGAGCACGGCGCTGAGCAGCCCCGCGCGCATCTCGCCGCTCCGGAAAAGCAGCGCGAGCGAGGCGGCGAAGCCCGCCAGCAGCGCGATCACGGTGACGAGCGGCAGCACGCTCACGCTGGAACTCCGTGCGACACGGCTCGTCGAGCCGTCCGTGCGATCGAGTGGCGGCGGCTGCGAGGAGGAAACGCCGGACCCGCGAACGTCGGGGCGCGGCCAGCCTAGCGGATCCCGGGGCCCTTGGGTAAATCAGGCGCCGGATGCGCGCGCGCTACCGCCGGATCGTGGGCCTCGGGCTCAGCGTGATCGATCATCTCTACGTGGTCGAGCATCTGCGCGTGGGCGAGTCGCGGCTCCGCTATGGCGAGCGCGTGGTGCAGAGCGGCGGGATGATGGGCACCGCGCTCGCGCAGGCGGCCCGGCTCGGATGCCGGGCGCAGCTGCTCTCGCTGCACGGCGACGACGCCGACGGGCGTCTGGTGCGCCGCGCGCTGCGCGACGCGGGCGTGGACACCCGGCGCGTGCTGCGCTCGCCGGACGCTCGGACGACCGTCGCGGTGGTGCTCGTCGAGCGGCGCGGAGGCGAGCGCAGCTTCCTGGTGCCGGACCGCCGCGCGCTCGAGCGCCGGGCGCCGCCCTTCGACCTTTCCCCGATCGATCGCCGCACGCTGCTGCTGGTCGATGGACACTTTCCCGCCCAGGCCCTGCGCGCCGTGAAGCGCGCGCGGCGCCTGGGCGCCACCGTGATTGCGGACCTGAACCGCCCGCGACCGGGCTCCCTGGCGTTGCTGCCGTACGTCGATTACCCGATCGTGCCGCTCGAGTTCGGCGCGGGCTGGACCGGCGCGGATCCCGAGCGGCTCCTGCGCCGGCTGCGCGCGGAGAGCGGCGGGACGCCGGTGGTGACGCTCGGGGCGCGCGGGGGGATCTATCTCGAAGACGGGCGCGTGCGCCGCTACCGCGCGAGGCGGGTCCGGGTGGTCGACACCACCGGCGCCGGCGACGCCTTCCACGGCGCCTTCGCGGCCGGCCTCTACTTCGGGCTCGGGCTGGCTCCGGCGCTGGAGCTCGCGGCCCACGCGGCCGCGCTCAACTGCACCGCGCTCGGAGGCATGGGCCGCCTGATGCAGCGCAGCGAGCTGCGCGCGCACCTCACTGCGAGAGCGTGATCAGATCGGCCAGGATCATCAGCGCTTCGTCGACCTGCGGCGACCGCGTCTCGTCGTCGGGATCCGGGGGCTCGGCGCCCGGCGCGATCCCGCCGGCCGACGCGCCCTCGCCGATCACGCCGGTCGCGCCCTGGCTGGCGGCGCTCTCGCCCACGGTCTTGGCCGCGCCTTCGGCCTTGGCCTGCTCCTGCTGCTTCAGGATCTCGGAGAGGCGCACGACGCCGTTGTTCGCCTTCGCTTCCGCGATCTTCTCGCGCAGCTCGACGAACTCCGCGTTGCCCTCGATCCGCCGCTTCGAGCGTTCGGAGAGCACGGCGACCGTGCCCGGCGTGATGCGCCGCCAGCGATCGGGGCCGTTCTCGGAATTCGCGGAATTGCCCAGGAAGGGCGCGATGCTCTCGGGAGGCAGCGAGTAGGGCTGCGTCTTCTCCCCGAACTCGTCGCCGACACCGGACAGGAACGAGGGCATCACCACGTCGGCCGGCACCCCCGAGTGTTGGGTCGACTGCCCGCCCGGGCGGAAGAACAGGCCGGTCGTGATCTTGAGCGCGCCCTCCCCGGGCGGCAGCGTGGAGACGGTCTGCACGGTGCCCTTCCCGAAGGTGTGGTCGTCGCCGACGATCACGCCGCGCTGATAGTCCTTGAGCGCGCCGGCCAGGATCTCCGCCGCCGAGGCGCTCACCCGCGAGGTGAGCACCACCAGCGGGCCCGCGTAGCGGGTGGATCGGTCCGGGTCCTTCAGCATCTGCTTCTGCCCGTGGCCGTTCGCGATCGCGACCACCTCGCCCTCGCGCAGGAAGTAGCCCGAGATCTCCACGGCGTGCTGGAGCAGCCCGCCGCCGTTGCGGGAGAGATCGAGCAGGAGGCCGTCGGCCTTCTCCTCCTTCACCTGCGCCAGCAGGCGGCCGATGTCGTCGGTGCACTGGCGCTTGCTCGGATCCGCGTCGCCGTAGAACGAGGGCAGCTCGAGCACGGCGAGCTTGAGGTGCTTGCCGTCCACGTCGCGCTCTTCGAAGCGCAGCTTGGCCGCCTGCTCCTCGAGATCGATGGTGTCGCGCACGATCTCGATCGAGAAGCGCTCGGTCTTCTCGCTCTGGCGCAGCACCGTGAGCCCGACCTTGGTTCCCTTCTTGCCGCGGATCAGGGCTACCGCGTCGCGCAGGGGCATGTCGATGATGTCGACCGGCTTCCCGTCTTCCTGCGCGACGGCGATGATCTTGTCCTTCGGCTTCAGGCCCTTCTGCCGGTCCGCGGCGCCGCCGGGGATGATCCGTTCCGCGACCGCGTAGCCGTCGCGCTCGGCCAGCGCGACGCCGATCCCCTCCAGCGAGAGCGTCATGCTGATGCGGAAATCCTCGAGCACGTCGGCCGAGAGGTAGTTCGAGTGCGGGTCGAGCGACACCGCGAAGGAGTCGAGGAAGTCCGCGTTGATCTCGGACGGCGGCACGTCGAGCAGCTGCTTGAGCCGGCGCTCGTAGCGCTGGATCAGCCGCCGCTTGGCTTCCTCGAGCGGCGTGTCGGTGGCCAGGTAGTTCGAGATCTGGAAGTGGATCAGGCTCTTCTGGAGCTGGTCGCGATCCGCGGCCGTGACCGGGTAGCCGCGCTTCTCGGGGTCGAGCACGATCTCGACGTTGGTGTCGACCGCGTAGGCGGGATCGCTCACGGTCGTGCGCACGAACTTCGCCGCCGCCTCGTGGTGACGGATCATCGTCTTCTGGAGGTCGGTCAGGCGCGAGCAATCGTCCTTGGCCAGGCTGTCGAAGATCCCGCGCAGCGATGCGCGGATCGCCGCCTCTTCCGAGGCGAGCAGCAGGGTGCGCGACGAGTCGAGCCGGCGCACGTAGGTCTCGATCGAACGCCGCTCGATCTCCTCGGTCAGCTCGTTGAAGCGGACGTGGTTCTGGAGGTATCCCCGCATCAGGTTGGGGATCACGTTGCAGCGCAGCTCGGCCCCGGCCGGGCCGGCCAGCAGCGCGGCGGCGACGAGGATCGGCGCGGATCGGAGCAGTCGAGCGGGGGTCTTTACCTTCATGATGGGTGGTTCGGGAGCGCCACCCCATACCTTTAACCCAGCTTCGGGGGACCCGCCGGTGGCTCGAAGCCGCCCAGCAGCCGCTCGAGCTGCGCGGCGAACGCGATCGAGGTCTGGTCCTCGAGGTAGGGGGCGACGATCTGGATCCCGACCGGAAGCCCGGCTCGCGTTCGCCCGACGGGCGCCACGCTGGCCGGCAGATGCGCCACGCCGACCAGCCCCGGCCAGGCGAACAGGTCGGTGTACGGGCGCGCCTCGCCGTTCACCTCGAGCCTGCGCAGGAGCATCGGCTCGCCGTGGTCATGGCGGAGGGCCGCGACCGGCGCCACCGGGCAGAGCAGCACGTCGAAGCGTCGGAAGAAATCGGCCCAGAGCGCGCGCTGCCGCTCGCGCTCCTCGATCAGCAGCAGCCAATCGCGATGGCGCAGGCCGACGCTGCGCAGCGACCGCATCAGCTCGCTGGGATCGTCGGGCGCCGCGGCCTCGGCGTGCTTGTAGATGGCCTGGAACTCCGCGTCGCCCATCACGGCGCCCGTGATCGGGATCATCAGGTTCCGGTAGAGCTCGACCGCCTGCTGGAGCGAGAAGCCCGGGCGCGCCTGCTCGTCGACCACCACGCCCGCGCCGCGCAGCGCCGCGACGGCCGCCTCCAGCCGCTCGCGCACCGCGGCGTCGACGGGGCCGGCCGGATCGTCGAGCCAGGCGGCGACCCGGAACTCGCGGAGCGCTTCCCGGCGCGGGGGCGGCAGCTCGAGCTTCCAGCCGAGCGCGCGGTCCGGCAGGGGACCGGCGAGCACGCGCAGCGCGAGCGCGAGATCCTCGGCGCTGCGGGCCAGCGGCCCGATCACGTTGATGTCTTCCTCGCGCAGCGATCCGGGCCAGCCGGGGATGTGCCCGCGCTGCGGAACGATCCCCCAGCTCGGCTTGTGGCCGAAGATTCCGCACCAGCCGGCCGGGACGCGGATCGAGCCGCCGATGTCGCTGGCGAGCTCGAGCCCCGAGAGGCCGGCGGCGATCGCCGCGGCGGAGCCGCCGGACGACCCGCCGGGGGTGCGCGAGACGTCCCAGGGATTGCAGGTGGTCCCGAACAGCGGGTTGTAGGTCTGCCAGTCCATCGCCAGCGACGGGGTATTGGTCTTCGCGAACAGGATCGCGCCGGCGGCCTCGAGCCGCGCCACCGCGACGGCGTCCGAGGTCGGCACGTGCTCGGCGAGGCGCCGCGAGCCCGCCGTGGTGCGCAGGCCCTTCGTCTCGAAGCAGTCCTTGACGCTGATGGGGAGGCCGTGCAGGGGGCCGCGGGCCTCGCCGCGGGCGAGCGCCGCGTCGGCCTCGTCGGCGCGCCGGCGCGCGCGCCCCTCGTCGAGCGTCACGACGGCTCGCAGCGCCGGGTTCCAGGCCTCGACGCGCGCGAGGTAGTGCTCCAACAGCTCGCGGCTCGAGATCTCGCGCTGGCGCAGGGCGCGCAGCAGCTCGCTGGCGGAGCGGAAGCCGAGCTCGGGCATCGATTCACCTCCTGGTCTTATGAACTCCGCTCGCCTTCGGCTCGCTGCGCGCTTCGCTTGCGTGTCTTCGGCCGCTGCGCGCTTGGCTTGCGTGCCTCCGCTAGCCTAGCGGGATGACCCGACGCTCCCCCTGGGTCCTGCTCGTCGTGCTCACCGCCCTGTTCCTGGCGGGCCGCGCGGTTCGCGGCCAGATCGGCGCCGAGCTCGGCGCCGAATCCCTGCGCGACTGGGTCCGGGGCCTCGGTCTGGTGGCTCCCGTCATCTACGTCGGCCTGGTCACCTTCCGGCAGTTCCTGCTGATTCCGTCCCTGCTGCTGCTCGCGGCGGGAGGCCTCGTCTTCGGCGCGGCGCTCGGGACGCTGCTCGGCGGGCTCGGGATCGTGTTCTCGGCGCTGCTCGGCTTCACGCTCGCGCGCACGCTCGGGAGGGAGTGGCTCCGCGTGCGCATGAGCGGCCGGCTCGGCTCGCTGGAGCGCTACAGCCAGCGCGTCGGCCCGCTGCTGGTGGGCCTCGCGACGGCGCATCCGATCGGCCCCATGACCCCGTTCCACTGGGGCGCTGGCCTCGCGTCCGTGGCGTGGCTGCCCTTCCTGGCGGTGGTGCTGGTCGCGGGGCCGACCCGCGCCTTCCTGCTCTCGAGCCTGGGCGCCACGCTGACCGAGCCGTTCTCGCCGCGCTTCTGGGCGACGACGATCGGGCTGGTCGCGGTCGCGGGGCTGCCGCTCGCCCACCCGGCGGTCCGGCGGCGCCTGTTCCCGGGCAGGGCGCCTGCGCCGCAGGATCAGGTCTGAGTGAACTCCGCTCGCCTTCGGCCGGTCTGGGTGAACTCCGCTCGCCTTCGGCTCGCTGCGCGCACCGCTAGCGCGGTGCTTGCTAATACCGGTAGTGGTCCGGCTTGTAGGGGCCGCCGTCGGGCACGCCGATGTACTCGGCCTGCTCCGGCGTGAGCCTGGTGAGCTTCACGCCGAGCTGGGCGAGGTGCAGGCGCGCCACCTCCTCGTCGAGGTGCTTGGGCAGCACGTAGACCTTCTTCTGGTACTTGCCGGAATTCCGATGCAGCTCGAGCTGCGCCATCACCTGGTTGGTGAAGGACGCGGACATCACGAAGCTCGGGTGGCCGGTGGCGCAGCCGAGGTTGAGCAGCCGGCCCTCGGCCAGCACCAGCACGCCGTGGCCGTCGGGGAAGATCCACTCGTCGTACTGCTCCTTGACGTTGTCGCGCCGGATTCCCGGCACCTTGCGCAGGCCGGCCATGTCGATCTCGTTGTCGAAGTGGCCGATGTTGCCGACGATCGCCTTGTCCTTCATGCGCGCCATGTGCGCGGCCGTGATGATCTGGAAATTGCCGGTCGCGGTGACGAAGATGTCGGCGGTCTCGACCACGGCTTCCAGCGTGTTCACCTCGTAGCCCTCCATCGCCGCCTGAAGCGCGCAGATGGGATCGATCTCGGTCACGATCACGCGGCAGCCCTGGCCGCGCAGCGCCTGCGCGCAGCCCTTGCCGACCTCGCCGAAGCCGCAGACCACCGCCACCTTGCCGCCCAGCATCACGTCGGTCGCGCGCATCAGCCCGTCGGGCAGCGAATGGCGGCAGCCGTAGATGTTGTCAAATTTGCTCTTGGTGACGGAGTCGTTGACGTTGATCGCCGGGAAGAGCAGCGTGCCGTTCTTCTCCATCTGGTAGAGCCGGTGCACGCCCGTGGTGGTCTCTTCCGAGACGCCGCGGATCTTGCGCGCGGCCTTCGTCCAGCGCCCCGGGCTGCGCTGCTGCTCGCGGCGCAGCAGCTCGAGCACGTGTCCCCACTCCTCGGAGTCCGTCTCGGGGTTGAAGTCGGGGACCTTCTCGGCCTTCTCGAACTCGACACCCTTGTGGATCAGCAGGGTGGCGTCGCCGCCGTCGTCGACGATCAGATCTGGGCCGGAGCCATCGGGCCACTCCAGCGCGACGTCGGTGCACCACCAGTACTCCTCGAGGGTCTCGCCCTTCCAGGCGAAGACCGGGACGCCGAGCGGCTTCTCGGGCGTGCCCTTGGGGCCCACCACCACCGCGGCGGCCGCGTGGTCCTGGGTGGAGAAGATGTTGCAGCTGACCCAGCGCACGTCGGCGCCGAGCTCGGTGAGCGTCTCGATCAGCACGCCGGTCTGAATGGTCATGTGCAGGCTGCCCATTACCTTCACGCCGGCCAGCGGCCGCTCGCCGCGGTAGCGCTCGCGCAGGGACATCAGGCCGGGCATCTCGTGCTCCGCGAGGCGGAGCTCCTTGCGGCCGCGGGCGGCCAGCTGGATGTCGGCGACCTTGTAGGCGGGGCGGCGATCGAGGGCCATGTGAGTCTCCATCTGTTTATGCGGATGGAGTGTTCCGGATCTTGAGGAAGGTGTCAATCGAGGGGAGACGAAATCCCGCGGGGATGAGCAGGCTAGTGGAGCGCGCCCGACTGGCGGAGCTCGAAGCGGGCGATCTCGGCCTCGACCTGTTCGCCCTTGCGGGTGCTGAACTGATAGCTGCCGTGCATCGAGCCAAAGGGCGTCGGGAGAGGGCAGCCGGAGGTGTATTCGAAGGATTCGCCGGGCTCGAGCACCGGGTGCTCCCCGACCACGCCCGGGCCGCGCACCTCTTCGACCCGTCCGGTGGCGTCCGTGATGATCCAGTGGCGCGAGAGCAGCTGCACCGTCTCGCTGCCTTCGTTCGCGATCTGCACCGTGTAGAGGAAGAACCAGTGGTTGCGCTGCGGCTCGGAGTGGTCGGGCGAGTAGCGGGCCTGCACCTCGACCCGGATTCCATGGGTTACCGCGCGGGAGGAGGAGAGGTCCTTCGCGCCGGTTCGCGCGCTCATGGCGTCAGCCCGACCAGCTCGCTGCTGCGGGCCCAGACGCGCTGCGCGAGGCGCGGGCGGCGCGATCGCCGCGACGGCGGCACGGCCCGCTGCTTGACGAAGTATTTCCCGCTCACGCCGTCCAGCTGATCCGACGCCGCCACGAAGATCGAATTCGCCGCGCCCTGCTCGGGGCTCAGGAAGAAGGGGCGCAGCAGGCCGATCAGGATCCGCGCGAAGACTCCGTTGTTCTTTCCGAGCCGCGTGCTCACGGCTCCCGGATGCAGGCAGTTGGCCGTCACGCCGGATCCCGCGAGCTGCTCCGCCAGCGCGACCGTGAACAGGATGTTGAGCAGCTTCGAGGTGCCGTAGACCCGCATCGCCTGGTAGCTCTTCTCGCTCTGGAGATCCGCCAGGTCGAGCCGGCCGAAGCGGTGCGCCTCCGACGCGACGTTCACGATGCGCGCGGGCGCGCTCGCGTGCAGCCGTGGCAGCAGCAGGTTCGTGAGCAGGAAGTACGCGAGATGATTCACGGCGAAGGTCTTCTCGAAGCCGTCGACGGTGGTGGTGCGCGAGAGCTCGACCGTGCCCGCGTTGTTCACCAGCACGTGCAGCGCCGGATACGTCGCCAGGAACTCCTCGGCGAGCCCCCGGACTCCGGCCAGGGACGAGAGGTCCGCGAGCAGCAGGTCGACCCGGTCGTTGCCGCTCTTCTCGATCACCGCCTTGCGCGCCTGCTCGCCGCGCCCGCGGTCGCGACCGACCATCACGACGTGCGCGCCCAGGGCCGCCAGCCCGGCGGCGGTCGCAAGGCCGATGCCGGAGGTGGCGCCGGTGATCAGACAGATGCGTCCGTCGAGTCGCGCGAGGCCCAAGGTCCCTCTCGAAGAGCGGCGCCCTTCCGCTAGAACGCGGGCATCACCTTCTCGGCGAAGAGCCGGGCGGGGATGCGCGTGTCACGGCCGAAGAATTCGATCACGAAGAGGCTGCAGCCGAGCCGCCGGTGTCGCTCGATCCGTTCGATGACCTGATCAGGCGCGCCCCAGATGCCGTGCTCCTCGAGCCCCGAGCCCATGTGGCCGCCGTAGATCTTCTTCGCCTTCTCGAGCGAAGCGCGGGCGGCGTCCATCGTCTCCTCGATCACCACCACGCATTGCTGCGAGATCTCGAGCGTGGCGGGATCGCGCCCGAGCTCGCGGCAGCGCCGATGCAGCGCTTCGATCTTGGCGGGAAGGACGGGCTGGAAGACGGCCAGGTTGTTCCAGATGTCGGCGTGGCGCGCGACGATGCCCATCAGCACGCGCTCGCCTCCGCCGCCGATCAGGATCGGCGGGCGCCGCACGGGCTTCGGCTCGCAGACCGCGTCCTTCACCGAGAAGTGTCGACCCGAGAAGCTGGTCTTCTCCTCCGTCCACAGGCTGCGCAGGATCTGGACGGATTCCTCGAGCGCGCGCATGCGCTCGGGGAGCGGTGGGAACTCGCAGCCATAGCCGCGGAACTCCGCCTCGAACCAGCCCGAGCCGAGCCCGGCGATGGTGCGCCCGTTCGAGACGTGATCGATGGTGGCGATCTGCTTCGCGAGCACCGCCGGGTTGCGGAAGAAGGGCGGGGTGACCAGCGTGCCGAGCTGGACGCGCTCGGTGATCGCGGCGATGGCGCCGAGCAGGCTCCAGGCTTCGAAGATCGGCAGGCTCGGCAGCGGGACGCCGTACAGGTGATCGCAGGCCCAGAGCGAATCGAACCCGAGCGCGTCGACGAGCGTCGCGGTGGCGCGCGTCTCCTCCCAGCTGCGCTTGATCTGGGGGAGCGTCACCCCGAAGCGGGCCCGTCGTTCCATGCGCGCAGTGTATGAGAGCCGCTCGCCGGCGCACAAGCCCGAGATCTTCCAGCTCAATCGCGGCTTGAGTTCAGCTCAGCCCGCGCGTAGCCTGCGGCGGGCCGCCGCCATGGACCTCGACCCCAGCTCGGTATTGCTGACGGACCGCATCGCCGTGGTGACCGGCGCCGCGGTCGGAATCGGCGCCGGCATCGCGCTGGCGTTCGCGCGCTTCGGCGCGCATCTCGCGCTCTGCGACCGCGACGCCGAGAACCTCGAGGCGACGGCGCGGGCCGCGCGGGCGGCCGGGCGGCGCGTCCTGACCGAAGTCCTCGACGTGCGCGACGAGCCGCGCGTACGGGGCTTCCTGGCCGCCGTCGCGCAGAGCTTCGAGCGCGTGGACGTGCTCGTGAACAACGCGGGGGGCGGCTTCTTCGCGCCCTTCCTGGAGCTGACGCCCGGGGGCCAGGACGCGCTGGTGCGCGAGAATTTCGGGAGCGTCGCGAACTGCGTGCGCGCCGCCGTGCCGCTGATGCCGCCGAGCGGCGGCTCCATCATCAACCTCACGTCGATCGAAGCGCATCGCGCCGCGCCGGGCTACGCCACCTACGCCGCCATGAAGGCCGCGGTCGCGAGTCTGACGCGCAGCCTCGCGCTCGAGCTCGGAGAGCGCCGGATCCGGGTCAACTGCATCGCTCCGGATCTCATCCCGACCCCTGGGATCGGCTCGGTGCGGGTAAATACCCCCCTTCCCGTGCGTGGCGGTGTCGAGGACGTGGCGGGCGCAGCGGTGTACCTCGCTTCGGACCTCTCGCGCTTCGTGACCGGCACGACCCTACACGTGGACGGGGGCGGTTTTGCGGCCGGGGGCTGGCGTCGCCTGGAGGGGGGCGGATTCGAGCCGTGATGGGCCGGAGGGGGCATAGCCCCGAGATTCATCTGGTGGCGCGATGCAGTCTCGGATACCCTGCGGCCGCCTGGCACGCCCGCGGGAGCGGAGCGGCCGCTCGCTCAAAGGAGAACCGATGCTCGCCCTTCGCCTGGTCGTCGTCAGTCTGATGGTTTCGCTCGCCGCCGGATGCGCGAGCAACGGTAGGCCCAAGTGCAATCTGCTCGGGGAAAATCAGGAATGCGGAGCTCCGCCTCCGGCGCCCGCCCCCGCTCCGGCCCCGGTGGCTCCGGCCCCGGCCCCGGCACCCGATACCTGCGGACGCATCGTGCTCCGCGGCGTGAACTTCGCGTTCGACAAGTCGGACATCGACGCGGCGTCGTCGGTGGTGCTCGACGCGGCTGCCGAGCAACTCAACGAGTGCCGGAACGTGGCGGTGCGCGTCGAGGGGAACACGGACTGGATCGGCACGGATGCGTACAACCAGGCACTGTCGGAGCGGCGCGCGGAGAGCGTGCGCAGCCACCTGGTCAGCCGGGGTGTGTCGGCGTCGCGGCTGACTGCAGTGGGCTATGGCGAGTCGCGGCCGATCGCGAGCAATGAAACCGATGAGGGTCGAGCGCTCAACCGCCGGGTCGAGCTGAAGACCGAATAGCGGCCTGTTGCCGCGCGAGGCCCTGGCGTTCCGCGCCAGGGCCTCGCGCCGGCCAGCGGTCCCCGTGCGCAGTTCGGCATTGTGTGCTCAGCCGGACACGCCCGAGAGTCTCCGGTGCGGTGGGCGCCCCCCGAAGCCAACTCAAAGGCGGTTCGAGGCGTCACCAGGCACAAGATTCTCATCAATCCGTCTGGTGGAGTCTAGAGCGCTCGTATAATCTGCCGCCGATTGGCACGCCCGCGGGAGCGGAGCGGCCGCTCGCCCTAAAGGAGGTCCGATGCTTGCACTTCGCTTGATCGTCGTCAGCCTGATGCTCTCGTTCGCCGCTGGATGTGCAGGGGACGGCGGCCCGCTCGCCAGCGTTCCGATCGTCTGCAGCTTCTACGGCGCGCCGGCCAAGCCGCCGCCGCCGCCGGCCCCGGCCCCGGCTCCGGCTCCGGCCCCGGTTGCCGACAACTGCGGACGCATCGTGCTCCGCGGTGTGAACTTCGCGTTCGACAGCGCGGAGGTCGACGGAGCGTCGTCGGTGGTGTTGGACGCTGCGGCCGACCAGCTCAACGAATGCCGCAACGTGTCGGTGGCGGTCGAGGGCCATACCGACTGGATCGGCACGGATGCCTACAACCAGGGCCTCTCGGAGCGCCGCGCGGAGAGCGTGCGGGGCCACCTGGTGGGCAGGGGCGTGTCGGCTTCGCGCTTGACCGCCGTGGGCTACGGCGAGTCGCGACCGATCGCGAGCAACGAGACGGATGAGGGCCGCGCCCTCAATCGCCGGGTCGAGCTGAAGACCCAGTAACGGGCCTGTTGCGCGCGAGACCCTGGCGTTCGAACGCCAGGGTCTCGCGCAGCCCGTCCAGATAGGGCCGCGCGCGCCAACCGAGCTCCTCGAGAGCGCGCGCCGTGTCGTACACCCGCCGGTAGGGAAACGGAACCGGCAGCATCAGCCACGGGAAGTGGCCTCCGGCCGCCTTCCAAGCGCGCGCGAAGTCCCACGCCGAGCGATCCTCCCCCGCGATGTTGTAGGCCCGGCCGATCGAGCCCGGCTTCTCGAGCGCGAGCGCGAGCGCCTCGGCGACGTCGCCGGCGTACACCAGCGGCAGCCGGAACCAGGCGGGATAGAGGGTCAGCTTCGGCCGCAGGAAGGCGCGGAAGATCGGCATGAAGTTGCCGTCGAAGGCGCCGTAGATGCCCCCTGGCCGCAGGATCGTGAGATCGAGACGCTGGGCCTGCGCGATCCGGAGCGCCGCCTGCTCGGCGAGCGCCTTCGAAAGCGGGTAGGCGTTCAGGCGCCCTGGCCGGACGTCGCTCGCCCACTGGACGTGATCCTCGTCGACCACGTGCTGGCGGCGGCCCCGGTATACGCTGACCGACGACACGTAGACGATCCGGCGGACGCCGGCCGCCGCGGCGGCTTCGCAGACGTTCACGGTGCCGTCCACGTTCGTCTGAACGTAATCGCTCCAGCGCTGGGTGCGCAGCGAGAGGAGCGCCGCGTTCGAGACCACGGCGTCGACGCCGCGGAAGCCCGCCATCAGACGGTCCGGCTCGGCGAGGTCGGCGCGGCGCAGCTCGACGCCGCGCTCGCGCAGCTCCGGCACGCGGTCCGGGTTGCGCACCACTCCCACCACGCGGGCCCCGCGCCGGAGCAGCGTGTCGACCAGATAGCGGCCGAGGAAGCCCGTGGCTCCCGTCACCGCGATCGTCGCTCCCTCGAGCTGCATGCCGCCTCCCGAATGCCACGCTCGCATAGCACACCGTCGGCGGCTTCCGGCTCGCCGCCGCGGCGTGTCCTAGACTCGCTCGTCCAGGAGGCCGGGGATTGCGACCGCTGCTGATCGTGAAGTCCGGCCGGACGCTGCCCGAGCTCGCCCGTCGGCGCGGGGATTACGAGGACTGGATCTCGGCCGGCATGGGCCTCCCCCCCGCGCGGATCCGGATCGCGCATGCCTATCAGGACGAGCCGCTGCCCGCGCCCGCCGACTTCGCCGGCGTCGTCGTCACCGGCTCGTCCGCGATGGTGAGCCACCGCGAGCCCTGGAGCGAGCGCGCCGCCGCTTGGCTGGCCGGCGCCGTGCGGGCCGGGACGCCCGTGCTCGGCATCTGCTACGGGCACCAGCTGCTCGCGCATGGCCTGGGTGGCCGCGTCGGGCCCAACCCGCGCGGGCGCGAGATCGGCAGCGTCGAGATCGCGCTCTGCGCCGCCGCGCGCGGCGATCCGCTCTTCGGGCCGCTCCCCGAGCGCTTGCGGATGCAGGCGACGCACGTCGAGGCCGTGCTCGAGCTGCCGGCCGGCGCGCGCCTGCTCGGCGCGAGCGACGGCGACCCGCACCAGGCGTTCGCGATCGGCGAGCGCGCCTGGGGCGTGCAATTCCACCCCGAGTTCGACGCCGACGTGGTGCGCGGCTACCTCGCGGCGCGGCGCGAGCTGCTGCTCGCCGAGGGCCTCGATCCGGACGCGCTCACCGCCGCCGCCAGCGACAGCCCCCACGGCCGCACGCTCCTGCGCCGCTTCGCCGGGCTGCTCCCCGACTGACCGCCCGGCCCGCGCGGCCGGGGTGATAGAATCGGCGCGCAACCGGCGGAGGGCGCATGGCGACGATCTATCACGACGAAGACGCCGACCTCGGATCGCTCGCGGGCGAGACGATCGCGGTGGTCGGCTACGGCAACCAGGGCCGCTCGCAGGCGCTCAACCTGCGGGATTCCGGGCTGCGCGTGGTGATCGGCAACATCCGCGACGCCGCGCTCGAGCAGGCGGAGAGCGACGGCTTCGAGGTGCTGCCGATCGCGCAGGCCTGCGCGGGCGCGGACGCCGTGATGCTGCTCCTCCCGGACGAGATCATGCCCGCCGTCTTTGCTGCGCAGGTGGCGCCGAACCTGCGCGCCGGCGCGCTCGTCGATTTCGCCTCCGGCTACAACGTCGCCTTCGAGCTGATCCGCCCGGCTTCCGAGCTCGACGTCGTGCTGGTGGCGCCCCGCATGATCGGCGTGGGCGTGCGCGAGACGTTTCTCGAGGGCCGGGGCTTCCCGAGCTTCGTGGGGGTACACCAGGATGCTACGGGGCGGGCGCGCGCGCGCATGCTCGCGATCGCCAAGGGGATCGGCTCGACGCGCGCCGGCTGCATCGAGATGTCGATGCACGACGAGGCTTCGCTGGATCTCTTCACCGAGCAGGGATTCGGCCCCGCCTTCGGGCGCGTCATGATGTCCGCCATCGACCTGCTCGTGGGGGCCGGCTATCCGCCGGAGGCGGTGCTCCTCGAGCTCTACCTCTCGGGCGAGTTCGCGTTCAGCCTGGAGAAGATCCGCGAGGTCGGGATGGTCCGTCAGATGGATTTCCACTCGCGGACCAGCCAGTACGGCAGCATCACGCGCGGGATCCGCTACCTCGGGCTCGACGCTTCGCTCAAGGCCAAGATGGGCGAGATCCTCGACGAGATCCGGTCCGGCCGTTTTGCCGCGGAATGGACGGGCAAGCAGGAGCAGGCCAACGAGCTGTTCGAGAAGGTCCGCAAGGCGCGCGAGAAGCTCCCGCACACGCAGTGGGAGGACCGCGCCCGCGCGGTCTTCGGGATCGGCGACGCGGGCGAGGACGAAGGCTGACGCGGGCGCTCCGCCCGCGAGGCCCGCTTCGCTAGACTCGCTCGCATGGCCGAAGCGCTGGCATCCGCTCCGCGGGCGCTGCCCGCCCGACTGGTGCTCTTCGACGGCGTCTGCGGCTTCTGCGACGGCGCCGTGCGCTGGCTGCTCGCGCACGATCCCAGCGGCCGGCTCGGCTTCGCGCCGCTACAGGGCGTGACGGCGGCGGCGCTGCGCCGCCAACACCGCGAGATCCCGGTCGACCTCGAGACGCTGGTGCTGGTCGATTCCACGGGCGGGAGCTCGCGCGTCTTCCTGCGCACCGACGCCCTCTGGCGCGTGTGCGCGCAGCTCGCCGGGCCTTGGCGGCTGCTCGCGTGGCTGCGCTGGCTGCCCCGCAGCCTGCGCGACGTCGGCTACGACTTCTTCGTGCGCCGCCGCTACCGCTGGTTCGGCCAGCTGGACGCCTGCCGCGTGCCAGGCGCCGCCGAGCGCGCGCGCTTCTGGCCCTAGCTCACGACTTCTTGTAGGTGACGAGCGCCCGCGCGACGTGCTTGCCGTCGGCGCCGCGCACGTCGACCTCGGCGGTGACGATCGAACGCCCGCGCTGCACGACGCGCGCGTCGGCCAGCAGGTCCTGGGCGCGGCCGGCGTTCAGGAACGAGAGCGAGAACCCGATCGTGGTGCCGCGCGAGCCGGGCGCGAGATCCGGCGTCGCCCAGCACGCGCCGGTGGCGGCGACGTCCACCAGGGCCGAGATCGCCCCGCCGTGCACCATGTCGCCGAGCGTGGTGTGGTCGTGGGTCCAGGGCAGGCGCATCACCACGCGGTCCCCCGCGACGGCTTCGCAGGCGATTCCGAGCTTGCGGGCGAAGGGCGCTCCGGCGATCGCATCACGGACGATCTTCTCGTAGGTCTCCATGGGCTCCTCCAGGTTTGCGACACCTGGATAGCCCGACGGCTGGCCCCGCACCGGAGCCAGATTCCACCGCTCCTTTGGGGCCAATCTCGAGGCGCCTCAGTGACGGGCGTCGCCCGGATCCTGCCAGAGCTTCTGCCACTGGTCCTCGGCGGCGGCTGCCGCCTCGTGCATGGTCGAGCCCAGCGCGATGATCAGCTTGCCGCGGCGCGCGCCCGTCCATGGCGTGCGCACGACGGCCACCCAGGCGGTGCGCCCCCGCTCGGGGTTGGGGGTGTGGTAGAGGGCTCCGCCGACCTGTTGCAGCCAGCTGATCGCCTGCTCCTGCGTCATGCCTTCGCCCCGCTCGCGCGCACGGCGAGCCCTGCCGGGGGGTGGCCGGGCGGCGGAGCGGGGTGACGAGGGCAGGCGCCGGCCGCAGCCGCAGCCGGCGCGCAATCGGGGCGGCAGCGTCCCGCGCCCGCGGCGGATTTCTCGCGCGAGGCGGTGACGCTGGTACGCTGGGACGGGATGCCGGCGAAGCCCGAGGGCAGCGTGACGATCGTGACCGGCGTCCCGCGCTCGGGAACCTCGCTCCTGATGCAGATGCTCGCGGCCGGCGGCCATCCCGTCGCGAGCGATGGCGTGCGGCGCGCCGACGCGGACAACCCCCGCGGCTACTTCGAGCTGGAGGCGGCGCGAGGCCTCGCGCGTGACGCCTCCTGGCTGCCCGGGATGGCCGGCCGCGCCCTCAAGCTGGTCCACAGCCTGCTGCCCTGGCTTCCGCCAGGGCTACCTTGCAAAGTGTTGCTGGTGCGCCGGAGCCTCGACGAGGTGCTGGCCTCCCAGCGCGTGATGCTCGCCCGCCGGGGCTCCGCGCCCGACGAGGCGGACGACGCGCGGCTGCTTCCCGCGCTCGAGGAGCAGCTCGCGCGGACCGAGCGCTGGCTGGATGCGCGCGAGGATCTCGTCTGGCTCCGGGTCGACTTTGCCGAGCTGCTCGCCGAGCCGGGCCCGGTGGCGGCGCGCATCGGCGCCTTCCTCGGCGGTGGCCTCGACGCCGCCGCGATGGCGGCCTGCGTCGACCCGGCGCTCCACCGGCAGCGGCGTTAGATCGCCTTCTCGGCGGGCTCGAGGTGGCTGGCGATCAGCTCGCGCATTCGCGCGGTCAGCTCGTCGACCGATTCCTCGGCGAAGGATTCCGGCCGCACCTCGTCGAGGATCGTGATCCGGATCGGGTGTCGGCCCTGGAGCACGAAGCCGCGCTTGGGCAGGGCGTTGGCGGTGCCATCGAGGATGATCGGCAGGATCGGCGTGCGGGCCGCCTTCGCCAGCTCGAAGGCGCCGGTCTTGAAGGCGCGCAGGCGGCCATCGGGCGAGCGCGTGCCTTCGGGAAACATCATGATCGAGTTGCCGCCCGACAAGCACTTGCGACATTCCTGCATCATCCGGATCACGCTCGCGCGATCGCCGCGCTTGAGCTGGATGTAGCGGTTGAGCGACATGTTCCAGCCGATGAACGGAATCCGGAAGTTCTCGACCTTCGACACCCACTTGAAGTGCGCGAACACACGGAAGAGCACCAGGATGTCGAGCAGCGACTGGTGGTTCGCGACCATCACGTAGGTGACGTCCGGGCGGATCTTCTCGCGGCCGTGCAGCTCCACCGGCCAGGCGGGATTGAACCACGTGTAGAGCGATCCCCAGAAGCAGGTGAACTGGTGCAGCCAGCGCAGGCGCGGGTCGAACGGCGCCGTCACCAGCCAGATCGCGAAGGCGATCGGGAACATCAGGGCCGAGCTCACGACGAGGAAGGCCCAGAAGAGGGCGGAGAAGGCGCGGCGCAGCATGGGCGTAGTATTCCCCGGCGCGCTAGGCGCCACCACGCCCGCGACACGCGGCGACGAAGCCTGCGAACAGCCGCTCGCGATGGGCGCCGGGCATCCGCTCCGGGTGCCACTGCACGCCGAGGCCGAAGACCGGACCCGTGGACTCGATTGCCTCGATCAAGCCGTCCTCCGCCCGCGC
>DATBRV010000096.1:0-22783 GCA_036560145.1 Myxococcota bacterium
GCACCCCGGGATCGCTCAGAAGGCCACGTAGATGAACTGCGGCGCTTGATTGTTCCACAAGGCGGCGATGGCGACCAGCATCAGCGCGTAGAGCACGACCACGCCGATGGCCTTCAGCCGACGTAGCGCCATATCAGCAGCCCTCGGGTCATACGCCACAGAGTGTCGATCGGATAGAAGAAGATCAACCATCCGTAGCAGACGAAGGAATAGCAGACGAGCCAGCCGACGACACGATGCAGGAGGCTGTCGCGGAACAGCGACGGGAAGACGCGTCGCACCCCGGCTTCGGCGACCAGGCCCAGCCCGTGATACACGCCCCAGAGCGCGAAGTTCCACGCCGCGCCGTGCCACAGGCCACAGATCGCCATGGCGGTGAGGAGGTTGAGGGCGCGATGGGCGCGGTTGCCGCCGAGCGGGATGTAGATGTAGTCGCGGATCCAGGTGCTCAGGCTCATGTGCCAGCGGCGCCAGAACTCCTGGAGGCTGGTGGAAAAATAGGGACGATCGAAGTTCTCGGGAATCCGCAGGTTGAAGAGCTGCGCCAATCCGATGGCGATGTCGGTGTAGCCGGAGAAGTCGTAGTAGATGCGAAATCCCTGGACGACCGCCAGGATCACGACGAGCGGTCCATTGAAGTTCGGCACGTTCTCGAAGACGTGGATGGGCTCGAGCAGCAGATCGGCGATGCAGACCTTCTTGAACAAGCCGCGGATGATCCGGCGCACCGCCAGCCAGATCGTCGCGGCGGGGGGATTCGCCAGGGCGGCGAGCTGCGGCACGAAGTCGGGGAAGCGCTTGATCGGACCCGCCGCCAGTGTTGGAAAGAAGACCGCGAACAGGGCGAAGTGGAACGGATTGCGGACGGGCGCGCGCCCCCTCGCACGGACTTCGTACAGATAGTGCACGAACTCGAAGGTGAAGAACGAGATGCCCAGAGGCGCCGCGGGTTGCTTCCAGTCGGTGAGCCATGCCGGCAGCCCGACCCCGACGCCGCGCAGCAGGAGCTGGCCGTTGGCTGCCGCGAAATCGCCGTACTTGTAGAAGGCCAGCGCGGCCACCAGCGTCACCCAGGCGACCGTGAACAGCCAGCGAAGCCCGCCGCCGCTGACGGCCAGCGCGACGCAGTACGTGAACACCCCGAGCGCGAGGATGGGGGCCATGCCGGCCGGGCCGGCGAAGTGGTACTGGAACACCGAGCTGGCCGCGACCAGCCAGTAGAGCTTGAGCCTCCGCGGACAGACCCAGTACCCCAGCACCGCCACGCCCGCGAAGGTCCAGAACCAGCTCTGGAAGAAGAGCATGCAGCGGCTACCGCGCCAGCATGCCGCCGTCCACCACGAGAGTGTGTCCCGTCACGAAGGCGGCGGCGTCGCTCGCGAGGAAGACGGCGGCGCCCTTGATGTCGTCCTCGCCGCCCGAGCGGCGCATCGGCACCTGCTCGTGGAAGCGGGCCAGCTTCTCGGGATCGTGGCGCACGTGGTTCATCATGTCGGTGAAGAACGGGCCCGGCGCGATCGCGTTGACCCGGATCCCGTGGGGCGCGAGCTTGACCGCCATGTCGAGCGTGAGCGAGCTGACGGCGCCCTTGCTCGCGCCGTAGGCGATCGCCGGCTCGGCCTCCTCGTCGGCGCCCCGGAAGGCCGAGATCGAGGTGATGTGGATGATGCTCCCGCCGCCACGTTCCTTCATGTGCCGCGCGATCCGCTGCGAGAGCAGCCAGAGGCCCCGCGTGTTCACCGCGAAGACGCGGTCCCAGGCCTCCAGCGGAAACTCCAGGGTGGGAGCGCCCCAGACCACGCCCGAGTTGTTCACCAGGATGTGCAGCCGCGGGGTCGCGTCCAGCACCCGCTCGGCGAGCGCGATCACGTCGTCCGCGCGCCCCAGGTCCGCCGCCAGCGCGACGCCGCGGCGGCCGGTGGCCTCGATGGCGCGGACGGTCTCTTCGCAGTTGGCGAGCTTGCGGGAGGCGACGAAGACGTCGGCCCCGGCTTCCGCCAGGCCGATCGCGATGTGGCGGCCGATGCCGCGCCCTCCCCCCGTGACGAGCGCCGTGCGGCCCGTCAGGTCGAAGAGAGCGCGGACGTGCACGCGCGGCCTAGGCCTGCCGCGTCAGCACGAACCAGCTCCCCATCTCGCGCCCCTTGCGCGCGGCAGAGCCGATCGTCACGTGCTCGGAGACCCGCCGGAGCGTGTCGATCATGTAGCCGTAGACGAAGCGTGACAGGCCGACCTCGTTGCGCCTCACCTCGGGCCAGCCATCGGGATGGCCGTTGGGGACCTCGTTGTAGTCGACCAGGACCTCCGGCCGGCTGGGGTCCTCGCGCGCGACGAAGTAGCCGGGGCCGGTCGCGAAGGAGAGGCTCTGGAAGTTGAAGCCCCACAGCTCCCCCGGCTTGCGGGCGTCGGCCCCGCGCGGCCGGCAGAACCGCTTCTCGAAGAGTGTGAAGGCCGGCAGGGTGTTGCGCCCGAAGTGGCGCACCGTCTCGAGGTCCGCGCAGCCCGGCGGCACCAGGTCGGCCAGGCGCACCGGCAGGAAGCCGTCGACGGCGCGGTAGAGCCGGCGCTGCTCGGGGCGCCCGAGCGAGCGGACGGCGAGGATCCGGTCGGGGGAAGCCAGGCCGTCCAGGAAGCCCGCGATCTCCTGGGGCACGATGGGATCGCGCGCGATCCGCGCGCACAGCTCGCTCGCAGCGTCGGCCGGGGCCATGGGACACCTCCAGGCGATCGAGGGTACCCTCGATCCGCCGGAAGCCAAGCTGGCGCGCGCGCCGTCGGCTAGCATGGGGACTTCCGCGGCCGATCTTTGCCGAACCCACCCTGCGAGCAAGAGGAGCCATCGACATGGCGGAGAAGGCGGAACTTCGCGTCGGCGATAGGGTGATCGAGCTCCCGATTATTGTAGGCAGCGAGGGCGAGCGCGCGATCGACATCCGGAAGCTGCGCGCCGAGACGGGTCTGATCACCCTCGACCCCGGCTACGTGAACACCGGATCGTGCCAGAGCGCGATCACGTTCATCGACGGGGACGTGGGCATCCTGCGCTACCGCGGGATCGCGATCGAGGAGCTGGCGGAGAAGAGCACCT
Organism: Myxococcota bacterium; assembly: GCA_036560145.1. GTDB lineage: Bacteria > Myxococcota_A > UBA9160 > UBA9160 > SMWR01 > DATBRV01. Next base: position 3,089 of record DATBRV010000096.1, read on the forward strand.
TCCTGGAGGTGGCCTTCCTGCTGATCTACGGGCGGCTTCCGACCCGCGAAGAGCTCGATTACTTCGTCGGCTCGATCTCGCGGCACACCATGATCCACGAGGATTTCAAGCGCTTCTTCGGCGCGCTGCCCAAGGACGCGCACCCGATGGCCGCCTGCTCGGCGGCGGTGGGCGCCCTCTCGACCTTCTACCCGGACTCGCTGGATCCGCGCGATTCGCGCCAGCTCGAGATCGCCGTGCACCGGCTGCTCGCCAAGATGATCACGCTGGCGGCCTACGCCTACAAGCACTCGATCGGCCAGCCCTTCATGTACCCGCGCAACGATCTGTCGTACGTGGGCAACTTCCTCTACATGACGTTCGGCAACCCGTGCGAGCCCTTCGAGGTGGATCCCGTCGTCGAGAAGGCCGTCGACCTGCTGCTGATCCTGCACGCGGATCACGAGCAGAACTGCTCGACCAGCACGGTCCGGCTGGTGGGCTCCTCCAAGGTGAACCTCTTCGCGTCGATCTCGGCGGGCATCAAGGCGCTCTGGGGCCCGAGCCACGGCGGAGCGAACCAGGAAGTGATCGAGATGCTGGAGCGGATCGCCAAGGAAGGCATCTCGGCCAAGGAGTACGTCGAGCGCGCCAAGACCGGACACGGCAACGCGCGCCTGATGGGCTTCGGCCACCGCATCTACAAGAACTTCGATCCGCGCATGAAGATCATCAAGAAGGCGTGCTTCGACGTGCTCGAGAAGCTCGGGGTCCGGACCAAGCTGCTGGAGATCGCCGTCGAGCTGGAGCGGATCGCGCTCCAGGACGACTACTTCATCGAGCGCAAGCTGTATCCGAACGTCGACTTCTACTCGGGCGTGATCTACAACGCGATCGGCACGCCGGCCAACATGTTCACGGCGATCTTCGCGCTCGGCAGGCTCCCGGGCTGGATCGCGCACTGGATGGAGATGCACGAGGATCCCGACTTCAAGATCGGCCGGCCGCGGCAGATCTACACGGGTCCGCGTCTCACCCGCTACGTCGAGCTGGATCAGCGCCCGCATCGGGCCCCCTCCGCGTGAGCGCGGCGCTCCGCCGACTCTGCTGGGCGGACGGCGAGCTGCTGCCGCTCGAGATCCCGGTGGTGCGCGCCGACGATTCCGCCTTCTCCGAGGGCCGCGGCTGCTACACGAGCGTGCTGATCCGGGCCGGACGCCCCCGCTTCGCCGCCCGGCATGCGCGCCGCCTGGCGCACGGAGCCGCCGAGCTGGGCCTGGGCGCGCTCGACTCCGGGGCGGTGCTGCGGGCGCTCGCCGAGCTCGCCAAGGCCGCCTTCGACGACGGCGACGGCGTCATCCGACTCGAGGCGAGCCGGGACGGCGACGGCCGGCTGCACCTCGTCGGCGTGCCGCGCGCGCTGGAGCCGGGCCGCTCGGAATGGAGCGCGGTGCTGGCGCCCTTCCTCCACTCCGGCCCGGGGCCGCGCGCGGGCGTCAAGGTCACCAGCCGGCTGCGGCTCGCGCTCGCCGCCGAGATGGCGCGCGAGGCCGGCGCCGACGAGGCGCTGATGCTCGACGCCAGCGGCTGGCTGGTGGAGGGCTCGCGCAGCGCCATCGTCGTGGTCTCGAAGCGCGGCGAGGCCCGCACCCCGCCGCTCGCGCGCGGAGCGGTGGCGGGCGTGGCGCGCGGGATCGCCCTCGAGCGCGTCACCGGCCTCGTCGAGGGCGACGTGGCGCGCGCGGACCTCTCCGCGGCGGCCGAGGTGATCGCCATGAACGCCGTGCGCGGCGCGCTGCCGATCACCCGGCTCGAGGGCCGGCCCGTCGGCGACGGGAAGCCGGGCCCCTGGGCCCGCCGGCTGGCCGAGGCGCTCGAATCCGACTGACCGCAGGGAGGCTGCATGCAGCTGGAAGGGATCGGAGCATTCGTCACGGGCGGCGCCTCGGGGCTCGGCGAAGCCACCGCGCGTATGCTGGCGTCGCGCGGCGCGAAGGTCGCGATCTTCGATCTGCCGCGTTCGAAGGGCGCCGAGGTCGCCAAGGAGATCGGGCCGGCCGCGATCTTCGTCGACGGCGACGTCACCAGCGAAGAGCAGGTGAACGCCGCGCTCGACCGCGCGATCGGGAGCTTCGGCGAGCTGCGCGCGCTGGTGAACTGCGCGGGCATCGGCTCGGCTTCACGCACCGTCGGTAAAGACGGGCGGCCCTTCGATCTGGCCGTCTTCACGCGCACCATCCAGGTCAACCTGATCGGCACTTTCAACGTGCTCCGGCTGGCGGCCGCCCGCATGGTCGGCAACGCGCCGAACGCGGACGGCGAGCGCGGCGCGATCGTCAACACCGCGTCGGTGGCGGCCTTCGAGGGGCAGATCGGACAGGCCGCCTACTCGGCCTCGAAGGGCGGTGTGGTCGGCATGACGCTGCCGGTCGCGCGCGACCTCGCGCGGCACGGGATCCGCTGCTGCACGATCGCGCCGGGGCTGTTCGCGACGCCGCTGCTGATGAGCCTGCCGCAACCCGCGCGCGACGCCCTCGCCGCGAGCGTCCCCTTCCCGCCCCGCCTCGGGCGCCCGCCGGAATTCGCGTCGCTCGTCTGCCAGATCCTCGAGAATCCGTCGCTCAACGGCGAGACGATCCGGCTCGACGGCGCGATCCGGATGGCGCCGCAGTGAGCGGGGCGTGAACCTCGGTCGGCTCGCGATCTCGCTCCCGCTTCCGCTTCAGAGCGCGCGCCGCTGCGTCGAGATCGCGCGCCGCGCCGAGACGGAATGGGGCTATCCGGCGATCTGGCTGGCGGAGACGAACGGGCCGGATTCCTTCGCGCTGGGCGGCGCGATCGCCGGCGCGACCTCGCGCGCAACCCTCGGGACCGCGATCGTGCCGGCCTACAACCGCACGCCGGCCGTGCTCGCGATGTCGGCCGCCACCCTCGCCGAGCTCTCGCAGGGCCGCTTCATCCTCGGGCTCGGCTCCTCGAGCCACGCCATCATCGAGGATTGGAACGGCATTGCGTTCGAGCTGCCGCTCACGCGGCTGCGCGAGACGGTGACGGTGGTCCGCCAGGCCCTCGCCGGCGGCAAGACCAGCTTCCAGGGCAAGACCCTGCGCTCGCGCGGCTTCCGGCTCGGCAACCCGCCCGCGCAGCCGGTGCCGATCTACCTGGCGGCGCTGCGCGAGAAGATGCTCGCGCTGGCCGGCGAGATCGGCGACGGCGTGATCGTGAACCTCTTCCCGGTGACGGCGTTGCCGCAGATGCTGGCGGCGCTGCGCAGCGGCGCGGCGCGCGCCGGACGCGACGCGAGCTCGCTCGAAGTCGTCTGCCGCTTCCAGGTCGCCGTGACCGACGACGTGGCATCCGCGCGCGGAATGGTGCGCTTCGCCTTCGCCAGCTACTTCGCGCAGCCCGTCTACAACGCCTACCTGCGCTGGTGCGGCTTCGAGGGCGAGGCGCGGGCGGTGGCGCAGGCCTTCGCACGGGGCGACCGCGCCGCCAGCTCCACGGCGCTGACCGACGGCATGATCGACCAGATCGCGATTCTCGGCCCCGCCGAGCGCTGCCGCGAGCAGATCGCGGAGTTCGTGGCCGCGGGCGTCACCACGCCCGTAATCTCGCCGCTCGCAACCGACCCGCGCGCGATCGACGCCGTCTTCGAGGCCTTCGCGCCAGCCCTGGCTCGATGAGCTCGCGCCAGGAGGTCCTGGTTTCCGGTGCTTCGGGCCTGGTCGGCAGACGGCTGCTCGCCAGCTTCGCGCGCGACCGCGTCGCGGTGCGCGCCCTCACGCGGCGGCCCGAGGCGGCCCCGCCGCTGGCGTCGCCGCATCGCTGGCTGGGCTGGGACGGCAGCCGCTTCCCGGCGGACGCCGTGGCAGGAGCCGCCGGCGTGGTGCACCTCGCCGGCGAGCCGGTCTTCGCCGGGCGCCTGACGCCCGCGCGGCGCGCGCGCATCCTCGAGAGCCGCACCGATTCGACCCGCTCGCTGGCCGCCGCGATCGGAGCGCTCCCCGCGCCGCAGCGCCCGCGCGTGCTGGTGAGCGCGTCGGCCGTCGGCTTCTACGGCTCGCGCGGCGACCAGATCCTCGACGAGGACGCGGCGCCTGGCGAAGGCTTCCTCGCCGAGGTCTGCCGCGCCTGGGAGACCGAGGCGCTGGCGGCCGCGCGCCACGGCGTCCGCTGCGTGGTGCTGCGGATCGGGATCGTGCTGGCCCGCGAGGGCGGCGCGCTGCCGCGCATGGCGCTGCCGTTCCGGGCGGGGCTGGGCGGGCGGCTCGGCGACGGCCGCCAGTGGTTCCCCTGGATCCACGCGGACGACCTCGTCTCGCTGATCCGCGCGGCGCTGCGCGACGAGGGCTACACCGGAGCGGTGAACGCGGTGGCGCCGGGACCCGTGCGCAACGCGGAGCTGACGCGCGCGCTCGCGCGCGTGCTGCATCGCCCGGCGTTCTTCGCGGTGCCCGCCTTCGCGCTGCGCGCCGCGCTCGGCGAGCTCTCGGGCGAGCTGCTCGGCAGCCGTCGCTGCGTGCCCCGGCGCGCGCTCGCGCGCGGCTTCGTCTTCGCGCACCCGGGGATCGACGCCGCCCTCGCGGCGGAGCTCGCCTAGCCGCGCGCGCCCGCCGACCGCGCCTCTCCCGGGCGCGCCCGCTGCGCCTCGATCTCCTCCTCGATCTCGCGCAGGCGATCCTTGCCGAAGAACAGCTCGTCCCCGACAAAAAAGCTCGGCGAGCCGAACACCCCGCGCGCGACCGCGCGCTCGGTGTTCGCGATCAGCGCCTGCTTCACCTCCGGATCCGAGGCGCGCGCGAGCAGCTCCTCCGCCGGCAGCCCGGACTCGGCGAGCGCCGCGCGGATCACCTCCGGATCACTCATGTTCTTGGGCTCCGCCCACATGTGCCGGTAGACCTCGTCGACGTAGCGCGCGAAGCAGCCGAGCCGCTGCGCGGCGACCGCGCCGCGCATGATCGTCAGCGTGTTGACGGGAAAATGCGGATTCCAGGCGTAGCGAGTGATGCCGTGCCGCGCGAGAAAGCGCTTCGTCTCGAGCGCCGCGTACTCGCCCTTGTTGCGGACGCCGCGCATCGAGACCGCCGGCGAGACGTTGCCCGTCGCCTTGAACACCCCGCCGAGCAGCACGGGCACGTACTCGAACCGGGCGCCCGTGCGCCGCTCGATCTCGGGAACCACGAGATGGGCCAGGTATGCGTTCGGCGACCCGAAATCGAAGTGGAACTCGACGCGCGGCGCCATGGCTACCAGCTCTCCCGATGCGGGCGGAGGTCGAGCTCGAAGGTCCAGGCGTCGCGCGGCTGCCGATGCAGCATCCAGTAGGCCTCGCCGATCGACGCGGGATCCATCAGGCTGCCTTCCGGGAGCTGGGCGGGATCGCGGCCCGCGGCCTTTATGCGCTCGCGCACGAAAGCCGTATCGACGCCCGCGTCGATCACGAGGTGCGCGACGTGGATGCCCTCCGGCCCCAGCTCGCGCGCCATGCTCTGCGCGAGCGTGCGCAACCCCGATTTGGCCGACGCGAAGGCCGCGTAGCCCTTGCCGCCGCGCAGGCTGGCGGTGGCGCCGGTGAAGAAGATCGAGCCGCGCCGCCGCGGCAGCATCACGCGCGCCGCCTCGCGGCCGGTGAGGAAGCCGCCGAAGCACGCCATCTCCCAGACCTTGCGGAAGACGCGGCTGGTCGTCTCGGTGACGGGGAACTGCACGTTGGCGCCGACGTTGAAGACCACCACCTCGAGCGCGCCGAGCTCGCGTTCGACCGCCGCGAACACCCCCTGCACGCTTTCCTCGTCGCGCGCGTCGAGCGCGAAGGCGCGCGCGCGGCCGCCGTCCTTTTCGATCTCGGAGACCAGCGGGGCCAGCTTGTCCGCCTGGCGACGCCCGACCGCAACCGTGAATCCACCCGCGGCGAAGCGCTTCGCGATCGCGGCGCCGATGTAGTCGCCCGCGCCGACCACGAGGGCCGCCGGCCGCCGCTTGTCTTCGTCATCCACCGTCCGGCCTCAGGGACTTCGCTCGCCTTCGGCTCGCTGCGCGCTTCGCTTGCCTTCGTGAACTTCGCTCGCCTTCGGCTCGCTGCGCGCTTCGCTTGCCTTGGTGAACTTCGCTCGCCTTCGGCTCGCTGCGCGCTTCGCTTGCTCACAACGCCTCGACCCGCGCGGGCGTGTGCTTGTGCCAGGGCGTGCCGGCGAACCAGTCTCGATCCGCCCCGTGCGTCAGCTCGTTGGGCGCGACGCCGGTGGGCACGCGCGCGCCGCTCGCGTCCGGGAAATCGAGCCCGAGGCCGTTCGGGAGCGAGACGTGTCCGGGCTGCATCCGGTCCGAGATCTCGACGTCCACCTCGGCGCTGCCGCGCCGGGTCGAGACGCGGGCGCGGCCGCCGTTCTCGACGCCAAGTTTCTTGGCGTCGTCCGGATGCATGCGCAGCGCGCCGGTGCGGTCCTTCCGTCGCCACTCCGGGTTGCGGATGATGGTGTTGGCGGTGAAGGAGCGCCGCTCGCCGGCGGAGAGCACGAACGGGAACTCCGGGCTCGCGCCGGGCGCCGGCTCGCTCGCGAGCGAATCGAGCTCCTCGAACAGCTCCGGCACCGCCAGCTGGATCCGCCGGTTCGGCGTGTTCACCCGCGCGAAGCTCTCCTCCCAGTCGTCGACCGAGAAGACCACCGCGCTCTTGCTGGTGAGCAGCGCGTCGAAGAGCGCGTCGGCCGCCTCCGCCGGCTCTCCCTTGAAGCCGGCGCGCGCCATCGACGCGGGCTGCCGCTGCGCCGCGATCTGGCAGAGCCCCCAGACCCCCGCGCCCTCGGCCAGGCCCTCGGGCAGCAGATCGCCGATCGCGCGGTAGAGGACCACCGGCGCCACCCCGACCAGGCGCGGATTCGCGCCCACCAGCTCGAAGAACCGGGCGCGAAACGCCGCGCGCCCCTCCTGCCAGGCCGCGCGCAACGAAGCCACCGCGTCCGCCGGCAGGCCTCCGAGCGCCTCCACCAGCCGCGCGTGCAGCTCCGCCTCCGAGAAGAGGCCCGCCAGCGGCGTCATCAGCCGCTTGCGCAGGTGGAAGTAGTTGTGCGGGAACTCGAAGTTGAAAAAGGTCGCCTCCGCCTTCTCGAACTGGCTCGCGACCGGCAGCACGTAGTGCGCGAGCCGCGCGGTCTCGGTAAAGGCGACGTCGATCACCACCACCAGCTCGAGCGCCGCAATCGCCTCGCGCATGCGCGTGCTGTCCGCGAGCGAGTGCGCGGGGTTTCCGCTCTCGACCAGCAGCGCGCGGAAGCGCTTCGGGTGGTCCGTCAGGATCTCCTCCGGGATCACGTTGCAGGGCGTGAGGCCCCCGATGATGCGCGCGCCCGTCACGGGAGTCCGTCGCCCTTCGCCGCCGCGGTCGCCCCCGCCCGCGAGCGGCACGAACGTACTTGGCCGGTAGGCGGCGCCCGGCTTGCCGAAGTTCCCGGTCAGCAGCACCAGCAGCTGGTGCAGATACGAGACCAGAGTCGAGTGCCGGTTCATCTGCACGCCGAGATCCTCGAAGACCGCGACGCTTCGGGCGCCGGCGATCCGGCGCGCGGTGGCGCGCACCTGCTCCTCGGGGATCCCGCACTTCGCGGCGTAGACGGCGATCGGCAGGCGCTCGAAGTGCGGCAGCACCTCGGCGAGCCCGTCCGCGTGCTCCGCCAGCCAGGTCTTCGCGCAGAGGTCCTCTTGGACGATCACCGCGATCAACCCGGCCAGCAGGAAGGCGTCGCTGCCGGGCTTGACCTGGAGGTGGACGTCGGCGATCTCGGCCGTCTCGCTGCGGCGCGGGTCGACCACGATCAGGCTGCGCGCCGGGTCGTTCGCGATCTCGCGCAGGGTCACCCGCGCGCGCGGGATGCTGTGCGAGAACCAGGGGTTCTTGCCCAGAAAGATGGCCACCTCGCAGCGCTCGAAATCGCTCCGCGTGAAGCCGCCGAGCATCCGGTCGTTGACCCAGAACTCGCCGGTCTTCTCCTGCGCGAGGGCGCTCGACTGGTAGCGCATGCCGAGCACGGATCGGGTGGCGCGCCCGTAGGCGCCCGGCAGGTGATTGCCCTGACCGCCGCCGCCGTAATAGAAGATTGATTCGCCGCCGTGGGCATCCCTCACCGCGGCCAGGCGCTCCGACACCTCGCGGATCGCGGTCTCCCAGTCGATCTCCTCGAACGTCCCGTCCTCGCGCCGGCGCAGCGGCCGGGTCAGGCGATGCGAGCCGTTCTGGTAGAAGTCGAGGCGCGAGGGCTTCTCACAGGCGTAGCCCTGTGAGATCGGATGCGCATCGTCGCCGCGCACGCGCACCAGGCGGCGCCCGTCGGGTCCCCCCAGCTGCACCTCGATGCCGCAGTTGCACTCGCACAGGATGCAGGCGGTCGACTTCCACTCGGACTGGCTGGCGGCCATCTCGGTCCTCCGGCGCGGGGGCGCGGCCCGCGCTGCTGATCTCGCCCGGCCCGCAGACTACCGTATTTTGGTTTTGTAATGCAACTATTCTTGTGGTAGGCTCCGGGCGTGGGACGCAAGCGCTTCCAGCACATGAACTGCGGCGTCGCCCAGGCCCTCGAGGCCCTCGGCGACTGGTGGACGCTGCTGATCGTGCGGGACGCCTTCTTCGGGGCGCGCCGCTTCGGCGATTTCGAGAAGAGCCTCGGAATCTCGAAGAACATCCTGTCGGACCGCCTCCAGCGGCTGACGGAGCACGGGATCTTCCTCAAGGTGGACGTGGGCGAGACCGGCGAGCGCTTCGAGTACCGCCTCAGCGAGAAGGGCGAGGCGCTGCTCCCCCTGCTCACGGCGCTGCGCGACTGGTCCGACGAGTGGATCTTCGGGCGCGGCCACGAGCCGGTGATCGTGAAGGACCGGCGCAGCCGCCGGCGGATTCCCCGGATGCGCGTCACCGACGCCGACGGCCGGCCGCTCACGCGCCGCGACCTGCACACCGAGCCGGGCCCCGGCGCCTCGAGCGAGACCGTGCGGCTGCTGACTAGGAGACCGGTGCCGCGGCGAAGACCGTCGGAAGGACTTCCTTGACGGTCAGGTGCTTGTGCTGCGGGGTCACCTCGAAGTAGCCGAGGTGGATCCGGGGGCCGGCGCTCTGCGCGTACTGCTCGCTGAAGCCCGAGAGCAGACGCGCGATGATCTCCTCGGCGCGCGGGCGGTCCACGTCCGCGAGCACCAGCACCGCGCGCTCGCGCGTCATGCGGAAGATGGCGTCGTCCACGCGCAGGGCGCTCTCCACGTAATCGACGATCTCCGGGAAGATCAGGTCGCCCTCGGGGCCGGCCATCCCGACCACCACCGACGAGAGCGCGTGCCGGGCGGCGAGGCTCTCCGCGCGCCCGAGCAGCTCGCGCAGCCGGAGCGGGTCGTGATTGCGTCCGTCGATCGCCATCTCGCTCATCATGATGCCCTATCGTCGGACCCCTTGGCGATCTGAAGAGCGCGGCCGCTTCGTTGTCGTGCAGAAAGCCATCTCCTACGGTTCTCCGACTGGCAGGAGGATCCGGATGCAGGTCGAAGCCGGGCGCGCGGGCGGGCCCGACGCGCACGCGGCGCGGCGGCTCGCGCTGGGCTTCCTGGCGCTGCTCGGCCTCACCTGGGCCCTGATCGTGCTCGGGGCGCTGGTGCGGGCGCACGGAGCCGGCCTCGCCTGCCCCGACTGGCCCCTTTGCTTTGGCCAGCTGGTGCCGCGCTTCGATCTGAAGGTCGCCTTCGAGTACGCGCACCGGGTGACGGCCGGCGGCGTCTCGCTCGCCTTCGCGGCGCTGGCCGCGCTCGCGCTGCGGCGCGAGGCGACCCGGCGCGCGACGGCGCGGCTGGTGGCGCTGGCGGCGGGGCTGCTCGGCCTCCAGATCCTGCTCGGCGCGCTCACCGTCTGGCACCTGCTCGCCAGCTGGTCGGTGACCGCGCACCTGCTGACCGGAACCAGCTTTGCGCTCGCGCTGCTGCTGATCGCCTGCGCGCTCCGGGACCTCGCCGCGCCCCAGCGCAGGCCGGCGCGAGCGTCGCGGGCGAGCGTCCGCGCGCTCGGGCTGGCGGCCGCCCTGCTCGCGCTCCAGATCGCCCTCGGCGGGCTCGTCTCCTCGCGCTACGCCGGCCTCGCCTGCCCGGAGTGGCCGACCTGCAACGGCGGCCTCTGGTTCCCGACCTTTCGCGGGACGGTCGGCCTCCACCTGCTGCACCGCAGCAACGGCTATCTGCTGCTCGCCGCGCTGGCCGCCGCGGCCTGGGCGAGCCGGCTCGACGCGGGGCTGCGCGGCCCGGCCTTCGCGGCCCTCGCGCTCGGCATCGCGCAGGTCGCGGTCGGCATCGCGAACGTGGTCTTCGGGCTTCCCGTCGAGGTGACCGGCCTGCACTCGGCGCTCGCGACGGCTCTCGCGGCCTCGCTTGCCCTCGCGCTGCGCGATCTCGCCGTGCGCGCGCGGCCGTCGGGTCTCCCGTGAGGCCCGGCTTGGGCCTGCTGCTGGGCGCGGCGCTCGCGCTGGCCTGTGGCGCGGGCGAGCCGCGCCGCACCTGCGATCCCTCGCCGCCCCCGGGCTCGCTCGGCGCCGTCTGCGGATTCGCGAATCCCGAGGACGTCGCCTGGGCGCCGGCGGCGCAGCTGCTGCTGGTGAGCCAGATGCGCCACGCGAGCGACGCGCCGGGCGGCTCGCTCGCCGCGCTGACGCTGGGCCCCGCCGGCGAGCCGATGGCGCCGCCGCGCCGGCTGTGGCCGCCCCCGCAGACCTCGGCGGAGAGCGAGCCGACGGCGCCCTCGCCGCTCGGCTACCCCGCTTGCAGCAGCCCGCCCGAGGCCGCGGGCTTCGCGCCGCACGGGCTCGCCCTGGGAACGCCGGGACCCGACGGGGAGCTTCCGGTCGCCGTGGTGGGACACGGCGCGCGCGAGGCGATCGAGCTGTTCGCGCTGCGCGGCGCGGGCGAGGCGGCGACGCTGCGCTGGAGCGGCTGCATCCCGCTCCCCGCGAACGCCATTGGCAACGACGTCTGGCTCGACGAGGGCGGCGCCGTCTGGGTGACGAACTACCAGCCTGCGCTGGGAGGTCTGCGCGGCCTCGCCTACACGATCGCGGGCGGCCTCGGCCTCCCGACGGGCGAGGTGCTGCGCTGGCGCGATTCGCGTTGGGAGAGCGTCGCCGGCACCCGCGGCGCGAATCCGAACGGACTCCTGCTCCTGCCGGGGCACGAGACGCTCGCCGTCGCCTTCAGCGGCTCCGGCACGGTCCGGCTCCGGCCTCTGGCGCCGGAGGGCGGGACGGCGCGCGAGGTGGAGACCGGCGGGCACCCGGACAATCTGAGCCTCGGCCCGCGCGCGACGCTGCGGGTGGCTGTGCACACCAGCGGCCTGGCCTTCCTGCGCTGCCGCTTCGGCGCGCTGCCCTGCGCGGCGCCCTGGAAGCTGATGGAGATCGATCCGGCGACCGGCGCCGCGAGCGAGCTCCTCTCCCACGACGGGAGCCTGATCGGCGGCGTCTCGTCGGCCGTCGACGTGGGGGATCGGATCTATCTCGGCGCCGTCTTCGACGACCGGATCGGCGTGTGGAAGGTCCCCACCCGCTGAGCCGAGCGAACGCCGCGAGGCGTGCTAAACAGCGGTCCGGGCCCGTTGAGCCGAGGCGATCATGCGCTCCTATCAGGTCTTCGCGGGGCTCGCCCCGCAGCACGCCGAGCAGATGCTCACGCGCCTGGCCGAGAAGGCGCCGGCGATGTTCGTGCAGGCGCTGGCGGCCGCCAGCGCGGCGCTCAAGGCGCGGCCGATCTATCTCCAGCGCCAGCCCTTCGCCAAGCGGGCCGAAGCCGTGCGCCGCACGCTCTCCCGGGTGGCGACCAACGCGATCGCCGACGAGGTGTTGGCGGTCTACTTCCTCGAGTGTCGCAAGGAGCTGCTGGTCGAGTGGCTCGATCTGACCGGCGTCAAGCACAAGGACGGGACGCTGGAAGCCGATGCGCCCCCGCCCCCCGCCGAGAAGAAGCTGCGCGAGGCGGTGGAACGCTTCCGCGCCGCCGGGGAGGATCCCGATCGCGACCTTCTGATGCGCGCCTTCGCCGCGCAGGACGCCGTCGAATGGCCCGTCCTCGAGGCGCTGCTGGCGAGCCCGGAGGCCGCCGCCGCGCCGGCCAAATCCGCTCCCGCGAAGGCCAAGCCCGCTCCCGCGAAGGCCAAGCCCGCTCCCCGGAAGGCCCGCAAGCCGCGTTAGAATCGCGGTTACTGTGACGACCGGATGGGAACGCCGCGAGGCGGACGGCGTCCGCTGGATCTACCGCGCCGCGGCTCGCGCGGAGCTCGACGCCGCGCTGCCCGGACTGCGCGATCGCCTGGGGCCTCCGCTTCCGCACGCGCGCGTGCGCCGTCACCGATCCTTCCACCGGGTCGCGTCGCCGCAGGGGGGCCTCTTCGTGAAGCGCCTCGCCTACCCGAAGCTGGACCTCTCGCTCTGGCTGCGCGTCGCCCTCTCGCGGGTGCGCGGGGTGCGCGAGTTCCGCAACGCGGTGCGCGCCCATGCCCGCGGCGCGCCGGTCGTCGAGCCGCTCGCCTTCGGCGTGAGCGTACGCCCGCGGCGCGGCTACGAGAGCCTGCTCGTCTACCGGCTGCTTCCGGAGGGCAGCCGCACGCTCGCCGAGATCGGATTCGACAGCCTTCCGCGCGAGCGCCGCGAGGAGACGCTGGCGGCGCTCGCCCGCCTGGCGGCCGACCTGCACGAGCGCGGCGTCTACCATCTCGATCTGACACCGATGAATGTCGTCCGCACCGGCGGCTCGGACGCGGAGCCCGCGCTGATCGCCGTCGATCTCGAGACGATCCGGCTGGGCGGGCTCCAGCCGCGCCGCCTCGCGGGGCGCTCGCTGGCGCGGATCGACGAGAGATTCGCCTTCGCCTGCGACGAGGAACGCGAGCGTTTCCGGGCGGCCTACCGGGCGCGGAGCGCCGGGGCGTGACGCCGGCGGTCTCCGTGGTGATGTCGACCTGGCAGCGGCCGGCGCACCTCGCGCTCGCGCTCGCCGGCTACCTGCGCCAGACCGGCGGCGTCCCCATCGAGCTGATTGTCGCCGACGACGGCTCGGGGCCCGAGACCGCCGCCGTGGTGCGCCGCTTCGCCGAAAGGGCGCCGTTCCCGGTGCAGCACGTCTGGCATGCGCGCGAGGGGCACCACCGGACGGCGATCCTGAACAAGGCGGTGGCGCGCGCGAGCGGAGAGCAGGTGCTCTACACCGACGGCGACTGCGTGCCGGCCGCGAACCTGGTCGAGGTGCACCGCCGCGAGCTCGAGCCGGGGACCCTGCTGATCGGCGGCTACCTGCGGATCCGGCCGGAGATCGGCGACGCCGCTACCGAAAACTGGGTGGCGCGGGGCGAGCACGAACGCCTGCTCGGCCGCCGCGAGCGGCTCGCCCTGCTGCGCCGTCATCTCAAGAACCTCTGGCAGATCCGGACCCGCCGACGGCGGCGGCCGCACAACCTCGGCCTCAACATGAGCCTGGCGCGCGCGGACCTGCTGCGCGTGAACGGCTACGACGAGAACTACCGCGGCTGGGGCAACGAGGATGGCGACCTGCGCGAGCGCCTGAAACGAATCGGCGTGTGGCCCAAGAGCATCTGGACCCGCGCCGTGGTCTTCCACCTCGACCACCCCACCGATCCCACCCGCAAGGACCGCGCCCACAACCTCGCCTACTCGCGCCGCCGGGACATCCCCATCTTCGCGGAGAGCGGCATCGTGAAGAACGGAAGGGCCTGAAGCGCGATGCCGGCCGCCCCGCGACCCAGGATCGTGTTCGTCCACTCGCTGCCGCGCTTCTGGCGCGACCTGGCCGAGCTCGCGCAGCCGCCGGCGCCCGGCGAGATCCCGGATCGGATGCGCGGGGGCCGCAACGCCTGGGTGCTCCAGACCTACCTCTGGCTCCGGCGCCGCGGCCTGGCCGCCGAGCTTTCGACGCGCCCCTTGCCGGGCGCCCTCTGCGTGGTCCACTACGACGACCTGCGGGCGCGCGACCTGGCGGCGGACAGCTACGTCCTGGGCGCGCGGGGCGACCGCCCGCCGATGCTGCTGGCGGATCAGCAGGTGGTGCAGACCCCGCTGCTGGCGAACGGCGTCAGCAGCCACTTCGTCCCCAACTGGCCCCAGCCGGGCCTGCTCGCGCGCGATCCCGCGCGCGGTCTGCGGGTCGAGCGCGTGGGCTTCGTCGGGCGCGAGCGCAACCTCTCGCCGGAGTTTCGCAGTCCGGAGTTCCGCCGCGCGCTCGCGCTGCGCGGCTTCGCGCTGGTGGTGCGGGAGGACCGCTGGTGGGACCATCGCGATCTCGACGCGATCCTGGCGGTGCGCACCGCGAGCCCCGCCAAGCTGCGCACCAAGCCGGCCAGCAAGCTCGTCAACGCGTGGCATGCCGGCTGCCCGGCGCTGCTGGGCCCCGAGCCCGCCTTCGAGGCGCGCCGCCTCTCGTCGCTCGACTACCTTCCGGTGGCGACGCCGGAGGAGGCGCTCGCGGCGCTGCGGCGCCTGCGCGAGGAGACGGGGCTCTACTCGGCGATGGTCGAGAACGGCCGCCGGCGCGCGCGCGAGTTCAGCGCCGAGGCGATCGCCGTGCGCTGGGAGGACCTGCTCGCCGGGCCGGTGGCGGAGGACTTCGAGCGCTGGCGCCGCGCGCCCCGCCGCGCGCGCTGGCTGCGCTTCGCGCTGCGCGCCGCGCAACAGGGGGTGCGCCGCGATCGCGACCGCGACTACGCGCGCCAGCACCACGCGCGTCTCTGGGAAACGCGTCCATGACGCAGGCCCCGGCCGGGCTCTCGGCCTGCGTGATCGCGAAGGACGAGGCGGACCGGATCGGGGCTTGCCTGGATTCGCTCGCCTTCTGCGACGAGATCCTGGTGGTCGATTCGCACTCGAGCGACGCAACCCGCGAGATCGCCGCGGCCCGCGGCGCCCGCGTGATCGAGCGCGACTGGCCCGGGCACGTGGCGCAAAAAGAATTTGCGATCCGCGCGGCGCGCCACGACTGGGTGCTCTGCGTCGACGCCGACGAGCGGATCTCGCCCGAGCTGGCGCCGGAGATCCGGCGGCTGCGCGAGGCGGGCTTTCCGGGATCGCCCGGCTGGCGGCTGCCGCGCCTCTCCTGGTATCTCGGGCGCCCGATCCGCCACGGCACCTGGTACCCGGATCCGCAGCTTCGCCTCTTCGACCGCCGCCGCGGACGCTGGGCGGGGCGCGATCCGCACGACCGCGTCGAGCTCGACGGCGAGCCCGGCCGGCTGCGCGGGCATCTGCTCCACCACCCGTACCGGAGCCTCGAGGACCACCTCGCGACCATCGACCGCTACACCACGACGATGGCGAACGGCCTGGCGGAGCAGGGCCGCCGCGCCCGGCTGGTCGATCTCGCGCTGCGCCCACCCGCGCGCTTCCTGCGCAGCTACCTGCTCCAGGCCGGCTTCCTCGACGGCTGGCGCGGGCTGCTGCTGGCCTCGCTGGCGGCTCACTACGTGCGGCTCAAGTACGCGAAGCTCTGGCTGCGGGCCGGGCGCCCGGGGTAGAGTGGATGCGCGCGCGTTTCTCACGCTCGGACACGGCGTGAACCACCTGCAAGCCCGGCTCGAGTACTACTACTACCTCGCGAACGTCGGCGTCGCGCGCGGGCTGCCCGAGGACGCCGCCCGCCGGCTGGCCAGCGGCGTCGCCAACCTGCTGTTCGCGCGCGGAGGGCGGCGCCAGGGCGCCGCGCTCGCCAATCTCGCGCTCGCCTATCCCGACCTCAGCGCGCCGGAGCGCCGCCGGATCGCGCGCGAGAGCTGGGTGCAGACGGCCTGGGCCATGCTCGACGCCGTGCGCTCGCGCGTCTGGAGCGAGGACGAGCTGCGCCGCCGGGTGCAGGTCGAGAACCTGGAGCGGATGCAGCAGGCGCTCGCTCGGGGGCGCGGCGCCCTGATCCTGACGCTCCACTTCGGAAGCATCGAGCTCGCCATGCTGACGCTCCCGCTGGTGGGCGTCCCGCTCACGGTGGTCGGGCGTCCGCTTCCCAACCCATGGATCCGCCGGCACATGGCGCAGCAGCGCACGCGCACGGGCGCGCAGCTGCTCGAGCACCACGACGTGGCCCCGCGCATCCTGGACGCCCTGCGCCAGGGCCGCGCCGTCGCCTTCCTGAACGACCAGTACGCGCGGCGCACGGGCGGGATCCTGTCCCCCTTCTTCGGGGCGCGCTGCTTCACGGCCCCGGGCATCGCGCTGCTCGCCCTGCGCAGCGGTGCGCCGGTGCTGCCCTTCTACATCGTGCGCGACGCGCCGGACCGACACCGATCCGTGTTTCTCCCGGAGCTGGAGCTGGAACGCACTGGGGAGGTGCGACGCGACGTCGCCACGGCGACCGCCCGCACCAACCAGACCCTGGAAGGCATCATCCGCCGTTACCCCGAGCAGTGGCTGTGGGCCCACCGGCGCTTCCGCCGCAGCCCCGACCTGCCGCGGGATTTCTATGCCGCTTGAGCCATGGGCCGCCGCCAGGACCCCGAATCCGGCCAGCGCCTGCGCTGGCGAGCCGAAGCCGGGCTCGCGCAGCTGCTGATCTCCGGGCTCAGCAGGCTCCCGGAGCGCGCAGCGCTGGCGGCGGGCGCGCTGGGCGGCCGCGCCGCGCTGCGCCTCTCGCGCCGCCATCGGGAACGCGCGCGCACCAACGTCCGCATCGTCTACCCGGGCTGGAGCGACGAGCGGATCGACGCGCTGCTGCGCGCGAGCTTCGCCGAGATGGGCCGCATCGTGGTGGAATGGGCGAGGCACCCGCGGCTCTCGCCCGAGCAGATCCTGGAGCGCGTCGACTTCCATGGTCTCGAACACGTGGAGAAAGCGCTCCAGCGCGGCCGCGGCGCGATCTTGGTGACGGCGCACTACGGACACTGGGAGCTGATCCCGAGCGCGTTTCGCTTTCGCCTGCCGCACGTCGAGATGACGCCCACGGGGCGCACGCTCGGGAACCCTTTCGTGCAGGCCATGGTCGCCTCGCGCCGCAACCTGGGCGGCGGCTTCGTGCTGGAGCGCGACACCCGTGAGATCATCCGCGCGCTACGCCGCAACGCGGCCGTCGGAATCCTGGTCGATCTGCGGCGCTCGCGGAAGCGCGGCGGGGTCCTGGTCCCCTTCCTGGGGAGCCGCGCCTGGACGCCGCATGGGCCGGCCACGATCGCGCGCCGCACCGGCGCGGCCGTGATCCCCGCCTTCACGCGCCGGATCGAGGGCGTGCGACACCGCATCGAGTTCCTCCCCGAGCTCGCGCAGCCGCGCGGCCCGGACCTGATCGCCGACACCGAAACCGCCACGGCGGAGCTCAACGACGCGCTGGCCCGCTTCATCCTCGCGGAGCCGAGCTCCTGGCTGTGGGTGCACCGGCGCTGGCGGGGCAGCCCGGACCAACCCCGATATGTGTATGGGGAGGAGGGCGGCGCACGATGATCGAGCTCGAGCGGCTCGGCAAGCGCTACGGAGCGGTGGCCGCGGTCGAGGATCTCTCGCTCGAGGTGGCGCGCGGCGAGCTGCTGGTGCTGCTGGGCGGCTCGGGCTCCGGCAAGACCACGACGCTCAAGATGCTGAACCGCCTGATCGAGCCGAGCGCCGGCCGGGTCCGGATCGCGGGGCGCGACACGCGCGAGCTGGCGCCGCATCTGCTGCGCCGCGGCATCGGCTACAGCTTCCAGCAGGTGGGGCTGTTCCCGCATCTCTCGGTGGCGCGCAACGTCGCGATCACGCCGCAGCTGCTGGGCTGGAGCTCACAGAAGATTGCCGCGCGCGTCGACGAGCTGCTGGAGCTGGTGGAGCTCGAGCCGGCCCAGTTTCGCGAGCGGCGACCGGGCCAGCTCTCGGGGGGCGAGCAGCAGCGGGTGGGGCTGGCGCGCGCGCTGGCCGCCGAGCCCGAGGTCGTGCTGCTCGACGAGCCCTTCGGCGCGCTCGACCCGCTCACGCGCGACCGCCTCCAGCGCTGGTTCGGCGCGCTCCGGCGCAGGCTCGGCTTCACCGCGATCTTCGTCACCCACGACATGGTCGAGGCGCTCGCGCTGGGCGACCGGATCGCGGTGCTCGAGCGCGGCCGGCTCGCGCAGGTGGGCACGCCCGCGGAGCTGCTGAACGCGCCGGCGAGCGCATACGTCGCCGAGCTGATGGCGACGCCGCGCCGCCAGGCGGCCGTGGTGGACCGCTTCCTCGCTTCGGCCGCCCGCGCGACGGACGCCTGATGGCGGAGCAGCTGCGGCTCCTGCCGGGCTACCTGACGGCGCACCTCCAGCTCACGCTCGCGGCGCTCCTGATCGCCGTCGTGATCGCGGTGCCGGCCGGAATCACCATCGCGCGGCGGCGCCGGCTGGAGACGCCGCTGCTCGGCCTGGCGGGCGTGATCCAGACCATCCCCGGCCTCGCGCTGCTCGCGATCATGGTCCCCGCGCTCGCGATGCTCGGCCATTTCACCCAGCGCACGCTCGGCCTCGAGCTGCGCAGCATCGGCTTCCTGCCCGCGCTGATCGCGCTCACGCTCTACGCGCTGCTCCCGATCCTGCGCAACACCGTGGTCGGGATCGCGGGTGTGGATCCCGCGCTGATCGAGGCGGCGCGCGGGGTCGGCATGGCCGAGGGCGAGGTGCTGCGGCGCGTCTCGCTACCGCTCGCGATGCCGGTGATGGTGGCGGGGCTGCGCACCGCCGCGGTCTGGGTGGTGGGCACCGCGACGCTCTCGACCCCGGTCGGCGCCACCAGCCTCGGGAACTTCATCTTCAGCGGCCTCCAGACGCGCAACTTCGCCGCCGTGGGAGTCGGCTGCGCGGCGGCCGCCGCGCTGGCGCTGCTCCTCGACCAGCTGATCCGCGCGCTGGAAACGGGCCTGCGCGACGGGCGCCGCGCGCGGGTCGCCGGGGCGCTGCTCGTGCTCATGGGGCTGTGCGCCTGGGCGGCGCTGGGCCTGGCCGCGCCCGCTGGGCGCGCCGCCTCACGCGAGGTCGTGATCGGCGCCAAGACCTTCACCGAGCAGTACGTGCTCTCGGAGCTGCTCGCGGCGCGGATCGCGGAGCAGACCGGCCTGCCGACGCGCACCCTGCCCTCGCTCGGCTCGACGGTCGCCTTCGACGCGCTGCGCACGGACGAGATCGACGTCTACGTCGAGTACTCCGGCACCGTCTACGCGACGCTGATGCACCGCGAGCAGCGTCCCGAGAACCGCGCGCGCGTGCTCGCCGAGGTCGCGGAGTTCCTGCGCAGCCAGCACGGCATCCCGGTCGCCGCGGCGCTCGGCTTCGAGAATACCTACGCCCTCGGCATGCGCGCCGAGCACGCGCGCCGGCTCGGGATCGCGCGCATCAGCCAGCTCGCCGCGCACGCCCCGCAGCTCGAGATCGGCGGCGACTACGAATTCTTCCAGCGTCCCGAGTGGAAGGCGCTCCAGCGCAGCTATGGCCTGGCCTTTCGCGCCGAGCGCAGCATGGACTCGTCCCTGATGTACCAGGCCGTGGCGCAGGGCGAGGTCGACGTGATTACCGCCTTCTCGACCGACGGCCGGATCGCAGCCCAGGACATCATGCTGCTCGAGGACGACCGCAGCGCGATCCCGCCCTACGACGCGCTGGTGCTGGTCGGCCCGCGCGCGGCGCGCGAGCAGCCGCAGCTGCTTGCTGCGCTCGCGGACCTCACCGGAACGATCGACGCCACCAGCATGCGCCGCATGAACCTCGCGGTCGATCGCGACGGC
>DATBRV010000097.1:0-75531 GCA_036560145.1 Myxococcota bacterium
CACCCACCCACTTTTCGAGCGAGTCCTCGGTGGGGCGGCTCTGCTTGCCCACTGTGATGGGGTCTCCCATTCCTTCCCTGCCATCAAAGTGGCGGCCGTAGTTCACAGCATCCGGCTCGTTGTCGAGGTCGAGGAACGCGAAGAGATCGGTCAGCGTTCGCTCCGGCTCGCTGACGAGCAGCTCGTACTTGACGTGAATGAGGTCGACGGGACGCTCCCGCAAGAGCGAGGCCATTGCGGGAACGTATCGGTTTGGGATCGGGTTGAACGCATCTGCTTCGTGCCAACTTCCATTGAAGAAGCTGTTTGCCACTGAACTCGCGACGGCCATGGGATGCCGCGTGAGCACGACGTACTTGGCATTTGGGTAGAGCTTTGTCAGAAATCGCCAGACCAGGGCATTGGCGGGAGTCTTGTCGAGGAAGTACCGCTTGCCAGAGGGCTCGAGCATTCGCCCATAGAGTGTGTCGGCGTAACTCCGCAGCGCATCAAGGTAGTCCTCCTCACCCCGAGGAAGCCCAGTCACGAAATCCTGCATTGCGATTGCGGCATTGATGTGATCGTACGGTGCCTTGTCGACACGGTCGTAATAGCCGAGGTAGGCGAGCGGCGTAATCAGGTGTGGCTCGGGGTGAGTGAAAATCTGGCTGTGCGAGCCCAGCATCCGTTGAAGGAGTGTAGATCCCGATCGCGGGGGCGAGATTACGAACAGCAGTTCAGGTGCGTCTAGCTTTTGTGAACTCGACATGGGCGCGAGGCTACCACGTGGTTGCGAAACCGGCAGTCCGATGCGGCGCCATGCGGCTGAACGAGTAGAAGCTCGGGATTCTAGTATTCGGTCCATCCCAGATAACGAGTGGGTCCACGCTTGAGTCGCAACATGTTCAGGGGGCCCTTGAAAAGCGGGTAGCAGATGAAGAATGCGTTAACGAGTAACCAGTCTCGTCGCCGGAGGGGGAGGGTGCCGCACACTACCTTGTCGTCGATCTCGCCCGCGTCGATGAAGTGCACCATGCCAAGTACATTCGCGGTTTGCAGGCTTCCCCGAGAGCGGTGCGGCCCCAGCAGGACGGCGTCGAGTGGATCGCCATCCCCTCCGTCGATCGTTGGAATGGAGCCATAGTTGAACGGAGCTGGAATCGGCGAGAAATAGACGCAGCGTCCGTCTACCCGACGCTTCACGAATGAAAAGCGTGGCACTTCGACCAGCACCACAACGGTCTTCGGGAGATCAAGCATCGATGGGAACGATACACGTCGATCCTGCAAAGATCTGCACGAGGCTCTCTAGTTCGCGCGCAGTGCCTCGGCAGGGGGGATCCGTGCTGCGCGCACCGCAGGGATCACGCCGGCGACCACGCCGACCGCCACCAGCGCGACGACCATCACCGAGAGGATGAAGGGATCCAGGACGGTCACCTTCGAGAGCGGGCCCTGCTCGGGAGCCAGCGCCGCCACCAGCTTGGTGAAACCGATGCCGAGCAACGTGCCGGCCACGCCCGACACCCCGCACACCGCCGTCGCCTCGGCGAGGAACTGCGTGAAGATCGCACCGTCCGTGGCACCCACCGCCTTGCGCAGGCCGATTTCGTTGGTGCGCTCGCCGACCACGACGAGCATCACGTTCATCACTCCGATGGCGCCGACCAGCAGCGTCACACCGCCGGCTGCAACCAGGAAGATCCGGAAGCCCAGGAACAGCTGGTGCACGATCTGGAGGATCTCGTGGACGTTGAAGAATGAGAGCGCGGCATCGAGATCCGGCGGGAAATCGTGGCGAAGGCCCAGCAGCTCGCGTGTGTTGCGCACCGCCTCCCAGCTGCCCTCCCGCGTGGTGGGCGCGAAGGAGACCTGCCCGAGCGTCTCCGAGCGGACCAGCCAGCGCTGGGCCGTGGTGTAGGGGATGAAGACGGTCCAATCGTCCCAGCCATGCACGCCGACCATCTGGTCGCCCTTGGCCTGGTTGACTCCGATCACGCGGAACGTGTTGGACTCGATCTGGAGCGTGCGTCCGGGGGCGGACTCGCCGCCGAACAGGCGCTCGGCGGCGATCGCGCCGAGGTAGGCGACGCGCTCCCCCCGCTCGACGTCGGTGTGCGTGAGGAAACGCCCCTCGCGCGGCACGAGATTCCGGATCGCACCCGTCGCCTCCGAGACCCCGTTCACCATGAACAGCTTGGTGCGGCCGCCCGCGCGCACGATCTGCGACCTGAGCGACAAGTCGGGAGCGACGTGCTCGATCGAACCGAGCGCGGAGAGGGCCGCGATGTCCTTCGTCTCGATCTCGACCGCGCGCGCGCCGCGCTCGCCGACACGGTTCTTGAGCACCGCGCCGGGGTAGACGAGCACGACCTTGGGGCCGGCCTCTTCGAGCTCGTGCGTGAAGTGGGCGTCGAAGCCCTGCATCGACGCCGTGAGATACGTGAGCACGAACGCGCCCCAGGTGATGCCGAGCGAGGTGAGCGTGAATCGCACGGCGTGTGCGCGCAGGCTTTGCCATGTCGCGAGGAGCAGGTCCACGTCACTCCATCCGCAGCGTCAGTGCCGGGTCGATCCGCGCCGCGCGCCAGGCGGGGATCACGCCCGCCACCAGCGCGACGCAGGAGAGGACCCCGAGCGCGAGCGCGACGATGCGCATCGAGAGCAGCGGCACGGGAAGCAGATCCGGCACCTCGAAGCTCCCGAACAGGACGCAGCCCCCGATGCCGAGTGCGGCGCCCGCGAGCCCGCCCACGAATGCGATCGCAAAAGTCTCGACGAAGAACTGCACGACGATGTCGCGCCGCCGCGCGCCGATCGCGAGCCTCACGCCGATCTCCTGGCGTCGCTCGTGGACGGAGTCGAGCATCATGTTGAGCACGCCGATCCCGCCGATCATCAAGGTGCCCGCCGCCAGCACGAACATCAGGCCCTGCGTCTGGTCGAGCGGGAGCTTGTTCAGGAGCTTCAGGCTGCTCCAGATGCCGACCGCCTCGACGTCGTCGGCCGGCACGCCGAGACGCCCGGCCAGGATCGCGCGCACCTCGCGCTCCGTCTCCTCCATCAGGTGCCGGTCGCGCAGCCGGTAGATGATCTTGCTCACCACGAACTCGTCGGTCCATGGGCGTGGCCAGTTTGCCTGCAGGGTGGTGATCGGGATCCACGCGTGCTCGTCGATCTCGAGGCGGTCGCGCGAGAGCTGCGTCCCCACGTGCGCGAGCAACCCCACCACCCTGAAGGGCTTGCCCGCGATCCGCACCCAGCTCCCGAGGCCTCCCTCGACGCCGAGCAGGCGGCGGCGCACCTTGTCGCCGAGCACGACGATGCGGCGGTGATGCTCGACGTCCTCGCGCGTGATGCCGCGCCCGGCGGCGATCGGTACGCCGCGCACCGCCATCGCCTCCGGGTCGAGCCCGCGCAGGTCGACATGGATCGCGCGCGGGCCGAAAGCCACCGGGAGCATCTCCCACGCTTCCGCGCCGATCAGCTCCGGCAGCTTCGCGCGCCGCCGCAGCAGCTCGACGTCGTCCATCGTCCACCACAGGTAGCGGCGGTCCACGGCCGGCGAGAACTCCTCGCTCACGCGTCCGGCCCACACCTCGCCCATGTTCTTGCCGGCCTTGAAGAAGCCGCGTTCGAGCATCAGGGTGACGCCCTGGCCCCAGCCGACCAGGAAGATCACGGAGGCGGTCCCCCAGACCAGCCCGAAGAGCGTGAGCAGCGAGCGCAGCCGGTGCGCCCAGAGCAGACGCATCGCCTGGCGCACGGCCTCGAACAGCAGCACCGCTAGCCCCCGGATGCGTCGCGCTCGATGCGCCCGTCGCGGATCGAGATGCGCCGCTCGGCCTGCGCCCCGATCGCGGGATCGTGCGTCACGATCACGACGGTGTTGCCCTCGACGTGCACCGAGCGCAGAAGCGCAAGGATCTCGCTCCCGGTCTGCGAATCGAGATTGCCGGTCGGCTCGTCCGCGAGCAGTAGGCTGGGGCGATTCACGAGCGCGCGCGCGATTGCCACCCGCTGGCGCTCGCCGCCCGAGATCTCCGTCGGCAGGTGACGCGCGCGAGCCGCCAGGCCGACACGCGCGAGCGATGCGAGCGCGCGCTCACGCCGCTCGCCCCGGGAGACCCCGCGGTAGGCGAGCGGCAGCTCGACGTTCTCGACCACCGCGAGCCGCGGCAGCAGGTTGAAGCTCTGGAACACGAAGCCGATCTGCTCGCCGCGGAGCCTCGCCAGTCCGTCGGAGTCGACCTCGTCGATGGCGCGTCCGTTCATCCGGTAGCGCCCGCTGGTCGGACGCGAGAGGCAGCCGAGGATTTCCATCAGCGTGGTCTTGCCGGAGCCCGAGGGACCCATGATCGCGACGAGCTCCCCGGGCTGGATGCGCAGGTCGATATCGCGTAGCGCGTGCACGTCGAGCTTGCCGGTGGCGTAGTGCTTGTGCACGCCCTCCAGCTCGATCACCGGTTGGGCCAGGCCCCTGGCGGCGGCGCTCATTTCAGGCGCACCTCGTCGCCCTCGGCGAGGCCCGAGAGCAGCTGTACCCGGTCTTCCTGTACGATTCCGATCTTGACATCCACCGGCTCGGTCCGCGCCGCGCTCTCACGCAGCACCCTTTCGACGTAGATCTGCTCGCCGCGGTAGCGAAGCGCGGTTTCGGGCACGATGAGCGCGTTCTCGGCGACCTCGACCACGATTTCGGCGTCGCCCGACATGCGCGGGCGCAGCTTCTGCGCCTCGGGGTCGGTGACTTCGATCTCGAGCTCGAAGTAGGTGACGTTCTGGATCCGCTGGCCGACCGGGGCGATCTCGCTCACCACGCCCTGGAAGGCGCGGTCCGGGTACGCCTCGGTCCGGATCCGCGCCGGCTGGCCGAGCGCGACCCGCGCCACCTCGTTCTCGTCGACCAGGCCGCGCAGGCGCAGGGTGTCGGTGGCCGCCAGCGAGAGCAGCAGGGTGCCTCCCGTCACGGCGGTGACGGGCGACACCGCGCTGCCCTCCTCGACCGGCACGTCGAGCACGCGCCCGGCGAGCGGCGAGGTGACGGTCGCGTACGACAGCTGGGTCGAGAGGGTGTCGAGCGCCGCCGTGGCGCGGGCCACCAGCGCCTGCGCGCGTTCGTAGCGCGCCTGCGCCGTGTCGTGCTTCTGGGCCGAGGTGGCGCCGCTGCGCTCGAGCTCGTCGCTGCGCCCGACGCCGATCTTCGCGAAGCGCAGCTCGACGCGCGCCTCGCGCAGCGCCGCTTCGGCCTCGCGCACCTGGGAGGCGAGCAGCTCCCGCTCGATCTCGACGAGGGTCTGGCCCTCCGTCACGACGTCGCCGGCCTCGACGTGGATCTTCGTGATGATTCCCGGGATTCGCGGCCGGACCTCGACCTCGCGGATCGGCTCGATGGTTCCGGTGGCGACGACGATGCGCTCGAGCTTCCCCTTCTCGACCTTGGCCGTGAGCCCCAGGTCCTGCCCGCCGCCGGCCCCGCAGGCGGCGGACTGGATCGCGAGCAGTAGCGCGGCGAGGGCCCGGGAACCGGCGTCCGAGGCTCGACGATGCGGGGGATGCAAGCCGTGCAACGACATCGGTCACTCACGGGGCGCGTCACGTGTCGAGGTCGGGTCGCACGAAATCTAACAGGGGGAGGCCGCCGGCGCGAACGCGGTCGCGCCAGTGTCCCCACGAACTTCGACGCCCGCCGTCGCGATTCGTCCGCTCCCGCGCGCCTTCTTCGGCGACCGACGGAGCCCGGCGCTGGCCTCGCGCAGCCGGCTCGCGTGGAATCGGGCCGAACACCAGGCGGAGGGGCGATGAGCGAGCCGGGCGACGCCGAGCTGAGTCGCGAGCTGATCGGCGAGAGCCGGGTCATGCGGAGGCTGCGCCAGGAGATCCGCGCGGTGGCGCCGCTGCGGGCCACGGTGCTGCTCACCGGGGAGACGGGCACCGGCAAGGGCGCCGCAGCCCGCGCGCTGCACCGGCGCTCCCGCCAGGCGGGCGCCCCGTTCGTGCACGTGGATTGCGCGGCGCTCTCCCCCACCCTGATCGAGAGCGAGCTGTTCGGCCACGAACGGGGCGCCTTCACAGGGGCGCTCGATCGGCGGGTGGGCCGCTTCGAGCTGGCCGCCGAGGGCAGCGTCTTCCTCGACGAGATCGGGGAGCTCGACGAGCGGCAGCAGGCGAAGCTCCTGCGCGTGCTGCATGACCGCGAGTACGAGCGCATCGGCGGCGTGGCGACGCTCCCGATGACGGCGCGCGTGATCGCCGCCACCAGCCGGGGCCTGCTGCGCGAAGTGCGCGAAGGGCGCTTCCGCGCGGACCTCTACTTCCGCCTGAACGTGGTCCAGCTGCGGCTGCCGCCGTTGCGCGAGCGCCGCGGCGACGTCGCCCTGCTGGCGCGCGCGCTGCTCCCGCGGCTGGCGGCATCGCTCGGTGTCGCGCCTTGCGAGCTCGATGGAGCGCTTCTCGCGCGCCTCGCGGCGCGCTCCTGGCCCGGCAACGTGCGCGAGCTGATGAACGTGCTGGAGCGACTCTTGATCCGCGGAGCGGGCCGCCGCGTCGGCCTCGCGGACCTGGAGGGGATCTTCGACGTCGAGCCCTGGCCCCCGCCGGATCCGGAGAGCGCGCTGGCCCTCGGATTCGCCGACCGCGACGCCGGCGCCCGGCCCGCGCCCGCCCCCGAGCGGATCGCCGCGGCGCTCCGCTCGAACGGCGGCAACGTCGCCCGCGCCGCCCGCGAGCTCGGCATGCCGCGCACGACGCTCCGCCATCGCCTGCGCCGGCTCGGCCTCGCCGCCGGTCCCTCCGGCGGCTAGTTTGGGTGAACTTCGCTCGGCTGCGCCTCGCTGCGCGCCGCGCGGACGCGCGGCTTGCGTCGCCCGCGGCTTGGCGAGGAGAGCGATGGAGCAGCTCGGGGTCGGCGTCATCTGGTACGCGGTGCTGCTGTTCTCGCTGACCTTCCACGAGGCGGCCCACGCCTGGGCCGCGCGCCGCGGCGGCGACGACACCGCCTACCTGGGCGGGCAGGTCACGCTCGATCCCCGCCCGCACGTCCGGCGCGAGCCCTTCGGCATGGTGATCTTTCCGCTCCTCTCGTACGCGATCTCGCATTCGATGCTGGGCTGGGCGAGCACGCCGTTCGACCCGAAATGGGCGCACGAGCACCCGCGCCGCGCCGCCGCGATGTCGGCGGCAGGGCCCGCGGCCAACGCGGCGCTGGTGCTGGCGGCGGCGCTCGCGATCCGCGCGGGGATGGCCGCCGGCGTGTTCCACGCGCCTGCGTCGATCGGCTTCGAGCACCTGGTGGAGGCGAACACGGACGGCGTCGCGGCCACGGCGGCGCTGCTGCTCTCCGTTCTCTTCACGCTGAACCTGCTGCTGCTGATCTTCAACCTGATCCCCTTTCCCCCGCTCGACGGCGCCAGCGCGGTGGGGCTGTTCTTCAGCGACCAGGGCGCCCGCCGGGTGCAGGCGCTGCTGGCCAACCCGCGTCTTTCGCTCGTGGGCCTGCTGATGGCCTGGATCCTGATGCCGCGCATCTTCGGGCCGATCCACCGGATCGCCGTGAACCTGCTGTATCCGGAGTTCGGCTACGGCTGAGGACGGGAGCCGCGCAGTGACGACGCGGGACTGGCACGCCTGGCACGCGCCCTACGACGACGCCGGCTCTCCCCTCGCCATCCGCCTCGCCATCGTGCAGCGGCGCATCCGCGAGGCGCTCGACGCGGCGCCCGCCGGCCCGCTGCGCGTCGTCAGCATCTGCGCCGGGCAGGGGCGCGACCTGATCGGCGCGCTGCGCGATCATCCGCGGCGCGGCGACGTGACCGCGCGCCTGGTAGAGCTCGACGAGCGCAACGTCGAGGCCGCGCGCGAGGCCGCGCGCGAAGCCGGGCTTGGCGGTGTGCAGGTGGTCGCCGGCGATGCCGGCCTCAGCGACGCCTACGCGGGCGCGGTGCCCGCCGGGCTCGTGCTCGTCTGCGGCGTCTTCGGGAACGTCGTCGACGCGGACATCGCCCACCTGATCCAGCGCCTGCCCGAGCTCTGCGCGCCCGGCGCTACCGCGATCTGGACCCGGCACCGGCTGCCCCCCGACCTGACGCCCTCGATCCGGGGCTGGTTCGTGCGCGCCGGCTTCGACGAGATCGGGTTCGACGCCCCAGACGGCACCATCCTCAGCGTCGGCGCGGCCCGCCTGAGCGGGGCCCCGCGCCCGCTCGAGCGCGGCGTGCGGCTCTTCCACTTCGTCGGCTTCGACGCGCTCCGGGCGTGATCCCGGCGCCGCGCCGGCCGGCCGGTTCTCGGCTAGGCTATTGCGAAAGTTCACCCGGCCCGACGGCCGAATAGGAGGATGACGTGCAGGAGCATCTGAATTTCTACATCGACGGGGCGTGGGTCCCGCCGAGCAAGCCCGCGACCCGCGAAGTGATCAACCCGGCCACCGAGAAGCCGATCGCGCGCATCTCGATGGGCGGCGCCGAAGACGTCGACAAGGCCGTGAAGGCCGCGCGGCGCGCCTTCGAGAGCTACTCGCGCACCACGCGCGAGGAGCGGATCGCGCTGCTCCAGAAAATTGTCGGCGTGTACCAGACCAAGTACGAGGAGATCGCCAAGACGATCTCCAGCGAGATGGGAGCGCCGATCTGGCTCTCGAAGGCCGCGCAGGCGGCCACCGGCATCGCGCATTTCACCCAGGCGATCACGATTCTCAAGGACTACGAGTTCGAGGAGAAGCGCGGCAAGACGATGGTGATCCGCGAGCCCGTCGGCGTGTGCGGCCTGATCACGCCCTGGAACTGGCCGATCAACCAGATCGCCTGCAAAGTGGCGCCGGCGCTCGCGGCGGGCTGCACGATGGTGCTCAAGCCCACCGAAGTCGCGCCGCTCAACGCCATCCTGTTCGCGCAGATCCTGCACGAGGCCGGCGTCCCGAAGGGCGTCTTCAACCTCGTCAACGGCGACGGCCCGACGGTGGGTGCGGCGATCGCGTCGCATCCGGGAATCGACATGGTGTCGTTCACCGGCTCGACGCGCGCGGGCGTCCAGGTCGCGATCAACGCGGCGCCGACGGTCAAGCGCGTCTCGCAGGAGCTGGGCGGAAAGTCGGCGAACATCATCCTCGACGACGCCGACTTCAAGGCCGCGGTCGCGGGCGGCGTCACCGGCTGCTTCCTGAACAGCGGGCAGTCCTGCAATGCGCCCACGCGCATGCTGGTTCCGGCCAGCCGTCACGCGGAAGCGGTGGCGATCGCGAAGGCCGCCGCCGAGGGCGTGAAGGTCGGCGATCCGTTCCAGGAGGGGAACCTGCTGGGACCGGTCGTCAGCAAGGTCCAGTTCGAGAAGATCCAGGGCCTGATCCAGAAGGGCATCGACGAGGGCGCGACGCTCGTCACCGGCGGCGTCGGACGCCCGGCGGGCCTGACGGCCGGCTACTACGTGAAGCCGACCGTGTTCGCAGACGTGAAGAACTCGATGACGATCGCGCGCGAGGAGATCTTCGGGCCGGTCCTGTCGATCCTTCCGTACCACGACGAGGAAGAGGCGATCGCGATCGCCAACGACACGCCGTATGGCCTCTCCGGCTACGTGTCGTCGGGCAGCCTCGAGCACGCGCGCAAGGTCGCCGCGCGGCTGCGCACGGGCAACGTGCACCTGAACGGGGCGCAGGCCTCGTTCGACGCGCCCTTCGGCGGCTACAAGCAGTCGGGCAACGGCCGCGAGTGGGGCGTCAACGGCTTCGAGGAGTTCCTCGAGACCAAGGCGGTGCTCGGCTACTCGGAGGCCTGAGCCCGAGCCGGTACACCACGATCGATCGGAGCGGCCGGTCGCGCAAGCGGCCGGCCGCTCTCCGTTTCGGGCGGTTGCCGAATTTCGGCCGCGGAGTCTCGACCCAGGCGTAGAATTCCGGCGCGAATCGCCGCGTCATCGGCGATCGGTCTTCGGGAGCGCCGGGGTTCGGGCATGCATGCCGCCATTGCGCTGCTGTCGTGCGCCATCGCCTGTGTCTGCACGGCTGCGGGCTACTGGGTGATCCTTTCTCCTCCCGCCAACGTCAGGCTTCCCTACCGGGGGCGCTCGTTCCTCTTGCATCTCCTGCAAGGCCTGATGTTGCTCGCCTCGTTCATCGTGCTCATCGCGCTTCTTCCCGGTGCACTCGTCCTGTGGGCCGCCTCGCGGACGGGAGAAACCCTCGCCTGGGTGACGTGTGGCATCTGGTTCTACGCCTTCGGCGCACTCCCCTGGGTGGTGCGCGGTCTCAGGCACCCCGACTTCGTTTCGCTGCCGGGAGCGGAGCGGAAGCGCGCACGACCCGCGATGATCCTGCTGGGACTGGTCCTTCCCCTCTTCTTCCTCGGCGGCATGCTGAGCCCCATCATCGTCATGCTGGTGCTGCCGATTCCAGCCTGGCAGTCGCGATTGAACCAGACGCCACTCGAGAATCCCGGCTTGATCGTTCCCCTGGCGATCGTCCTGCTCATCGCATGTCCGATTGCGGGCTTCGTGGGTTACCGCGCCTGGAGATTCCTGGCGCGGCGATTTCTCGCGCTTCCGATGGTCGACGCCATCACGAGGGGGCGGGGGGTTCGTGATGCGCTCGAGCAGGCAGCGAGCGTGCGCCAGGGATGAAGCCTTTCGACTCGTCGGCACCTGACGGATTCTGGGCCATCACCGCGTACTTCAACCCGATGCGATACCAGCGCGCTGCTGGACCGCTTCGCGCTGGTGCAGCCCTTCAGCCATCTCCACCTGATGCCGCCCGATCGGGTTCCGGGCCTGGGCCGAGCCGTTCCACGCGGCGGTCCGCGCGAGCGTCTCCTTCGCCTCTCGAAAGGAAGACGGGTGACCCGTCACCCATCTTCCCTGCGACTCGCGAAATAGCGGCGCACGTACTCGTGCAGCTCCGGCTTCTCGGAGCTCCACCGCCAGGCGCCGCTCGTGTCGAGGGCGATGTCCTGGAACGGATCGAAGCGATGGCGGGCCATCCCTTCGTTTCGTTCCAGGTATCGGCGGTGCTCTGCTTCGCCGTGCCACAGGTGGAAGAGATCGCCTGCGAGGCAAGCGACCCTCCCGCGCACCGCGTCGTGGAACGGCTCGGCCCACGCCAGGTAGTGGTCCGGGCTCAGGTGCTGACGCCGGATCGCGAAGTCGAAGCATCCGTAGGCGGCGCGTGCGATGGCGATGTCGCCGCCGCCGATGATGCAGGCGTCGTAGAACGCGTGATCCTCGAGCAGCTTGCGATCCGCCGCCCAGGCATGGCCGGGCGAGAGCTGGCTCTGGGTGGCGCCCAGGCAGGTCGCCATCGGCATTCCGGACGCGATCAGGAACGGCACCGAGTGCAGCAATCCCGTTCCCGGCGACCGCCGCTGGCCCGGCTCCCAATCCCGCGGCATCAGGTGGAGATGGCTGAAGGGCTGCACCAGCGCGAAGCGGCCCAGCAGCGCGCGCGTGCGCTCCACCCAGTCGTCCGCTGCGAAGACGACGTCGCAATCGAGCCATGCCACCTGGCGGCACGCGCCGGGCAGCGCGAGCAGGGCCAGGTTCAGCAGGCGCTCCTTCTGCCAGAGCACGTCCGGCCCCCCGCGGAGCTGGACGAGCACCTCGGCATCGCCCTCGCTCAGCTCGAATTCCGGTCCTTGGGCGAGCTCGACCGTCACCAGCGGCAGCGCGAGGCGTTCCCGGAATCGCCGGTAGTTCAGCAATCTGCGCCGGAAGCGCATCGGATTGAAGAAGCAGGTGATGGCCCAGAAATCGCCGGCGTCCCGGCTGGAAGCGAGAGCGGTGGTGCTCACGTGGCTATCATGCCGCTTCCGCCGCGCAGCGAGCGAGGGCAGTCGCGTGAGCATTTTCATCATCGCCGAGGTGGGCATCAACCACAACGGCAGCCTGGAGATCGCCCGGCGACTGATCGACGTGGCCCGGGAATCCGGCGCCGACGCCGTGAAGTTCCAGAAGCGGACGATCGAGCTCGTCTACACGCGGGACTTTCTCGATGGTCCACGGGTCTCCCCGTGGGGCTCGACGCAACGCGCACAGAAGGAGGCGCTCGAGCTGGCCGACCACGAGTACGCGGAGATCGACGCCCATTGCCGGGCCACGGGCATCGAGTGGTTCGCATCGGCCTGGGACCTGGGTAGCTTCGACTTCCTCCGCAAGTTCGATCTGAAACACAACAAGGTCGCCTCGGCGATGATCGGGAACCAGGACCTGCTGGAGGCGATCGCCGGGGATCGCAAGCCCACCTTCATCTCCACCGGGAAGGGCACGCGCTCCGACGTCGACCGGGCCGTCGCGATCTTTCGCGCCGCGCGCTGTCCGTTCCAGCTCATGCACTGCATTTCGAAGTACCCGACGCCGGATCACGAAGCCCAGCTGGAGTCGATCCCTGCGTTGCGGGTGCGATATGGCTGCGAGGTCGGCTACAGCGGCCACGAGGTGGGGCTCGCCGCTTCCCTGCGAGCGGCCGAGCTGGGGATCGCCTCTCTCGAGCGCCACATCACGCTCGGCCGGACGATGTACGGCTCGGACCAGGCCGCGTCGCTCGAGCCGGCCGAGTTCCGCAGCCTGGTGGAGGCGGTGCGCGAGCCTCGGGCGGGCGCCGCTCGGGAACGCGAATGACGGATCCGCCCGCGGCTCCCGTCTTCTCGATCGCGGGCCGCATCGTGCTGGTCACCGGCGCCGGTCGCGGCATCGGGCGCGCCCTCGCCACCGGGCTCGGCCGCCTCGGCGCCAGGGTCCATGGCATGGACGTCGCGTTCGCCGAGCGCGCGAGCGGGTTCGAGGCGATCCACTGCGACGTCGGCGACGAAGACGCCTCGGCGCGCGCCCTGCGCGAGATCGTCTCGACGCACGGCCGCCTCGACGGGCTCGTCAACAACGCGGGGATCAGCCTCCCGCCGGGCGATGCCTACGGCCGCGCCGGCTTCGAGCGGACGCTCGGGATCAACACGCTGGCGCCGCTCCGGCTGAGCTGGACGGCCGCCGAGCTGATGAAGCGACATGCCAGCGGCTCGATCGTGAACGTCACGAGCCTCGGAGCGCACCTGGGATTCCCCGATAATCCAGCCTATCAGGCTTCCAAGGCTGCGCTGCTGCAAGTCACGAGGGCGATGGCGGTCGACTACGGCCGCTTCGGGATCCGCGTCAACAGCCTGTGTCCCGGCTACGTGAAGACCGCCATGACGCGCCAGAGCTGGGAGGACGAATCGCTCCGGCTTGCGCGCTCGCAGCGCATGATCCTCCCGCGTTGGGCCGAACCCGAGGACCTGGTCGGTCCCTGCGCCTTCCTGCTCTCCGACGCCGCCGGCTACATCACCGGCATCGATCTTCCCGTCGACGGCGGATGGCGCGCCAGGGGGATCTAGGCCGCGTGGCTCCGCTGCGACGCCGGTGGGCGTGCGACAGAGCGTCGCGCGGAGCATCGGCCAGGGATCACCCCCCGGTCGACCTGGGTGCTCGCTGCCGCGTCGACTCTGCCGCACGCCGCTACCGGCCGCGTCGGCGCTAGCTGGGGGAATGGGCCAGCACCTCGACGCGGCCTTCTCGCTGGGAGCACCGCTCGACGGAGTCGCTGCACTTGGTCCGCTCCGCGGCGAATCCGCCGGACTCGATCCGGTCCGACGAGACTCCAGCCTGCATCAACGCGTCACGAACATTGGCGACACGCCGGTCTCTCAGGGACGAGTTGTACTGGTTGGTTCCGCGGAGCAGATCCGTGGAGCCATCGACCCCGATGCGAACCGTGGGGTTCTGGTTCACGTAGGCTGCGATGTCGGAAATCTTGTTCATCTCGGAGAGCCGAACCTCCGCCTTGTCGTAATCGAAGTAGATGTCCCGGAGCGAAACCCAGCCCGCGAGCGTGGCGGGTTGAGCCTGCGCCGCCGAGTAGCCGGCTTGGCCGGTCGAGCCGGTCATGCCGCGTTGCCCCGTCGAGCCGGTCATGCCGGCAGGCCCCTGGGCGCCCGTCATGCCCGTCATGCCCGTGGGACCCTGGGGACCGGTCGGGCCGGGCGGCCCGACGCAAGCGACCGCGAAGCCCGCGATCAGCGAAAACACGAGTGAACGTTTCATCGTTCTAGCCTCCTGGTGGGGGTCGAATTCATTCGACCCGAAAGTGGAACCTAGAAATCAGGTTCCAACGTGGATCGAAGACAGCGGCCCCAGCACGCCGAACGCGGAGAGGAGCCAGAGCACCACGGCGATCACGACCACGACGTTCAGGATGCTCTTGATCTTCCCGTCCATCGGGATGTAGTTGTTCACGAGCCAGAGCAACACTCCGACCACGATGAGCGCGATGACGATGCTGGCGAGCGGCATACATGTTCTCCTTCTGGATGATCAGTTCGTGTCCGGGCGGCGCTTGGCTTCGATGCGGTCGCCCACCTTCAAATCCTTTAGCGTCTCGTCGGACGCCTCGAACTCGTGGATCTGGAGATCGCTGCTACGGACCGTCACGCGGTGACGCTCGAGATCGATCTTCGTCACCAGTCCGTCGATGATTTCGGATGCCTGTTCCGCCGCGATGGCCGCCCGCGGCGCGGCGACGATGCTCGGGGCGAAGGCGAACGTCAGCGCCATGGCTGCGAGAACGAGACTCTTCCGCATGACTCCTCCCCTAATCCGAATTGTGTTTCGTGATGTCATAGATGGCGCCCGCCACCGCGCCGACACCCGTTCCGATCAGCGCGCCCTTGCCGGCGCCGTAGCCAGTCCCGGCGCCTATGGCCGCTCCGCCGGCGGCACCGACTGCTGCACCGGTCACGGTGCCGCAACCCGCGAAGACCAGCGCCGCGAGACCGAGTCCGGCGATCGCACTCAGCCATCGAGTCCTCATCATCGACTCCTTCGCTCGCACATTTACGCTGATGGGGAGCAAGATGCATGCCATGGAGATGCGGCGGGCTACGACCCGGTGAAGGCCTGCGACGTGCTTGTGCTCTGCCGCGGTCGCTGCCATCTCCCGTCGCTTTGAAGAAACCACCTGCGATTGCAACCGGAACTTACAAGCAGCGATGGCGCGAGGGCTGAAGCGCTCCCTGGACTGCCCCCATCTCCCGGCACACCCCTTGCTCTCAGCTTCCCCCCAAGGATCAGATTTGATCCAAAAAAAGGAAAACCCAAGATGAAGAGCATGATTCGCAATCTCGGCCGGCTCACCCTGTTCGGTGTGATGCTGGTCGCCACGGATGCCATCGCGCAATCGGCCGTCAAGGAGACCACCACCACCACGACGACGACGTCCAGCTCGGGCACCATCAGCGAGTTCGGCCCGGGAACCATCGTCGTGAGGACCACGACGTCGAGCGATCCCATCAGCTACTCGTACACGAAGACGACCACCTACGTCGATGAAGCCGGGAAGCCCGTGTCGATCGAGACGGTCAAGGCGGGTCTTCCCGTCACCGTCTACTACGACAAGGCCGGAAACAAGATGGTGGCGACCCGGGTCGTCGTGACGAAGGCAGTGCTCGCCAACTAGGCGAGCTGGCGGCTCGAGCGGGATCGAGAGGGACGCGTGATTCTGTCTCGAACGAAGATCCCGGCCCGCAATCGATGGGCCCGACGGATTCGCCGTCGGGCCCTGATCGCGGGGACGGTGCTGTCCATCTGCGCTCCGGGGACGGGACGAGCGGACGCTGAGGGCCCGTCGACGTTCGATGTCTCCGCCTGTGAGACGAGGACCCGAGCGCGTCTGCAATGGCTGGTCGCTCGCGCCGATTCGCGCGAGCAGTACGCGGACTTCTGGTGGCGAAGCTGGATCGGGTTCTACGCGGTCGGCGTCGGCGTCCAGAGCACTCGGGCGGGGCTCGAGGACGATGGGGGAAAGCGGGCGGATCTGATCGTGGGCGCGGTCAAGGCCGTCGGCGGCGTGACGCGGCTCTACTTCACCCGGCCCGTGGCGCGGCTCGGAGCGGATCTCCTGCGAGTCGAGCCGCTCCCCGACGAGACTGCATGCCTCGATCGGGTCGCGCAGGGCGAGGAGCTCCTGCAGCAGTCGGCTCGCGAGTCGGATCGGCGGTGGGGTTGGAAGTCGCACCTGTTCAACGTCGCGTTGAACATGGCAGGCGCCGTGATCGTCACCCAGGCGTTCGACGAGAAGGCTGGCTGGACTTCGGCGGGAATCGGAATCGCCGTCGGGGAGGCGATGTTGTGGAGCCATCCGTGGCACGGCCGGAGCGATCTCGAGGAGTACGAAGCCAGCTTCGAGCCCGAACCTCCGCCAATCAGCTGGTCACTACAGCCGTACCGAATGGGGCTTCGCCTGCAAATGACCTTCTAAGGCGGTACGCCGCTACCGGGACTCGACGGCTTCGGTCCCGCCTCGAAAAACCAGCTGCGGCTCTTGATCCTCCGCATCGCGCCGCGCTCTTCGGCTCAGGTCGTGGCGCGGCGCGAGATCGCACGCGGGGTCGGTCGCCGCGGCGTCGCCGACCAGCTGGAAGGCCTGGCAGCGGCAGCCGCCGAAGTCGCGCGCGCGCTCCTCGCAGCTGCGGCAGGGCTCGGGCATCCAGGCCTCGCCGCGGAAGGCGTTCATGCCCGGCGCGTCGGCCCAGCACGCCGCCTCAGCCATCGAGCTCTCGTCATCGACTCCTTCGATCGCATTTGCGCCCACGAGGAGCAAGACGCATGCCATGGAGAGATGGCGGGTTTCCGGTAGCAGCGCGCGCGGGGTGAAGCGCCTGCGCCGCGGCGGAGACGGAAGGGAGCCCCTTTGTGCAGCGCGGACTAGCGCTGACCGCTAGCGCCAGTCGGGCGTTTACGCCGCGCGGAGGTCCTTTCGGGCGCGTGGCTGCGGTCGACGAGAATCGCGTAGATCAGCGGCGGGAGCAGCATGCAGAGCACCGACTGCGTCTGCGCCGCATCGCCGCGGTTCTGCGCCAGCACCACGATCGCATAGCGTCCGACGATCGCGGACACCGAGAAGACGAGCCAGAAAACCTCGTCGCAGAGGGCCATGCGCACCCGCATCGCCAGCTCGCGGCGGCGGGGCGCGTCGTAGCAGCGCAGCAGCGCCATCAGGATCAGGGGCGGGCACAGATACCACGAGTGCAGGAAGGTGCGGCCCAGCAGCGCCTGCACGACGAGGGCCGTGATCAGCGCCACCTCGAGCGGGAGGCCGCGCCAGCGCACCCAGGCCCCCGCGATCAGCGCGAGCGCGGTGCCGAGCAGCCCGAGCGCCTGGACGAAGGGAGCCGAAAGGCCAAACGCGAGCGACAACACGAAGTACGGCGACAGCAGGACCTTCTGGGATTCCGCGCGCAGCCCGTCGAAGGTTGCGAGGCCCTGCCAGAGCGGGAGGTAGCAGAGCGCCAGCGTCGCGAGCAGAGTCGCCGTGAAGGCGATGCTCGCGCGCAATCGCTCGGAGCGGGAGCGGTCGCTTGCTGCCGGCCGGAACAGATCGACGAAGACCGCGGGGGCCACGACCAGCAGCGAGAGCTTGAAGGCGCCGACGAGCCCGACACACAACCCCGCGCCGGCGGCCCACGCGGCGCCGCGGCGGCGCAGCAGCAAGACCGTGAGAAGCAGGATCGGGCCCGTCCAGCTCTCCAGATGGGCGTTCTGCGTCATCTCGAGCAGCAGCAGCGGATTCAGTCCGAGCCAGGCGAGGGCCGCGAGCCGCTCGGCGGGCGCGAGCGCCTGCGTCCGGCTCACGACGAGAAGGAGTGTCGCCCAGGGGAGGACCACGAAGAGCTTGAGGAGCCAGAAGCCGAGGGCCGTGCCCGCGCCGAGCGCGCTCGCGGCCCGAAACATCAGCAGCGCCGCGGGACCGTAGGCGGAGGGCTGCGCCGTCCAGGGAATCCCCGCGAGCGCTTCGGCCGGAAGATGCCGCTGTGGGATCGCGACGTACGGGTTCAGGCCGCGTTCGAGCATGTCCCCGTACGTCTGATAGAGGTAGAGGTCATTCGACAGGTGCGGCAGGTCGAAGAACGCCAGCGCCCAGAGCAGGGCGGTCGTCGCGATCAACCAGGATCGCAGCCGCAGCAGCTCGGGCTCGCCCGCGCGCCGCAGCCGCGCGACGAGCCAGGTGTTCACGGAACACGCCGACAGCAGCAGGCAGACGTAGGCCACTCGCGTCGCGGGCGCGGAAAGAGTTGCCTCGGCAAACGGCGCGAGCCAGCCGTGGAGCAGCGGACCGAGAGCGATTCGGGCGCCGGCGATCTGGAGGTATCCGGTCGCATAGCCGTCCCATGGGCCGACCACGGACTGGAACGCGAGCATGGCCAGCCACGCGCCGATCGCGAGTCCGAACAGGTTGCGAAGGCTCACCCTCGCAGGACCAGGGGCGGCTCGCGATCTTGCGCATCGCGCCGCGCTCTCTCGATCAGATCGTGGCGCGGCGCGAGATCGCACGCGGGGTCGGTCGCTGCGGCGTCGCCCACCAGCTGGAAGGCCTGGCAGCGGCAGCCCCCGAAGTCGCGCGCGCGCTCCTCGCAGCTGCGGCAGGGCTCGGGCATCCAGGCCTCGCCGCGGAAGGCGTTCATGCCGGGAGCTTCGGCCCAGCACGCCGCCAGCGAATCGGTTCGCACGTTCCCGAACACGAGGCCGGGGATCGACGCGGCCGCGTGGCAGGGCAGGACGCGCCCGTCGGGCGTGACCACCAGCATGCGCCGCCCCCAGCCGCCCATGCAGGGCTTCGGGCGTCCGGCGAGGTAATCGGGCAGCACGAAGAGGATCTCGGGGCGCGGCGCCTCGCGACGCGCGCGGGCGACGGCCATTGCAGCCTCGTCGAGCTGCGCGCGCGTGGGCAGCAGCGCGTCGCGGTTCACCAGCGCCCAGCCGTAGTACTGCGCGTTCGCGAGCTCGAGGCGGTCGACGCCGAGCTCGCGCGCGAGCGCGACGATCTCCGCAACCCGCGAGAGGTTCCGGCGGTGGAGCACGACGTTCAGCGTGAGCGGGAGGCTCTCGGCGCGCACCCAGGCGGCGAAGGCGAGCTTGCGCTCGAACGCCGGCACCCCGGCCACCGCGTCCGATGCCGCGGCCTCCGCGTCCTGCACCGAGAGCTGGACGCTGCGCAGACCGGCGGCGCGCAGCCGCGCGAGGCCGTCGCGCGCGAGCGTCGTCCCGGCCGTCACCAGATGCGTGTAGAGGCCGGCCTCGGCCGCGCTGCCCACCAGCTCGGTCAGATCGGCGCGCAGCGTGGGCTCGCCTCCCGTGAGGCCGACGTGCACGACGCCCAGCGCCGCCGCCTCGCGGAAGACGCGGCGCCAGTCTTCCGTGCCGAGGGCGTCGGGGAAGCCGCGGAAGGCCACCGGGTTCGAGCAGTAGGCGCAGCGCAGCGGGCAGCGATAGGTCAGCTCGGCGATCAGGTTGTACGGGCGCGGGGCGCTCACCGCGGGATCGGTTGCGCCGCCAGCACGCCGAGCCGCTGCATGCTGGCGAGGAACTCGTACACGTCGCCGGCAAGCCCGCCGACGTCCGGGTGTCGCCGCCGCAGCTCCTTCGCGATCGCGACCGCGCTGCGCTCGCCGTCGCACAGCTCGAGGATCTCCCGCCCGCTCGCGCTCGGCTTCACGGCCCGCTCGGGAAGCACCACCAGCAGCTCCCCCCCCTCGTCGCGCAGCTGCGCGTGGGGCGAGAGGCGAGGGCGCGCGTGCCCCGCCTCGATGGCGTCGAGCAGGCGCCAGAGGATCTCGCACTTGCGCTCGAGCGCCGCCGCGCAGCGATCCTGATCCTCCGGCCTGACCGCGTGCTCCAGCACGAAGCGCAGCCCTTCGGCGGCGTCGCGCGGCGCCTGCTGCGTGCGGCTTCGGAAGTAGCGCAGGCCGGCGGTGTCGACCCACGGGTAGTGCTTCTCGAACGCTTCGATGCGGGTCTTCATGATGTCGCCGGCGAAGAGCTCGGTCAGCGACGAGGCCACGCTCTCGAGCAGATCGTGGGATTCGACGAAGCGCACGTAGTCGTCGCAGGTCGCGCGCACGCCGGGCAGCACGTCGTCCAGGCTCTCGACCTCGCGGCGCCCCTCGCCCACCGCCTCCGCCAGCGCCAGCCAGAGCTCGAGGCCCCCGCTCCCCTTCGCGTCGCCGTCGTGATCCCGGATGCGCCGCACCCAGCCGCGCCGGAAGTCCGGGTCCGCGGCCTTCGAGAGGATCAGCCCATCCTTGATCGGGATGCGCGTCTGGTAGTAGTAGCGGTTGCGCACCCAGGTCTGGATCTCCTCCCGGGAGAGCCGGCCCGCGTGCATGCGAAGATTGAACGGATGCAGGTGGTGGTAGCGCTCGGCGCCGATCCGCCGCAGGCGAGCCTCGAACGCCGCCGCGCTCACGCCTCGATCTCCTCGCCGTCGGACGCGATCCCGATCCCCGCGCTGCGCACCCGGGCCGCCTCGGGCGAGGCCGGATCCAGCACGGGGTTGGTGCCGTTCAGGTGGAAGTAGAGCGTGCGCCCGGGGAGCCTCGCGAGCGCGTCGAGGCTCCCGCCGGGGCCGTCGATGGGGAGGTGCCCCATCGCGAAGGCGTCGGGCGCGCCGGGGCGGAGCGCCTGCAATTCGCCCGCCTGCCAGAAGGTGCCGTCGACGAAGCGGCAGTCGGCGGCCTCCAGCTCGGCGAGGGTCCCCGGGTCGAGGCGCGGGAGGCCCGGCAGCACCACGAGCCGCTTCTTGCTACGCAGATCGGTGACACGCACGCCCGCGCTGGTCCCGGCGGCGGCCGGGACCAGGCCGGAGAGAAACGAGGGAAGCTTCGCGGGCACCGGGAACAGGCGCGCCTCGAGCCGGCCGGCCTGGTCGAGGGCGAAGGGCGTGTCGAGCGGCATGCCGCTCCAGACGGGCGCGAGCAGCCGGAAGACCGCGTTGTACCCGAGCAGCGCGTCGCGCACCCAGGGGGTCGAGAGGATCCGGTAGCTCAGCGCGTCGCGCAGCACGAGCAGGCCGAGCACGTGGTCGAGCTCCGCGTTCGCGAGCAGCACCACGTCGAGCGGGAGATCGCGGGTGCCCGGACGCGGATGCAGGGCCGGGAAGCGCGCGAGCTGATCGCGAAGGTCGGGGCTCGCGCCGATCAGCGACCAGCGCTCGCCGTCCGCCGAGATCGCGAGCGAGGCCTGCGAGCGCGCGGGCAGCGCGGGATCGCCCGCGCGCGCGCGGACCGCGTTGCGCCCGCCGCAGTTCCACTGCGGCAGACCGCCGCCCGCGCAGGATCCCAGCACGCGGATCCGCACGGCGTGTCAGATCTGGCCGGCCGCGAGCTGCCCGAGCAGGTGCTCGTCGCTCTCCAGGCGGCCCTTGGCGTTCTGCTGGATGCGTCGATCCATGTGCTCGGCGTCGAGCATCCGTCGGCGGATGAAGGATTCCGCCAGGCCGAGCCGCTCCGGCGCCGCGCCGGCCTGCTTGAGCAGCTCGCAGCTCGCGATCACGTCGATCACCATCTCGGCCAGCAGCTTGGCGCGCAGCAGCGCGTAGCCGAGGTCCGTGAAGAGCGCCTTCGCGGACTCCTCGATCCGCACCATCACCTCCTCCACGCGCCGGGCCAGCGCACCCCGCGCCGGATCCGGGTGCAGCACGGCGAGCTCCGTGCGCAGCTCCTTGAACACCACCGCGAGCGCCCCCTTGCCCATCTCCTTGAGCGCGAAGGAGGCCTGGATCTCGCTGGTGCCTTCGTAGATCGTCATGATCAGGCTGTCCGCGTGGAGCTTGGCGACGTCGGCGTCCATCGTGTAGCCGATGCCGCCAAAAACCTGCATGGCGTCGCGGGTCAGATCGTCGCAGACCTCGGTCGCGAAGTACTTGCACAGCGGGGTGAGCAGCCGGACCTGGATGGTGTCGCGCTCGAGATCGCCCTGGATCATGGCCCGCTCGCCGGCCGACAGCTCCGGGCGGGCGAGCGCCGCCTCGCGCGCGTGGTTGCGGTCGAGCATGTGGTAGGTGCGGTAGAGCAGGGCTCGCACCGCCTCGGTGTTGACCACCATCTTCGCGAGCATGGTCATCACCAGCGGCTGCTTCGCGATCGGGACGCCGAACTGCTGGCGCTGCATGGCATAGCCGGTGGCGTCGTGCAGCGCGGCCTCGCAGAGCCCCAGGGCCTGGGCGGCGACCCCGAGCCGCGCGGCGTTCATCAGCTCGAGCATGGCTCGGAAGCCCTTTCCCTTCTTGCCCAGCCGCACGCCGATCGCCCCCTCGAAGATCACCTCGCAGGTGGCGGAGCCGTGGATCCCGAGCTTGCGCTCGAGCCGGGCGACGCGAACCCCGTTGGGGGAGCCGTCCTCGCGGTGCCGCGCCACCAGCACCAGCGAGAGGCCGTTGGTGGTGCCCTTCGACGGCTCGTAGCTGTCGGCGTCGCGCGCGAGCACCAGGTGCACCTCGGCGCCGCCGTTCGAGATGTAGATCTTCTGCCCGTCGATCCGGATCCGGCCATCGGGCTGCTCGCTGGCGCGGGTCGTGATGCCGCCGAGGTCGCTGCCGGCCTGCGGCTCGGTCAGGTCCATGCAGCCCTGCACCTCGCCCGAGCTGAAGCGCGGCAGCCAGGCGCGTTTGACCTCCTCGCTGCCGAATTTCTGGATGTCGTCGGCGGCGCCGGCCTGGAGCCCCACCACCATCATCAGGCTCGGGTCGGCGCGCGAGATCATCTGGAGGTACATGCCCACGATCAGCGCCGGCAGCCCGAAGCCGCCATAGGCCTCGTCGACGCCGAGCGAGACCAGCCCCGCCTCGCGCAGCTGGTCGTAGGCGGCTCGGATGTGCGCGGGAGACTGCGCACCGCCGTCCGGCGTGAGCTCGGCCTCCTGGTGCCAGTTCTCGCGCGCGGAGCGCTCGAAGCTCGCGGCCAGCTTCGCGGTGGTCTCCAGCAGCGTCGAATACGCGGCGACCTCGGCCGGGACGTCGACCGCGGCGCCGCGCCGCAGCTCGATCAGGCTCTCCCAATCGACGAGATGCTCGAGGTAGAGGCGCATACCGGCGCCGAAGTAGTCCGTCACCCGCGGCTCCTGCGGAATGGCGGGTTGATGGTAGCCTATGCGCCCCATGGCCCGTCCCGGCTTCGAGAAGGTCGCACCGGTCGTCGACTTTCCTCAGGCCGAGGCGAGGATCCGGCGGTTCTGGCGCGACGCGGACGTCTTCCGGAAGTCCCTCGCCAGGCGCCGCGGCGGGCCCCGCTTCGTCTTCTACGAGGGCCCTCCCACCGCGAACGGCACGCCCCACAACGGGCACGTGCTCACGCGCGTGATGAAAGACGTCTTCCCCCGCTACCGATCGATGCGGGGGTACGACGTGCCGCGCCGCGCGGGCTGGGACACGCACGGGCTCGCAGTCGAGATCGAGGTCGAGAAGGAGCTCCGCATCTCGGGCCGCGAGGCGATCCTCGCCTACGGGGTGGAGCCCTTCGTGCGGCGCTGCCTCGAGAGCGTCTTTCGCTACACCGAGCAGTGGAAGGAGCTGACGGACAAGCTCGCCTTCTGGCTCGACATGGGCGACGCGTACGTCACCTACCACGAGAGCTACATCGAGAGCGTGTGGTGGGCGCTCTCCCAGCTCCACGCCCGCGGCCTGCTCTACCGCGGCCACAAGGTGGTCTGGTGGTGGGCGCAGGGGGGCACGGTGCTCTCGGCCGCGGAGGTGGGGGAGGGCTACAAGACGGTCGAGGATCCGTCGCTCTTCGTGCGCCTACCGCTGGCGGACGAGCCGGGGACGTCGCTGCTCGCCTGGACCACCACGCCCTGGACCCTGCCCTCGAACGCCTTCGCCGCGGTCAAGCCCGACGTCGCCTACGCGGTGGTGCGCGACGGCGAGCAGCGCCTGATCGTGGCCGAGGCCAGGCTGGCGGCGCTCGCCGAGCTCGCCGGCCGCGAGCTGCCGGTCGAGCGGCGGCTCCAGGGCGAGCAGCTCGTCGGCCGGCGCTACGCGCCGCCCTTCGACTGGTTCGCTGGCCAGGCCGAAGCTGGCGATTTCTGGCGCGTGGTCG
This sequence comes from Myxococcota bacterium, assembly GCA_036560145.1. Lineage (GTDB taxonomy): Bacteria > Myxococcota_A > UBA9160 > UBA9160 > SMWR01 > DATBRV01. Next base: position 23,853 of record DATBRV010000097.1, read on the forward strand.
CCGCCGACTTCGTCGAGCTCGACGCCGGCACCGGCATCGTGCACATCGCCCCCGCCTTCGGCGAGCTCGACTTCGAGCTGCTGCGGCGCGAGCAGCAGACGCGCCGCGACCTGCCCCTGCTGTGCGCCGTGCGGCCGGACGGGAGCTTCGATCCGGCGCTCGCGCCCAAGGCCTACGCGGGCCGCTGGGTCAAGGATTGCGACCGCGATCTGTGTCGCGAGCTGAAGGAGCGCGCCCTGGTCTGGCAGCTCGGCCAGATCCGCCACGAGTATCCCTACTGCGTGCGCTCCGATCAGGACCCGCTGATCCAGTACGCGCGGCCGGCCTGGTACATCCGGACCACCGCCTTCGTGGAGGAGGCGCTCGCCAACAACGCCCGCGTCCAGTGGCTCCCCGAGCACGTGCGCGACGGGCGCTTCGGGGACTTCCTGCGCAACAACGTGGACTGGGCGCTCTCGCGCGAGCGCTTCTGGGGCACGCCGCTCAACGTCTGGATCAACGACGAGACCGGCGCCCTCGACGTTCCGTCGTCGACGGCGGAGATCCGGGCGCGCAACCCGCACGCCTTCGACGCCTTCGAGGCGGCGCGCCAGCGGGATCCCGGCCTCTCGCCCCACCTGCGCGTGCACAAGCCCTGGATCGACGCCGTCACCTGGACGCGGCCCGGCGAGCCCGGCGTCTACCGCCGCGTCCCCGAGGTGATCGACGCCTGGTTCGATTCGGGCTCGATGCCGTTCGCGCAGTGGGGCCATCCGCACCGGGGCTCGCAGGAGTTCGAGCGCAGCTTTCCGGCCGACTTCATCTCGGAGGCGATCGACCAGACCCGGGGCTGGTTCAACTCCCTGCTCTGGATCTCGACGCTGCTCTTCCCCGAGCGGGAGAAGCCGCACCCGTACAAGACCTGCGTCGTGCTCGGGCACGTCGCCGATCGCGAGGGTAAAAAAGAATCGAAGAGCAAGGGCAACTACACGCCCCCCGAGATCATCCTCGACCGCGTGCGGCTCGAGCTCGCCGTGGTGTCGCCCGAGGGCGAGCCGCCCGCGCCCGGCGAGGCGGTGATCGCGCGCGAGGACTTCGAGGGGCTCGATCTGCGCGGCGAGCGCGCGAAGCTGAGCGTGTATCGCGACGATACGCCTTCGGCTTCGATGCAGATCGAGCTGCGGCCGGGCAAGCTCCCGCGCCGCGTGATCGTGCTGGCGCCGGCCGACGCGAAGGCGCTCCGCGTCACGCCGCGGCCGCACGGCAAGAAGGTGCTGCCGCGCGAGGTGCCGGACCTGCCGATCGGCGAGAAGCTGTGGGTCGAAGATCCGGGCTCGGATGCGCCCGGCGCCGATGCCTTCCGCTGGTTCTTCTTCGCCTCGAACCCGCCCTGGAACCCCACGCGCCACTCGCTCAGCGGCGTGCGCGCGCAGCAGCGCGAGCTCCCGCTCAAGCTCCGCAACGTCTACGCCTTCTTCTCCATCTACGCGAACATCGACGGCTTCGACCCGTCGGATGCAGCCTGCCGCGCGGGCCGCCGCGCGGCCGCGGACCGCGGACTGATCGACCGCTGGATCCTCTCCGAGCTCGCGCTCCTCAACACGCGCGTGATCGAGCGGATGGACGCCTACCGCCTCTACGAGAGCACGATCCTGCTCACGGATTTCGTCGACGCGCTCTCGAACTGGTGGGTGCGGCGCAACCGGAGCCGCTTCTGGGCCGCCGGACTCGGCGAGGGCAAGCTCGACGCCTACTGGACGCTGTGGGAGACGCTGAGCGCGCTCGCCCGGCTGCTGGCGCCATACCTTCCGTACGCGGCCGAGGAGATCTGGCAGAACCTGGTGCGCCGCCCGCTCGCCGCGGAGGCGGAGGAGAGCGTGCACCTGTGCGATTACCCGGCGCCGGACGCGGCCGCCATCGATCCCGAGCTCTCGCGCGTGATGGGCGCCGTGCGCGAGATCGTCTCGCTGGGGCTCCAGGTGCGCACGACGGAGAAGCTGCGGGTGCGCCAGCCGCTCTCTGCCGCGGAGCTGGTGCTCTCCGATCCTTCGCTGGAGGCGGCGCTGCGGGAGCACCTGGGGCTGGTCCGCGACGAGCTCAACGTGCACGAGGTGCACTTCGCGCCGCGCGCGGACGACTACGTGCGCTACGTCGTGAAGCCGAACTTTCGCGCGCTCGGCCCCAAGGTCGGGGGGCGCATGCCGGCGCTCAAGGCGGCGCTCGCGAAGGCCGACGGGGCCGCGCTCCTGCGCCGGCTCGAACGGGACGGACGCTGCTCGCTGGACGTCGATGGCGCGGAGATCGCGCTCTCGTCCGAGGAGATCGCCATCTCGCTCGAGGCGCTCCCCGGCTTCGCGGCGGCGGCCGGCGGCGTGGGCGTGGTGGTGCTGCGCACCCAGCTCGACGACGCGCTCGTCGCGGAGGGCCGCTTCCGCGAGGTGCTGAACCGGGTGCAGACGCTGCGCAAGGAGCTGGATCTCGAGTACACCGGCCGCATCGAGCTGACGCTCGCCGGCGCGCCCGAGCTGCTGGCGGCGGTGGCGCCGAGGGTCGAGGAGCTGGCGCGCGAAGCGCTCGCGGTCCGGGTCTCGCTGGGAGCCGCGCCGGCTGCCGGCGCCCATCTGCGCGAGGCCAGCATCGACGGGCTCGCGCTCGCGATCGGGCTCCGTCTGGCGGATGGGGAAGTCGCCGGCCCCTGAGCCGCCGGCTTAGCCGGCGCTCCTGGCGCCGAATTCACCGGCGTCGATCATCGCGATGAAGCGCTCGACCAGCTGCGGGTCGAACTGCGTGCCCGCGAAGGCCTCCAGCTCGCGCACCACGGTGGCGAGCGGCCGCGCCGGCTTGTAGCTGGTCGCGCTGGTCATCGAGTCGAAGGCGTCGCAGAGCGCGATGATGCGCGACTCGAGCGGGATCGCTTCGCCCGCGATGCCGTCCGGATAGCCCCTGCCGTCGAACCACTCGTGGTGGTGGTGGACGATCGGCGCGAGCTCCTGCCAGAGCCGGATCCGGCCGAGCATGCGGGAGCCGAGCAGCGTGTGCTTGGCGCAGAGCTTCGAATCGTGCTGGAGCGAGGCGTCCAGCTTGAGCATGCCGATGTCGTGCAGCAGCGCGGCGAAGTGGAGCCGCTGGAGGCGCTTGGCGTCGAAGCCGAGGGCGCGGCCCAGGCGGTTCGCCGCGGCGGCGACGTGCACCCCGTGCCCCGAGTGATAGCCGAGGTGCGAATCGAGGGCGGTGACCAGGATGTCGGTCACGTGCGTGAAGAAGTTCCGCTGCGATTCATGCAGCTCGGCGTTGCGCAGCGAGACCGCGGTGAGGCCGGCGAGCGTCGAGAGCGCGTCCACCTGCGCGCCATCGAAATCTCGGCCCGCCTCGGTCTGGATCACGACCAGCGCGCCAAGCGGCGCCGCGTCTCCCGGGAGCGGAACCGCGGCACAGGCGGAGAGCCCGCTGCTCGCGCCCGCGAGCGCGGGGCGACCGTCGCGCAGCACCAGCTCGGCCACCTCGCCGATCGCCTCGGCGTGCGTCTCGTGGAGCTTCTCCGCCTCGGCTCCCGCCGAAACCAGCAGACCGGGCGCGGCGCCCTGCTCGCCGGGGGCGAGCACGAACGCGGCTCGCGCCTCCGCCACCGCCAGCGCCGATCGCACGGCGGTGACGGCCGCGTCGCGGCCGTGCTCGGCCGTCGAGAGGCTGCTGGAAACCGAGAGCAGCGAGGCGAGTCGATGATTGTCGCGGTCCATCTGCCGCAGCGAGCGCCGCGTGATCTGGCGCAGGATCAGGAAGGAGCTGCCCGAGAGCAGCGCGATCGAGGCGACCAGCGCCGTGAGGCCCGCGCCGAGCCCGCTGTCAGGATTGTTCGGGAGCACGTAGCGCTCGACCACGAACGCGAGCGCGATCAGCGGGACGATGGCGCCGAGGAAGTAGACCGTGAAGGCGGCGCGATCGAGCTTCTGGGAGAAGATGGAGCGGGTCGGCTCGGAAGCGCCCATGTCCTCGAGTTTCCTTCGCAGCGTTCGGGCCGATAGACCCAGCCAACCCGCAGAGATCGGCCGATCGCCTGCGTAGCTGTAGGACTTTTCCCCGCGGGAGGAAGCTCGGGCTGTGAGGCTTCCAAGACTCAGGCTAAGCATCCCTCGCCCGAGCGGGGCCGGAGGACAGGTGCCCGAGCTTCCCGAGGTCGAGGTGACGCGCCGCCGGATCGGCCCGCTGCTGGTCGGCCGCCGCATCCGCGAGGTCTGCACCACGCGCGACAGCCGGCTCTTCCTGACGCGGCCGGCGCGGCTGCGCGCCCGGCTCACGGGGCGCCGGGTCGCGTCGCTCGGGCGCCGCGGCAAGTATCTGGTGGCGGAGTTCGACGATGGCGTCCGGCTGGTCGTGCACCTCGGCATGACCGGGCAGCTGTTCTCGAGCGCGGCGACCAGCCCCCGGCTGCTCTCGGCGACGCGGCGGGCATCGCTCGCGCCCGAAGCCCAGGGCGATTTCATCCCCGACGCGCACACCCATCTCCGGCTTCGCTTCGAGGACGGCGGGCCCGAGGTCTTCCTGCGCGACGTGCGCAAGTTCGGAAAGCTCCTGCTGCTCGAGCGCGGCGAGAGCCACCCGCGTCTCGCGCGCCTCGGCCTCGATGCGCTGGAGACGACCGGCGACGGCCTCTTCGCGGCGACGCGCCGCCGCACGGCTTCCATCAAGGCGCTGCTGCTCGATCAGGCGCTGATCTCCGGCGTCGGCAACATCTACGCCGACGAGGCGCTCTTTCGCGCGGGCGTGCGCCCCGCGCGCCGCGCCGGCCGGGTGACGCGCCGCGAGTGCGAGCGGCTCGCCGGGGCGATCCGCGAGGTGCTCGAGCGCTCCATCGAAACCGGCGGCTCGAGCATCCGCGACTACGTCGCGCCCGACGGAAGCGACGGCTTCTATCAGGACGAGCGCCGCGTCTACGCGCGCGGCGGCGAGCCGTGCCTCGCCTGCGGGAGCGCGATCCGGCGCACCACCGTCGCGCAGCGCGGCACGCACTATTGTCCGAAGTGCCAGAGCTGAAGCGCGGGAATCCGGAGCCGATGTGTTGACCCTCAGCGAGCTACGCCGCGCGAGCCGGCTGCTGGACGCCGCGTTGCGGGGGCACCGCGTGCAGGCGATCGCGCAGCCCGACGCGACCAGCGTCGTGCTGACGACCTGGGGCGCCTCCGCGGAAGGCGCGGAGCCGCGCCGTCACTTCCTGCTGCTCTCCTGCCGTCCGGCCTCGGCGCGCGTCGCGCTCCTGGAAGCCGGGCGCGAGTCGCTGCCCTCGCCGCCCGCGTTCGCGCAACGCACGCGCGCGCTGCTGCTCTCGTCCCGCGTGGCCGGCGTGCAGCTGCTCGACGCGGATCGCCAGCTCTCGCTCGGGCTCGAATCGCGCGAGGGGCGCTTCGAGCTGCTGCTCCAGATCCTCCCGCAGCGCAGCAACCTCTACCTGCTGGACGAGGAGCGGCGCGTGCTCGCCGCGCTCCGCCCGCTCGCCGAGACGCGGCCCGAGCTGACGCCCGGCGAGCCGTGGCGCGCGCCCGCGTCGCGCGCGCCTTCCGAGGGCCAGGATCGCTTCGCAGCCGAGCCGGAGGAGCGCTTCCTGCACGCGATCGAGTGGCAATACGCGGAAGCCGAGCGCGAGGGAGAGGTCGGGCAGCAGCGCCGCGCGATCGAGCAGGCGCTGCGCCGCGAAGAGAAAGGCCTCGCCCGCAAGCTGGAGAAGGTCGACGAGGAGCTGGCCCAGGCCGAGGGCGCCACCCGCCTCGAGCGGGACGGAGAGCTGCTCAAGGGCGTGCTCGCGCGCGTGCGGCGCGGCGCGGCCGAGGTGGTGGCGCGCGACCCCGCCACCGACGCCGACGTGGTGATCGCGCTCGACCCCGCGCTCTCGCCGGCGGAGAACCTGGACCGGATCTTCAAGCGCTATCGCAAGGCGGTGCGCGCGCTCGCCCAGGGGGGCGCGCGGCGCGAGGCGATCGTCGCCGCGCTGGCGGACGTGCGCGCGCACCTTCGCGAGCTGAAAGCGATCGCCGGCCCCGGCGACGAGTCCGCCGCCTCGGCCCTCGAGGCCTTCGCCGCGCAGCCCGGCGTGAGCGCGCTGCTCGCGCGGCGCGCGCCGGTCGCGCCGGGTCGCCGCGAGCGCCCAGACGCCGAGCGCGAGCTCGCCGGGCGCCGCTTCCCCGCGCGCCTGGCGCCGCGCCGCTACCGCACCGCCGGCGATCTCGAGGTCTGGGTCGGGCGCAGCGACGCCGGCAACGACTTCCTGACCACCAAGCTCGCGCGCGGCCGCGATCTCTTCTTCCACCTCGACGGCGCTCCGGGCAGCCACGTGATCCTGCGCACCGACGGAAGGCTCGATCCCCCGTCCGACGCCGTGCTCGACGCCTGCGAGCTGGCCGTGCACTTCTCGAAGCAGCGCGAAGCGACCCGCGCCGACGTCCACGTCGTGCCGATCGCGAACGTGCGCAAGCCCCGCGGCGCCAAGCCGGGCCTGGTGATGGTGCACGGCGGCAAGACGGTGCATCTGCGCCGCATCCCGGGACGCCTCGAGCGCGTGCTCCGGGATCGCATCGAAGACTGAGATCCGGAGGCCCCCCGTGAAGCTGATGGCGCAGAAGTCCTGGAGGCGGGGAGAGCCGCTCGCGCTGGTCGAGATCCCCACGCCCGAGCCGCGCGAGGGCGAGCTGCGCGTCGCGGTGAAGGCGATCGGCGTGAACCCCGTCGACTGGAAGATGCGGGAGCACGGCCCCCTGCGGCTGGCGGCGCGGCTGCTCGCCCCTCCGCCTCCCGTCGTGGTGGGCGTGGATTTCGCGGGTGTCGTGGACGCCGTGGCAAGCGGGGTCAACGGGCTGCGGGTGGGGGATCGCGTCGTGGGAGGCACCAACTTTTCCCGGCGCCAGCGGGGCTCCTACGCGGACACCGTCTTCGTGCGAGCGGACCAGCTGTGCGCGCTTCCCGCCGAGGTCGCCTTCGACGTCGCCGGCGCGCTGCCGGTGGCGGGCGTGACGGCCTGGATCTCGGTGGTGGAGCTGGGGCGGCTCGAGGCTGGACAGAAGGCGCTGATCCTGGGCGCCTCGGGCGGCGTCGGACAGCTGGCGGTGCAGATCGCGAAGCACGTCCAGCACGGGAGTGTCGTCGCGGTCTGCTCGGGGAAGAACGCCGCGCTCGTGCGGGGGCTCGGGGCGGACGTCGCGCTCGACTACAACGAGCGTGACGCGCTCGCGCAGGCGAAGCCGCACGGGCCGTATCAGGTGGTCGTCGACTGCGTCGGCAGCTACTCCGGCGCCGGCTGCCGGAGCCTGCTCTCGAAGACCGGGCGGCACGTGATCGTGAGCGGCGATTCGATCGGGGCGGTCCTCCAGCTGCTGGCGCCGCCGTTCACGTCGAAGGCCGTGCTCGGTCAACCCGATCGCGAGCGCCTCTCGCGCGTGGTGGCGGCGGTCGCGGCCGGCCGGGTGCGGGTGAACATCGCCCACCGCTTCGGGCTCGCGGACGCCGAGCAGGCCCACCAGCTGAGCCGGACCGGGCGCGTGGCCGGCAAGATCCTGCTGCTTCCCTAGCCCTGACGCGTGCCAGAGCTCGATTCTCCCGGCTGGGATTCGATGGTGGTAGGATGGCAGGCCGGAACGGCGGTGCTGGATGGTTGCGATGCGGGTGTTCCTGGTCTCACTTCTCTGGCTGGTCGCCGCGAGCGTGGCGCAGGCTCAGCCGCCGAACATCATCGTAATCCTGACGGACGATCAGTCGCCGGAGACGATCAGCGCCTACGGAACGAACATCTATACGGCCGTCGCGGATACACCCAACATCGACGCGATCGCAGCCGCCGGTGTGCGCTTCTCGAACTCCTTCGTGCAGTCTCCTCTCTGCCAGCCGTCGCGCACCACGCTGCTGACCGGGAAGAGCGCGGAGAACCATGGCGTCATCCGGAACGCACGGCTGTGGCAGCCGCAGGCGAACATCGCGGAGATGCTGCAAGGCGCGGGCTACCGCACCGCGGCCTTCGGCAAGAGCCTGCACAGCCCGATGGGGGGCGTCGCTGACCCGGTGAATCCCCTGGTTCCGGTGGGATTCGATCACTACAACGTGAACGACGGAGCGGACTACATCGACCCGGTGACGAACCTGAATGGAGAGGCCGGGCACGCGAATCCCGGCTACGCCGCCGACCTGTGGACGCAGCAGGCGATCGACTGGATTGCGGCGCAGCAGGCGGCGACGCCTTCCGCTCCCTTCTTCGTCTACATCGGCCACCCGGGCCCGCACTACCCGCTCGTGCCTCGCGCGGATCACGCCGGCCTCTTCGCCGGAGACATCGCAAAGCCTGCCAGCTACACCGACGATCTTTTGGGCCGCTCGCCGCTCGCGGCAGCTGCGACGTCGAGCCTCGCGTTCTGGTATCCAGCCTACGGTTCGTGGACTTCCTGCGCTGCCGTCGCGCATGGCGTCGTGCAGCCCCCGCTCGAGATCGATCCGGGCCCGTGCAACTCCGACGATCTCGCCGATGCGGAGCAGAAGACGGAATGGTTCTATCAGCAACACGTCCACGACTATCTCCGCGTGGTACGGGGCATCGACGTGAATGTGGGGGAGTTGCGCGCCTATCTCGCCACCTCGGGTCTTGCGGCGAACACGGTCGTCATCTTCGCGGCGGACAACGGGTTCTTGCTGGGGGAGCATTTCCTGTCCGGGAAGTACCTCTCGTACGAGCAGTCGATCCGGGTGCCGCTGATGATGGAGGGCCCCGGCCTCCCCGCGGGCGTCGTCGATGCGAGCCTGGTCTCGAACCTCGATTGGGCGCCGACGATCCTCGACCTCGCGGGCGTCGAGATTCCCGCTGCGATGGAGGGCAGAAGCCTGCTCGAGCGGCTCGATGGGACTCCACCGGAGGATTGGCGTCAGGCCGTATACATCCGGAATCACGCGGGCAACGGCAACCGTTGGTATGGAATCCGCACCTCGCGCTACAAGCTGATCCATCACGATCGGGTCCACGAGTGGGAGCTGATCGACCTGCAGGAAGACCCCCTCGAGCTGACGAACGTCTACGGCGATGAGCAGTATGCCGACGTCGTAGCCGCGCTCGAGACGGAGATGGCGAGCCTCGGGGTTCCCTCGCGCCACAGGTGTCCGGGGGACGCGAATCTCGACGGAGGGGTCTCGACGCTGGACGGATCCATCGTGCGCCGTTGCCTCAACAAGGTTGCGACGGGCATCTGCGCGGCGGCCGACTTCGACGGAAACGGCGTGATCAACTCGCTCGACTGGATCCTGACCGGGAAGTCGATCGGAACGACCTGCGCCCGCTGACTCTCAGTGCGCGCTCTCCGAGCCCCAGACCGCTTCGAGCCGCGCGTCGCGCCCGCAACCGTGACGGTAGTAGCGGTAGCGGAGGGGATTCCGCCTGGCGTAGTCCTGGTGGTACTCCTCCGCCGGGTAGAACGCGCTGGCGGTCAGGATCTCGGTGGCGAGCGGCTTGTGGAAGCGCTTCGATTCTTCGAGCGCGCGCTTCGACGCCTCCGCGAGCCGCCGCTCTTCGGCGTCCGCGACGAAGATCGCGCTTGCGTACTGGGAGCCGCGGTCGCAGAACTGGCCGCCGCCGTCGAGCGGATCCACGTTGCGCCAGAAGACGTCGAGCAGCTGCGAATAGGAGACGCGCGCCGGGTCGTACTCGACGCGCACCGCCTCGCGATGGCCGGTCCCGCCCTCCGACACCTGCTCGTAGCTCGGGCTCGCGAGCTTGCCGCCGGTGTATCCCGAGGTGGTGGACAGCACGCCGGCCAGCGCGTCGAAGGGCGGCTCCATGCACCAGAAGCAGCCCCCGGCGAAGATGGCGGTCGCCGTCTTCGGAGCCTCCTGCTTCGGATCGCCGCCGGCAGGCGCCGCGCCGAGCGCCGCGAACGCGAGCAGCAGACACAGCCGCCTCACGAGCCGGTCCTCAGCGCCGGCAGCGGCGCGCCGTCGGCGGCGAAGCGCAGCGCCACCCCGTTGTTGCAGTAGCGCTTCCCGGTCGGCTCCGGCCCGTCGTCGAAGACATGGCCCTGGTGGCCCTCGCAGCGGATGCAGTGGTACTCGGTGCGGGGCAGGATCAGGGCGAAGTCCCGCCGGGTGCCGACCCGGCCCGGGATCGCCTCGAAGAAGCTCGGCCAACCGGTTCCGCTGTCGAACTTGGCCTCGGAGCGGAAGAGCGGCAGGAAGCACGCCGCGCACAGGTAGGACCCGGCTCGCTTCTCGTTCAGGAGCGGGCTGGTGAACGGCCGCTCGGTCGACTCCTCGAAGAGCACCGCGTACGCGCCCTCCGAGAGCAGCTCCCGCCAGCGCTCCCGGGGCAGCTCGAGGGGCGGGATCGCGGCGGTGGCGTCCGCGGGCTGGCCGGCGCGGGCGCGCGCCGCCCAGGCCGCCGGCGCGAGCGTGCCGATCCAGCCCAGAAAAGCCCGGCGGGTCGAGACCATGCTGCTTCCTCCGATTCGGGTGCGCGGTTGGATGCCGCGGCGGCGGGACGGTTACCTCAGACCTCGAGCCCGATCGCTCGCATCAGGGCCAGCGCGTTGCTGCGCGTCACCACTCCGGGCCGCATGCGGAAATCGAAGTGCATCGCGCCGTCCACCACCTGATCCTCGAAGTGCACGTTCCGCGCGCGCGCGCCGAGCTCGTCCGCGATCTGCGCGAGCGCGAGATCGTGGGTGGTGACGAGCCCCAACGCGCCGCGCCCCACCAGGCTGCGCACCACCGCCTCCGCGCCGATCCGCCGGTCGTGCGAGTTGGTGCCGTGCAGGATCTCGTCGAGCAGGAACAGGACGGCGCGGGCGCCCCGCGTCAGCTCCACGATCGATCGCAGCCGGCGGATCTCGTTGTAGAAGTGCGAATGGCCTTCCTTCAGCGAGTCGAAGACGCGCAGCGACGCCCCGACCGCGAGCGGCGAGAGCAGGAGCCGCCGCGCGCGCACCGGCGCGCCGGCCTGGGCCAGGACGGCCGCGACGCCGACGCTGCGCAGCAGGGTGCTCTTGCCCGACATGTTCGATCCGCTCACCAGCAGCAGACGCGGCTCGTCGCCGAGCCTCACGTCGTTGCGCACGCAGCGGGAGTCCGGGATCAGCGGATGGCCGAGCGCGTCGGCCTCGAAGCGGGGCGGTCCGTCGGCGAGCTCCGGGAAGGCGTCGTCCGGGTGCTCGTGGGCATGGGTCGCGAGCGACGCGAGCGCCTCCAGCTCGGCGGTGGCGTCGATCCAGGCGCGCAGCGAGGGCCCGCAGCGCGCGCGCCACGCGTCGATCGCGAGCGCGACCTGCGTGGTGAAGAGCAGCGCAGCGCCGATCGGCGCGAAGAGCTGGTTGCGCCGGGCGTCGAGGAGATCGACCAGCCGCCGCAGGCGCGCGATCTCCCGCCAGGCGGGGGCGCCGGCGGTTGCGATCGCCTGGCGCAGCGCGACCAGACGCGGCGCGGTGAAGCGCTGCTCCTCGAGCACGGCGAGCAGCCGCGCGAGCAGGGCGAGCTCGCGCGCGGGGGCCTCGGTCTCGGCCAGCGTGCGGCGTACACGGCCGCGGATCGCCGTCGCCAGGATGCCGCCCACCCCGAGCACGGCGAACCAGGGGATCAGGAGCGGCGCGCCGGCGAGCGTGGCGACGACGAGCGCCGCCGAGAGCAGGGACAGCGCCGCGGCCGCCCAGCGCAGCGCGGGAGCCGGCGCGGGCGGCGCGGATTCGCCCCAGCGCTGGAGCGCCTCGGCGTGCAGGCCGCTGGCGACGGCTTCGCCGACCAGCGCGAGCGACTCGCGCAGATCCTGCGCGGGAGCGAGCTCCCGGACGGCCGCCTGGCGGCCGCGCGCTTCGTCGCGGGTGGCCGGCGCGAGCAGCCAGGCCGCCAGCATCGCCTCGCCCGCGGCCGTGCGCGCGCGGCAGAGCAACTCGAAGAGGCCTCCGGCGCCGAACAGATCGAGATCGTCGGCGTACAGGTGCTCGGGATCGCGGAAGCGCTCGCCGCCGGCGCCGCGGCCCGCGAAGCGTGCGTCCAGCCGCGCGACGCCGTCCTCGTAGTAGCGGACCGAGTGCTCGCGGGCCTCGGCGCGGCGCAACACCCGGTCGTGCAGGATCACGAGCGCGATGAACCCGAGGCCGGGCGCGAGCAGCCAGCGGGGATCGAGCCTCCCCGCCCCGAAGGCGATTCCGGCGAGCGCGACGCCGAGCCCGAACACCGCCAGGCGCGCCTGCGAGATGCGCGCCGCGCTGCGCCGCGCCGCGGTCGCATCCGCGCGCCGCGCCGCCAGCCGGCTCTCGTACCCGGCGCGGATGGGGGCTCCCGGATCGCTGGCTGCGGGATCGGACATGGCGCCGGAGTCTCCCGAAATCGCGCGTCGCGCGCACCGCGCAGGCTAGGCTTGCGGGCGTGACGACGAGCAAGGCAGCGGCCCTGGTGGCGCTCTCGGCGGCGCTCTACGGCCTCGCGTTCGCGCCGCTGCCGGGCGCGTGGCTCGCGGCCTGGGTCGCGTTCGCGCCCTTCTTCGCCGTCGTCGCGAGCGCGGGGCCGTCGCGGGCGGCGGGCCTCGGGCTCCTCTTCGGGCTCGCGAGCGGCCTCGCCACCTGCTGGTGGCTGCCGGAGATGCTGGTCCACTACTTCGGCATGCCGCCGCTCGCGAGCTGGCTCGCCTCGCTCGGCTGCTTCGCGGCCTTCGCCGGCCTCCACTTCGCGGCCTTCGGCGCCTGGCTCGCCTGGCTCGCGCGGCGCGGACGGGTGTCGCCCTTCGCCGTCGCGCTGGGCTTCGTGAGCTGCGAGTGGGCGCGCGCCTCGCTGCTGGTGCCGAATCCGCAGGCGCTCTCGGCCTACAGCCAGATCGACTTCCGACCGCTCGCGCAGCTCGCGGATCTCGCCGGGCCGTGGGGAATCGGCTTCCTGCTGGCCGGGGCGAACGCGCTGGCCGCGGCGGCGCTGGCCCCGGCGCTGCGGCCGCTTCGATGGCGACGCGACCTCGCGCTGCTGGGCGCCGCGCTCGCGGCCGCGCTGGCGTACGGCGAGAGCCGCCTGGCTCGGGACTTTGCAACCGGACCCGAGCTTCGCGTCGCGGTGGTGCAGGGCGGGGTGGCGCGCAGCGACGATGCGCGGGGCGGGGACTCGCGCGCGGAGCTCGAGCGCTACCTCGCGCTCACGGGCGAGGCCGTCGCCGCGTCGCAGCCGCAACTCGTGGTCTGGCCCGAAGGCGCGATCGACTTCTCGCCGTTCGGCGCGACCCAGCGCATGCTGCGGCTCCGCGACTTCTCGCGCGGCCTCGATCCCGATCTCGTCCTCGGCGCGCCGCGCCCGGGCGCCGACGGACGCCGCTTCAACGCCATGCTCCAGTTCCGTCGCGGGCGTCCGGTCGCGATCCAGGACAAGCTCGAGCCGATGCCCTTCTCGGAATCGCGCCCGCTCGGCGGCGCGCTTGGCCTGGGGCGCGACGCGTACGCGCCGGGCGACGGCGTGCACCTCTTCGAGATCGGGGGCCTGCGCTTCGGCACCGCGATCTGCTCCGAGGCGATGGGCCCCGCGTTCGCGCGCCGCGTGGTGGGCGAGGGCGCGACCGCGCTGCTGAATCCCTCGAACGACTACTGGTTCACCTCGGCGGCGCCCGCGCGGGCGCAGCTCGCGAAGACGCGCTTTCGCGCGATCGAGACGCGGCGCTGGATCGTGCGGGCCACCTCGACGGGCTACTCCGCGCTGATCGATCCGCGCGGCGACCTGGCGGCGGTCTCGGGGTTCGGCGGCGCGGAATGGCTGACGGGGAGCGTGCGGGGCGCGGGCGGCATCTCGCTCCACCAGCGCATCGGGGGCGTCTTGGGTCCGGGGGCGCTCGCCGGCTGTCTCGTGCTGAGCTTGGCCCGTTTCGCCCGAACCACTTCTGTTTCGCCCGGATGGATGCCTCGCCTGCGCATGCGAGATTCCCGTTGACGACGGCCCGCCGTTTCAAGAAGAATGGCGCTTTCACCCAGGAGGACCGCCATGAGGACTGCCCCCTTCGCCACGGCTGCTTGCGCCTTCGCCCTGCTCGTCAGCTCTCCGACGCTCGCGAGCATCCCGGGAAACATCCAGGAGAAGGCGAGGGAGGGACTCCTGCACGTCTGCCGCGACGTCGAGCCGGGCAACGTGAACTATCACGTCTGCGACGAGCAGGTGAGCCTGTTCGATCCGCAGAGCCCCTACACGGGCTCCGAGTGCACGGCGGCCGGTCTCCCGCCGATCTGCCGGATCGACTTCATCCCCAATGTCCGGCTGACGGGGAACATGACCCTGATCGACGACGATCTGCCCCTCGACGGGGACGGTCTCTTCAACGGGAACGCGCAAGCGACCATGATCCTGAATCTCAAGTTCGACTGGAAGGTGCTCACGCTGATCGAGTCCTTCGAGGGAACCAAGATCGGGAACTGGAACCCGTTCGACGAGTTCGGGCTCGCGGATCCGACGCAGGAGATCGAATACACGAACTCCCCGAGCACGGCCTTCCAGTTCTCGAACGGGAACCTCGTCGAGCTCGGGCTCGAGATCCGCGACATCGCGCAGACGTTCTATCCCAGCGAGGATCTCTCGGGCGCGGTGCCGGTGCTGACGAGCATCGTGCGCAATCCGAGCAAGTCGCCGGTCGACGCAAGCGGAAACGGTCTAGGGACGGCCGGCTACTTCCAGGTCGTCGTCCGGTTCGCACGCGTTCGACCCTAGCCACGCCGGCCGCGCGGCGGCTCCTGTAGCGCGTTAAGCTTTCGCGCGTGCGCAGGCTTCGCACCCTTGACGCCGCGCTGCTGGCGCTGCTCGCGCCGCTCTGGGCGCTCTGCGTCGCGCTTCACGTCGTGCGCGCCTCCGAGCATCGCATCGCCTGGCTGCCGCTCCAGGTCGAGGCAGGGCCGGAGGGCTGGCCGCTGGTGCGCGGCTTCGTCGCGGGGGTCGAGGGCGGGGCGTCCGGCGTCCAGCCCGGGGATACGCTCGTCCGCGTCGGAAGCCGCGATCTCCAGGGGATCGGCGCGCTCGCCTTCACGGCGGCGGCCTGGGCGGAGCTCGGACCGCAGCTGCGCGCTCCGCTGGTCTGGCGGCGGGGCGGCGAAGAGCGCAGCGGCGAGCTCGTCCTCGCGCCGGTGTCGCGCCCGCTCCGCACACTTCCGCTCACGCTGATCACCGGCGCCGTCGTGATCCTGGTCTTTTTGCGCACGCGCGGCGGTCCGCTCGGGCGCGCGGTGCTCGGCGCGGGCGTCGCCCACAGCCTCCAGTGGGCCAGCTTCTTCGGCCCGGTGCCGTGGCAGTCGAGCCTCGCGCTCGCGACGGCGATCGCGGGCGCCACGCTGACCTTTCCCCTCATGCTGCGCGCGATCCTGCTGCTTCCGGTGGCGCCGCGGCCGCCGACGCGCATCGGCCGCGAGTGGCCGTGGCTCTTCCTCGCGATGGGCCCCGCGGTGACGAGCTGGCTGCTCGGCTGGCCGCTGCCGAGCGAGGACGGGCTGCGCGCCGTGCTCGCGCTGAACGTGGTCTTCGCGCTCGCGGCGCTGGCGCTGCTCACGAGCCGATATGCCCGCGCAGGCGCCGCGGGGCGGCGCAAGCTCAAGTGGTTGCTGCTCGGTTACTACCTGGCGATGCTCCCGCTCGCCGCCGCCTCCGGCCTCGCGGCCTTCGACCCGAGCTTCGTCTGGCTTCAGGAGGTGGCGGCCGCGGCGAGCGTCGCGATCCCGATCAGCATCTGCATCGCGATCGTGCGCGACGACTTCCTCGACATCGACCGCCTGCTCACCGAGACGGCGGCCTGGACGGGCGCGTCCCTGCTGCTCCTGCTCGCGCTGCTCCAGGGGATCCCGACGCTCTCGCGCTGGCTCGCCGAGTCCGGCGGGATCGACCAGGCCGCTTCGCAGGCGCTGGTGCTGGCGGCCGTCGCGGGCGTCGGCGTGCCGGCGCGCCGTTGGCTCTCGCCGCTGCTTCAGCGCCTCTTCTTCCGGGAGCGCGGCGCGATCGAGGGCGCGCTCGGGCGGCTTCGCGACGAGCTCGATCACGCCGACGATCCCGGCCGGCTCCTCGAGATCCTCGGAGGGCGCCTGAGCGAGATCTTCGAGCCGGAAGGCTGCGTCGTGTATGCGCGCGCCGACGACTCCTTCGGGCCGGTGTACATCTCGGGATCCCTGGTGCCTCCCGCCTTCGAGGCGGATGGCGCGCTGGTCGCGCTCCTCGAGGAGCAGGAGGCTCCGGCCGACGCCGCGCGCTGGCGGCGCTGGCGCCGGACCGGTCTGATCCGCGGCGAGGCGGGGGCGGCGCTCGACGCGCTCCAGCCCGCGCTGATCGTGCCGGTGCGCGGCGCGGGGCGGCTCGCCGCTTTCGTGTGCCTCGGCCCGCGCCACTCGGGCGAGCTCTACGGCGCCAGCGAGAAGGCCCTGCTCGCGGCGCTGTCCGAGCGCGCTTCGAGCTGCCTGCGCCGCGCGGGCGACGTCAAGCTGCTCGAGCGAAGCCACGAGCTGCGCGCCAAGCTCGAGCGCTACGTGCCGAGCGTGATCGCCAAGGGGATCGAGCGCGGCGAGGAGATCGCGCCGCGCGAGCGCGAGGTCAGCGTCCTGTTCGTGGACATCCGCGGCTACACGCGCTTCTCCGAGACGCGCTCGCCCGAGGAGATCTTCGATCTGGTCAGCCGCTACACCGAGCTGGTTTCCGGGATCGTCGCGCGGCACGGCGGCTCGGTGGTCGAGTTCCACGGCGACGGCCTGATGGCCGTCTTCGGGGCGCCGCGCGAGCTTCCCGACAAGGAGCTCGCCGCGGTCGAGACGGCGCGCGAGGTGGTGCGCGAGGTCCCGCGGCTCGAGGTGCCGGGAGATCCGCTCTCCGTCGGCGTGGGGATCGCCACCGGCACCGCCTTCGTCGGCAACATCCGCTCGGCGGATCGCGTGATCTGGGGAGCGCTCGGCAACACCACGAACCTGGCCGCCCGGCTCCAGGCGATGTCGCGCGAGCTGGTCGCCTCGGTGGTGATCGACGCGGTCACCCGGGAACGCGCGAGAGAGGCGGCCGCGGGCTTCGTCGACCAGGGCGAGCTGCCCGTGCGCGGCCGCAGCCAGGGCGAGCGCGCCTTCGCGCTGCCGCTGCTGGCCGCCTGACGAAGCCGCCCCGCGCGCGATTCAGCCGGCGTGCGCGCTCTGGACGGCGGCGAGGATCTCGCCGATCGGACGGCTCTCCCGGGCGGTCAGCGTGTTCACGAACACGGAAGGCCACTCCGCTGCGAAGCTCCGATGGCAGCCCTGGCTGGCGTAGAGCTCGTCGACGCACCGGAAGAGCCGCTCGCGGTGCTCCCGCATCCTCTCGAGGGTGCGCGCCCGGATCTCGTGGCTCGTCAGCTTGCAGTCTCGAAGCTCCGAGACCGCCTCCGCAACCGCGCGCGGATGGGGGGCGACGATCCGCACGTAATCGGGGTGATAGAAGTCGTCGCGCCCGCCCTCGCTCGGCGTCGAGACGACGGGAAGCCCCGCCAGCAGGTACTGCCCGCTGGCGTTCATGGATCCCTCTTCCCGGGAGAGCGCGAGACCGACAGCGCACTGGTTCAGCGCCTGGTTGACCTCCGGCGACGAAAGCCGGGGATAGGCGTCGGAAAACGGCCTGCCGTTGAAGACGTGCGCGCGGGCGACGATGGGCGCGATCTCCGCCTCGTAGTCCGGCTCCGGCTTCTTGTGGAACGAGTAGGTGATGAGCGCGAGATTCGGAATCTCGGCGGCGAGGGCGTGGCGCTTGAAGCGCGAGAATCTCGCATCGTACACCGCGTCGAAGCGGATCTGACGGTCCGGAAGCGGGCGGAAGATGCGCTCGTCGAGGAAGGCCGCGTTGTTCACGTGGAGCGTCGGAAGGCCGGAGGCTCGGAAGTGCTCGAGCTCGTCCGGGCTCGCCGCGAGGAAAGTGATCCGGTGGTCTCCGGTCCGCCGTATCCGGCGCTGGAGCCGCACCAGCCGCTCGACGCGCCGCCGTCTCGCGTGGTTCCAGCTGGTCGTGTAGAGGATGTCGACCCGGCGATCGCGAAGGGCGCGAAGCAGCCGGTGGATGGGCGCTCCCGGCTCGAAGGCGTAGTCCCGGACGTGGAACACGATCGGGCGCGCCGACAGCAGCAGGAATGGCGCGGCGGTCGATGGCCGCAGCCGCGCTTGGAAGGCGAACGCCACGCGCTCCCGGAGCGCCCGCCGTCCCCAGTGGATCTGAAGCGTCGAGCGAATCGCCCCCCCCTCGCCCCCCCGCTTCAGCGGGCGTGCGCGGCCGTGATCGCCGCGAGGATGCCGGCGGTCGGATCCGGCTCCGCCTCGATCAGCTTGTCGACGAAGACGAAAGGCCACTCGGTCTCGAATTTCCGGTCGAACCCCTGGCTGGCGTAGATGTCGTCGACGCACTGAAAGAGCTGCTGCCGTTGCTCCCGCACCGTCGCGAGGGTGCGAGCCCGGATCTCGTCGGGCGACACCTTGCAGCGCCGCATCTCCGAGACGCCCTCCGCGACCGCTCGCGGAGTCGGATCGACGATCCGTGCGTAGTCGGAGTGATAGAACTCGTCGCGGCCGCCTTCGCTCGGCGTCGAGACGACGGGAAGCCCCGCCAGCAGGTACTGCCCGCTGGCGTACATGCCCCCCTCTTCCCGCGAGAGCGCGAGCCCGACGGCGCACTGGTTGAGGGCCTCGTTCACCTCCTGCAGAGACAGTTGGCGATAGTCGCGGGAGAATGGATCGCCGTTGAAGACGTGGGCGCGGGCGAAGACGGGGGCGACGAGCGCCCGGTAGGCTGGATCCACGCGCCCCTGGTACACGTAGGTGAGCAGCGCCAGATTCGGAACCTCGGCCGCGAGCGGGTGGCGCTTGAAGGGCGAGAGCCTCGCGTCGTACACCGCGTCGAAGCGGACCCGGCGTCCCGGCAGCGGACGAAAGATGCGCTCGTCCGTGGTGGCGGTGTTGCCCACGAGGATCGCGGCGAGGCCGGCGCGCCGGAACCTCACGACTTCGCCCGCGCTCGACGCGAGGAACGTGATCCGGTGGTCCCCGATCTTCCGCAGCCGCCACTGGAGCCGCACCAGCCGCTCGACCAGCCGCCGCCTCGTGTGGTTCCAGCTGAGCGTGTGGAGGATGTCGACCCGGCGGTGGCGAAGCGCGCGGAGCAGGCGGAAGGCGGGAGATCCCGGCAGGAAGGCCCAGTCGATGGCATGCAGCACGATCGGGCGTGCCGAGATCAGCAGGAGGGGCGCCTCCTGCGAAGGTTGCAGCGCGGAGCGGGCGGCGAATTCCAGGCGCTCCCGCAGCGCGATGCCTCCCCAGAGGATTCGTCGGGTCGAGCGAATGAGACTCCCTCGCGATGGCGGTGCGGGAAACCCGGCGGACGGACTACTATAGGGCGCGCTTGATTTCGTCGGTAGCGGATCGGGGCGCGCGGTGTTCTACAAGCACAACGACGAGCACGTCGCCGCGGAAGAATTCGACGGCGAGTTCGTCCTGATCAATTTCGCGCGCGGCACCTACTTCAGTCTCCGACACGCCGCCGTGGACGTCTGGCGGCAGTTCCGGAACGGCGCGGATCCCGCCCTCGTGGCGAGGTGCATCCGCGACCGCTTCCCGGACGCGGGCGAGGACGCTCCCGCGGAGCTGAAGCGGTGCATCCAGGCTTTGATCGACGAGGATCTGCTCGTGGAAGCGGAGGCGCCGGGAGCGCCGGTGGAAGACTGGTCGTCCCAGGTCTGGGCGGCGCCCGCCGTCGAGGTGTACTCGGACCTCAAGGACCTGATCGTCCTCGACCCCGTCCACGAGGTCGACGCCAGCACCGGCTGGCCGCGCCGCGCGGCGGGCGGCGACGGCTTCTGACCCGATGCAGCTGGCGGCGCCCAGCGCTGGCGCGCAGATCGATCCGCAGGCCGCCGGGCTGTGCGCCGACGTGCTCGAGAGCGCCGAGCAGGCGAGCCGGGGCTCGGCGCCGGAGCAGGCCTTCCGTCTCTGCGACGCCCTCGTCACGCTGCGTGTGGCGGGCGGCGATTTCGAAGCGCATCTGACGCGCGCGCTGCGCCACGCGGGCGCCCCGCCCGGCGGCGCAGCGGTTCCGGCGCTCCGGGTCTTCGCGCTGGACGGCCGCGCCGCGGCGGGTCGGCTGCCTCCGGTCTGGCCCTTCTCCTACGCAGATCAGCGTCATCTGGAGCGGCTGCACGTGTCCGCCGACCGGCGCGTCTACGTGAGGCTCGACGAGGACACGCGGACCTGGCAGGTCTTCGATCGCGCGCGCCGGCGCGCCGCCATCTGGACCGAAGACGCCTCGCGGCTCCCCGATTGGGAGCAGTCGTTTCCGCTGCGAACGCTCCTGAACTGGCTGCTCGCCCCGTCGCCCGCGAGCCTCGCCCACGCGGCCGTGGTCTGCGACGGCGAGCGCGGGCTGCTGCTCGCGGGACCGGGCGGCTCGGGCAAGTCGACGACCACCGTCGCCTGCCTCGAGATCGGCATGCAGACCTGCGGCGACGACTTCGTGGCGGTGACCGGCGGCGCCGCGCCGCGGGCGCACGCCCTCTTCGACACCGTCAAGCTCGACGAACGATCGCTGGCGCTCTTCCCGCACCTGGCGCCCCACGCGGTGGGTCCCGGCCCGGCCCGCGGGAGCAAGGCCCGCATCCATCTCTCCGAGCTGTGCCCGGCGCGACTGCGCCCCAGCTGTTCGCTCGCCGCGATCGTGGTGCCGCGCGTCGCCCCCGGCGAGCCGACGCGCGTGGCGCCGCTCGCGAAGACCGCGGCGCTGCGCGCGCTGGTGCCGAGCACCGTCTTCCTCACCCGCGGCGCGGAGCTCGAGACCGCCGCGAAGCTGGGCGCCCTGGTGCGGACCCTCCCGACCTGGGATCTGTGCATCGGAGGCGCCCCGGACGAGGCCGCGCGCGCGCTGCGAGCCCTGCTCGCGGAGGGCTCGCCGTGAGCCGCGACGCCCTCTCCTTGATCGTTCCGAACCGCGACATGGCGCCCTTCCTCTCCGACGCGCTGGAGTCGATCGCCCGGCAGCAGACCCCCGTGAAGGAGATCCTCCTGATCGACGCGGGGACGACCCAGGAGAGTGTCGCCATCGCAGCGCAATGGAGGGAGCGGGGTCTTCCGATCGAGGTGATCGCGGCGCCCGGAGCGAATCCGGCGCAGGCGCGCAACGCCGGCCTCGCGAAGGCGACCGGCGACGTGATCGGATTTCTCGACGCGGACGACCTGTTTCCGACGGGCAAGCTCGCCTCCCAGCTCGGGCGCCTCGCGGGCTCGCCGCGAGTCGACGTGGTCTCCGGAATCATCACCTCCTTCGATCGTCTCGACCCCGCGACGCTGGCGCCGGCGGCGAGCAGCCGCATCGAGATGCAGACGGGCGTGAACCTGGGCGCCTGCTTGATCCGCCGGCAGGTGTTCGACCGGATCGGTGTCCTGGACGAGACGCAGCTCTACGCCGAGGACACCGACTTCATCCTGCGGATCTTCGAGGCCCGGATTCCGGTGACGGCGCTCCGGCGGGAAGTGCTCTACTACCGGCGTCACCTCGAGTCCCTGATGGCCCAGGCGAACGATCGCAAGCAGCGTGATTTCCACCGAGCCATCGCCCGATCGATCAAGCGGCGCTCCGCGCTCGGCCTGCGCGGAAATCTCCCGAACATGCAGGACCTGCTCGAGCCGGCTGCGCTCGGGAATCAGCGAAACGCATGAGCATCTCCGTCGTGATTCCGGCCTGGAATGCCGCCTCCACCGTCGGCGAAACGCTCGCGAGCGTCGCGGAGCAGCGGCCCTGCCCCGACGAGATCATCGTGGTGGACGACGGATCGACCGACGGCACCCCCGAAGTCTGCCGCCGCGCCCACGCCGGCGTGCGCGTCCTCTCGCAGGCGCGGTCCGGCGCCGCCGCGGCGCTCAACCGCGGAATCGAGGCGGGCCGCTCGTCGCTGCTGGCATTCCTCGACGCAGACGACCGCTGGTCCGCCGGAAAGCTCGCGCTCCAGCTCGGGTGGCTCGAGCGCCTTCCCGGCGTCGATGGGATCCTCGGCCGGATGGAGACGTATCTGTGCCCCAGCCTCGGCGCCGAGGACGCGGCCCGCTATCGCCTGCCGGACGCGCCGCAGACGGCATGGAGCACCGGAGCGCTGCTGGTGCGCCGGGACGCCTTCGAGCGGGTGGGGCCCTTCGCCGAGGAGCTGGTGGTGGGATTCGCGATCGACTGGTTCGATCGCGCGCGCGCCGCGGGCCTCCGGCTGGCGATTCCCGAGGAGACGGTGCTGTACCGGAGGATCCGCCCCGGCAGCCTCTCCCACCGCAGCCCCCCCAAGAATCGGGCCTATCTCGAGGTGGCGAGGCGGGCTCTACTACGCCGGAGGGTGTCGTCCCACGACACCCCGGGCGGCTGACGCGCGGCATGCGCTGGCGAAGGCGACGCGAGCCCACCCTCGACCTGCTGCACGCGGCGGTGTCGGAGCCGGAGATTGCGCGCGCGGCGTGGAGCCGCTGGAGCCTGGGCCGCTCGCTCGACGACGTGAGCTGGAAGGAGCTCCGCCTGCTCGGCGCCGTCGCTGGCAGAAGCCAGCTGCTGGAGGTGGCGCCGGACCAGCGCCCCCGCCTCGACGGAATCCGCCGCTTCATCTGGACGCGCACCCAGCTGAAGCTGGCCGCGGCGCTTCCCGTCCTGCGCCGGCTGGGCGCTGCGGACGTCCCCTTCTGCCTGCTCAAGGGCGCCGCGTTGATCGCCGGGGGCCACCTCGCGGCCGGCGAGCGCTTCATCCGCGACGTGGACGTGCTGGCGCCGCGCAGCCGCCTCGCCGAAGCGGTCGAGATCCTGCTCGCGGCCGGCTGGAAGCCGGAGCACTACGCCTCGCTGGAGGAGATCTTCTCGTTGGGCTTTCCCCGGTGTCACGCGCTGGCGTTCCGCGGCCCCGAGAATCCCGACGACCAGATCGACCTCCACCTCTCTTCCCTCGAGCTGAGCCGGTTCCCGAAGAGCGACGACGGGCTCTGGTCGCGCGCCCGCGAGGCGCGGCTCTTCGGCCTCCCGGCTCGCGTCCCCGCTCCCGAGGATCTGCTCTGCACCGCGCTGGTCCATAGCTATCTCTCGGACCGCGCGGAGGAGCACGACTGGGCGGTGGACGCCGTGGCGCTCTCGCGGCGCGCCGGCTTCGATTGGTCGATCCTGGCGCGCGAGGCGCATCGGCGCGGGGTCGACGCCCTGGTCTGCGCGCGCCTCGAGTCGCTGCGTGCGATGCGCGCGCTCGCCCTGCCGCCGGGCTTGCTGGAGCAGCTGTCCGGTTCTCGACCCGACGCGGATCTGCGCCGCGAGCTCGGCGTCCTCGCGCGCGCCAAGCCGTGGCGCGTTGGGGCGGAACGCCGCGTCCGCAGTGCGGCGCGGGCGGTTCGCGCGCGGCGCCAGCTGGAGCTTGCAGGCGGAGCGTTCGCCGAGGAGAAGTCTCCCTTCCCGGCCCCCTACGCCTGGCTGCGCCTCGACGCGCCCCTGCCGGCGGCATTCCCGTCGTCCGGAACACCGATCCCGGTCGAGCTCCGCGGCAGGATCCTGAACGCCCGCGCGCGCTCGCCGATCCCGTTCCGCCTCTACTGCGGGTCCGTGCGGCTGGCCGAGGGCCGCACCCGTCCGGAGCGGTCGCCGGGGCAGGGCGGCGTGCACCGGATTCGCGTGTCCGCCCGGATCGACCCCGCCGTCGCGGCCGCGGAAGGCCGCCCGCCGCTCAGCCTCTACTTCGGCCGGCGCAGCCGCGCCAGCTCGCAGCTCGGACCCGACGCGGTCCTCGGGATCGACTCCGTGCGCTGAGCCGGGTGCGGGACGCGTCCCCTTGGAGCCCTACCCCCGCTTCGTGATAGGGTGGTTCCCCGCCCGCCGGGGCCGCCGGGAGGTCGAGCGTGTTGGTGGAGCTCCTGCTGCTGCTCTTCATCGGCGGATCGGCGGGGCTCGCCTGGAACATCGTCCGGCGTCCCAGCAGCGGGCCGGCGACCTATTGGGTGACGGGCTGGCTGGCGGCCGGAGCTGGCGGGATTCTCGGCGTGCTCCGCGACGCCTATCCGAATCTGCACCTGCTCTCCTATCCGCTGGGCTCGCTCTTCCCGGCGCTGCTGCTGGCGGGCGCCTACACGCTGGCCTCGCGCCCGATTCCCGGCTGGCTGTTCCCGGTCGCGCTGTGCCTGGGAATGATGCGAGCGGCGCTCGCCGCCCTGGGCCTCTCGGAGATCGCGTACGCCGCGGCGCTCGCGATCGAGCCGCCCGCCGTGTTGATGGCGGCCTGGCTCGTCCACCGCGCAACGCCGCCGACGGACGCCGTCCTCTCCCAGCGCCTGCTCGCGCCTTCCATGCTGGTGCTCGCCGCGGTGGGCGTGGTGCACGACGCATGGCTGATCCACGCTTCGCAGATTCCTCCCGGCCTGCTCGCGATGTGGACGGCGGCGGTGCCGCCTCTCTTCGGCATCCAGATCTACGCGGAATGGGAGCGCGGACGGCGCGCGCTACAGCGCGCACGCGACGAGCTCGAAGAGCGGGTGGCGGCGCGGACCGCGGAGCTGGCGCAGAGCGAGGAACGCTACCGCGTGGTCTCCGAGCTGGGCTCGGATCTCGGCTTCGGCTTTCGCATCGATCTCGACGATCACATGTACGATGGCTGGGTCACCGACGCCTACTCGCGCATCACCGGCTACACGCTCGAAGAGCTGAAGGGCACCGGGTGGCTCCGGCTGATCCACCCCGAGGATCAGGAGCTGCTCCGCCGGCAGTTCTCGGCGATTCTCACCGGTCAGGCCCGCGAGCTGGAGGTGCGGCTCGTCACCAAATCGGGACGCGTCGTGATCGCCCATTCGCGTCTCGCCGTGAAGCGCGAGCCGGGTGGCTCGACCTTCCGCGTGATGGGCGCTGCCCGCGACATCACCGAGGAGAGACGAGCCGAGGAGGAGCGGCGGAAGCTCGAGCTCCAGGTGCTGGAAGCCCAGCGGCTCGAGAGCCTCGCCATGCTCACGGGCGGCGTGGCGCACGACTTCAACAACCTGCTGGCGGTGATCCTCGGCAACAGCCGGATGGCGGCGACGGACGCGCCTCCCGATTCGCCGCTCCATCTGCGGCTCGCGCGGATCCGGGCCGCCGCAGAGCACGGCGCCGGGCTCACCGAGCAGATGCTCGCGTACTCCGGGAGGTCCGGCGTCACGCTCAAGCCGCTCGATCTGTCCGACCTCGTCGAAGAGATGATGGATCTGCTGCGCGCGTCGATCTCGGAGCGATGCCGGCTCGAGCTCGATCTGTCGCCGCGCACGCCGGTCGAAGGCGACGGCACGCAGATCCGGCAGGTCGTGCTGAATCTCGTCACGAACGCGAGCGAGGCGCTCGTCGGCGGAGTCGGCGCGCTGCTCGTGCGCACGGGGCTCGTCGTACACAGCGCGGAGGACCTGGCCGGCGCGGTCGGCACGGACCGTCCCCGCCCGGGCGCCTACGCCTTTCTCGAGGTCTCCGACGACGGCCAGGGCATGGACGCGACCACGCAAGCGCGGGTCTTCGAGCCGTTCTTCACCACCAAATTCTCGGGCCGGGGCCTGGGTCTCGCGGCGGTGCTCGGAATCGTGCGGACGCATGGCGGCGTGGTGCAGATCCGCAGCGCGGTCGGGATGGGCACCCGCGTACGCGTGTTGATTCCGGAATTGCGCGGCGATTTCGCGGCCGCCGAGCGTGCGCCCAGGACCCGCAGCCCGGAGCGGCGCCGCGGCACGATCCTGGTCGTGGACGACCAGGACGACGTGGTGGAAGTGGCGCAGGCGTTCCTGGAGCGGGCCGGCCACCGCGTCGTCACGGCGGGCGGCGGCCGGGCCGCGATCGAGACCTTCCGGGAGCGCGGCCACGAGATCGACGCGGTGCTGCTCGATCTCGCCATGCCCGACACCACCGGCGAAGAGGTGCTGCTCGAGATCCAGCGCATCCGCTCCGACGTGCGCGTGATCATCGCCACGGGGTACTCCGCGCAAGCGGCGGCGGAACGCCTCGCCTCGCTCGGAGTCGTCGGCTTCGTGCGCAAGCCCTACCAGCCCGAGGAGATCCTGGAGCAGATCGGGCGGGCGCTGGCGGTTCGGGTCTGAGCCGCGCGCGCTAGCGGTAGGCGCCCACGCCGGTCGCCCGCACCTCGATCTCGACCCGCCGATTGCTCATGCGGCCGACGCTGGTGGTGTTGCTCGCCACCGGGCTCGCGTCGCCGTAGCCGGCCATCTCGATGCGCTGCGAGCCCACGCCCTGGCGGACCAGGTAGGTTCGGACGGTCTCGGCGCGCTTCCGGGACAGCTCCTCGTTCTGGAGCGGGCTGCCCGTCGAGTCCGTGTAACCCGCGACCACGACCTGCGCCATCGGCGTGTTGCGGAGCACCTTCGCGACTTCCTGGAGGCGCACGGTCGCGGGCCTCGAGAGCTGCGCGGATCCGACGGCGAAGAGCATGTCGTCGGGAAATCGGACGACCAGCGCGCCCGCGCGCCGCTCGATCACGGCGCCCGGGATGCGGTCGAGCTGGTAGGCCTCCTCCGACAGATAGCTGTCGCTGAAGCCGTAGGCGCGGCCCGGCTCGGACTCGAAGTACTCCCAGGTGAACTCGGGCTGGAGCACCGGCTCGAAGTTGGCCGGCGCCGGGAAGGGCGCCGTCACGAACTCGTAGACTCCGACCAGCTCGCGCGCGACCAGCTTTCCGAGGCCCACGGCGAGGCCGATCGTGACGCCCGAGAAGACGCCGTTGGTCCGCGTCTCCTGGACGATGTTGCCGGGGACCTCGAGTACGCCGAGCGTCATGCCCGCGAGCCCCCGGCCGGCCTTGCGGGCCGCCGTGTACTCCTGGGCGCTGCTCCCGGACGGCAGCAGCAGCGCGGAAAGTCCGAGGGAGAGGAGCGTCGCACGGGCTGCGGAGCGAACGTCGGGCCTGCTGACTCGATTCGGTGACGGACGCTGCGAGTGCATCGTGGCTCTCCTGTGTGGGGTGCCAATTCTACAGGGAGAATCCGTCGGAACTGCAAGTTTCGATGCGCCGGACCGGCAGGATTGCATCATACGCGTGCAAGTGTCCGGCAACTCGCCGGGTAGATCGCGGCGCCGCGTGCCTCTGCGCCGCTCCGCTCAACGGGAAGGGGATTCGAGCCGATGCTGGCTCGAATGGACCTGGTCCTGATTCCGTTGTTCCTGATTGGTGTGGGCGCGCTCGCGTGGAGCGTCCAGGCGCGGCGCGCGGCGGAGCGCCCCGCTCCGCGTCCGGCCCCTGCCTCCGAGGCTGGGAAGATCGAGGTCAGCGAAGCCGCGGCGCCCGTCGCGGCGGTTCGCGCGCCCGTCGCGGCGCCCCGTGCCGTGCGTCTCCCCGCGCCGGCGCTTCGCGCCAGCGTCCCGGAGCCGGCTCCGGCGGAGCGCCGCAAGCACCCGCGGATCCGAAGCGACCAGACCTTCACGGTCACGCCCTTCGCGGGCCGGGCGGTGATGGCGCAGTGCTGCGATCTGTCGGCGGGCGGGATGCGGTTCGGAATCGTGGGCTGCGCGCTGCGCCCGGGCGATCTGGTGCGGGTCACGTTCAACGTCGGAGCCGAGACGGTCGGGGCGATCGGATCCGTGCTGAGGATCAAGGAGCTCGACCCGATTACGACGGAGGTCTCGCTCGAGTTCGTGCGGCTGGATCCCGGGGCGGCGCAGCTGATCGAGCAGGCGTTCGAGGACGGGGTCTGAGCGCTCAGACGCCGAAGCGCCGGTTCTGCTCCGCCAGGAACCGCGCCAGTCGATCGCGGGCGTCCGGAGCGATCTCGCGAAAGGCCACGCCCATCCCGGCCGGGTACTCGGAAGCGCCCGCGCCGCCACGCTCGATGATGTAACGGACCTCGGCCTTCGTCACGATCGAAACACCCTCGACGTCGATCTCGAGCGTGATCCGGGTTCCCTCCTCGTAGGGATGCGGCATCTCGAGGAACGCCCCGTCGGTCGAGAGGCTGCAGACGACCCCGTCCTTGCGGTGGAGGCCCTTGAAGGCGCGGCCCAGCAGCGTGGTCGGCAGGCGC
Organism: Myxococcota bacterium; assembly: GCA_036560145.1. Classification (GTDB taxonomy): domain Bacteria; phylum Myxococcota_A; class UBA9160; order UBA9160; family SMWR01; genus DATBRV01. Next base: position 51,809 of record DATBRV010000097.1, read on the forward strand.
TGGGCGCGGCGGGTCTCGCCCGCGAACGCCGGAGCCATCGCGTTGGCCAGGACCATGCGCAGGGCGCTCTCGTCGTAGGGCTCCCAGAGCGCCCACTCGACGCCGATCTCGCGCAGCCCCTCCCGGGTCGCGTCGTCGGGACAGGGACCGATCGCCACCACGCTGCGCGGTAGGGCCGACGCGTGGCCGCGCAGCAGGGCGAGGATCCGCGCGATGCCGCTCCGGTCGGTACCCGGCGCGACCAGCAGCACCCGGATGCGTTCCGCCTCCTGCTGCGCGAGCAGCCAGGCTTCGACGACGTCCTTGGCGTAGAAGCTGGCGATCCCGAGCCGGATCAGCCGCAGGGCGACCTGGCCCAGGCCGCCCTTGGCGTCGTCCACCACCAGGGCGGATCGGATTCCAGACATGCGCTCCGCCCCTCCCGCCGATTCGCGTGACGACGGAATTCATCGGCAGCCGAGGCGGGGCGCTTGACTCAGCGGGCGGCGGCGGCCCTGCGTCCGAGCGCGATCAGCGCGGCGCCGCCCAGCAGAAGCCCGAGCGTCGCGATGCCCGCGGCGGGGAGAGCGGGAACGGGGGCCGGTGCGGGACCGGGGCCCTGGATGCGGTAGACGGTGCCGAGTCCGAGCGACACGACGTAGAGATGCTTGTCGGGGCCGACCTCGAGATCCGTGATCGCGCCGAAACCGCTGCCGATGCGGAACTGGTTGCGCTCGTCGGCGTCGTCCGCGACGAGGTCCGTGACGCCCGTGAAGCCCGTCAGATCGAACGCCGTGCGGCCGCCGTTCAGCGGGAAGGCGTAGAGCTGCCCCAGGTTGGCGTCGCCGACCAGCGCCTGGCCGTCGTATTCGGCGCCCAGGCTGCTTCCGAACGGCAGCACGATGCCGGTGGGCGCGATCGTCGTGAGCCAGGAGAACTCCGGATCCTTGTAGGTCAGGCCGGAGTCCGGAACGTTCCAGAGATTGCCGACGCCCTGGGGGTCGCGCGCGTCGGGGCCCATCAGCTGGTTCCAGCCGCTGTTCCAGCCGGCCGGGACGCGGTTCACCTCGTCGTAGTTGTTCGGCCCGTTCTCCGTCATCCAGAGGGCGCCGGAGACCGGGTCGCGCGTCATCCCGAAGGAGTTGCGCACGCCATAGCCGTAGTAGCTCGCGACCTCGAGCAGACACGGCCCGAAGAAGGTGCAATCGGCGTCGTCGTCGCACGCGAGCGTCGTCGAGCCGCTGCAATACGGCGTGAAGGGATTTCCCGCGGCCGGGGTTCCATCCTGCTCGACGCGGAAGATCACGCCGGTGTCGTCGGGGTCGGCCCCGAACTGGTTGTTCTGGAGCTTGCCGTTGCGGTTGAGGTCTCCGATCACGGCGTAGAGGAAGGCGCCGTCGCCCGCGCTGCCGCCATCGCCCGGATTGCCCATCACCAGCACGCCGCCGTCGTGATTCGGCCCGGAGGTGTAGGGCAGGTCGAGGATCAGCTGCGGGCTTCCGAGCAGCCCCGTGGTCGCGTTCCAGGTGTACTGGTAGACGCGGTTTCCGAGCGGCGTGCCTCCGTCGGTGGCGGCTTCCGTGTAGTAGAGGAAGACCTTGCGGGGGGTCTCGCCGTTGACGGCGATGCCGAGCAGGCCGCGCTCGCTGGCGCTGTTCACCGCCACGTCGAGCGCGATGGTGGGTTGAAGCACGCCACCGAGCACGCGGCGCACCCTTCCGGTGGCCTTCTCGAGCACCAGGAAGTCGTTCGGCGCTACGAACGCCATGCTCGTGGGCTGGTCGAGCGAGCCCGTCGTGAGGACCTGGGTGAAGCTGAGCTCCGGGTCGCTGATCGTTTGCGCGAAGGAAGGCGCGGCCGTGAGCAGCGCCGCCAGCAAGGCAAGCCAGGCGTGCACGTCGATCCCCCCGATCGCGTCAGTCTAGCCGGTACACGAACAGCGACCCCACGCGCGCGATCGGCTCGCGCTCGCGGAGCCAGGCATAGGTCTGCGACGGCACCCAGCGCGAGCGGCCACCCAGATACCATAGGTACGGTCTGCCCATCAGGAATGTGGCGGAGATCACGGCGATTCCGCGGGAATCCCGCTCCAGCGAGTGGAACTCGATCCCGTAGACCACCGGATTCACGCGGCCGAAGTAGGCCAGGCTCACGCGGTCGATGCGCTCGCGCTGAAGGTACTCGCGCAGGCGGATCAGGTCCTGTCCCCAATCGATGTTGGAGTCGATCAGCCAGCGGTAGCCGCCCTCCGAGCCGCCCGCGAGTTCGTTGCAGAACTGGAGGTAGCGCGGCGCTACCGCGAGCGTCCCCGCGGCGTGCCAGGCGAGCAGCGCCGCCGCGGCCGCCGCCAGGGCCCTGTCCCTGCCGCCGCGCGCCCAGCCCGCGAGCAGGTGGGCCACGCGCGGCGAGACGAGCACGAACAGCAGCGGATAGACCGGCAGGGCGTGTCTCACCCCGATCTGGAGGGAGTTGAAGAGCGTGTTCGACGTGAAGAGGCAGACGATCGGAATCCAGAGCGCGTACTCGCGCGGTCCCATGCCGCCGCGCAGCAGCGCGTGCGCCAGACAGCCGAGCGCGAGCAACAGGACCGGAAGCGAGGTCTTCAGGGCGAACGCCGCGAGGTGGTAGTACCACCATCCCCGGCTGGAGAGCTCGCCGGCCAGGAAATAAGTGGGCTCCTGCTGCTTTCCCACGTTGAGCACCATGTCGATGCCGTCCACGAACGAGACCGGGAGCGGAAGCCGCAGCCAGGGCGCCGCGTCGCGCAGCTGCGCCAGCGCGCCGCCGTCCGCGAGCCGCGCGCGGGTCAGCGGGGTGAGCGTCCCCGAAAAGCCGTAGCCGGCGTTGATGACGAGAATCGCCGTCAGCATCACGACGCCGAGCAGCCCCGCCCAGCGCCACCCGGATCGGTCCCGCTCTCGCAGCGCGCGCACCAGCACCACCGCCGGGACGACCGCGACCAGCACGATGCCGGAGAGCTTGAGCAGCGCCGCGATTCCGAGCGCCGCGCCCGTGGCCAGGGCGGCCCGCAGGCTGGCGCGCTCGAGCAGACGCCAGGTTGCCCAGGCCGTCGCGGTGAAGCCGAGCGCGCCGCTCGCGTCGAGCGTCACCAGATGGCCGTGCGCGAGCATGGCGGGCGAGAACGCGAACAGGAAGACGGCCACGACGGCGCTGTTCGCGCCGTAGAGCTCGTGCGCCCAGAGCGCCACCAGGATTCCGAGCAGCAGCGTGAGCGCGATGATGGCGGCTCGCGCGGGCAGGTAGAGCTCGTGGTAGCGGGCGGCGTTCGCCTGCATCAGGTGGTAGCCGAGCGCCCACTCGTTCGCGCCCGCCGGCGGGGAGAACACGGGCGCCGCGAGCTCCACCGGAAGCGCGGCGAGCATGCGCGTGTGCGGCGGATTGATCGGGTCGAGCGAGAGATCGCCGGTCGCGAGCGCGTAGAGGCCCACCGGCAGGTGCGCGAACTCGTCGATCGTCACCGAGTCACGATGCGCCGCCAGCCACGCCTGCGCCGCGAAGAGCGCGAGCAGGCCGCCGACCAGGGCGCGCGCTCCCCATCGCCTCCGCTCCGGCCCGGTCGCGTGCGGCATGCGCGGCAGCCTCCCGTGCGCGGGCCGGATCTTCGCACACGGCCCCGCGCGACGGGCGGCCTCGATTCGCGCCGGGCCCGGGTAGCGGCGGTCCGGCGCTTCGGCTAGCAACCTCGCCAGCACCCGAGCCGCGAGGAGATCTCCGCGTTGTCGACCGCGATGCGAAGCGCCTGGCCGAGAGCGTTCGCCGGAATCCTGGGCGCCGCGGCCTTCGGCTGGGCTGTGCTCGCGAGCCCGGCGGCCGCTCAGCCGCCGGGACCGACGGCTCCACCGTCAAGTCTCGTTTGCCCCGGAATCGAGGAGGACGGGCTGCTCTGCTCGAACGATCCGATGAGCGGCAACTGCGAGGATTTCGTGACCGCGGCCGCCCAGCTCGGCGCGCTCTTCCGCAGCGAGCTCGCGGAGCTGCCCGGATCGAGGGCGTCGCTGATGTCGACCAACTGGTGGGGCTGCGGCCCGAACAGCCTCGGCGACGTGAGGGCGCTGCTGGTGCGGATCGGAACGCCGCGCGCGCTGCTGGTGCTGAAGGACGAGCCCTACGCGAGTCTCGCCGCGCCGCCGCCCCCGCTTCCGCCCGGCCTGGCCGATCCGCAGCTGAATTGCGTGGATCTCACGGACCCCACGGAGCGCAACGCCTGCATCGAGGTGCAGCTGAAGGCCGCCCAGGCCGATCACCAGCGCGCCCTCGAGCGGTGCAAGCAGCTCGTGCCCGCGGGTCTTCGCGACGATCTCGAGCAGGACGAGGCGAGCTTTGCGGCGCTGCTGCCGACCCGCTGCGGCGCACAGGCCGCCGGGCAGGACGACGCGGGTCTCGCGACCTTCATCCACTCGCGATGTCTGGTGCGGGCGCTCACGGACAACACGCGCGGAATGCTCGCGGCTCATCCGGAGTGCGCCGCCCCGAACTGAGAGGAAAGATGCAGGGACACCTGATCGTCGCGCGCTTCATCGATGGCCGGGTCCAGAAGGGCACCAGCAGCGACGTCGATCCCAAGCGTCCGAACTGCCACCTGACGACGGCCTCGGGCGAGAAGCTCGAAGTGAGCCTCGCCAGCGTGAAGGCGCTCTTCTTCGTCAAGACGGCGACCGGGCGGTCGGAATACCAGGAATCCAAGGCCCAGATGGCGGGCGACTCGCGGCTGCTCGGGACCAGGCGGGTGCGGGTCGTGTTCGCGGACAAGGAAGAGATCGTCGGTCTGATGAACCGCTACCCCCCGATCACGCCGTTCTTCTTCATGCTGCCGATCGATCCCCGGAGCAACAACATCCGGATCCTCGTCAACCGGGCGGCGGTCGTGGAGATGGGCGAGGTGAAGGCGTGACTAGAGCGATTCGAGCGCGTCGCGGAGCCGGCCGACGCCTTCGCGGATCGACTCCTCGCTGAGCGCCGCGTAGCCGAGCAGCAGCTCCACATGGCCAGGCGGGCGCGCGTAGAAGGGCGCGGCGGGATAGACGCCGACGCCGCGCTCGCGACAGGCGGTGCGCAGCCGCGGCGTTTCGCGCGCGGACAGATCGGGGAGCTGGAGCAGCACGTGAAGCCCGGCGCTGGCGCCGAGCACGCGCGCGCGCTCGCCGAGCTCGCTGCCGACGGCTTCCAGCAGCGCCGCGCGCCGGGCCGCGGTGCGGATGCGCGCGCGGCGCGCGTGCCGCTCGAGGTGTCCCTCGCGGATGAAGTCGGCCAGCGCGAACTGCTCGAGCGAAGGCGTGCCGGTGTCCGCGAGCGCCTTCGCGTTCAGGAAGTAGGGCGCGAGTGCCGGCGGCGCCACCAGCCATCCGATCCGCAGCGCGGGGAAAAGCAGCTTGGAGGCCGTGCCGGCGTAGAGGACCCGGCCGTCGCGATCCAGCGCCTGTAGGCACTCGATCGGCTTGCCGTCGAAGCGGAACTCGCCGTCGTAATCGTCCTCGAGGACGTAGGCGCCGCAGCCGGTCGCCCACTCGAGCAGCGCGAGCCGCCGCGGCAGCGAGAGCACCGCGCCCGTCGGATACTGGTGCGACGGCGTCACGCACGCGAGCCGGACCTCCGCGACCCCTGCCAGCTGGTCCGTGCAGAGGCCCTGATCGTCGACCGGAACGTGCAGCAGACGGGCGCCCACCGCGTTCAGACAGAACGAGAAGCCGGTGTAATGCGGCTCCTCCAGCACGACGCGGTCGCCCGGGTCGATCAGCAGGCGCGCGGTGAGGTCGATCGCCTGCTGCGAGCCGTGCACGATCACGATCTGCTCCGGCGCGCAGGCGACGCCGCGCGCGCGTGCGAGGTAGCCCGCGAGCGCCTCGCGCAGCTCCGAGGCCCCGCCCGGCGGCTGGTAGGCGAGCCTCCGGGCCGAGAGGCGTCGCGCGCGGCGGCCGAGGATACGCGACCAGGTTTCCATCGGAAGGTCGGCATACGACGGCTCCCCGTACCGGAAGTCGAAGGGCAGCGGCTCCTGCCACGGGCTCCACGACGCGCGCCCCGGCGCGACCGCGAGCGCGAGCCGGCGGCCGAGCGCCGAGAGCTTCGGCTCGCCGTCCGCTTCCGGTGTCACGGCTTCGCGGGCGGCGCGCGACCCGGGCGGGCGCGCCGGCAGCACGGCGGCGACGAAGGTCCCCGAGCGGGAGCGCCCGCTGGCGTAGCCCTCGGCCACCAGCTGCTCGCAGGCCTGGAGCACCGTGTTGCGCGAGATGCCCAGCTCCCGGGCGAGCAGGCGGCTGCCCGGCAGCTTCTCTCCGGCGCCGAGCCGGCCCGTCAGGATGGCGCCGCGCAGTGCCCGGTAGAGCTGGCGGTGGAGCGGGCCCTCGCCATCGAGCTGGAGCCAGAGCATGGCGATACTGGTACCAGAAACCAGGGAGAATGTGGATCTTCTCTGGAATCAGATTCGGCTGGATACTCACGGCATGACGAAGCCCACCTCTCTCGAGCACCTGTTCCGATACATGCGCGCCTTCGAGGTCGCCTATCTCACCGGCGACTGGCGTGGACTCGACGACCACTTCGCCGGCAACGCCCGCCACCGGGTCGAAGCCGGCGGGCCGTTCGGGAGCGGCGGCGTCGGGCGAGCCGCCGTGATCGCCGGCCTGCGCGCGGGCGTGGACGGCGTCGACCGTCGTTTCGACCTCCGCATCCCGGAAGTCGTCGAGGGCCCGATCGCGCGCGGCGACGGCGTCTGGATGCGCTTCGCGCTGACCCTGCGGCGGGCCGGGCTCCCGGACCTGCGCGTCGAGGGCACACACCTCGCGGTGTTGCGCGGCGGGCGGATCGAGGCGCTCGAGGAGCGGCTCGAGCCGGGCGAGGCGGAGAAGGCGAGCGCGTATCTCGCGGAGCACGGCGAACGCTTGCGACCGCCCGGATCGCCGTTCGCGCCGCCGGCGACGGACGCGGACCGCGAGCTGCTGGAGGCCGCGGTCGGCCGCAGCCTGGTGCGTTGCTACGGCGCGGCCAAGAGCCGGCAGGACGCGGGCGCCGCGCTCTTCCTCTGCGGCGAGGACTTCTCGATCGAGACGGTGGCCTTCGGCATCGCCTCGCGGGACCGCAAGCAGACCGAGCAGCAGCTCGCGCTCTTCTTCCGGACCTTCCCGGACTACGCCGTCACACTGGAGGGCTTCGCGACCGGCTCCGGCAGGATCACCTGCTGGGGCCGCGCGCGCATGACCTTCGGCGGCGACTTCCTCGGCCAGCGCGCCACCGGGCGGACCGCCGAGCTCCCGGTCTTCTGCCTGTTCGCCTGCGAAGCAGGCGTGCTACGCAGCGAGCGCTTCTTCTTCGATCTCGCGTCCCTCTGCGAGCAGATCGGGGTTCCGGTCGCCGATCTCTCCGCGGCGCTGCGGCCGCTGCGCGCGGGGGTGGCGGCATGAAAGAGCCTGAGCTGCGCCCCGCGCGCGCCGCGGACGTTCCCTTCCTCGCCGAGGTGCTTCAGATGGCGGGCCGCGGGCACCTGCTGACCGGGCCGTGGGATCTCGTCTTTCCCGACGCGGACGAGCGCCGGCGCGGGCTCGAGGAGCTCGCGGGAGGCGGCATGCCCTCCTGGTGTCACCACTCGCTGTTCCAGGTCGCCGATCGGGACGGCGAGGCCTGCGCGGCGCTGGTCGCGTTCGAGGCGGAGGAGATCGGCGACGTCTCGCTCGCGAAGCCGCTCTTCGAGGTCTTCCGGCAGCTCGCCTGGCGCCCCGAACGCATGGCGGCCCTCGGGCCGCTGCTCGCCCCGTACCAGCGTTGCTTCCCCGAGATGCCGCCCGGCAGCTGGATCGTCGAGAACGTCGGCGCCCGGGCCGACATGCGGCGCCAGGGGCTCGTGCACGGCCTGCTCGAGCAGGCGCTCGAGACCGGGCGCAGCCGCGGTCATCGCCGCGCGCAGATCTCCTGCCTGATCGGCAACCTCCCGGCGCAGCGCGCCTACGAGAAGGCGGGGTTCGCGGTGGTGGAGGAGCGCACCGACGCCGGGTTCGAACGGCTGCTGGGGGCGCCCGGCTTCTCGCGCATGACGCGGGCGCTCTGAAGCGCGCGTGCTGCGATTCCCTGGATCCGGGGCGAGCGCGCGTCGTATCATGGGCCGGCGAAGCACCGGAGGTGTCCCGCTTGCCGATCACCACCCTCGCCGAGATCCTGCGCACGCACGCCGCGGGGCGCGGCGGCGCGCCCGCCATGCGCTGCGGCGACCGGAGCTGGACCTACACCGAGCTGCGAAACGAATCGGCCCGCGTGGCCCAGGCGCTGCTCGCCGACGGCGTGGCTCCGCAGCAGCGCGTGGCCGTGCTCGACAAGAACGCGGGCGAGTACTTCACCTTCCTCTTCGGCGCCTGCATGGCGAACGCCGTGACGCTGGCCGTCAACTGGCGCCTCTCGCCGCGCGAGATGGAGTACATCCTGAACCACGCGGAGACGCAGGTGCTGCTGGTCGGCCAGGAGTTCCTGGGCCACATCGAGAAGATGAAGCTCGAGGGCGTGCGCCGCATCGTGGTGCTGGGGGAGAGCGCGGGTCCGCACACGCGCTACCAGGATTGGATCGCGCCCCACCCGCCGGTCGATCCCGAGATCGCGAGCGGCCCCGACGACACCTGCTACCAGCTCTATACGTCCGGCACGACCGGCCTGCCCAAGGGCGTCGAGCTCACGAATCGCAACCTGCTCTCGGCGATGGACGTGGGGCAGGAGGTCTGGTCGTTCGATGCGGAGAGCGTGAACCTCGTCGCCATGCCGCTCTTCCACATCTCGGGGAGCGGCTGGGGCATCGCCGCCTTCTACGCGGGCGGCGTGAACGTGCTGCTGCGCGAGGTGAATCCCGCGGAGATCCTGCGGCTCGTTCAGCAATTCCGCGTGAGCAACGCTCTCTTCGTGCCGGCGGTGCTCCAGATCCTGCTCGGCACGCCGGGCGTCGAGACGACCGACTTCTCCTCGCTGCGCAAGGTGGTGTATGGCGCCTCTCCCATCAGCGAGGCCGTGCTGGTGCGATCCATCCAGACCTTCGGCTGCGGCTTCGTGCAGGCCTATGGCCTCACCGAGACCACCGGCGGCATCGTCGCGCTGCGCGCCGAGGACCACGATCCGGGCGGGCCGCGTGCGCGGCTGCTGCGTTCGGCGGGGACGCCCTGGGGCGACGTCGAGCTCCGCATCGTCGATCCCGCGTCGGGCCGCGACCTCGCCGAAGGCGAGGTCGGCGAGATCTGGTCGCGCAGCGCGCAGAACATGAAGGGCTACTGGCGCAACCCCGAGGCCACCGCGCAGGCCTACCCCGAAGGACGCGACGCGAGCGGGCTGGGCTGGTTCCGCACGGGGGATGCCGGCTACATCCGGGAAGGCTTCCTCTTCATCCACGACCGCGTGAAGGACATGATCGTGTCGGGCGGGGAGAACATCTACCCGGCCGAGATCGAGAACGTGCTGATGGGCCATCCCGACGTCGCGGACGTCGCCGTGATCGGCGTGCCCTCCGAGCGCTGGGGCGAGACGGTGAAGGCCGTGATCGTGCCGAAGCCCGGGGCCGCCGCCTCCGACGAGTCGCTCCTCGCGTACTGCCGCGAGCGCCTCGCCGGCTTCAAGTGCCCGACGTCCATCGACCGCGTCGCGACGCTTCCGCGCAATCCGTCGGGCAAGCTGCTCAAGACCCTGATCCGCGAGCCCTACTGGGAAGGACGCGCGCGCCGGGTGAACTGAGCGGCGCGCCGGGACGAGAAGGTATGACGCCCGAAGCGTTCTACGCGTCCGCGAAGCTCGAGCGCCACGCGGTGGAGGACGCCACGCTGGCGGTGCGGCGCTACGGCCGCGGCCCGGCGCTGGTCCTGATCCACGGCTTTCCCGTGCACGGCTACACCTGGCGCGCGCTGCTCCCGAAGCTGGCGGAGCAGCGCACCTGCTTCGTCCTCGACCTGCCCGGCCTCGGCGATAGCGGCTGGACGGCCGCCACGGACTTCCAGTTCACGGCGCAGGCGCGCCGGGTCGCCGCCCTGCTCCCCGAGCTCGGGATCGACCGCTGCGCGCTGCTCGCCCACGACACCGGCGCCACCGTGGCGCGCCTGGCGGCGCTCGCCGAGCCGGCGCGCGTCGAGAAGCTGGCGATCATCAACACCGAGATCCCCGGCCACCGCCCGCCCTGGATCCCACTCTATGGTCATTTGACGCAGCTGCCCGGCTCCGCGGCGACGTTTCGCTGGCTGCTCGCGCGCGAGTGGTTCCGGCGCTCGGGCATGGGGCTCGGCGCGTTCTACACCGACCGCCGTCTCTTCGACGATCCGGCGCGCCTCGCGCCCTACCTGGATCCCGTGCTCGCCTCGCAGGAGCGCATGTGGGGAATGCTCGGGTACCTGCGCGGAATCGAGTGGAAGGTCGTCGACGCCTTGCGCGAGGGCCACGGGCGCTTGCAGGCGCCCGTGCTGCTGCTCTGGGGAGAGGACGACGTCACCTTCCCGGTCGCGCTCGGCGAGCGCATGACCTCCCAGTTCGGCGGGCCTGCGCGCTTCGTCCGCATCTCGCGAGCCTCCCTGATGCCGCACGAGGAGCGTCCCGAGGCGGTGTTGGCCTCGCTCCTGCCCTTCCTTAAGGACGCTTGACACAATCCCGCGATCGGTGAGACTCGGGCTCCCCCCCTGTTCAGGGGAACCCTGCATGCGCATGGTCCGGCTCGTGGCGGCTCTTCTCGCGCTCGCTGCGGCTCCGCTCGGGACTTCGCAGGCGTCTCCCCCGGCCTTCCTCGTCAAAGACCTCGGCGAGCAGTCGGTGGCTCCGATGCAGGCGGGGCCCGACGGCATCGTCGTCTTCGGCGGCAGCATGTACTCCCAGGTCTGCATGGGCACGACGGGCTGCGAGCCGTGGAAGAGCGACGGCACCGCCGCGGGGACCGTGCTCCTCAAAGACATCGTCCCCGGCGCCGGGGGCTCGTATCCCCATTCGTTCGTGGAGCGCAGCGGCGAGCTCTTCTTCGCCGTGGGCGCCGGCATCGACCGGCTCGAGCTCTGGAAGACCGACGGCAGCCAGGCCGGCACCGTGCGCGTCGCCGATTTCGGCGCGCGCCCCGGAGGCTTCGGAACGCGGCTCACGCTGGTGAACGGGACGCTCTTCTTCCCTGCGCACGATCCCGTGCACGGCCGCGAGCTCTGGAAGAGCGACGGCACGCCCGAGGGCACGCTGCTGGTGAAGGACATCGCCCCCGGAGCCGCCAGCTCGAGCCCGAGCGAGTACTGGGTGATCGGCCAGGGGAACACGCTCTTCTTCGCGGCCGACGACGGCGTGAATGGCCTCGAGCTGTGGAAGAGCGACGGCTCGGACGCGGGCACGCAGCTGGTCAAGAACATCGGCCTCGGAAGCGCCAGCGGTTCGCCGGCCGGGCTCACCGTGGTGAATGGAACCCTCTTCTTCAGCGCGGACGATTTCGTCAAGGGCCGCGAGCTCTGGCGCAGCGATGGCACCACGGCCGGCACCCTGCTCGTGAAGGACCTCGTGGTCGGAGCGCAGGGATCTGACCCGTACGACCTCACGAGCGCGAATGGAATGCTCTTCTTCACGGGGTACATGCTCGGCTACGGGCTGTGGAAGAGCGACGGGACGGCGGCGGGAACCGTTCCCGTGTATCCCGGATACCCCTGCTGCGTCCAGGGAATCACGGCCGTGAACGGAACCCTCTTCTTCGCGGGCGCAGACGATGCGGGTCAGGAGCTGTGGAAGACGGACGGAACGGCCGCGGGAACGCTGCTGGTGCGCGACACCGTCCCCGGCTTCGAGTCGGGGTATCCCAGCGATCTCGCCGACCTGAACGGGACGCTCTACTTCTTGGTGCAGACCCCGAGCACCGGCCGCGAGCCCTGGGTGAGCGACGGCACCCAGGCGGGGACCGTCCCGTTGCGCGACATCCGCCCCGGCGATGAGTCCTCGGACGCCAACGACTTCGTGAGCTTCGACGGAGCGGTCTACTTCACCGCGGATTCCGACGTGAGCCACGATTCCTTCTGGAGGAGCGACGGCACGCCCGCGGGAACGCAGCAGGTGATCCCAGATTTCCCTGCTGGCCGCTCGTCCGATCCGTGGGGGTTCCTGAACGTGGATGGGACCCTCTTTCTCGCGGCGAGGGATGCTTCCAACGACAGCGATCTCTGGAAGAGCGACGGGACGCAGGCGGGAACGGCGCTGCTGGCGGACATCGACTACGGAGTCGAGCCCGAGCCGATGCTCGACGCGAACGGAACCGTGTTCTTCGCCGCGAGCCACATCGGGAGCGGTGTCGAGCTCTGGAAGAGCGACGGAACCCTCGCCGGAACCCAGCTCGTCAAGGACATCTGCCCCGGGGAGTGTTCCTCCTACGCCAGCTCGTTCGTCGCCGCGGGCGGGATCGTCGTCTTCGCCGCCTACGATGACGAGCACGGCACCCGGGTCTGGCGGAGCGACGGAACCGAGGCCGGCACGCAGCTGCTGACGAACGCCGCAGGACACCCGCACTACCTGTCCGGGGGATTCGCGAGCCTGAACGGGATCGCCTATTTCGGGGCGTACGCCCCCGGCACGGGGATCGAGCTGTGGAGAAGCGACGGAACCGGAGCCGGAACCTGGCTGGTGAAGGATCTGCTTCCGGGAAGCGCGGGCGCTGGTTCGTACAATCTCACGCCCGTGAACGGGGCGATCTTCTTCGCGACCGACGGCAGTCTCTGGAAGACGGATGGAACGACCGCGGGAACCGTGCTCGTGAAGAGCTTCGGGCTCAACTCCAGCGGGAGACCGCGAACGTCTTTCGAGTTCGAGAACGTGAACGGGACGCTGTTCTTCTCGCTTGCTGACTCCCCGTTCGGTCCGGAGCTGTGGAAGAGCAACGGTACGACGGCGGGAACGCTGATGCTGAAGAAGCTGCCGCCGTTGCTCTCCTTCAACCTCGATTCGCTCACCGCCTCCGGAGACACGCTCTTCTTCGTCACCGACGACCTCGTGCACGGCAGGGAGCTCTGGAAGAGCAACGGCACGGAGTATGGAACCATGCTGTTGGAGGACATCCTGGCCGGCAGCCCCAGCTCGAAGCCCACCTCGCTCGTCGATGTGAACGGCGTGCTCTTCTTCGCTGCGAACGACGGCGAGCACGGCGAAGAGATCTGGCGGAGCGACGGCACGCCGCAAGGGACGCAGCTGCACGCCGACGTCGTCGCCGGCTCCGGAGGATCGCGTCCGTCCGAGCTCACCGTGGCGGGCCCGCTCGTCTACTTCTCCGCGCTGGACGACCCCGTGGGCCGAGAGCTGTTCGCGCTGCCCACCACGCTGAACCCGGCGCTGATCCCGATCCAGGGGACGGCCGCGAACGGCATGTTCGCGGTATCGGCTGGGTCGGGGATGAGCGTCGTGATCTTCACCAGCGTCGGGCAGACTGCGCAGACGGTGGCCGGGAACCTCGCAGCCGCCATCAACGCCGACGTGTTTGCGCAGGCGGAAGGCATTTCCGCGCATGCGGTCGGCGGCACCGTGATCCTGGTCGGAGCCGATGCGACGACCACGGCTTCATGGACCAACGATCCCGGCCTCGGCGCCGAGCCGCCTCCCGTGCCGGTGAGCGCGAGCGGGGACGCGGCCAAGCTCGCGCTCTCGCTGCTGCTCGCACTCGCCGCCTGGCGGCAGCTGCGCGCCCGGCCTGCCCGCTGACGCTGGCGGCCGCGAGCTCGGGCAGGGGAATCCCTGCGGGCTCACGGCCTCAAACGCCGAGGATCTCCGCCACCAGGTCGCCCGCCAGGCGGTCCGCGATCGGGGCGCCGGTGATCAGCAGACGCAGATAGATGGCGCCGAGGAGAGCGTCGATCGACAGCTCGACGTCCAGATCCTTCCTCAGCTCGCGGCGCTGCACGCCGCGTTCGATCGCGGTTCGCAGCAGGCGGCGGCGATCCTGAAGCAGCCCGCGGGCGAGTCCGCGCAGGTCCGGATGCCGGGGCAGCTCCGGGATCAGGTTCCGGATCACGTCGCCCAGCGCGGTTCCGCGGACCATGCGGATCGTGTTCGCGAGCAGGATGCGGACGTCCTCGCGCGCGGAGCCGGTGGCGGGGACGGCGGGATTGGCCGTCTCGAAGGCGGCGGCCACGGCGCTCGTCACGAGCTCGGCCTTGCCGGCGAAGCGGCGATAGACGGTCGGGCGGGTCACCCCGGCGCGCGCGGCGACGCCCTCGATGGAGAGGGCCGCATACCCGGACCCGGCGAGGGCTTCGAGCGCGGCGGCGTGGATGGCCCGATCGGCATCCTGGCTGCGAGGCCGGCCCGGACCCCGTCGAGGCCGCTTCGCGGCTTGCTTCGCCATCTCTAATACAATACAGTCATGTATCGTAAATACAAGGAGGTGCCGGCATGACGATCCGCCTCGCTGCGCTCCTGCTCCTCGCGTGGGCGGCGACGCCGCCGACGGCGGGAGCGGGCGGCTGGGAACGCGTGAGCCCCGGCGGCGACACGGTCTGCGGGACCGGCGCCCCGTTCTCGTTCTTCGTCCGCAAGGCGGGGCGAAGCGATCTGCTGGTGTTCTTCCAGGGCGGAGGCGCCTGCTGGTCGAGTCAGACCTGCGACCTCGCGGGAAGCCCGACCTGGGATCCGACGGTCGACCCCTCCGATCTCGCCGAGAACCAGCAGGGGATCCTCGACCTCGCGAATCCCGCGAATCCCTTCCGCGACTACAGCGTGGTCTTCGTCCCGTATTGCACGGGCGACGTCCACCTGGGAGCGCGACGCGAGCGCTACGTCGGAATCGACGAGGCGGATGCGGTTCGCATCACGGAGATCGAGCATCGGGGCCGCGCGAATGCGATGGCCGCCCTGCGCTGGGCCTTCGAGGCGCGTCCCAAGGTCCGGCGCGCCTTCGTCACCGGAGAGAGCGCGGGGGGCGTGGCCTCCGCCCACTATGCGGGCGTGGTGGCCGAGCACTATCCCGGGGCTCGCGTGGCGCAGCTCGCGGACAGCTCCGGCGCGTTTCGCGCGCGGGCCGTCCCCGACCTGATGGACACCTGGGGCGCGTCGGCGGGGCTGCGCGAGCTGCCCGGGTTCGACGGCCGAGACCTCGACTTCGAGGCGCTCTACCTCGCCTCCGCGTCCCGTTCTCCGCAGGTCTCCTGGGCGCAGGTCAACCGGGCGGACGACGGCGTGCAGGCGTTCTTCGTCAGCCTGGTCGGCCGCTCGGATCCGACCCGCGCCCTGCTCGCGGAGGCGCAGGCGGTGCTGCGCGGCGGGCTCGCGAGCTTCCGGACCTACCTGGCCCCGGGAACGGCTCACACGATCCTGAGCACGCCGGCCTTCTACTCCGAGGTCGTGGAAGGCGTGCGGCTGCGCGATTGGGTCGCGGCGCTCGCCAGCGGCTCCCCCGCGGACGACGTCCGCTGCCCCGAGTGCGCCCGGTAGGGCCCTGGCCGGTATCGTCGGCGGGCGCGAGCATCCCCGAGAGGACCTGCATGCCCGTCACCCGCCTCCTGATCGCGAACCGCGGCGAGATCGCCATCCGGGTGGCGCGCGCCGCCGCCGAGCTCGGCCTGCGCACGGTCGCGGTCTACTCCGAGGACGACGGGCGCTCGCTCCACACCCGCCGGGCGGACGAGGCGCGCGCCCTGCGCGGCGTCGGCGCGGCCGCCTACCTCGACGTCGCTCAGCTCGTCGCGCTGGCGCTCGAAATCGGCTGCGACGCGGTCCACCCGGGCTACGGATTCCTGGCCGAGAACCCCGCCTTCGCGCGCGCCTGCGGCGAGGCCGGCCTCCGCTTCGTGGGGCCGCGCCCGGAGGTGCTCGAGCAATTCGGTGACAAGGCGCGCGCGCGAGCGCTCGCGCAGCGCTGCGGCGTTCCGGTGCTGCCCGGCACCAGCGGGCCGACGAGCCTGGCCGAAGCGCGTTCGTTCCAGCGCGCGCACGGCGCGGTGATGATCAAGGCGATCGCGGGCGGGGGCGGCCGCGGCATGCGCGCCGTGCTGCGTGCGGAGGATCTCGAGGGAGCCTTCGCGCGCTGCCGCTCCGAGGCGCTGGGCGCGTTCGGCGACGCCGAGGTCTACCTCGAGGCGCTGCTCCCGCGCGCGCGGCACGTCGAGGTGCAGATCGCCGGCGACGGCTCGGGCGAGGTCGTCCACCTCTGGGAACGCGAGTGCAGCGTGCAGCGGCGCAACCAGAAGCTCGTCGAGATCGCCCCGAGCCCGTGGCTCGACCCGAAGCTGCGCGCGCGCCTGCTCGACGCCGCGCTGCGGATCGGCCGGTCCGCGGAGTTCGACGGTCTGGGCACGGTCGAGTTCCTGGTCGACGCGGAGTCCAGCGGCCCCGATGCGCGCTTCGCGTTCATCGAGGCGAACGCGCGCCTTCAGGTGGAACACACGGTGACCGAGGAGGTGACCGGCATCGACCTCGTGCAGGCGCAGATCCAGCTCGCCGCGGGACGCAAGCTCGCCGAGCTCGGGCTGGAGCGGGCGAGCCAGAGCCCGCCACGCGGCTACGCGATCCAGGCGCGCATCAACGCCGAGACCATGGGCGGCGACGGGGGCGCGCTCCCGTCCGGAGGCACGCTCTCGGCGTTCGAGCCGCCGTCGGGCCGGGGGCTGCGCGTGGACGCCTGCGGTTACGCCGGGTACGCGATGAACCCGCGCTTCGACTCGCTGCTCGCGAAGCTGATCGCGCACTCGTCGTCGCCCGACTTCGAGGACGCGCTGGCGCGCGCGCTGCGCGCGCTCGGCGAGTTCCGGATCGAAGGCGTGGCGACGAATCTGGGCTTCCTGAGGAGCCTGCTCTCCCGCCCGGAGCTCGCGGCCGGCGGCATCGACACGCGCTTCGTCGAGGACCACGCCGCCGAACTGGTCGCGGACGAGAGCCGCCCGCAGCCGCTTCGCTTCTTCGCGGCAGCCCCCGCGGCGGCGGCCGGCCCCACGCTCGCCGGGGCGCGCGTCGACTCCCGCGACCCGCTCGCCGTGCTCGATTACGGCAAGGCGCGCAGCGAGGCGTCCGATGCGCCCGCCGGCGCGGAGGCCGTCCCCGACGGCCTCTTTGCCGTGCGCGCCCCGCTCCAGGGCACGATCGTCTCCGTCGAAGTGCGCGCCGGCGAGCCCGTCGCCGCCGGGCAACCCTTGCTCGTGATGGAAGCGATGAAGATGGAGCACGTGATCGTCGCCGAGACGAGCGGCGTGGTGAAGCGGCTGGCCGTCTCGCGCGGCGACGCGGTCTTCGCGGGTCACGTGCTCGCATTGCTCGAGGCTTCCGAGGGCGAGGCCGCGCGCGAGGCGCGGGCGGAGCGGGTCGACCCCGCGCGGATCCGGCCGGATCTCGCCGAGGCGCAGGCGCGCCACGCGATCGGCCTCGACGAGGCGCGGCCCGACGCCGTGGAGCGGCGGCGCAAGACCGGCCAGCGCACCGCGCGCGAGAACGTGGCGGATCTCTGCGATCCGGGGACCTTCGTCGAGTACGGCCCGCTCGTGATCGCGGCGCAGCGCCGGCGCCGCACGCTCGAAGACCTGATCGCGCGCACCCCCGCGGACGGACTGGTCGCCGGGATCGGCGCGGTGAACTCGGCGCACTTCGGGGAGTCCGCCGCTCGCTGCGTGCTGATGTCGTACGACTACACCGTGCTCGCGGGCACGCAGGGCGCGCAGAACCACCGCAAGAAGGACCGCATGTTCGAGCTCGCCGAGAAGCTTCGGCTGCCGGTCGTGTTCTTCACCGAGGGCGGCGGCGGGCGGCCGGGCGACACCGACGCGCTCGGCGTGGCGGGCCTCGACTGCCTCGCGTTCCACTATTTCGGCGGGCTATCCGGTCTGGTGCCATTGGTCGGAATCACCTCGGGCCGCTGCTTCGCGGGCAACGCCGCGCTGCTCGGCTGCTGCGACGTGGTGATCGCGACGCAGGGCTCGAACATCGGCATGGGCGGACCGGCCATGATCGAGGGCGGCGGGCTCGGCGTGTTCCGGCCCGAAGAGGTCGGCCCGCTCGAGGTGCAGGCGCGAAACGGCGTCGTCGACGTGGCGGTGCGCGACGAGGCCGAAGCGGTGGCGGTCGCGCGCAAGTACCTGTCCTACTTCCAGGGCTCGCTGCCGGGCGGGGCGTGCGCGGACCAGCGCGAGCTGCGCGCGGTGATCCCCGAGAACCGCCTGCGCGTGTACGACGTGCGGCGCGTGATCGAGACGCTCGCCGATACGGACTCGGTGCTCGAGCTACGGCGCGGCTTCGGTCCCGGCATGCTGACGGCGCTCGCCCGCGTCGACGGCCGGCCGCTGGGCGTGATCGCGAACAACCCGGTTCATCTCGCGGGCGCGATCGACAGCGACGGCGCCGACAAGGCGACGCGCTTCATGCAGCTCTGCGATGCCTTCGACATCCCGCTGCTGCTCTTGTGCGACACGCCGGGCATCATGGTGGGGCCGGAGGCCGAGAAGACGGCGCTGGTGCGCCACGCCGCGCGCATGTTCGTGACGGGCGCGAGCCTCACGGTGCCGTTCTTCACGATCGTGCTGCGCAAGGGCTACGGCCTCGGCGCGCAGGCGATGGCGGGCGGGAGCTTCAAGGCGCCGATCTTCACCGTCGCCTGGCCGACGGGCGAGTTCGGCGGGATGGGGCTCGAGGGCGCGGTGAAGCTCGGCTATCGGGGCGAGCTGGCCGCGCTCGCGGATCCGGTGGAGCGCAAGGCACTCTTCGACCAGATGGTGGAGCGCATGTACCAGCACGGCAAAGCCGTGTCGTACGCCTCGCACTTCGAGATCGACGACGTGATCGATCCGGCCGAGTCGCGCACCTGGATCACCCGCGCGCTGCGCTCGGCGCCGCCGCCGGCGCCGCGCACGGGCAAGAAACGCGCCTGTGTCGACACCTGGTGAGCGCGGGCGCCCCTCCTGCCGCGTCACGGTCACGACGCAGCGCGGCATCCCCTCAGGGTGAATCGAATCGTTGACACCGAGGAGCCACGCCCCTTAGGGTGGGGTCCAGGACACACGCCGAACCCGGGCGTTGCGTCGGAGGGATCCCATGCCGTCTTCTGGAATCACCCGAGCTGGAATCACCCGAGCTGGAATCACCCGAGCTGGAAGCGCTCGCATCTCCCGCATCCGGACTCTCGCCTCGCTGGCTGCGCTGGCCGTCGCCGCGCCCGTGCTGGGCGGCAGCGGCTGGGGCCACCACGGACACCCGCACCACGACCGCTGGGACATCGACATCCTCTCGAGCGCGCCCGACCAGGTGAGCGGCGGCGACGCGCTGGTCCGGGTCGAGTTCCCGGGGCGGAAGATCAAGACGAACGCGAGGTTGCTCCTGAACGGTGTCGACGTCACCGACTCGCTGGATCCCGACGACGGAGATCTGGTCGGCGTCGTCGAGGGATTCGCCCTGGGCGAGAACCTGCTGGAGCTGAAGCCGAGCGCATCGTCCCATGCGACGCTGGCGCGGCTCGAGGTCGTCAACCACCCGATCGGCGGGCCGATCTTCTCCGGCCCCCAGCAGCAGCCCTTCGTCTGCACCACCGCGCGGGTCGGGCTCGGTCAACCGATCATCGACAACCAGGACCACTTCGGCATCCCCGTCGCGCAGGAGGATGCGAGCGGCAACTACCCCCGCGACGGGCGTGGCTATCCGACGGCCGCCGCCACCATCATCGGCTGGAGCAAGAACTGCGCCGGCAACCGGCGAGTCGAGTACCAGTACCGCACCACCGGCGGCGCGTTCGCGCCGCTCGCCGATCCCACCGGGCCGCTCCCGGCCAATATCGCCACGACCACCACCCTGGACGGCCAGACGGTTCCCTACATCGTGCGCTGGGAGCGCGGGACCATCAATCGCTTCGTCTACAGCGTGGCCATGCTCGCGCCGACCACGGAGACCGATCCGAACCAGCCCGAGGACTCGCTGTGGAATGGGCGCCTCGTCTTCAGCCTCGAGGGCGGCGTCGCGATCGGGCGCACGCAGGGCACGGTGGGCTCTGGCGCCATGCTGCGGCACGACGTGCTTCAGCTCGGCTACGCGGTGCTCGCCTCGAGCGGTCTACGCACCAACACGCACTACAACCTCCAGCTCGGCGGCGAGACCGCGCTGATGCTGAAGGAGCACTTCGTCGAGGACCACGGGCTGCCGCTCTACACGGTGGGCGTGGGAGGCTCCGGCGGCGCGATCCAGCAGTACGTCTACGCGCAGAACCACCCGAGGCTGCTCGACGCGGCGATCCCGCAGTACTCCTACTCCGACATGATCACCCAGACCATCCACGTGGGAGACTGCGAGCTGCTCGAGAACTACTTCGACAGCACGGATCGCTTCAACAACAAGTGGGACGACGTCCTGAACCGCCGCGCCGTCCAGGGGCTGAATGCGAGCGTCACGCCCGTCATCAGCGCGGGCGAGGCGGCGCAGTGGAACGGGATCTACGGCCTGTATGGGCCGCTCGGCCTGAACCGGCCGCAGCCCATCCCGCTGGCGCCGACGACTCCCCCGCCGCTCACCGAGTGTCGGCGGGCCTGGTTCGGCTTGACGCCGCTGGTGCTCAACCCGACCTACACGAACGTGCAGGATCTCGACAAGCTCGCCCAGGGCGTCGCAGGCGTGGATTGGACGCACGCCGGCGACCTGGTGAACATCTACGGCCTCGACGCCGCCGGCTTCGGGCGCACGCCCTGGGACAACGTGGGCGTGCAGTACGGGCTGAAGGCGCTGGTGGACGGCGTGATCACGCCCGCCGAGTTCCTCGACCTGAACGCCAGGGTGGGGAGCTGGAAGGAGCCCGCGGCGATGGTGGCCGAGGGCTTCCCCTTCGTCGGGCCGCCGAGCCTCGTGACCTTCGACCCCTGGAGCGCGCGCAACATCAACCTCTCGCCCGATGGCGGCGTGACGCCCGCGCTGCGCCGGAGCGGAAGCATCGAGGCGATGAACGCCGCCTACCAGAGCGGCATGCGCTTCGACGGCGACATCGACATCCCGGTGATCGACTGGAGGCACTACCTGGAAGACCAGCTCGACATGCACCACAGCGCGCAGTCCTTCGCGACGCGCCGACGGCTCCAGCTGCGCCACGACGACGACAACATGGTGATCTGGTTCACCGACGCGCGGCCGGCCGTCGCCTTCGACCAGACGCCCGAGGCCTTCGAGGTGATCGACGAGTGGATGGAGAACCTGCGCGAGCACCCCTGGCGCGGGGTGGCGGGCAACAAGCCGCCGCGCGCGGTGGATCGCTGCTTCACGACGACCGGCGCGGAGATCGCCGCCGGCGACGACGTCTGGAACGGCATCCTCGACGAGCTGCCGCCGGGCCCCTGCACCCAGGCCTTCCCGATCCACAGCAACACGCGCCGGGTGGCGGGCGGCCCCATCCAGGGCGGCATCTTCAAGTGCGGGCTCCAGAGCGTGGACGACGCCATCGCGGAGGGGGCCTACGGCGCCTGGGTGCCGAGCGCCGCCGACAAGGCGCGCCTGATGCAGATCTTCCCGGAAGGAGTCTGCGACTGGAGCCGGCGGGACGTCGGGCGACCCTGAGCGATCCGCGGGTCGGAGCGAGAGGCGGTCGCGCGGCTTCTCCCCGCTGCGCGGCGGTGCTCAGCGCAAGCGCTCGTCGACGTCCGCCCAGCTGAGGTCGAAGCGCGCGAGGTACTTCCGCAGGCGGTCGGCGTCGTTCGTGACGCTGCGCTTCTGCCGCGACGCCCCGAACAGGGCGCGGCCAGCCTCGGAGAGGCTGCGCGATTGCGCGCACACCGCGAGGACACCCTCGAGCTGAATTACATCGAAGCGGTCGAACCGCGAGATGGCGTCGGCTCCCAGCGCTCGCGGGAGCAGCGCGTCGCCGTCGCCCGCGGGCGCACGCCGCCACGCCTCGCGCAGCCGCGCGATCTCCTCGTCCACCAGCGCCACGTCGATGCGTCCGCCCGCCGCGAGCGTCGCCATGCGCACGATTGCGGCATTGAAGTCGCGAAAATTTCCCGGCCACGGAGTCGCGGCATCGCCGGCGAACTGGAGGAAGCGCTCGCGCGCCTCCTTGTTGAACGAGACGCGCGCGCCCGACCGCTCCGCCCAGCGGTCGAGCTCGTACTCGAGATTCGGCTCGATGTCCTCGCGACGCGCGCGCAGGCCCGGCAACGTGAACGTCCACAGATCGATGCGGCTGAGCAGATCCTCGCGGAAGCGGTGGTCGCTCACGGCGGCGCGCAGATCGCGATTCGTCCCCACGATCAGCTGGAAGTCGCTCGCCACCTCGCGCTCGCTGCCGAGTGGGAGGAACTTCTTCTCCTCGATCGCCCGCAACAACATCGCCTGTTCGTCGAGGCCGAGCTCGCCGATCTCGTCGAGGAAGAGCACCCCGCCGTCGGCCGCGCGCAATAGCCCGGGGCGGTCCTGCATCGCGCCCGTGAAGGCGCCCTTCAGGTGGCCGAAGAGCGCCGACATTGCCGCGTCGCCGCGCAGGGTCGCGCAGTTCACCTCGACGAAGCGGCCCGCGGTCTGGCGGCGCTGCTTCTTGAGCGCGTGGATGCGTTGCGCCAGCTGGGACTTGCCCGCGCCCGTGGGACCCATCAACAGGATCGGGGCGTCGGACGCGATCGCTACGCGCTCGATGCGCTCGACCAGCGCGTTGAAGGCAGCGTTGCGCGTCGCGATGCCCGACTTGAGGAACGACAGCCCTTCTTCGTGCTCCTTCTTGAAGCGCGATGCGAGCCGGTCGTACTTCGAGAGGTCGAGGTCGATGATCGAGTACGAGCCCGGGCCCGCGCCGTCGCTGCGGCGGGGTGGGCTCGTCTGGAGCATCCGCGCCGGCAGGTAGCGGGCCTCGGTCAGCAGGAAGAGGCAGATCTGCGCGACGTGCGTGCCGGTCGTCATGTGAACGAGGTAGTCCTCGTTCTCGGAGAACGCATATCCGCGCGCGAATTCGTGCAACGCGGCGTAGACGTCCTCGAAGTCCCAGGGGTCGCCGAGCGCCAGATCGTGGACGCGCACTTGTGTCTCGGGCGAGACGCTGCGGATGTCCTCGCTCACCTGGCGGGCCAGCGACGCGAACCGCTTCTGCGACAGCAGCTCCAGGCGGTTCACCGCAAGGTCTTCGTGCCGGCAGAGGTCGACGGTGGGCCGCCAGCGCTCCCAACGCTTGGGGCCCTGCGCTCGGTCGAGGGTGGTGCCCAGGAAGCCGATCACGACCTTGGGATGCATCGATCGCATAATAGCTAAAAAACTAGTTTTATAGCTATACTTTTCAGAGTTCCAGACACCGCTGGCAATTCGCAAGATCCTCGCTAAGCCCTGGTAATGCTGGGAAGTTTTGTGGTGCTTCCAAAGCCTCGTCGCGGTTGGCACAGCCCGTGCTCTAGCCCGGGTTCAACGAAGCGACGAAAACAGCGAAGCAGGGCCGGCCGGGAGCGCCCGTCATCGCGCACCCGGCCGGCCGAACCGCCCGAGCCGCAACACGAGGAGCAGGCCGATGGCCAGCGAACGCAGCTACGAGGTGATGCAGCCGGAGGGCGGCGTCCCGATCAAGTCCTGGACCCGCGGCGTGCCGTTCGAGGACGAGGCGCGCAAGCAACTCGAGAACGTCGCGCGCATGCCGTTCATCCACGGCTGGGTTGCCGCGATGCCGGACGTGCATTGGGGGATCGGCGCGACGGTCGGCAGCGTCATCGCGACGCGCGGCGCGATCATCCCGGCAGCGGTCGGCGTCGACATCGGCTGCGGCATGATGGCCGTGGAGATCACGCTGACCGCGAGCGATCTCCCCGACAACCTGTCCGGTGTCCGTGACGCCATCGAGAGGGCCGTGCCGCACGGAT
>DATBRV010000098.1:0-16084 GCA_036560145.1 Myxococcota bacterium
CCCCCCCCCCCCCCCCCCCCCCCCCCCGCCTCCCTCCGACTGCCCGTAACGTCGGATCAGGGTCCAGTGAATTGCTACGGACCGGGTGCGGTGAGGTACTCGCTTCGGAAGAGCGCGAAGTCCGTGGCGTTCACGAAACCGTCCGCGTCCATGTCGCTCTCCTCGCAGTGCTCGTCGTCGGGGGCGCTGCCGGACCACACGGCTTTTCCGTAGCACAGCCGGAACGTCCGGAAGTCGCGCGCGGTGGTGGCGCCGTCCTGATCGAAGTCTGCGTCGCAGTGGTTCCCGCTGCCATCCCAGTCGCGATCGATCTGCTCCGGGTTGGGGACGCTCTGGCAGATGTCGGCGAAGTCGAGCTGACCGTCGGCGTCAGCGTCGCTGGACCCGAGGAAAACGAGGGCGTGGCCGTGGCGGACGTTGTTGATCGGGAAGTTGAGATCGCCGGCGATCAGGTCGTCGAAGCCGTCGCCGTCGACGTCCCCCGCTCCCGCCACCCTCCAGCCAATGCCCGTGAAGGTGAAGTCGCTGAGGAGGAGATGGAGGCGAGCCGCGGCCACCTCTGGCCTTCCGCTCGCGACGCCCGCCGTGCTGCCGAGGTAGACGAAGGCTGCCGACCCTTGTTCGGAGAGGGTGTGACTGCGACCGCTGCCGACGATCAGGTCGTCGTGGCCGTCACCGTTCACGTCGCCAGCTCCGGCCACGCTGATTCCGAGATTGCCCTCTTCCCCCGACTCGAGCCGGGTGGCGGCCGTGGCGGGGCTGCCGTGCGCGATGCCCGACGCGCTGCCCAGGTAGACGAAGGCCGCGCCGGGTCCTATCTCGGCGTCGGGGTACTCGGGGGCGCCCACGATCACATCGTGGTAGCCGTCGCCGTTCACGTCGCCGGCTCCCGCCACGCTCCAACCGAAGTACGTGTGACGCTGGTACGGATCCTCGTCCGACTCGAGCCGGGCGTCGGCCGAGCTGTGGTCGCCGTCGGCGATGCCCGACGGGCCGCCCAGGAACACGAGGGCCGTGCCCCAGATGTTTGGGGCGACGTCGAAGAAGGGACTGCCCACGATCACGTCGTCATACCCGTCGCCGTTCACGTCGCCGGCTCCCGCCACGCTCAGGGCGAATCTCGCGCTGGTTTGATTCGACCGGAGCACCGTGGCGGCCGTGTCGGGGTTCCCATCGGCGATCCCATCCGAGCTGCCCAGGAACAGGAAGGCCGCGCCTTCGTTCGGGTGGTCGTAGACCCAGCAATGGCAGCCGCCGTCGAGCCGGCCGACCTGGTAGCCGGACGCGCCCACGATCACGTCTGCGTAGCCGTCGCCGTTCACGTCGCCGGCTCCCGCGACGCTCCAGCCAAGGCTGGCACCGGCCTGGTCCGCCTCGATCCGGACCGCTGCGGTATCCGGATTGCCGCTCGCGATACCCAGGGCGCTGCCCAGGAACACGAAGGCGGCCCCCTCATCCGCCTCGCCGGCGTCGTAGCCCCCGGCTCCCACGATCACGTCGTCATAGCCGTCTCCATTCACGTCGCCGGCTCCCGCCACGCTCGATCCGAATTCCGAATACGTCTGGTTCGACTCGAGCCGGGCGTGCGAGCTCCCCGGGCCGCCATCGGCGATTCCCGACTCGCTGCCGAGAAACAGGAATGCCGCGCCCTCGTTCGCCTCGCCGGAGTCGTAGCGCGGAGCGCCGACGATCACGTCGTCGTAGCCATCGCCGTTCACGTCGCCGGCGCCGGCCACGCTGTAGCCGAGCCCTGCCTCCGCCTGATCGGAGAGGAGCTGGGCGCTGGCGGCCTCTGCGAGCAGGGGATCGATCACCACGGGGTAGGCCGCAGCGGCGTCCTCGACCTCGATCCGAACGCGATCGGGATCCGGTACAGACAGGCGAGCGACCAGCTCGCGGCCCGAGGCGTCGACCGCCACCAGGCCGTCGTAACGAAGTCGGCGTCCGGATCCGGCCTCGAAGATCACCGCGTCATCGGCCTGGGAGGCCTGCGCGCCCTGCAGCGAGAGCTCGACCCGGAGCGGGCCCTCGCCCGCGGGCCGCTCCCCCAGCGTGAAGCCCTGCTCGAGCCCGGCCGCCGAGTTCTCGTACCACTCGACGATGCCGTCGCGGCGGATCTCGACGCGCGCGCCCTCGCTCGCAACCTCACCCGGCGGCAGCGGAGCGAGGGCGTCGCCCCTCCCCATCCCGGCCAGCGCGAGGGAGAACAGCTCGTTGGGCGCCGTGCGGTCGTGGACGCGGATCCCCGTCGTCTCGAAGTAGGTGCGCAGGTTCTGCGCGCGGTTCGGCGCCTGGAGGCCGATCTGATTCCGGCTGGCATGGTACTCGCGGACCTCGAGCCTGCGCTCGATCTGCGCGAGCCGATCGTCGTCCGAGGGAGTGAATACCGAAGGGACCAGCAACAGGGCAGCCGCGGCGAAGACGAGCGAAGCCCGGTATCGCATTCCCGTGTCTCCCGACGGCGGCGGGATGCGCCGCCCCGGTTGGCGTATCGGCCGAACGGTGGGTGGATCCGAGCCCAAAGCAGAGAGGACGCGGTAGACTCGCCCCGTGGGTGAGAGCCCCTTCGAGGAAGCAGTCGCCGCGGTGCTGCGGCCGCTCGAATTCGCGGCCCGCGACGGCTTCGCGCGCCTGGATCGGATCCGGGAGCTTCCGCAGACGGTCGCCGACGCCGTGGGGCGAGCGCTCGGGCTCGCCATCCCGAGCGACGCGCGCGAAGCACTCGCGAAGACGCGGCTCGCGTTCGCCGCCCCCCTCAAAGGCGCCGCGCTGATCACCGCCGTCGAGGCCGCGCAGGCCCGGCTCGCTCCCTTCAAAGACCCCGCCTGGTGCGAGGCGGCGCTGGCGCGCTCGCCGGCGGTGCTCCCCGGTGTCGGGCCCAAGCGCGCCGAGACGCTGGCGCGGCGCGGCCTCGCGAGCGTGCTCGATCTGCTCCTCCACCTGCCGGCTCGCTGGGACGATCGCCGCGCGCTGGTTCCGATCGGGGAGCTCGAGGTGGGGCGCCGGGCCAGCTTCGTCGGGCGCGTGCTGGTGTGCGATTTCGTCGCCACGCGCGGGCGGATGCGCGGGCGCGGGGGGCGCAGCTTCGAGGCGGTCGTGGGCGACGAGACGGGAACCGTCACTCTCAAGTGGTTCCGCGGCGGCGAGTCGATCGCCAAGATGGTCCGCAAGGACGCGAGCCTGCTGGTCGCTGGCGACGTGAAGCGGTACCGGTTCTCGAAGCAGCTGCTGCACCCCGAGATCGAGGTGCTCGCGGGCGCCGAGCCCGGTGAAGCCGAGGCGGACGTCGCAGGGCACGCCGAGCTGCGCAGCATCACGCCGGACTACGCCACCCCGGAAGGCGTCCACCCCCGCGCGCTGCGCCGCGCCGTCCAGCACGCGGTGGACCAGTACGCCGACCTGCTGCCGGGCCACCTGCCGGCTTCGCTGGTGCGGGAGCTCGCGCTGCCCGAGCCTGCGCAGGCGCTGCGCGAGCTGCACCAGCCTCCGATCGAGAGCGACCTCGCGGCGCTGCGCGCCGGCACCGCCCCCGCCTACACACGCCTGGTGCTGGAGGAGCTCTATCTGCTCGAGCTGGGGCTCGCGCTGCGGCGCGAGGGCCGGGCCCGCGATCCGGCGATCCCGATCGCCGGAGACGGCCGATGGGCGCGGGCGGCCGTTGCCGGCCTCCCGTTCCGGTTGACGCGCGCACAGGACCGCGTCTGGGAGGAGGTGCGCGCGGATCTCGCGCGCCCGCATCCGATGCAGCGCCTGCTGGAGGGCGACGTCGGCAGCGGCAAGACGGTGATCGCCCTGCTCGCGGCGATCGCGGTGGCGGAGGCCGGCTGTCAGACGGCGCTGATGGCGCCCACCGAGCTGCTCGCCGAGCAGCACGAGCGGACGCTGCGCCGTCTGGCCGACCACACGGGGCGGGGGGCGCCGCTGCGCATCGCGCTGCTCACGGCCTCCGTCCCGCGCGCAGCCGGCGACGCGATCCGGGCGCAGCTCGAGGCCGGCGAGGTCGACCTGGTGGTGGGCACCCACGCGCTGGTCCAGGAGGGCGTTTCGTTCCGCCAGCTCGCGCTGGTGGTGATCGACGAGCAGCACCGCTTCGGCGTGCGCCAGCGCGCGGCGCTGGCCGCCAAGGCGGACGGCGACCGGATGCCGCACACGCTGGTGATGACCGCGACGCCGATCCCGCGCACGCTCGCGCTCACGCTCTACGGCGACCTCGATCTCTCGATCTTGGGCGAGCTGCCGCCGGGGCGCAGGCCGGCGCGGACGCTGCTGTTCCGCGCAGGGCAGGGCGCGCGCGTGACCGAGCTGGTGCGCGAGACGATCGCGCGCGGCGAGCAGGTCTACGTGGTGTACCCCCTGGTCGAGGAGTCCGAGAAGCTCGACCTGCGGGCGGCCAGCGAGTCCGCCGAGAAGCTGGCGCGCGCCTTCCCGCAGGCCCGCGTCGACCTGGTGCACGGCCGTCTCGACGCCGCGGCACGGACCGCAGCGATGGCGCGCTTCGAAAAGGGCGAGACGCAGGTGCTGGTCTCGACCACCGTGATCGAGGTCGGGGTCGACGTCGCGAACGCCACGCTGATGGTGATCGAGCACGCCGAGCGCTTCGGCCTCGCGCAGCTCCACCAGCTGCGCGGGCGGGTGGGGCGCGGCGAGCGGCCGGGCACCTGCGCGCTGGTCTCGCGCGGCGGCGGGGAGAGCAGCGAAGCGAGACTTGCGGCGCTGCTCGAGACCCACGACGGCTTCGCGATCGCCGAGGCCGATCTCGCGCTGCGCGGCCCCGGCGAGTTCCTCGGCACGCGCCAGCACGGCGTGCTGCCCGAGCTGCGCATCGCGGACCTGGCGCGCGACGTGAAGCGGGTGGCGCAGGCCCGCGAGGCCGCCCTCGCGACGGTGCGCCGGGATCCCGGTCTGCAGCGCGCTCCCGAGCTGCTGCGCGCGGTGCAGGCGCGCTGGGGCGATCGGCTCTCGCTCGCGGACGTCGGCTGAAGGGAAGCTTGACGCGCGGCGCCGGCTGTTCTAGAAACGGGCTCATGGCGACCCAGCGAACCGGTCTCGCGAACCTGCTCACCGCCCTCCTCCTTCGAGAGGCGGGAGAGGGGGCTCGCGTCCGCTAGCGGATCGCCAGAGCGCAAGCCAAACCCTCTCCCGCCGGGCCGGCTGGAGGGGGTTTCGTGTTTCTAGCATCCCACGAGATCTCGCGACGCGTCGCTCTCTCCAGCCGCCGTCCGGCGACAGGAGCCAGCCATGAGCGAAATGGTACGTGTCTTCGATACCACCCTGCGCGACGGGGAGCAGGCCGCGGGCGTCTGCTTCAGCCGGCGCGACAAGATCGAGATTGCCGCGCGCCTCGACGCCCTGCGCGTCGACGTCATCGAAGCGGGCTTTCCGGCGGCCTCCGCCGCCGAGCTCGCCGCGGTGGCGGCCGTGGCGAGCGAGGTGAAGGACGCCGCCGTCTGCGCCCTGGCCCGCGCGGTGGCGGGCGACGTCGACGCGGCCGGCCACGCGCTGCGCGGGGCGCGCCGCCCGCGCATCCACGTCTTCGTCAACAGCAGCGACGTGCAGCTGGCGCAGCAGCTGCGCAAGACGAGACTTGATGTGCTCGAGATGGCGCGCGCCGGCGTGGCGCGCGCGCGCCGCTACACCGACGACGTCGAGTTCAGCCCGATGGACGCGACCCGCGCGGACTTCGATTTCGTCGCGGAGGTGGTGGCGGTCGCGCTGGACGCCGGGGCCACCACCATCAACATCCCCGACACCGTCGGCTGGATCCTCCCCGACCGGCTGGCGGCGCTGCTGCGCCGCCTGCGCGAGCGCGTCCCCCAGCTCGAGGAGGCCGTGCTCTCCTTCCACGGCCAGGACGATCTGGGCCTGGCGACCGCCAACTGCCTGGCCGCGGTAGGCGCCGGGGCGCGCCAGCTCGAAGTCGCGGTGAACGGGATCGGCGAGCGCGCCGGCAACGCCGCCTTCGAGGAGGTGGTGATGGCGCTGCGCGTCCATGGCGTGGCGCTGGGTGTGCACACCCAGGTCGATCCGTCGGGGATCTGCGAGCTCTCGCGGCTGGTCGAGGGGCGCAGCGGGATCGCGGTGCCGCCGAACAAGCCCGTGGTCGGCGCCAATGCTTTTCGCCACGCTTCGGGGATCCATCAGGACGGCGTGATCAAGTGCCGCGAGACCTACGAGGTGCTCGACCCGGCCAGCATCGGGCACCCGACCGGCACGCAGATCGTGCTGGGCAAGCTCTCGGGGCGAGCGGGGTTCGCGGCGCGCGTGCGGGCGCTGGGGATCGAGCTGCCGGGCGACGAGTTCTCGAAGGCCTTCGAGCGCTTCCAGCGGCTCGCCGACGAGCGCCGCGAAGTGCGCGACGAGGACCTGCGCGAGATCTGCGTGTCGGTGTAGCGCCGCTGCGGGCCCTCACGTCGGTCGCGCCGGAGGTCGATACGTCAAGGCCGAGCTGCGCGGGCGGAGCTTCGAGCATGGTCCTGGGTCGCAACATGGCGGTCACGCGGAGCGCGGCCTGGCTGGCACGCGTCGCCACCTCGGCGCGCACGCTCGCGCGGCCCCGGATCCTGCGCCAGGGCGTCGCGGCGGCGCGGCGCGGCAACCTGGAAGCGGCCTTCGCCTTGCTCCGGGAAGAGGTGACCGCACGACCGGACCATCCGCGCAGCACGCTCCTGTTCTGGGAGCTCGCGCTGGCCTGCGAGCGCGCCCGCGAGGCCGCCCTGCCGATGGCGCGGCTGGTGCGCAGCGAGGCGGCTGCCGGACGCTGCGAAAAAGCCGCGGATCACTGGCTCGCGCTGGTCGGCGAGGTGCCCGAGGCCGTGGTCGATGTCGCCGTGCTGATGCGCATCCTCCCGGTGCTGCGCGATCGCGTCGGGGCGTCGCGCGGCGCCGAGGCGCAGAAGCAGGCGCGCGCGCAGCTGATCGACGCGCTCCGGCGCAGCGTGGATCCGAACAGCGGGACGCTCACGCCCGCCCTGGCGCTGCGCCTGGTCGAGGAGGCGCGGGGTCTCGACCTCGACGTCGCGCGCCGCGCGGCGCAGGCCGCGCTCGCCTCGCCCGATCTGCACGAGGCCAAGCGCGTCCGGCTCCAGCAGCTGCTCGAATCGCTCGAGGCCGGCGCCTGGCCCGAGCCGCCGCCGCCCGCTCCGCTTCCGACGCCGCAGACCGAGGGGCGGGCGGCTCCGCTGCCCGAGCGCGAGCTCGAGGCCTCGGCCGCTCGGATCGCGGCGCGCATGCCGCCCCCCGGCGCGCTCCGGGTCAGCGAGGTGATCCCCGTCGAGCTCGACGATCAGGGCCTGGTGGCGCACGAGGGCGAGGACGACCGCCGCACGCGCATCGACTACCGCGCCATCGAGGCCGTCGCCGCCGCCGAGGTGGCGGAGGTCGGCGACGCGCCGGTGCTGGTGGTGGACCTGGTGCTGCGCGCCCCGCGCGCCGGCCGTCCGCGCAGCATCCTGCGCATGCGCTCGAACGCCTTCGATCCCGCCTCCCTGTTCCCGGATCGCACGGATGCGGGACAGGCCCTGCGCGCCCTGCTCGCGGAGCTGCTCGACCGCAGCGCGGCGCTGCCCCTGCCGGATCCCGACAGCGCGCTCGGCGTCCGCCCCCAGCGCTTCGCGACCCTCGCCGACTTCGAGGAAGCCGTGAAGTCGCGGCTCAGCGACTGACCCCGGTCGTCAGATCGGGTTGCTACAGATTGCGAGCAGATCGAGGCAGCGCGCGTCGGCGGGGCCCACCGGGAAATCGCGCCAGGTTGCATCCGGGGTTCCGTCGCTCGCCTGTGTCTGCCGGCGCACGAGCAGGGCGAAGCGGGCGAACAGCCACTCGACCACGGGCCTCGGGACGCGGTCGCGCAGGTGCATCGGATCCAGGCGCATGATCCGGCGGATCCGCTGCGAGCGCTGCTCGAGGTGGCGGCGAACCGGCTCGCTGGCGCCGATCCCGTTCAGCTCGACACTCGCGAAGCGGCGACGCAGGCGCGCCGCCAGCTCGTCCGCCCGGTACTCGTGGACGTGGTACGGATTCACGTGATCCGACATCAACGAATTCGGCGTGGTGATCAGCGCCTCGCCGCCCGGAGCGAGCAACTCCGCGATCGCGTCCAGGTAGTCGGTCGGATCCTCCAGGTGCTCGATCACCTGGAAGCTCACGATCAGCCCGAAGCTGCGCCGGGCGAAGGGAAGGCGCTCCAGCTTCGCGCGCACGAAGCGGCCCGAGCCCGCGCGGCTGGCGCGATCGGGCTGGACCCGGTCGAGGCCCACCACGAACGGATGCGAGCGCGAGAGGATCGCGGTGCCATGGCCCGAGCCGCAGCCGAGGTCGAGCACGCGGCTGCTGGGAAGCCGCGCCCGCGCCAGCTCGTAGGCGGCCTGGTGGCGCGCCAGGTCGACGGCGAACAGCTGACTGCCGGCGTGCAGGCGCTCTCCGCTGAAGGTGACGTCGTCCGTCAGGCGGCCTCTCGCGCTCCTGCGAGCGCCTGGCGCGCGAACTCGCGCGCGAAGGTGAGACCCATCAGCAGCCGCAGGGAGGTGAGGCTGAAGGTGAGCACCAGGCTCATGGCCAGGATGGTTTCAGGGGGCGCGAGGTCGCGGAACAGGTAGACGGCGGCGACCTGCCCGGTGCCCAGGCCCGAGACCGCGATCGGGAGCGCCCCCACCACCGCCAGGACCGCCATGCCGACGACGATTCGCGGGACCCCCGCGTCGATGCCGAAGGCCACGAAGGCGGAGCCGCCGACCGCGATGAAGCAGGCGACGAATACGCAGCGCAGCACGGCCAGCTCGAGCAGGCGCTCGAGCGGAGTCTCGCGGAGCGCCACGAAGACCGGCAGCGCGCGGATCCGCTCGATCGGCCCCAGCGATCCGGGCGCGCGCAGGATGGCGACGCCGAAGACGAGCCCCGCGGCCAGCAGGGCGAGCAGACCCACCGGCAGCGCCGACGCGGCGGCGTCCGAGAAGCTGGCGCCGAGCACCCCCGCCGAGAGCGTGATGAGCAGATCGGTGAGCATGATCAGGAGCACCACGCCGGCGGATCGTCCCAGCGTGACCCCGGTGCGCTGGCGCAGGAGCACGGCGAGCCCGGCGCCGCCCAGCGTGAGGTGGATGATCCCCAGCAGATAGCTGGCGCACTTGATGCGCGCGGCGGTGAAGACCGTGAACGAGGCGGGGGGCGCCGGAAGCACGCGGATGATGGAGAGCGCTTCGAGCACCAGGGTGGCGCCGCCCCACAAGAGGACGGACGGGACCAGCACGAAGGCGACGCGCGCGTCGATCGCGGCGAGGATCGCGCGCAGGTCGAAGGTCGAGAGCAGCCAGGCGAGCAGCCCGAGGCTCACGGCCGCGGGGATGGCTCGCTGGAGCAGCTGGCGCGAGGGCTTCATCCGCCCTCCGCCGGCGGCCACGGGAGGCCCGATACCTCGGTCTTCTCGAACACGAGATCGAAGGTACAAGAAAGCGCGACGCAGAAGGCCAGCGCCAGCAGGGCCGCCGCCAGCCAGGGCCGCCAGCGTCCGCGCAGCCAGCCGGCCAGCGCCTCGCTCGCGTAGAACGAGAACGGGAGCGAGAGGCCCAGCAGCGAGGTGCCCTTGACCACCACGAACCACGGGTTGCGCCAGGTGTAGAAGGCGTAGCCCGCGAGTGTCAGGCCGGTGAGCAGGAGGAGCGGCAGATCCGCCGCGCCCTCGCCGCGCCGCAGACGCCCGGCGCCGCGCGCGAGGCCCGCGGCGAAGGCCGCCGTGGGGAGCAGCGCGAGCAGCAGCGTGACGCCGCCGAGCCGGCTCACGGCCCCGCTCTCGCGCGGCAGGAAGTAGCGGTGCCCGTCGAACCAGACCGTCGCGAAGGTGCTGCCCCAGACGGAGCGCAGCAGGTCCGGATCGAGCAGCTGGGGGTTGCGGAAGGTCGCGAGAGGCAGGCGCAGGTAGTCGCCCAGCGCGCGCTCGCCGGGCGGGAGCGCGAGCATGCCCACGTGCGCGGGCAGGCCGATCGGCTGCGGCGAGCCGGTCGCGAGCAGGCTCCGCGCCGGGAACCAGCCGCCGGCCAGCAGCGCGACGATCAGGACCACGGCGCCGAGCAAGCCGGCGCGCGCCCTCGCGCCGGGCTTCCGGCCGTCCGCCGCGTACGTCAGCACGGCGGTCGCCACCGCGATCGCGCCGCTCAGCTTGGTGAGCAGGGCCAGGCCGCTCCCGAGCCCGATCGCCGCCGCCCGGCCGAGGCCGGGCGGCGCGCCCGGCTGCCGGACGGCGAGCCCGAACACGACGCCCGTGGTGAGCAGCGCGGTGAGCATCTCCTCGTTCACCATCGCGCTCATGTGCAGATGCGCCGGCAGGAAGAGCAGCAGCAGGCCCGCCAGCGCGGCGCGCAGCGGGTCGGCGGGCGCGACCCGGCGCGCGAGCGCGACGGCCAGCGCCACGATGCCGAGGCCTTCCAGCGCCGAGAGCAGCGGCAGCACGTACACCGCGGCGTCGCGCGCGCCGAGCGCCGCGAGGCCGCGCATCACGGCGGCAGAGGCGTAGTAGAAAAGGGGGGGATCGGACGTCGACCAGCCGGCCTCGGCCGGAGGCAGCGCCCAGTCCTGGGTGAGGCGGTAGATGTACCGCCAGTTGAAGCTGGCGTCGAAGCCCCAGTCGGCCGGGTAGTGCAGCGCGTTGTGGACGCGGATCGCGACGGCGACCAGCGCGAGCAGGAGGGTGGTCGTGGCCAATCGCTTCACGCGGCGCGCTCCGCTATCGGACGGACTGCGGGGGGACGCGCGCCGCGCTCAGCTGGATCCCGAGCGGTCCGCTGGGCACCGTCACGCGCCGCAGCTGTCCGTCCGCGGACATCACCTCCACCGGCACCATGCGCCCGGCCACGCCCTGCATGGTCGCGCTCTGGAGCTCGCCCCATTTGAGGATCGTCCTGCCGTCGTAACGCAGGATCAGGTCGCCTGCCCGGATGCCGGCCTGGGCCCCCGGGCCGGACGCGAGCACGGCGCGCACCGACACGCGGTTGGGTCGGTGCGTCGCATACAGGAGCCAGTCGAAGGTCTCGTCGCCGACGTTCGCGCGCAGGCCGGCGCGCATCTCGTACACCTCTTGCAGGAAGCGCGGCGTCCCGGCCCAACCTTCGCGCGTGGCCCGGTCGCGCAGGTAGAGCACCTGGAGCTCGCTCTCCTCGAAGAGGCCCTCCAGCCGGGCGAGCTCGGGCGCCGGGAGGCCCTGCGCCTGTAGGGAGGGTGCGTCGAACCAGAGATTCTCCGCGGCCTTCGCGGCGGCGGCTTCCGGCCCGCCTTCGGCTGCGCTGGCTGCGGAGTCGTCGGCGGAGGGTGGCGCGGCGCCCGGCGGAGGCTCGTGGCGCACCCCGCCGCCGACGTCGTCGAGCAGCAGGCGAAGCATCTCGACCTCGGCCGCCAGGCCGAGCCGTGCGTCCCGCTCGGCCTCCAGCTCCTCCCGCAGCGCGGCCACGCGCGCCTCCAGCGAGCGGGACGGCGCCGCGGCGACCGGCGCCGTCGCCAGCGCCGGGAGGCCGAGCGGCCGCGTCGTCCAGATCCACAGCCCGCCCCAGAGCGCGAGCACCAGCGCGAAGGCCAGCAGGAAGGTCCGGCGCAGGTTCATCGCGGGAACCATAGTTCGGGAGCGGGGAAAGGGGCACACACCTGCGGCGCGAGGTACATACGCCACGCGGAGGAGGGCTGTGACGCTGCGTCGCGCGAGCATCGCCGGCTGGATCGCGCTGCTCCTCGTCTGCGTGGGCGTGCGGCTCTGGAACGCGCTCGGCGGCCCGCGCATGTGGGGCTACGACGCCTGGGGACACGTCGCCTACGTCTGCTTTCTCGACCTCTACCGCGCGGTGCCGTGGGCCGACCAGGGCTGGTCCTACTTCCATCCGCCGCTGCACTACCTGATCGGCTGGGCCCTCGCGCAGGCGCGCAGCGGCGAGGTGCTGATCCGCGGCCTCGCGCTCTGGGGAAGCCTGGCGAGCCTGTTGACGGCGGGCCTCGCGGCCCGGCTGGCGGGCGCGGGATTTCCCGGCCGGCCGGGCCTCGCGCTGCTCGCCTTCGGCGCGGTGGCGTGCCTGCCGGTGCACTTCTTCATGAGCCCGATGCCGGGCAACGAGATGACGGCGACACTGCTCGGCGCCGCTGCGCTCGGCAGCTTCGTGCGCAGCGAGCTCGCGGAGCAGCCCTCGCGCGGCGCGGACGCCCTCACCGGCGTCTGGCTGGGGCTCGGGCTGCTCACGAAGTTCAGCGCCCTGGTGACGCTCGTCGCCCTGCTGGCCGCGCTCGCCCTGCGCGCCGCGCTGACGCCCGCGCCCGGCCGGGCGCTGCGCCGCGCGGCCCTCCGCGGCGGCGGGATCGCCGCGCTCGCGCTCGCGATCGCGGCGCCCTACTACGCGCGCAATCTGATCGCCTTCGGCACGCCCTTCGAGCTCTCGCGCGGCTACCCGCTGGTTGCGGAGGTCGAGCGCGGACAGCCGCCGGGAGCGCGGAGCTGGCGCGACTTCGCGACGTTCTCGCCGCGCATCTTGAGCGATCCCAATCCGCTCGCGCCGCACATGTACCGCTCGGTGTGGGGAAGCGCATACGTGAACGTGTGGGCGGATCTCTACCGCGAGTCCGACGTCGCCCGCGCGCTCGAGGCCGAGCGCGAGGAGCGGCGCTCGACCACCGCGCTCGCGCTGCTCGGCCTGCTCCCGAGCGGGCTGGCGCTCGCCGGCGCCTGGCTGGCCGCGCGCGACGCGGCGCGCGGGCGGCGCCGCGCGTTCTGGCTGGCGCCGCTGCTGCTCTCGGCGGCGACGCTCGGCTCCTTCGGGGTGTTCGCCTGGCGGGTCCCGATCTGGTCGGCGCTCAAGGCCTCCTACCTGCTCGGTCTCTCGCTGCCCTTCGCGCTCTTCCTGTGCCGCGCGATCGAGGAGCTGCTCGTGCGCGGCCGGCGCCGCGCCTGCGCCGCGCTTTCGGCCACGCTCGCTTTGGTCGCGCTCGCCGCTTCGGCGGTCGCCGTCGACGGCCTGGTGCTGCCGCGGCGCGCCGACGCCCCCGCCACCGGCGCGGTGCGCTTCTATTTCGGAGAGTACGAGGCGGCGCGGCGCGTCTACCAGCGGCTGATCGACGGGGCCGCCTATCCGGTTCCCTGGCTCGACAACCTGGCGGCCGTCGAGCTCGCCGAGGGTCATCCCGAGCGCGCGCGTCTGCTCTACGCTCGCGCGGTCCGGCTCGAGCGCGAGCGGGGACGTCTGGATGCCTACCGCGAGGGACAGCTGGCTGCGGCGACGGCGTTGGCGGGAGATCTACCGGCTGCGCGCGTGCTGCTGGGCGAGGTGCTGGATCGCGTGAGGCTGCCCGAGCTGCTCGCGAACCGCGGCGCGATCCACGCCGAGCTGGGCGACCAGGGCCGCGCCTCCGTCGACCTGCTGGACGCGGTGGCGGAGGCGCCCGAGCTGGTGGTCGCGCGCTTCAATCTGGCGCGAGCGCTCGAGCGCGCGGGCCGGGGGCCCGAGGCGAAGCTCGCCTGGGCGGCGGCCGCGCAGGCCGCCTGCCGGTCGCCGCGCGGCTTCCCCTACGGCGTCGGCACCGGCGAGGTGCTCGAATGGGGCGTGGGCCGGCGCTGGCTGCTGCTGCTCGAGGACGGAGGGCTGGCTCCCGCGCTCCCGGTTTTCTTTCGCGAGGCCTGCGCCCGGCTCTCCCGCCAGGCGGACGCCGCCGCCGAGGCCGGTCCCGGGTGAGCGCCCGGGGCTCCCGGCTCCGCGAGGATCTGCTGGTCGCCGCGCTCGCGGTGGCGCCGCTGCTGCTGCTGCTCGACGCGGCGGTCTCGATCGACGCCCCCGTCTTCGTCGCGGTGGCGCGCCAGATCGTCGCGTCGCCGGCCGACCCGTTCGGGTTCCAGATGATCTGGGACCCGACCTCGCCCGACACCGCCGTGTTCAACCGCAATCCGCCGCTCCTCTCCTACTGGCTCGCGCCCTGGATCGCGCTCTTCGGCGAGCGAGAGACGGTGATGCACGCGGCCCTGCTTCCGTTTCCGATGATCGCCGCGCTGGCCTTCCTGGGGCTCGCGCGCCGGCTCGCCCGCGACGCGGTCCGGCCCGCGCTGCTGCTGGTCGCGACGCCGGCCTTCGGCGTGCTCGCCTCGACCCTGATGCTGGACCTGCCGGTGCTCGCGTTCTGGCTGCTCGCTGCCTGGGCCCTGGTGCGCGGCGCCGAGAGCGACGATCCGCGCTGGCTCGTCGCGGCGGGGCTGGCGGGCGCCCTCGCCGGCCTCACCAAGTACGTGGGCTTCGCGACCGCGCCCCTGCTCGCCGCGGGGGTCTGGCTGCTCTGCCGGCGCCGCGCTTCGGGGTTGCTCTGCGTGCTGGCCCCGCCGCTGCTCGCGTGGGGGGCGTGGGGAGCCTACACCTATTCACGTTATGGCTTCGTGCACTTCCTCGGCTCGACCGACGTGGTGGTCGGCCGCAGCTTCGAGCCCCGGGAGATCTGGAACCAGGTGGCCTCGGTTCCGGTTTATTATGGCGCCGCGCTGCTCTTCCCGGTCTGGCGGGCGGCGGGGGCCCTGGCCCGGGGAGAGCGCGGCGCGGGGCGCGTCCTGTTCGGCCTGCTGCTCGGCACGGCCCTGGTCGCCTGGCTGCTGCCGAAGGGCGAGCCGTCGCGGCGCGCGGCGATGGGCGTCGACGACGCCGTGCTGGGCGGCTTCGCCTTCGCGGGGGCGTTCTGGCTGTGGTCTCGTTTGTTCGAGCCCGCGCGCCTGGCCGCCTCCGCGCAGGATCGCTTCCTGCTGCTCTGGCTGGGGGGATTGCTGGTCTTCTCGTCCGTCGTGAATTGGCACGTGAACGCGGCGGATGCCCTGCTGGCGGCGCCGCCCGCGCTGCTGCTGCTCTTTCGCGACGCAACGCTGTGTCCGTCGCGGCGCGCCGTGGGCGTCTGGCTCGCGCTCTCCCTCCCGCTCAGCTGGCTGCTGGCGGCCGCGGACGCCGAGCAGGCCGACGTCTATCGCACCGCCGCGCACCGCATCGCGGGCGAGATCGGCGCGCAGCAGGGCGGGCGCTGGTTCGTCGGCCACTGGGGCCTCCAGCACTACCTCGAGCGGGAGGGCTTCCGGTCGGTGGTTCCGCCGATGTACGGCCGCTCGGATCTCGCCACCGGCGACTGGGTCGCCACGGCGCGCAACGTCTCGCAGCTCGACGTCTCGCAGAACATGCGCCGCTTCACGCTGCGCGAGGCCTGGACCTGGGACTTCCCGGGCAGGTTGCCGCTGCGCACCACCAACGCCGACGCGGGCGCGGGCTTCTACAGCCACCACGCCGGCTATTTGCCCTTCGCCTTCTCGACGCTTCCCCTCGACCGCGTGCAGCTGGGCAGGGTCGTGGTAGGGGCGCAGTGACGGGAGGGGACGTCCCCTAGAGGATCGCCTCGATCAGCGAGGGGCCGGGGGTGGCGAGCGCGGCGGCGAGGGTCTGCATCAGCTCCTCGGCGGTCTGCGCCCGCGTCGCGGGCACTCCGAAGCCGCGCGCGAGCGCGGTCCAGTCGAGGGCGGGATGCGAGAGATCGGTGAGCGAGCGGGCCGTGGGGCCGGGCTCGGCGATGCCCGCGCGCGCCAGCTCGACCTGGAGGATGCGGTAGGCGCGGTTCGCGCAGATCAGTGTCACCACGTCGAGCTGCTCGCGCGCCTGGGTCCAGAGCGCCTGAAGCGTGTAGAGGCCGCTTCCGTCGGCTTGCAGCGAGATCACCTTGCGCTGCGGGCAGGCGAGGGCGGCGCCGGTCGCGCAGGGCAGGCCCTGGCCGATCGCGCCGCCCGTGAGCGCGAGATACGAGTGGGGCGGGGCGGCCTCGGCGGCGGCGAAATAGGCGAGGCCGCTGGTGGCGCCCTCGTCGACCAGGATCGCGCCCTCGGGCTGTAGCCGCGCGAGCGCGGCGCCGAGCGCCGCCGGCGTGAGCGCGCCGCGGGGAGCCGGCGGCAG
Source organism: Myxococcota bacterium (assembly GCA_036560145.1). Lineage (GTDB taxonomy): Bacteria > Myxococcota_A > UBA9160 > UBA9160 > SMWR01 > DATBRV01. The sequence goes on from DATBRV010000098.1 coordinate 15,921, forward strand.
CGGAAGGTCCGGGAGCGTCGGCGCCCGGGCGGGAGCGCCGAGGGCATCGGCGAGGTCGACGAGGGCGGCGGCGGCGTCCTCGTCGGGCGTGGCGAGCGGGATCCCCGCGCCTTCGGGGGCGATCTGGCTCGCGATGCCCGGGTATCCGAAGAACGAGACCGGAT
>DATBRV010000099.1:0-39852 GCA_036560145.1 Myxococcota bacterium
ACGTCCGTGCAGCGGAGGCTGCTCGCCGCCGCTTCCGAGGCGACTCGAGACTCCGAAAAATCGCGACGGTCTCGTTGAATACGACCTGGGTCGAGGCGGCCTGCACGAACTCCTCGCTGTCCTGCGCGCTCCAGCGGAGGCGGTCCGACATCGAGCGCTTCAGCTTGCGCCACTCCGCTTCCTCGCTGCGCGCCATCCAGAGGAAATCCTCGTAGACCTGCGCGATCCGGCGCGGGTAGACGCTGTTGGTCAGGCTCTTGAAGGGGACCAGCGTGCGGGCGCCGGCCGGCACGCTGAAGTGCTCGCGCACCCCCGCCGTGAGCAGCTTCTCCTCCACCACGATCCGCATGCCCTTGAACCCGGACTTCTCGACCGCGATCGCGTCGAGCAGGCCTCCGTCGAGGCGGAAGACGCGCACCTTGGGATGCCCGGCGAGGCCCTCCGCGTGGCGCAGCGCGCCGCGGCTCTGGATGCTGCTCACCGTCCCGCGGATCCAGAGCCGCTCGTCTTTCGCCCGCCTGGGCGCGACGAAGGCTTCGGAGAAGAGATCACGGATGAACGAGAGGGCCTCCTCGCTGGAGCCGAAGACCAGCGCCGCGGAATCCGTCTCGATCGCGCCGTCGCGCAGGCTCTTGGAGGCGAGCCGCGCGAGCGCCTCCGAGACCAGCGCCTCGAGCCTCCCGAAGGCGCTCTCGGCGGACTCCCGCCCGCCCTCGTGCCAGCGCGCGCGGACGCCGAGCAGGTCCAGGAAGACGACGACCATCGCCGAACCCTAGCCCTGGATCACGCCCACTTCGAACCGGATCTCGTGGCTCGCCGCGAAGCTCTTCATGGAGGCGAGCAGCCGGCGCTCTTCCTCGCCGGGCGACATGGCGCAGTCGAGCCGGAAGCAGACCGGGAGGTCCTTGTACTGCGGGAACTGCGCGACCAGGAAGCCGTCCAGCACGAACGAGAGATAGCGGTTGAACTTCTCTTCGAGCTGGCGGAGCTGCCCCTCGGCGGAGCCCCAGACACGCTGCTCGAGCATCAGCAGCACCACCTCGCCGCGCTCGCGGTCGAGGGAGATCAGGTCCACCACCTTCGGGTTGTGGACGCCGCGCGGCTCGCGAGCCTCTTCCACCCCTAGCCCCCGAAGAGCCCGCCGTTCACGTGCAGCACGCAGCCGTTCACGTAGCTGGCGCGGGTCGCGAGCCAGGCCACCGCGTCCGCCACCTCGTCGGGCCGACCCATGCGCTGCTGCGGGATGCGCGCGACGATCGCGCCGCGGATCTCCTCGGGAAGCTCCGACGTCATCTCGGTGTCGATGAAGCCGGGGGCCACCGCGTTGACCAGGATCTCGCGGCCCGCGAGCTCCTGGGCGAGCGATTTGCTGAAGGCGTCCAGTCCGGCCTTGACCATCGTGTACGGGATCTGCCCGGGGTTGCCGGTGTGGCCCACCACGCTGGTCAGGTTGATGATGCGGCCGCTGCCCTTGCGCAGCATGAAGCGGCGCAAGATGAGCTTGGTGAGATACCAGGTGCCGCGCGCCACGCTCGCCACCGCGTCGTAGTCCTCGAGCTTCATGGCCAGCATGGGCGCGTTCACGTTGTGGCCCGCGTTGTTGACCAGCACGTCGACGCGGTCGGTGTGCTGCTTGAGCTCGGCGATCAGCGCGTCGATCGATTCGCTCGACGCGAGATCGGCGCGCAGGGCGAAGCCGTCGGCCAGCTCGGCGGCGAGCTTGCGCGCGGTCTCCTCGCTCGAGCGGTAGTGCACGGCGACCCGGAAGCCCTCGGCCGCCAGCGCCCGGCAGCAGGCGGCGCCGATGCCCGTGCCGCCTCCCGTGACCAGCGCAACCCGTTTCTCGTTCATGTCTGGATCCCGACCTCGGCCAGCAGCCTCGCCAGATCGCTCCGCGTGGCGATCGCCACCTGGCAACCCTCCGGCAGGGCCTGCGCCAGCTTCTTAAAATAGCGCTTGTCGCTGCGTCCCTCGACGATCACCACGATGCCGCGGTCTTCTTCGCTGCGGATCAGGCGCCCGGTCATCTGCTTCAAGTTCAGCAGCATCTTGCCGAGCGTGTAGCGATCGAAGGCGTCGCGGCCGGCCTGCTTGATGCGCGCCTCGCGGCGCTTGCGCAGCTCGGTCGGCACCTCGAAGGGGAGCTTCTCGATCACCACCGCCTGGAGCGCGGGCCCGGGGATGTCGAGGCCCTGCCAGAAGGTGCGCGCGCCGAGCAGGATGCCGCCCGAGCGCACGAAGCGCTCGACCAACGCCGACGGGTCGTCGGTGGCGCGGCGCGGCGCCAGGATGTCGAAGCCCTCGCCACGCAGCTTCTCGCCGAGCAGCTCCGCGGTGTCGCGCATGCGGCGCAGGCTGGTGAAGAGGCCGAGCGTGCGCCCGCCGAGCAGGCGCGCGAGCTCCGCCAGCGTCTCCACCGTCTCCTCGACCAGATCGCCGCCCGGCTCGAGCGCGACCACGCGCATGTGCTCGGGATAGGGGAACGGGCTCTCGATCGAGACGCGCACCGCTTCCGTTCCGTTGCGCTGCTCGAGCTCGAGCTCTCCGAGGGCCGCGAAGGCGTCGCCCGCCACGAACAGGCTCGCCGAGACGCAGGCGATGCCTTCCAGCCTCTCGGCGAAGCGCTCGTGAAAGGAGCGCGCGGGGGCCACCTGGCGCACGGCGAGGCGCCAGCGGTCGAAGGGGGGATCGAGCTGCTCGAAGCTGGCCACTTCCGCTTCGCTCGCCTGCGCGAAGGCGCCGCGCAGCGCGGCGGCGTCGGCGCGCAGGTCCGCGCAGGCGCGCGCGACGGCGACCGCGCGCGGGCTCTCGGCGTCTTCGTCCGCGGCCAGCTCGTCGGCGGCCTGGGCGGCGCTCTCCAGCCGCTGGGCCGCCTGCGCGGCGAGCGCCGTCTCGTCGGGGAAGATCTTCTCGGCGTGCAGCGGCAGGTGCACCTCGCCCATCTCGCCGGCGCGCGCGGAAAGAGATCGCCCGAGCGCGACCAGATCCTGCTGCACGCCGCGGCGCCAGGCGCGCGCGTCGCGCGCCGAGGCCCGCCGCCGGCCCTTCGGGAGCAGCGCATCGCCGTCCGGCTCGGCCGCGGGCCGCCCGAACAGCTCGTCGAGACGCTCGAGCACCTCGGCCGGCTGCACCTCGGCCGCGAAGACCTCGTCGGCCACCGCCGTCAGCTCGTGCGCCTCGTCGACCAGCGCGAACGTGAAGGCCGGATAGTCGGGAGGCCAGCGCAGCAGCAGGTCGTGGTTCGCGACCACCAGATGCGCCTTGGCGAGCGCCGCGCGGCGCCGCCCGAACGGACAGCGAGGCGAAGACGCGCACTGCTCGCGCGAGCAGAGCTCCGCGCGCGCCGCCACCGAGCGGCGTCGCAGGTCGCGCAGCGGCGGATAGCGGAACAGGAGCGCCGCCGGCAGGGTCCCGACTTCTCCCCACGGCCGCGTGCGCGCGCACGCCAGCAGGGCCGCGTAGGCGAACCTGTCCTGCGCAAAGATGCTGGGCTCGCGGCCCTCGGCGAGCACCTGCTCGACGCGGCGCGCACACACGTAGTTGGCCCGGCCCTTCATCGAGAGCGCGCGCAGCTCGGGGTACCCGAGCATCGCGGCCGCGGCGGGGATGTCCTTCCCGAGCAGCTGGTCCTGGAGCAGCTTGGTGCGGGTCGAGATCACGATCGGTTCGAAGACCCCGCCCGCGGCTCGCTCGATCGCGAAGGGGATGGCGGCCGCGAGATACGCGAGCGATTTGCCGACCCCGGTGCCGCCCTCCAGCAGCAGCGTCCCGCCGTCCGCGAGCAGGCGCACGAAATGCCGCGCCATCCGGATCTGCGCCTCGCGCACGCGGTAGCCCGGGAAGTGGCGGGCGCCGCGCGCTTCGTCGGCGAGCGCTGCGGCGATCGCGTCCTCGTCGAACGGCACCGGCGTCTCGTCGCTGGCGGGGACCGAGACGAACTGCGGCGGCGCCGTCTCGGCCGCGCCGAGCGCCGCGCCCGACACCAGCGAGAGCCACGGAGACTCCGGCGCGAAGCTCTCCAGCGCGCTGCGCGCCACCGCGTAGCGTCGCTCGCCGCGGCGCGCGCCCGCCGCCACGTGGGCCACCACGCGCGCGGTGTCGAGCGCGTCCGAGAGCGCGCGATGGCGCTCCTCGCCCCCGAGCAGCTCGCGGGTGAAGGTCTCGAGGCGCAGATCCGGCGCGTCGGGATGCGCGATCGCGAGCAGGTCCTGCGTGTCGAGGTAGCGCAGGCCGTGCAGCTCGGGCGCGACGAAGCGGGCGAGGAAGCTCTGCTCGAACTCGGCGTTGTGCGCCACGATCACGCGGCCGTCGAGCGCGGCCGCGATCGGCTTGGCAAGTTCAACGATGCCGGGCGCCTTCGCGACGTCCGCGTCGCAGAGCCCCGTGAGGCGCTGCACCGCCCGCGGCAGCGGGCCGCGCGGACGCACCAGCCCCTCGAGCGTGGTGAGCCGGGCCTCGCCGGGATCGACCAGCACCGCGCCGAACTCGAGGATCTCGGCCTCCGGGTCCTGGGAGAGGCCGGTGGTCTCGAGATCGACGAAGGCGAGCGGCCCCATCGCCGCCGAGAAGCCGGCGAGCGACTCGGCGTCGATCCCGACCTCGCTCGGAAGCGGATGCTCGACGGTGAGGGGCGCCAGAAAGCTAGTCAAATGAACTTCGCTCGCCTGCGGCTCGCTGCGCGCTTCGCTTGCTAGACGTAGATCCCGCCCTTGTACTCGCGATCCTGGCGCATGATCACGTTCACCAGCGCGGGCTTGCCCGAAGCCGCCGCGCGGTCGAGCGCGGGGCGGATCTGGGCGGGCTCGGTCACGTACTCGCCGTGGCCGCCCAGCGCCTCGACCACCTTGTCGTAGCGCGTGTAGTTGAGCAGCGTCCCCTGGAGCCGGTCCCAGCCGTAGATGGCGCCCTGCGGGCGCATCATCTGCCCCCAGGCGCCGTCGTTGCCGATCACGCCGATGATCGGCAGGTTGAAACGCACGGCGGTGTCGTACTCCATGCCGTTCAGCCCGAAGGAGCCGTCGCCGTACATGATCACGACGCGCCGCTTCGGGTGCGTGATCTGGGCCGCCAGCGCGAAGGGCATGCCGACGCCGAGCGTGCCGAGCGGGCCCGGATCCATCCAGGAGCCCTCCCCCCTGACCAGCAGGATCTTCGCCGCGGTGGCGACGATGTCGCCGCCGTCGCCGATCACGATCGGATCCGCCAGCGTCGCGAGCCAGTCGCGCACGTCGCGGCAGAGCCGCTGCGGATCGATCGGCGTCGCGTCGCTGCCGAGCGCGGCCTCGACCTTGCGCTCCGCCTTCGTCTCGATCTCGCGCAGCTCGTCGCGGAAGCTGGAGAAGTCCAGCCGCACGCCCTGATTTTTCATCTCCTCGCTGAGCAGCTCGAAGCTGCAGCCGAGGTTCCCGACCAGCGGGACGTCGGTGCCGCGGTTCTGTCCGATCAGGATGGCGTCCATCTCGAGCTGGATGATCTTCGCGTCGGCGGGGATCGTCTGCCCGAAGCGCATCCGGAAGTCGAGCAGCGTGCCCGCGAGCAGCACGCAGTCGGTCTTCTCGAGCGCCTCGCGCCGCGAGCGGTTCAGGAACTCGGGCGAATCCGGGGGAATCGTGCCGCGCCCCATCCCGTTGGTGTAGGACGGGATGTGCGTCTCCTGGATGAAGCGGCACATCGCCGCGCTCGCGCGCGACCACTTGACGGAGGTGCCGGCCATCAGCAGCGGGCGCTTGGCGTGCGCGAGCAGCTCGATCGCGCGGCGCACCTCCTCGCGATCCGGCGAGATGCGCGGCGGCTCCGTGCGGATCTTCGGGAACGTGACCTGGCTCTCGTCGGCCTGGCCCATGAACACGTCCATCGGGATCTCGAGATAGGCAGGGCCCGGGATGCCCGACACCGCGTGGCGGATGGCGAGCTCGACGTACTCGGGAATCCGGTGGGTCTGGTAGACGGCGTCGGCGTACTTCGTGATCGGCCGCATCACGCCGATGTGGTCCATCTCCTGGAGCGAGCCGCGGCGCAGGTTCGCGAAGGGCCCCTGGCCACCGAACACCAGGATCGGCGAGTTGGCGCGCCAGGCGTTGGCGACGCCGGTCACGCCGTCGGTGACGCCGGGGCCGGCGGTGACGGCGGCGACGCCGATCTTGCCGGGGTTGCAGCGGGCCCAGGAGTCGGCCGCGTGCACGGCGGCCTGCTCGTGGCGGACGTCGACGATGCGGATGCCCTCGTCGATGCAGCCGTCGTAGAGCGGCATGATGTGGCCGCCGGAGAGCGTGAAGATGCACTCGACGCCCGCCTGCTTGAGCGAGCGCGCCGCGAGCTTGCCACCGTGGAGGGGCATGGGGATACCTCGGTGCGGGTTGGGCACCCGACGGTATCACCCGCTCGGCGGACCGGTCAAATCGCCAGGGGAAACCGGCGAGGTGTGCCCCGCGTGCGGCGGGGCACACCTCGCGGAAGGCCAGCCGACTAGTTCACCACCGTGAAGTCGACGCGCCGGTTGTAGCGCCAGGCCGACTCGTCGTGACCCATCGCGCGGGGCTTCGCCTCGCCGAAGCTCACGGTCGCGAGCCGGGCGGAAGGCACGCCCAGGTCCACCAGGTAGCGCTTCACGCTGTTTGCGCGGCGCTCGCCGAGCGCGAGGTTGTACTCCTCGCTGCCGCGCTCGTCGGTGTGACCCTCACAGGTCACCACGCCCCAGCCGGTGTTGTCCTGGACCGCTTTGCCGTTCGCCATCAGGGTCGGCTTCGCATCCGAGCGGATCGCGAAGCTGTCGAAGTCGAAGTACACCGGCTGCAGGATCCGCGAAGCCTGGCTGCTGGCGCTGCCCGCCGAGCTGTCCTCGCGGAACTCGCTGCCGGTGGCCCCGGCCTGATCGGCGTCCGTGTCCTTGCCGGTCGAGCTGCAGCCCACGATTCCGATCGCGAGCGCCGAGCCGGCGATCAACATCCAACGCGCCATGGAACTTCGGTCCATGCGTCCCTCCTCTTGTTTTGAATTCTCAGAATTCATGTGATGGGGAAGACCTGACGGTCGGCAGGGCCCGATTGGACTCGCGTCCTCGACCCCTTCGAGGGCTCTGCCGTGTAATCCCCGTTCGATTCGAGCGCCCATTGTCGGGGCTCCCGGGGCGTGTCGCAAGCCGGTGCCGCAAATGATCCTGTCGGAGTTCCCCTACGCCAGGCCTCGATGCACCAGATACTCCGCGACCAGCACGGCGCCCTTCGCCGCGCCCATCTTGGTGTTGTGGCTGAGCAGGACCAGACGGATCCCGTTCTCGAGCACGGAATCCTCGCGCAGGCGACCCACCATCGTGGTCATGCCGTCGTTCACCCCGCGGTCGATGCGCGGCTGCGGGCGATAGGGGTCGTCGGTCACCTGGATCAGCTCCGGGGGCGCCGAAGGCAGGCCCAGATCGACGAACTCGCGGCCGAAGGCCCGCAGGGCGTCGGCCACCTCGCCGATCGGGACACGCCGCCCCAGCCCGGCCGTCACGGCCTCGGTATGGCCGTCGCGGACGTTGACACGGGTGCAGGTCGCCGAGACCGCGATCTCGAGCGGCTCGATCCGTTCGCCCTCCAGGCGTCCCAGGATCTTGCGGCTCTCCCGCTCGACCTTCCCCTCCTCACCCGCGATGTACGGAATCACGTTGTCGAGGATGTCGAGGGCCGAGACCCCCGGGCTGCGCCCGGCGCCCGAGATGGCCTGGAGCGAGGTCATCACCACCGAGCGCAGACCGAAGCTGCGCGCGAGCGGGGCGAGCGCGATCACCAGGCCGGTCGTAGTGCAGTTCGGGATCGGCGCGACGAAGCCCTTCCAGCCGCGCTCCCGCTGCTGGCGCTTGACGAGCACGGCGTGCTCGAGGTTCACGCCCGGGACCAGGATCGGGACGTCGTCCTCGTAGCGGAACGCGGAGGAGGTCGAGATCACCGGCACGCTGGCTGCGAAGCGCTCCTCGAGCGCCCGCGCCGCGCCGCTCTCGACCGCGGTGAAGACCAGGTCGATGCCGTCCAGATCGAGCTGGTCCGAATCGACCACGGTCATGCCCGCGAACGCGGCGGGGAGCGGCTCCTGGCAGAACCACTGGCGGTGCCCCGAGGCGTCCGTGATGGCGTTTGCGTAGGACTTGCCCGCGCTGCGCTCGCTGGCGGCGAGCGTCACCAGCTCGAACCAGGGATGGGCTTCGAGCGAGACGAGGAACTGCTGACCGGCGACGCCGGTGGCGCCCACCAGGGCGACCCGCCGGCGCGGATTCGGACTCATGGGATCTCCTCGAGGCGGGCCGCACGCCAGCCGCCCGGGGGGGTATTGATTAGCGAAATCCCGCGCTTACGGCTAGCGGCCACGAAACCTGGGCAGGCGCTTTTCGAGGAAGGCGCGCACGCCCTCCTGGTAGTCCTCGCTCTCGAAGCAGGCGCGCACCGAGGCTGCGACGCCGGGATCGTCGAAGGACGGCGGCGGCGAGAGGCCCCGTACCACGCGCTTGACGCTGGCGAGTGTGAGGGGGGCGCCCGCCGCGATCTGCTCCGCCGTGCGCCGCACGCCCGCCTCGAGCTCGGCCTTCTCGAACACCGCGTTCACCAGCCCGAGCCGCAGCGCCTCCTCGGCGCCCATGCGCCCGGCGGTGAAGAGCAGCTGCTTGGCCGCGGACGGGCCGACCAGGCGCACCAGCGTGTCGATCCCAGCCGGCGAGTAGCCGAGCCCGAGCCGGGCGGCGGGAATCGCGAACTGCGCGTCCTGCGCCGCAAAACGAAGGTCCGCCTGCAGGGCGATCGCCATGCCGCCGCCCATGCAGAAGCCGTGGATCAGGACGAGCACCGGCTTGTCGAGGCCCGCGATCGCCTGGTACGCGCGTGTGTTGAGCCCGTCGTACGCGGCGGCGGCCTCGCCCGTCCGCATCCGCTCGAACTCGGAGATGTCGGCGCCCGAGATGAAGGCCTCCTCGCCGGCCCCGCGCAGGATCACCACCCGCACGGCGGGATCGCGCGCCAGCTGCTGCGCCGCGGCGGGAATGGCGTCCCACATCTCCGCCGTGAGCGCGTTGCGGCGCTCGGCGTGATCGAAGACGATCCAGCCCAGCGATCCTTCCGTCTCGACGCGCACGCGACCCGCCATCTGCGGCAGCGTAGCAACGCCGCCCGGCGCGCAGGTCGGCTGCGCTAGCTTTCCGTCGATGCGCAGCGGGACGACGCCCAATCCGTACGAGGTCTACTGCACGCGCTGCAACGTGAGCTTCCCGGTCGGCACCCGGGTCTGCATGCACTGCGGCCAGCCGATCGGCCGCGCGGCCAGCGCTCCGAGAGCCCTGGGGGGGCCGGGGCCCTTCGACGAGGAACCGGCGGAAGAGCCCCCCGCCCGCTCGGTGGCCTTCTCGCCGATGACGTTCGTCTGGCTGCTCGCCGCCGCCGCCACGGTGATCTACCGAAGCTGCCAGCAGCCGTGAGGGACGACGCCGGCCAGCTCGTGCTGCTTCGCTTCTCGGGCGACATCACGATCAAGGCGCGCGGCACGCGCTTCCAGTTCGTGCGTCGCCTGCTCTCGAACCTGCGCGACGCGCTGGAATCCGAAGGCATCCCGCCGCGCATCCAGCTCTCGCACAACCGCATGTTGATCGAGGTCCCGGACGCGGGCGCGCTGCCCGCGCTGGCGCGCGTCTTCGGCGTACAGTCGCTCTCGCTGGTGGAGCAGCGCGTGCCGACGCAGCTGGCGGCGATCGTCGAGGCGGGCGCGCGGCGCTTTCGCGAGCGGGTCGCGGGCAAGCGCTTCGCGGTGCGCGCGCGGCGCGTCGGCGACCGCGCCCGGATCCCGGTCTCGGCGCACAGCGTCGAGATCGAGCTGGGCACCGCGCTGCTCCCCTTCTCGGCCGGCGTCGATCTCGAGAACCCGGAGGTGACGGTCGGCGTCGAGCTGCTGGAGCGCGAGGCCTACCTGTTCTCGGAGCGCCTGGCCGGACACGGCGGGCTTCCGCTCGGCGTCGAAGGGCGGGCCGTGGCCCTCTTCTCCGGCGGCTTCGATTCCGCCGTCGCCGCCTGGCACCTGCTCAAGCGCGGGGTCGCGCTCGACTACGTGTTCTGCAATCTGGGAGGCGAGACGCATCTACAGGGCGTGCTGCGCGTGGCGCGCATCCTCGCCTGCCGCTGGAGCTACGGCGATCGCCCGACGCTCCACGCCGTCGACTTCGCGCCGCTCGCGGCGGAGCTACAGGCCCGCACGGCCAAGCGCTTCTGGCAGGTGCTGCTCAAGCGCCTGCTGCTGCGCGCGGCCGAGCAGATCGCGTCCCTCGGCCGCGCCGTCGCGATCGTCACCGGGGACAGCGTCGGGCAGGTCTCGTCGCAGACGCTCCAGAATCTCGCGGTGATCTCGCGCACCACCGTGCAGCCGATCCTGCGGCCACTGGTCGGCTTCAACAAGGACGAGATCATCGCGGTCGCCGAGAGGATCGGAACCTTCGAGCTCTCGAAGGTGGTCGGCGAGTACTGCGACCTGGCGGCCCGGCGCCCGGCGACCAGCGCCGCGCTGGCCGCCGTCGAGGCCGAGGAAGCCAGGCTCGACCCCTCGCTGCTCGCGCGCGCCGTCGCGAACCGGGCGGTCCACGACCTGCGCGCCCTCGAGGAGAGCCGGCTCGGCTTTCCCGAGCTCGAGATCGAGCGCATCCCGCCGGACGCCGTCGTGATCGACCTCGGCCCGCGCGACGCCTATCAGCGTTGGCACTGGGAGGGCGCCCTGCGCCTCGACTTCCAACAGGCGATCCAGGCCTACCCGTCCTTCGATTCCGCGCGGCGCTACGTGATCTACTGCGAGTTCGGCTTGCAGAGCGCCTTCCTCGCCGAGCGCATGCGCAAGGCGGGACTCCAGGCCTTCCACGTGCGCGGCGGGAGCCGCGCGCTCAAGCGCGCGGCGGCGCCGTGAGCAGCTGCACCGAGACCTGACGCTTCCGCGGGCCGTCGAACTCCAGCAGGATCAGGCGCTGCCAGGTGCCGAGCACCAGCTCGCCCGCGCGCACCGCGAGCAGCTCCGAGGGCCCCAGCAGCGCAGCCTTGATGTGGGCGTGGGCGTTGTCGTCGATGCGGTCGTGCAGCCAGCCGGCGTGCTCGGGCACCGAGCGCGAGAGCGCGTGGATCAGGTCGGATCCGATGTTCGGATCGTCGGTCTCGTTGACGATCAGCGCCGCGGTGGAGTGCAGCACCATCACGTGGCAGAGGCCCTCGGCGGCGCCCGAGCGCCGCACGATCGCCTGCACGGCGTCGGTGACGTCGAGCGCCTGCTGACGCTCCTTCGTGTCGATGCTGAAGATCTCGTGCATGCCCGGGCCGGAATCTACTCCGGCGCGGGGGTCTCCGCGAGCGCGCGCTCGAGCACGCGCTGGCGCTGATCCGGCGGCAGCTCGCGCAGCCGCCGCCAGGCCTCGCGCAGGCGCTCGCGCTCCGCCGGCGCGAGCGAGCGCCAGCGCTCGCGGTTCGCCTGCAAGCGCGCGCGCTGCTCGGGACCCAGCGAGCGCCGCTCGACGAAGCGTTCGCGCAGCTGCTGCTGGCGCTCGGGCGGAAGGCTGCGCCAGCGCTCGCGCAGCGCGGCGCGCGCTTCGCGGCGCTGCTCGGGCGCGAGGCTCCGCCAACGCTCGCGCCGCTCCTGCCGGGCCCGCTGCGGGCCGTGCGCTTCCGCCTGGGCGGCGGACTCGTCCGCGGCGCGCGCCGGCGCCGCCGGCAGCGCGCCCAGCGCGGCGATCGCGAGCAGCCAGGTGCAGGCGAGCCGCCGCATCATCCGCCGGCCTCCGCCGCGACCACGAGCTCGAGCAGCTCGAGGTTCGCGATCACGTCGAGGTCCTCGACGGTCTCGATCTCGAGCGCGAGGCCGAGATCCTCCTCGGGAACCGACGCGCGATCCAGCGGCGGCTGCGCGGGCGCCAGCGCGGGCTCGCGGGTCGCGACGACGAGGTAGAGGGCCGCCCCGGTGGCGGCCGCCGCCAGGGCCCCGGCCGCCCGGCCTCGCCAGGCGCGCCGCGTCCGTCGCAGCCGCGTGTCGGCCTGGCCGGCGCCTTCCAGGCGCGCCTCGAGCCGCGCGCGCAGCGAGGCGGGGACCGCGGGCGCCGGCGCGCCCGCGAGCGCCGCGTCGACGCGCGCGAGTCCTGCCAGCCGCCCGCGGCAGCCGTCGCAGCCGGCGACATGGGCGCGCAGCTCCGCCGCGCGCTCCGGCGCGAGCTCGCCGTCGAGCAGCGCCGAGAGATCCGCTTCGAAATCGCGACAGTCGCTCGCCGCGTCAACCATCTTTCCGCTCCGCGTCACCGATCCGCACCGCGAGCGCCGTGCGCGCGCGGTGCACCAGCGCCTTCACGGCGCTCTCCGAGATCTCGAGCGCCTCGGCCACCTCCGCGTACGAGAGCCCCTCGACCGCGCTGAGGCAGAGCGCGGCGCGCTGGCGCTCGGGAAGCCGCGCCAGCTCCCGCTCGACGCGCGCGGCCAGGCGCTTGGCATCGAGCGCGTCCTCCGCCGCGGACCCTTCGCCGGCGAGCTCGGGCCCGTCCGGCTCGCCCCAGCTCGCGTGCGGCTCGCGCCGGCGCGGCCGCCGCAGCTCGTTGAGCGCGAGGTTGGTCGCGATCCGGTAGAGCCAGGTCGAGAAGCGCGCCTCGGGCTGATAACGCTGGCGGGCGCCGTGGACACGCAGGAACACCTCCTGGACCAGCTCCTCCGCCCCCGCGGCGTCCCGCAGCATCCGCTGGAGGTAGCGGAGCAGCGGCGCCGCCCAGCGCGAGAAGAGCGCGTCGAAGGCCGCGCCGTCGCCCGCGCAGAACGCCAGCATCAGCGCAGCGCTCTCGTCGGGCGCCTTCACTCCGGCCTCCGCCGAAGCTGGAAACCCTCGGGAGGCGGCTCGGTTGCGCGGATTCCCCTCGGGGTCGCTCAAGGCACCGGCGCAGCGACGCGGCCCAGGAAGTCGAGCACCGCGGCGTCGAACGCCTCCGGCTCCTCCAGGTTGACCACGTGACCGGCCCGCGGGATGCGGACCGACTCCGCCTTGGGCAGGCGCGATGCGAGCAGCTCGGCCGCGCGCAGATACGGCTCGTCCTTCTCGCCCACCACCACCAGCGCCGGGATCTCGATCGACGCGAGCTGGTCGATCACGGGCGGCGCCACCGCGGCGACCCGGCGCGCGAAGAGCGCGAGGCCGACGGGATCCTGGGCGGCGATCGCGCGCGCCGCAGCCTGCGCCGCCGGCCGCTCGGGCCGCAGGCCGATCGCGGTCGCCGCCGCCTTGCTCTCGATGAAGGCCTGGCAGCCGCGCGCCTCCAGGAAGCCGGCGGTCCGCTCCACCTGCGCCTCCCAGCGCGCCTGCGCCTCCGGGTTCTTGAAGCCGGGTCCGGTGTCGATCAGCAGCAGCGCGCGCACCCGCGCAGGCTCCGCCAGCGCGAAGTGGAGCGACGCGAGCCCTCCGAAGGAGAGACCCCCCAGAACAACCGGCTTCCCGCCCGCGCCCCAATCGAGCACGCGTCCGAGATCGTCGACCACCTGCCGCATGCTGTAGACGGCCTGATCGCGCGGCGACTGCGAACGGCCGTGACCGCGGTAATCCCACAAGATGACGCGCAGCCCCGCCGCCACCCAGGGCGCCACCTGCTCGCGCCAGTTCTCGCAGGTGGTGCAGAGGCCGCAGGAGAGCAGCACCGGGACGCCCTCGCCATGCGCCTCGGCGTAGAGCCGGGCGCCGTCGCTCGCGAGCACCTCCGCCATCAGCCCTGCTCGAGCCGGCGGCGCAGGGCCGCCGCCATCTGGTCGATCTGCTCCTGCATGGCGCCGCGGATCGTGAACTCGGGGACCAGCGCCCGCGTGCGTCCGTCCATCTGGATGCGCACGCGCGTGCCCTTGCCGCGCGCCTCGAACGAGACGACGCCGGTCAGCTCGCGCCAGACGCGGCCGTCGCAGACCTTCTCGAAGCAGACGTTCCCCTCCGGCTCGAACTCGAAGTGGAAGGTCGCCGTGCCCTCCTGGCCGAGCGCGCGGTAGTGCGAGCGCAGGGTGCGGCGGTTGCCCCGGCTCTCGACGATCTCGGTCCGGGTCTCGGGGAACAGGTTGAGCAGCGTGTCGTCCTGCGAGATCTGCGCGATCGCGACGTCGCGCGTCTGCTTTACGTCGAACTGCTTCTCCAGGTGCACAGGCGATCTCCCGTCGCGATCAGCGGATGATCGGAATGAAGGGCGGCAGCAGCGCCGGCGCTCCCGCCTCGATGGCCTCCAGCCAGGGCTCGGCGCGGCGCAGCAGCTGGCCGAGCGGGTCGGCCCCGGCCGTGAGGTTGTGCAGCGTCTCGTCGAGCTGCTCGGCGAGCGAGACGGGAGCCGGGTAGGGCACCAGCGCCACGTCCGAGTCCGGATTGAGCTTCAGCTGCTGGAGCGCGCGACGCACGGCCACGCGCAGGCCGCCGATCTCGTCGACCAGCCCGTTGCCCGCCGCCTGCTCGCCCGTCCAGACGCGGCCGCGCGCCACCGCGTCGACCTGCTCGATGCTCAGATCGCGCCCCTCGGCGACCCGCGAGAGGAAGAGATCGTAGATCGACGCGACCTCGGCGTGGAGCCAGCCGCGCGTGCGCTCGGTGAGCGGCTCGGAAGCCAGCAGCAGCGAGGCGTAGCTGCCGCGCGTCAGGGACTCGACGCCGATGTCGAGCTTCTCGAGCAGCCCGCGCAGGACCGGCCGGAGCACGAACACGCCGATCGAGCCCGTCAGGCTCCCCGGCTGCGCGACGATCGCGTCGGCGCCCGCCGCGACGTAGTAGGCGGCGGAGGCCGCCAGGTCCGAGCAGGAGACGATCAGGGGCTTGCCCTGCGCCCGCGCCTGGCGCGCCGCCCGCCAGATCTGATCGGCCGCCAGCGGCGAGCCGCCGGGGCTGTCGATGCGCAGGATGATGGCCTGGATGGCGTCGTCCTGCGACGCCTCCGCGAGCGCCTCGGTCAGCGTATCCGAAGCGAAGATCGGCGAGCCCGAGCGCGAAGCGGTGCCCCTGCCGACCACCACGTTGCCGCTGCCGTAGATCAGCGCGAAGCGCGTGGTCGGCAGGAAGCCCACCATCTTGGGATCGACCCGCGCGTAGTCCGCCGCGTCGACCAGCTTGTCCTTGCCGCCGAGCTCGTCCGCGAGCTCGTCCCAGAACTGGATCTGGTCGATCAGACCGAGCTGCTTGAGCTGCTCCGGCGAGATCGGCGCTTCGTCGATCGCGCGGCGCACGGCCGCGGGCTCGAGACGCCGCCCCTCGGCGATGCCCGCCACGAACTGTCCGTCGATCGAGTCGAGCAGCGAGTTCGCCATCTCGCGGTTGGGCTCCGACATCTTCCGCTCGGCGAGCGTCTCGGCGGCGCCCTTGTACTCGCCGACGCGCTCGACCTCGACGCCGACCCCGAGCTTCTCCCACAGCCCGCCCAGGAAGACGTACTCGGCCGCCAGCCCGATCATCGGCGAGCGCGTCGAAGGCGCGGTGCGGACTTCGTCGGCCGCCACCGCCACGTAGTACTCGACGTTCGCCCCCAGCTTGCTCGTCTCGAGGTAGGCGATCACGCGCCGCCCGCTCGAACGCAGCGCCTGGATCGCCGCGCGCAGCTCCTGCGCCTTGGCCCAGCCGATCTCGAGGTCGCGGATGCGCAGCACCACCACCGCGAGGCGCTCGTCGCGCTCCGCCTTGCGCAGCTCGGAGAGCAGCGCGATGAAGGAATGCCTGCCGTCGCCGAGCAGGCGCGCCAGCAGCGGCGGCTCGGCCGCCTCGACGTACTCGCCCGAGAGCTCGAGCGCGAGCGCGCTGCCCGGCTGGATCCGGGGCCCCGGGTTCGGAAGGAACCACCACATCGCGAGCGCGATCAGCGCCAGCACGAACAGGATCCGACGGAAGCGGCGCATCCAGTACTTCCTCCCGAGTGCAGGGGGAGCCTACGCTATTGTCGGCCGGGATGGCCAAGGAGGTCTACATCGCAGCGGTTGGCCTCACCAAGGTCGACCTCACCGGCCACATCTTCTCGACCGTCTTCGACCTCTTCGCCGACGCCTACCACAAGGCCCTGGCCGACAGCTCGGTGCGCAGCTTCGACGGTGTCCAGATCGGCATCATGGACAGCGAGGAGTTCGAGAACCGCGCCAACATCGCGACCAAGGTCGCCGATCGGCTCGGCCTCACCGGCATCCCCGCGGTCCGCACCGAGACGGCCTCCTCGACCGGCGCCGCCGCGCTCCACGAGGCCTATTACAAGATTGCCTCGGGCGAGTTCGAGACCATGCTCGTGCTCGGCGGCGAGCGCATGAAGATGGTGACGACCGAGGTCGCCACCTCGATCATGTCGAAGACCGTGGATCCCGAGGAGCGGCGTTTCGGCTTCACGATGCCGGCCCTGATCGCGCTGGTGACCCAGGCCTGGCTGCGCGAGCGGGGGCTGAAGGGCCGCGCGGTGACGGGCGCGCTCGCGCGATTGATGCACCGGGCCCACGCCCTGGGCGCCGAGAACCCGCTGGCCGCCTTCTTTGGCCGGCCCGAGCCGATCGAGGCCTACCTCGACGCGCGCAGCAACCTGCCGGTGGCGACGCCGCTGATGCGCAAGGACTGCTCGCCGATCTGCGACGGCGCGGCCGCCGTGGTGCTGACCGCGAAGCCGCAGGCGGTGCGCATCGCGGGCCTCGGCTCCGCCACCGAGACCGCCTCGATCCTCGACCGCAGCTCGCTCACGACGCTGGACGCCACCCGGCAGGCCGCGCGGATCGCCTATTGGCGCGCGGGGATCGCGAACCCGCGCGAGCTGGAGGGCCTGGTGGTGGAGGTGCACGACGCCTTCAACAGCCTGCTGCCGATCGGCCTCGCCGACCTGGGCCTGGTCGACGCGGAGGGGGCGCTGACGGCGCTGGTCGGGGAACTCGAGGGCGAGGCCGTCTCGCCCTACGCCAATCCGGTCACCGGGCCGGGCGGGAGCCTCCCGACCAACATGTCGGGAGGCCTGAAGGCGCGCGGCCATCCGGTGGGAGGCACGGGACTCTTCCAGATCGCGGAAAACCATCTACAGCTGACGGATCGCTTTCCCAACCCGCGGGCCCAGGTGCGCGATCCGAAGATCGGGATCTCCCTCTCGGTCGGCGGGCCCGGCAACAACAACTTCGTGACCATCCTCGAGCGGGCCGACAGCCGGCGGCGTCGCGCCCCGGTGACGCCGCCTCGCCTGCACTTCGAGTCGCGCCAGGGGCGGCCCGAGCGCGAGAGCGCGGCGCGGCTGCACGGCGCGGAGGCGATCGTCGAGGCCGCCACCACGATCCACGTGCGCGCGGGCGGCGGGCCGCCGCTCACCGTGGCGCTGCTCTCGGTCGACGGCCGGCGCGTGTTCGCGAAGCTCGACCGGGAGCCGGGCGACGCCGAGACGCCCGAGGAGGCGCTCGCCGGGCAGCGGGTCAAGCTGCTGGTGAAGGACGACGGCGACCACTACTTCCAGCTCCAGCGCAGCCGCAGCTTCGATCTCTCCGGTCTGGTCAAGTCGATCCGCCGCCGCGTCGGCTGATACACTGGCGCTTGCCGGGGGAGCTGAAGGAGGCGTGGTGCCGATCCGACCCTTCCGCAAGGAAGACGCCGGGGCGCTGGTGGCGCTCTCGATGCAGTGCGCCCGCGGCGAGGCGGATTTCGTCCTCAACCCGCTCTGGGAGAGCGAGGACGAGCTGTTCGCGGAGTTCGGGCGCTTCGGGATCGACCCGGGCGAACACCTGCTGGTGGCGGACGCCGGCGACGGCGAGGTGCTGGGCCTCGCGGGCTTCATCCGCGAGACCGGGGCGGAGGCCGCCGGCATGTTCTGCCCGATCGTCCGGCGCAATCAACGCGGCAAGGGGCTGGGCGGCGAGCTGCTGCGTCAGGCGATCGCGCTCGGCTCCAAGCGGCTCGGCATCGGCTTTGCGGCGGCCGGCATCGGCACGCGCAACCGCGCCGGCTATTCGCTGCTCACCAGCCACGGCTTCCGTCCGGTGCGCCAGCATTTCCTGATGCGCTGCGAGCGCGCGCGGCTCTCCTCCGAGGCGGCGCCCGCCGATCTCGCGCTGGAGGCCGCCGAGCAGGGCGACGCGGACGCGATCCTCGACCTGTACTCCACCTGCGGCTTCGGAGAGCGCAGCCGCGAGCGGATGCAGGCCGTGCTCGGCGACGGCCGCCACGCGCACGGCGTGGCGCGCGCGGAGGGCCGCGTGGTCGCCTTCGTCGAGCTGGAGACGCACTGGCCGCGCCGCGTCTGGGTGGCCTACGTCGGCGTGGCGCCGCCCATGCGCGCCCGCGGGCTCGGCTCGGCGCTGACCGCCTGGGCGCTCGGACGCCAGTTCGAGGCCGGCGCCGAATCGGCGCTGCTGATGCTCTCGCCGGTCAACCGCACGGCGGTGCGCGCCTACGAGAAGGCCGGCTTCCGCCGCCACCGGCTGGTGGACGTGCTCGAAAAAAATCTTTGATTCAAGCCGGCGCGAGCTCGAGCGTGGTGATCTCGCGCGAGCAATTGACGCGCAGCGCGGGGCCGCCGACGCCGACGCCGCGGGTCACGTAGAGCGTCGAGCTCTCCAGCTGATAGCGCCCGCGCGTGAAGCGCGTGACGGTCCGCGCCAGGTTCCAGGGCCCGCCGGGAGTCGGCAGCGCGAGCTGGCCGCCATGGGTGTGGCCGGCGAGCACGAGCGGGAACCCGAGGCGCGCGGCCTGCGGAAACGCCTCCGGCCGGTGCACCAGCAGCAGCGTGGGGCCGTCGCCGGGGCGCTCGCCCGCGAGCCGCTCGATCGCGGGCAGCTCGAGCCCCCGCGCCGACCAGTCCGGCCCGGGATCCTCGACGCCGGCGAGATAGAGAGGCTCGGGAAGCGGCAGCTTCACGATCTCGTCGCGCAGCAGCCGGATCCCCGGCGCCCGGGCGGCGAAGCCCGCCACCACGCGCTCGGTTCCGGTGTAGACGTCGTGGTTGCCGAGGATCGCGTAGACCCCGCAGCGCGCCTTCAGCTGCGCGAGCCGGCGCAGGCCGTCGTCGATGAAGGCGGGGTCGAAGTCGAAGATGTCGCCCGTGATCACGATCAGATCGGGCGAGAGCGCGTTGGTCCGCTCGACCATGCGCGTCAGCCGCTCTCCCTGGAGGCCGTTGCCGATGTGCAGATCGCTGATCTGCACCACGCGCAGCCCGTCGAGCGCGGGCGCCAGGCCCGGGATCGCGACCGGCACGCGCGTGCGCGCCACCCGCGCCTGGCCGAAGCTGAAGCCCCAGACGAGCAGCCCCGCGACGGAGCCCGCCAGCGCCGCGCTGCCGAAGCGGAAGGCCTCGAAGGCGTGCGAGGGGCCCGCGCCGACGGCCCCCAGCAGGCCCGCCGCCAGGCCGAAGATCAGCCACGAGGCCAGCACCGCGATCCCGACCAGCAGGGTCGCGACGCCCAGGTTCATGTAGAAGCGCGCGATCCCCCCCGCAAGCCCGTTTTTGCGGCGAGCGCTCCGGAGCGCTGGAACCGCGAGCGCATTCGCCGCCACCAGCAGCAGCGCGGTCCCGAACGCGAGCGCGAGGCCCGGCGCCGGCTGGCGTAGCCAGACCACGCTGACCCAGTGCCAGACCACCAGCTGCATCGCCCCCAGCAACAGGGCGAGGTTCAGGACCAGGCGGTTGAAGAAGCCGCTGCGAATGGAGGCCATGCCGTAAGTATACTCGGGCCATGTCCGACGCCCGCGCGCTCTACCGAGCGGCCTTCCAGCACTTCGCGAACGATCGGGTCGACGAGGCGATCGCCGGCTACCGCGCCGCCCTCGCGGCGGACCCCAAGCTCGCGATCGCCTGGAACGGCCTGTCGATGGCCTACCAGAAGAAGGGGGAGCTGGAGACTGCGACCGAGGCCGCGCGACGCCTGATCGAGCTCGAGCCCGACGACCCGCTCAGCCACACCAATCTCTCCATCCTCTACCAGAAACGCGGGATGATCCCCGAGGCCGAGGAGGAGAAGGCGCGCGCGATGCAGCTGCAGCTGGCAAGCGGGCGCAAGCCCGCGCGCAGCGAGCCGTAGGCGAGCGGAGTTCACTAAGGCCGGGTTACTTCCCAGCGGCCTTCTTCGCCGCAGCGAGGGCGGCGTCGTAGTTCGGGTGCTCCGCGATCTCCTTGACGTACTCCGCGTGCACCACCTTGTCCTTGGCGTCGACCACGAAGACGGCGCGGGCGTCGAGGCGCAGCTCCTTCACGTGGGTGCCCCAGGCGTCGCCGAACGACATGCTCCGGTGATCCGAGATGCACTGCACGTTCTTGGCGCCGTTCGCGCCGCACCAGCGTACGGCCGCGAAGGGAAGATCCGCCGACACCGTGTAGACGACGACGGCGTCGCCGAGCTTGCCGGCTTCCTCGTTGAAGCGCTTGGTCTGGAGGTCGCAGACGGGGGTGTCGAGGCTCGGGATCACGCTGAAGATGCGCGTCTTGCCCTGGCCCGAGCCGAGCGTGACGTCCTGAAGCTTGCTGTCGACGGCGGTGAAGTCGGGCGCCTTGTCGCCGACTTTCACGACGGGACCGACGAGCGTGAGCGGGCGGCCGCGCATGGTGACGGCGCCTTGGCGTTCCTGGGCCATGATTTCCTCCTGGGTCCGGGATGGGCTATTCACGATATCGCCGATCGAGGCCCGCCGCCGCGCCCACCAGGAGAGCCTTTCCGATGGCCGACCAGAACAAGTCCGTCCATCTCGGCGCGGAGATCCATCGCTACATCGTCGCGCACGGAACGCCCCCCGACGCCATCCAGCAGGAGCTGATCGAGGAGACCAGCCGGCTCGGCGGGATCTCGCTGATGCAGATCGCGCCCGAGCAGGGCGCCTTCATGACCCTGCTGGCCCGCGCGATCGGCGCGCGGCGCGCGATCGAGGTGGGCACCTTCACCGGCTACTCGACCCTCTGCCTCGCGCGCGGGCTGCCCGCGGACGGCCAGCTGATCGCCTGCGACGTGAGCGAGGAGTGGACCCGCATCGGGCGGCGCTACTGGGAGAAGGCGGGGGTCGCGGGCAGGATCGACCTGCGGATCGGCCCGGCCGCCGAGACCCTGCGCGCGCTGCCCGAGGAGCCCGTCTTCGACCTCGCCTTCATCGACGCGGACAAGCCGAGCTATCCGGTCTACTACGAGCTGATCCTCGCGCGCCTGCGCCGCGGCGGCCTGATCCTGGTCGACAACGTGCTCTGGATGGGTCAGGTCGTGAACCCGGCGGCGACGGATCCGCAGACGGGCGCGATCCGCGCCTTCAACGACGCCGTCGCCCGCGACCCGCGGGTCGACTGCGCGATGCTCTCGATCTCGGACGGCCTGACGCTGCTTCGTAAAATCTAGCTGCCAGCGCGCAGGGCAGCGCAGAGCGCGGCGAAATCGTCGGCGTCCGCACTCTCGGCCTCGATCTCCTCGAAGGCGACGCGCGCCGCGTGCAGCATGTGGCGCGCGGCGCCGCTCGGGTCGGAGGCCGGTCCGTAGCTGCGGTCGCCCGCGACCGGGAAGCCCAGGTGCGCCAGCGTGACTCGGATCTGGTGCAGGAAGCCGGTGCGGGGGCGCACCTCGAGCAGCGTGGCGGACGCGAAGACCTCGAGCGGGCGGAACGAGAGCACGCCGATGTGCGCTCCGCGCGCCGCCTCGCCCGCCGCCGCCACCCGCACGCGCGCGGGGCGATGCCGGGCGGTGACGAGCGGGAGCTCGACGCTGCCCGCTTCCAGGACGCGCCCCAGCACCAGCGCGCGGTAGACCTTCTCGACGCGGTGCTCGGCGAAGGCGCGGCGCAGCCGTTCCCAGCTCTGCGCCTGGGTCGCGACCAGCAGCACTCCCGAGGTGTCCACGTCGAGCCGGTGCACCACCCCGCTGCGCAGCCCCCCCTCGCCGACCCCGTGCACCTGCGGCTCCCGCGCGATCAGCGCGTTCAGCACGGTGCCCGTCTCGTCCTCGCGCAGCGGATGCACCGGCGTGCCGGCGGGCTTGTCGACCGCGAGCCAGCCGGGCCCCTGCGCGCGCACCCGCAGCGCGGCGCCCGGCTCGGGAATCGCGCGCTGATCCTCGCGGCGCACGAAGGGCGCGACCGCGACCGACGAGGGGCTCGTCAGCCGCGCTCCCTTTTCGTTTTGGCCGACCCGGCGCCCGTCGAGCTCGACGGCGCCGCTCGCGAGCAGGCGGCGCACCTGCGCGCGCGAGAGCGCGAGCTTCTCGGCGAGGAAGAGATCGAGACGCCTTCCCGGGTCTTCCGCCTGCACGGTGAGCGAGCGCGTGGACGCCGTCATGCCGCGAAGGTAGCCTGATGCCGAGATGTCGGCGGCGCGCGTCAAATCCGAATATGTCGCGGTGATGGACACCACCCTACGAGACGGGGAGCAGACCCCGGACGTGGCCTATACGCCCGCCGAGAAGCTTCAGCTCGCGACCTTGCTGCTCCAGGAGGTGGGCGTCGATCGCATCGAGATCGCGTCGACGCGCGTCTCGGAGGGCGAGCGCAAGGCGGCGCGCCTGATCGCGCGCTGGGCGCGCCGCGAGGGCCGCCTCAAGGCCGTCGAGATCCTCGGCTACTGCGACGGGAAGGCCTCCGTCGACTGGATCACCGGCACCGGCGGCGCCGTGATGAACCTGCTGGTCAAGGGATCGGAGCTGCACTGCATCAAGCAGCTCGGCATGCAGCCGGCGGAGCACCGCGCCGGCGTGGCGCAGACGCTGCGCTACGCGCGCCGGCGCAAGCTCTCGGTGAACGTCTACCTGGAGGACTGGTCGAACGGGGTGGTCGACTCTCCGGAGTACGTCTTCGCGATGGTGGATCTGCTCGAGGGGCTCGGCGCCCTTCGCATCTATCTGCCGGACACGCTCGGGGTCTTCGCGCCGCAGGACGTCTCGGAGCACGTGAAGCGGATGCTGAAGAGATGGCCGGGCCAGGTGTTCGAGTTCCACGCTCACAACGATTATGGCCTCGCCACCGCGAACTGCCTGGCCGCGATCGCGGCGGGCGCGCGCGGCGTCCACACCAGCGTGAACGGGATGGGCGAGCGCACCGGCAACACGCGGCTGGCCGAGGTGGTGGCGGCGATCCACGACCACACCAGGCTGCGGACCCGCGTCCGCGAGGATCGTCTCTCCGCGGTGTCGAGGCTGGTCGAGATCTTCAGCGGCAAGGACATCGCCGCCAACACGCCGATCGTGGGCCGCGACGTCTTCACGCAGACGGCGGGGATCCACGCCGACGGGGATCTGAAGGGCGATCTCTACGCCTCGCGGCTCGCGCCGGCGCGCTTCGGACAGAAGCGCCGGTACGCGCTGGGCAAGCTCTCGGGCAAGGCGTCGGTCGACCAGAACCTCGAGGCGCTGGGCATCGGCCTGACCACGGCCGACCGCGACCTGGTCCTGAAGCGCGTCATCGAGCTTGGCGACAAGAAGGGGATCCTCAGCATCGAGGACCTTCCCTACATCATCGACGACGTGCTCAAGCGGCCGGGCGAGCTCCAGGTGCGGGTCGCGTCCTGGTCGGTCCAGGTGGGCACGGGCGAGACGCCGCACGCCGAGCTGGCGCTCAGCTATCGCGGGCGCACCGAGAAGGCGCACGCCACGGGCGACGGCGGCTACGACGCCTTCATGAACGCGCTCGCCAAGGCGGCGCGGCGCTTCCGGCTGGCGCTGCCGCGGCTGGAGGACTTCCGCGTGCGGATCCCGCCCGGAGGCCAGACGGCGGCGCTGGTGGAGACCGTGATCACCTGGCGCCCGGCCGCCCGGGGCGGGCCGACCTTCTCGACGCGCGGGGTCGACTCAGACCAGCTCGCCGCCGCCGTGATCGCGACCGAGAAGATGCTCAACGCGATCGCACCGCGCGCGCGGCCGCGACGCGCGACGCGCCGGAGCGCCTCCCGTCACTGAGGGTCGGCGCTGCGGTATCCTGCCGGGTCGACATGATCCGATCGCGCGCCTTGCTCGTGCTCTCCGCCCCCTGGCTCGCCTGCGCCTCGGCGCCCGAGATCAATCCCACCTATGCCCCCACCGAGAACGTGCTCGAGGTGGTGGCGGTGCTGCGGCGCCACGTGCCGGACGACACCTACCGCTTCGACCCCGCGCGCGACTTCACCGGCCGCAACGTCTACCGAAGCTCGCTGCTCCGCCTCGAGAACCTGGAGACCCGGCAGGCAGACGCGCTGCGGGCCGGCCACCTGGACGGCGTGATCGCGTTCGCCAAGGGCCGCGCGCTGGAGCGGCTGCGCGCCTTCGATCTCGCCGCCGACGCCTACCGGATCGCGGCCGAGCGCGATCCGGAGCTGCGCGCGGAGGCGCTCCAGAGCGCGGACGTCTGCGTGGCGCTGCAAGCCTCGAGCGACGGCGGACCCGAGCTGACCGAGCTGGCCACCCGCGCCGCTGCCGAAGGCCGGCTGGATGCGGAGATCGCGAGCGCGGTCCGCCGCTTCGACGAGAGCGCCGGAGCGCTCGAGACGGTGGCGGAGTCCGTGCAGCAGACCCACTACGCCTTCGTCGTGCAGGAGGAGATCGAGCGCATCGACGTCGCGCGCGCCGACTACTTCGCCGCCCTGCGCCGGCTGATTCCCGACGGTGACGTGCGCGCCGCCGCCGAGCGGCAGCGCGTGGCGATGCACCACCACGACAGCAAGAACTCGAGCCGGCACCTGCTCTCGCTGGCGGAGCTCTACGCGGATCTCGCCGAGGAGTACGTCGACGCGAATCCCCCGGAGAGCCTGCGCTTCGATCCCGCCCGCTTCCAGGAGCTGATCGACACGGCTGCGCGCGTCTACGAGATGGTCGCGACGCGCGACGGAACGCCGGAGAAGCTCGAGGCCTCGCGCCGGCTGGAGGCCTTCCTGGCCTTCGCCCTGAGGGTGGACCGTGACCGCTTCACGCCCTAGCCGCGCTCGCGCCGCGCTCGCCCTGCTGGCCCTGGGCCTCTCCGCCCAGGCCTGTCGCACGCCCGCCGCCACGCCCCTGGGCCCCCCGCTGGAACGCGACCCTCGCTTCGCGGCCCGGGTGCCGGACGTCGCCGACCAGACCGCGGCCGAGCTCGCCGCGGCCGCGCTGGCGGGCAGCCCCAGCCAGACGGCCAACGCGCTGCGCCGGATGCAGGCCATCGACACGGTGTTGGCGGCGTCGGAGGAGCCCACGACCGGGCTGGTCCCCGTCTCGCACGATCTCGTCAACTCGACGCTGGGCGGCGCGCGCGCCTACCGCAGCGCCACGCTCGAGCTGCTCGAGCGCGACGACATCGAGCCCGCCCTCTACGAACGCCTCGCCCAGGCCTCCCTCGACGATCCGCTGGTGCTGGCCGATCAGCGCATCCGCGACGCGTGGATCATCGACTTCGGCCGGGCCTTCAACACGCTGGCCGATCCGATCGGGCGCTCGGTGTTGACGCTCACCCTCGCTCCCTACCGGATCGGGCGCGCGCTGATCGAGTACGCCGTGGCGCTCCGGCAACAGGACGCGCTGCCGCTGCAACGGCGGCAGGCGCTCGCCCACTGGAAGGAGTTCATCGAGCGCAATCCCGACGCGCCCGAGGTGGC
The DNA here is from genome assembly GCA_036560145.1 of Myxococcota bacterium. GTDB lineage: Bacteria > Myxococcota_A > UBA9160 > UBA9160 > SMWR01 > DATBRV01. The sequence continues at coordinate 25,472 of DATBRV010000099.1, forward strand.
GGAGCTGCGGCCGAAGGTGGAGGCCGCCGAGGCGCGCCTGCGGGAGACCCAGCGTGATCAGGCGCTGCGGGTGGCGGACAAGGCGCTCGGGAAGGAGGACGTGCGCACGGCGCTGGTCTTCGCCGACCGGGCGCTGCGCATCGTTCCCGAGGATCCCGGAGCGCTCGAGCGCCGCGACGAGGCGGCCGCCGGCCTGCTCGCGCTGCGCGCGGAGCAGCGCCGCAGCCTGGAGGCGGCCCCCGCGCCCGAGGACGCGGACCCCGCCGCCGCGCGGCCGCTCGCGCTGGCGCTGCTGCTGCCGGGCGGGCCGGTCGAATCCGAGGCGGGAGCCCTGCTCGAGCGCGACCCGGACGGCCCCCTCGCCGACGAGGCGCGCTACTCGCTATCGATCGCCCACGGCGAGGCCGGCCAAGAGACACAGATGTGGGACGAGCTCGAGGAGCTGGCGGACGAGAGCCCTTCGCAGTGGAACATGGCGCGCCACGCCTCCGCACTCACGCTCGATCCGCGGCGCAACGCGTGGTCCGCGTTCCGCGCCGCGCGCCGGCACGACCGCAGCAACCGCGCCCTCTGGGTGCTGGTGGGCCCCTTCTACGCGGGAGCGCGCGACCGGCAGCTGCCGCAGCCGCTCGAGTGGGCGCTCGACGCGCCTTCGCTGGCGGAGAGCGTGATGTCGACCCCCGTGCGCCTGCTCCAGCTGCCCTGGCTCCCCGCGCTGCCGTCGGTGCAGGCGGTGGCCGCCTCGGCGCGCGACTACCTGGCGCGCTATCCGGACGGCGAGCACGCGGCCGAAGTGCGCGACTGGCTGGTCGACTACGAAGGCGACCGCGGAAATTGGATCGGCGCCATGACCATCGCGGAGACGGCTCCCGATGCGGACCTCGCCGAGATCGACCGGCTGCGCCGGCTCGCCGGGAAGCAGGCGTACGACGCGGCCATCCACGAGAAGAACCGCTCGCTGCGGGTCGGGATGCTGCGCCTGATCCCCGAGCGCTTCCCCGGGACGCCGGCGGTGGAAGCCGCCGACGCGCAGCTGCGCAACGAGGTGGAGTTCGCGTCCGCCCAGAGCATCCGCCTCTCGCGGGGCTTCCTGCTCGAGAATCCCCGCGTCGCCGGCCCGCGCGGCCTCGCGCTCGCTCCCGGCCTGCTCGACGGCGACGCCAGCAACGGCGAGCTCCACCCGGACGGCGTGTCCCTGCTCGGTGCCCGCCAGATCGAGATCTGCACGATCGCGCCGGGAGAGGACGAGAAGGGCCCGCCGCATCGCGCGCAGGAGACGATCTCGGCGGAGCAGCTGGCGCGGCTCGTCTCGGAGGTGGAGGAGACCGACCTGCGCAATTCGCTGCTCGACAGCGACGACAAGTTCGCGCCCAACGCTCAGCGCGACGTGTTCTTCGAGCGCGCCCGGCTCGGGCTCGCGGACGACGTCGACACCCGCGCCACCGCCACCTCGGAGTACGCCTACCTGGGGATGCGCGAGCGCTACGGGCTGGTGCGGGCCCGCGAGTCGATCCTGCCCTTCGAGCTGGTGCTGAGCGGCTCGCTCAAGGATTTCTCGCTCGGCGCCTTCCCGCGCATCAAGGAGCCCCGCCAGACCCCGGACGCGATCCTCTACAAATAGGCAAGCGCGAACCGCGCGCGCAGCGAGCCGCAGGCGAGCGGAGTCCATCAGAACGCCTCAGGATCCGCCCTCCCGTGTCGATATTCCCGGCACGATGCCCATCCGCCGCAGCCAGCCTCTCCACTCCCCCGCGCCGAGCAGCGAGAGCGGAATGCTCCAGCAGGGTGCGAAGCCGGCGCCGCTGGTGCTCGTGATCGCGCGCGACGCCGCGCTGCGACGCGCCGTCGCCGCCGCGCTGGCGCCCGACTTCAACGGATCCGGCCTCGAGCCGTCCGCGCTCTCCTCCCCGGCCCGCTTCCTCGACGCCGCGGCCGCGATCGCGTGCCTCGACGCGGACGACGATGCCGCCAGCGTCGCGGCCCTGCTCCCGCTGCTCTCGCTCCCGCTGCGCGCCTCGCTCCTGCTCTCGCTCCACGGCGCGCGCGAAGAGGTCGCCCTGGGCGCGCTCGCGCAGCTGGAGCCGGCGCAGGCGCTGGCGCATCCGGTTCCCGCCGCGCTGCTGCGCTACGCGGTGGGCCGCGCGCTGGGCTCCGCGACGCCCGGCCGCGGCGCGCGCGCGCAGCAACGCCCCGCGCCGGCGCTGCTGGGCGTCTCGACCGCGATCCGCCAGGTCCTCGAGCAGGTGAAGCAGGTGGCGGGCTCGCCGATCCCAGTGCTGATCCAGGGCGAGACGGGGACGGGCAAGGAGCTGGTGGCGCGCGCGATCCACGAGCAGAGCCCGCGCGCGGCCGGCCCCTTCGTCGCGATCAACTGCGGCGCGCTGCCGGACACGCTGCTGGAGAGCGAGCTCTTCGGCCACCGGCGCGGAGCCTTCACCGGAGCCGACCGCGCCAAGACGGGGCTCTTCGAAGCGGCGGCCGGGGGCACGCTCTTCCTCGACGAGATCGGCGACACCTCGCCGGCGCTCCAGATGAAGCTGCTGCGCGTGATCGAGACCCGGGAGCTGCGGCCGCTGGGCGACACGGAAGTCCGTCACGTGGACGTGCGCCTGGTCTCGGCGACGCACCGGGACCTGGAGGCCGCGATCGAGGAGGGGAGCTTCCGGCAGGATCTCTTCTACCGGCTGAACGCGGTCACGCTCTTCGTCCCGCCGCTGCGACGGCGGCGCGTCGACATCCCCTTCCTCGCGCAGCACTTCGCGGAGGAGCTGGGCGCCGCGCAGGCGCGCCGCATCACGCTGGACGAGGATTTCCTGGAAGCGCTCTCGCGACGCGACTTCCCGGGCAACGTGCGCGAGTTGCGCAACGCCGTCGAGCGCGCCATCACGCTGGCCACGGACGGGGAATCCGTCTCGGCGCGCGATCTGCCGCCCGCGGGCCCGGCGGCGGCGCCGGATCCGCTGCCGCCCGGGAGCACGCTGCGCGAGCGCGTCGAGCGCATCGAAGCGGAGGCGATCCGAGAGGCACTGGTTGCCTGCGAGGGCAACCGTCGCCGGATGGCCGAAGCCCTCGGCCTCTCGCGCCCCGGCCTGCGCTACAAGATGCGCCGGCTCGGCCTCGAGTCGCCCGACGAGAAGTAGGCGCGCGCCAGCAGCTCGATCGGGTGCACGACCTCGGCGCGCAGCCCCGCGCGCGCAGCCCCGCTGCGCAGCTGCATCAGACAGCCCGGGTTTCCGGTCGCGATCAGGTCCGGATCCGCCGCGGCCAGCGAGCGCAGCTTCCGCTCCAGCACCGCCTGGGACATGGCGCGGTGGGTGAGGTTGTAGATGCCGGCCGCGCCGCAGCAGCTGGCCGGATCGTCGTGCGGAACCAGCTCGAGGCCGGGGATCTGCTCGAGCAGCCGCCGGGGCGCGTCCGATATTTTTTGCCCGTGCACCAGGTGGCAGGGATCGTCGTAGCAGACGCGCGCCTGGATCCGGCCCGGGATCGGCCGCAGGCCCTCGCGGGCCAGGAACGCGGACACGTCGATGGCGCTGGCCGCCAGCGCCTCGCCCTCGGCGCCGAGCCAGCGGCCCGCGTCGCGCAGCGCGGCCCCGCAGCCCGCCGAGTTCACGACGACATCCCGCACGCCCGCGCGCGCGAACGCCGCCGCGTTGCGCCTCGCCAGCGCGTGCGCGAACGCCTCGTCGCCGGCGTGAGCGTGCAGCGCGCCGCAGCAGCCCTGCCCACGCGGAAGCACCACCTCGAAGCCGTTGCGGGCGAGCACGTCGACGGTGTCGGCGTTGGCCTGGCCGAAGAGCTCCGGCATCACGCAGCCGACGAAGAAGCCGACCCGGCCCCGCCGCTCTCCCAGCGCCGGAATCCGCTCGGGCAGCTCGCGCCGCTGCGATCTCGCGGGCACGCGCGGCGCCAGCTCCAGCAGCTCGCGCAGGCCGCGCGGCGCGAGCGCGAGCGCAAAGCGGTCGAGGCCCAGCCGCTGCACGAGGGCCAGCAGATCGAAGAGCAGCCGCAGCCGCTTCGGACGCGCCAGCGCGCCGCGCAGCGCGAGCCGCTCCAGCGCCCGGGCCGGCCCCCGGCGCAGCCCGGCGTCCTCCACCTCCGCGCGGGTGAGCTCGAGCATCGCGCCGAACTCGACGCCGGAGGGGCAGGCCGTCTCGCAGGCGCGGCAGCCGAGGCAGAGATACGCCTCCTCGGCCACCGCCTCCGCGAGCGGGATGCGCCCCTCCGCGACTCCGCGCATCAGGTAGATACGCCCGCGCGGCGAGGAGATCTCGCGCCCGGTTTCGCGATAGGTCGGACAGCTCTCCAGGCAGAGGCCGCAGTGCACGCAATCGAGCGACTTCTCGAAGATCGTCTCCCAGCGGGAGCCCGGCGCGCCCGTCATAGGTGCCCCGCGAAGCGGCCGGGATTGAGCAGGCCCGCCGGATCGAAGCGGCGCTTCAGCTCGCGCGCGAGCGCAAGCGCTCGCCCGAGATCCCCGAACACGTCCCGGCCCCGCTTCGCCCAGGCCGGCCCGGCCTCCAGCAGCGCCGCGCCGCCGCCGGCCTCCGCGGCGGCGAGCGCGCAGCGGAAGGCCGCCTCCGCCGCCTCCGGATCCTCCCGGCCGGGCAGCGCGAAGCCCGCGTAGACCAGCCCGAGTGCGGGATGGGCCAGCAGCTCGGCCCCCGCGTCCTCTAGCGCGGCCAGCGCGAGCGCGCAGCGCGAGGCGAGACCGGCGATCCGGAAGCGCAAGCCGTCGCCGCCTGGTGTCGAGCCCTGCCGCTCCCGGACGCGCGCGAGCGCATCCGGCGCCGCGGGCGCGGCCCCCAGCTCGGATCCGCACCAGGCCGCGTCGCGCTCGACGCTGGCCTCGTCGCCCGCCAGCTCGATCACCACGCCGAAGGGCCGCGCGCCGGTGTCGGCGCGCGAGGCGAGCAGCGAGGCGGCGCGCGCCGACGGGCGGCGGCCGGCGGCGAGCGCGCCGGCGCAGGCGGCGGCGAGCCGGTCCGAGGCGAACTCGAGCAGCGCGACGCGCGCCGGCAGCGGGCGCAGCCGCAGCCAGGCGCTCTCGATCACGCCCAGCGTTCCGAGCGAGCCGGTGTAGAGCTTGTTCAGGTCGTAGCCCGTCACGTTCTTCACGACCCGCCCGCCGCAGTGCGTGCGGGATCCGTCCGCCAGCGCGACCTCGAGGCCCAGCACGCAGTCGCGCGGCCGGCCGAAGCCCTGCGCGCGCGGACCCAGGGCCGCCGCCGCGAGCGCGCCGCCCAGCGTCGAGCCCGCGCCCGGCGGATCCAGCGGCAGCTGCCAGCCCGACGGCTCCACCAGCGCCTGGATCGCCGCGAGCGGCGTTCCGGCGCCAACGTGGCAGACCCCTTCGCTGGCGTCGAACTCGTCGACGCCGGCCAGCGCCGCGGTCGAGAGGAGCAGCGAGGCGCCCCGCGGCGGGTTCCCGAGCTCGAGACGGCTGCCGCCGCCGCGGATCACGCAGGCGAGCGAGAGCCGGCCGAGAGCGCGCAGCGCCTCCGCGAGCGCGCCCGCATCCGCCGGCCGCAGCGTCGGCGCCAGCGGCTCGCCGTCGACGCGGTCGCCCTCGTCCTCGCGCACGCAAGCGGGGCCGAGCGTCTCTCGAAGCGCGCGCAGCGACGCCTGCGGGATCACGGGTCGAAGGGGACGCGCTCGTAGCCGCGCGCCTTCGGGTTCGACTCTGCGCAGAAGCGCGTGCTCGGGAAGATCTTTTCCGGGTTGCAGACGCCCTCGGGATCGAAGCTGGCGCGCAGGCGCTTCATGGCGTCGAGGTCGGCCTCGCTGAACAACAGGCCCATGAAGTCGCGCTTCTCGGACCCGATCCCGTGCTCGCCGGTGATCACGCCGCCCGCGGCGACGCACTCCTCGAGGATCTCGACGCCGGCGGCCAGCACGCGCGCCAGCTCGTCGGGATCGCGCCGATCGAACGAGATGTTCGGGTGCAGGTTGCCGTCGCCGGCGTGGAACACGTTCGAGAGGCGCAGGCCGTGGCGGTCGCCGATCGCGCAGATGCGCGCCAGCACCTCGGGCAGGCGCGCGCGCGGAACCACCGCGTCGTGCACGTACAGATCGGGCGCCAGCCGTCCCATCGCGCCGAAGGCGCCCTTGCGCGCCCGCCAGAAGCGCTGACGCTCCGCGGCGTCGCGCGCCACCTCGACCCGCGTGGCGCCGCTCGCCGCCGCGATCTCGCGGATCCGCTGGACCTGCGCGGGCAGGGAGCAGGCCGGGCCGTCCACCTCCACCAGCAGCACCGCGCCGGCGTCGAGCGGAAGGCCCGCGGCGTAGACGCTCGCCTCCACCGCCGCGATCGTGCGCTGGTCGACGATCTCGAGCGCCGCAGGCACGAGGCCCGCCTGGATCACGCCGCCCACCGCGCGGCAAGCGGAGACGACGTCCGGGAAGATCGCGAGCAGGGTCTCGACCCGCTCCGGGATCGGCTCGAGGCGCACCGTCGCCTGGGTCACGATGCCGAGCGTCCCCTCGCTCCCGACCACCGCGCCGACCAGGTCGTAGCCGCCCGCGAAGCCCGAGCGCGAGCCGAGCTGGACCACCTCGCCGTCGGGCAACACCAGCTCGAGGCCGAGCACGTGTTGGGTGGTGGTCCCGTACTTGAGCGTGTGCGGCCCGCCCGAGTTCTCGGCGACGTTGCCGCCGATCGTGCAGACCAGCTGGCTGGACGGATCGGGCGCGTAGAAGAGGCCGTGTGGCGCCGCCGCCTTCGAGAGCTCGGCGTTCACGACGCCGGGCTCCACCACCGCGAAGCGGTCCACCGGGTCGAGCAGGACGATGCGGTCCATCCGGGAACACTCGATCACGACGCCGCCGCCCCGCGCGACCGCGCCGCCCGAGAGCCCGGTGCCCGCGCCCCGCGGCACGAAGGGCACGCCGAACTCGCGGCAGGCGCGGACGACCCGGCAAACCTCGTCGCGCGAGCGCGGGAGCACCACCGCGGTCGGCTGCGCGCGGTGCAGCGTCAGCCCGTCGCACTCGTAGACCAGCAGCTCTTCGGGACGCGCCAGGCAGGCTTCCGCGCCGACGATCCCGCGCAGACGCTCCAAGAGCCCCGACATGAGGTGCATCGTACCGCGTCGGACCCGGCCGCGTTGCAAGTCCGGCAAGCGCGCGAAGCGCGCGCGCAGCGAGCCGCAGGCGAGCGAAGTTCACCAAGGCCTAGGCGAGGCCCAGCCGCTCGAGGTCCTCTTCCGAGAGACCGAGATGATGGCCGATCTCGTGGCGCACGGTGACCTGGATCTGCTCGACCAGGTCGTCGCGGCTGGAGCAGACCTTCTCGAGGTTGCTCTTGAACAGGATCACGCGCGTCAGATCCTGGGGCTGCGCGGAGCCCTCGGCCTCGGTCTTCGGCACGCCGACGTAGAGGCCGAGGATCTGGGGCGAGATGCTCTCCTTCGCGATCAGCTCCTCGGACGGGTAGTCCTCGACCAGCACCGGCACGTCCTCGACGTACTCGCGGATCGAGCGCGGCAGGTTGTCGATCGCCTCGGCGGCCGCCTGGCGGAAGAACTCCTCGTCCACCGCGGTCGGAACCGGGTACCGCTCGGGGTCGAGCGCGTTGGCCTTGGCGAAGGCGCGCTGCGCCTCCTCGCCGTTGCCGAGCCGCTCCAGCACCAGCCCCATGTGGTAGATGGCGTGGCCGGATTCCGGATCCAGCGCGATGGCGGCGTCGAGGGCGCGCTTGGCGTCCGCGAAGCGCCCGAGCTCGAACAGGATCTGACCCTCGAAGGCGCGGTAGATGGAGACGTCGCCGCCGGTCTTGAGCGCCCGGCGCACCAGGAAGAGGGCGCCCTCGAGATCGTCGAGGTAGAAGACCGCCTTGGCCTTCAGGTAGTGGACCTCGGCCTCGGTGGCGCGATCCAGCCGCGGCAGGTCGGGCTTGCCCGCGAGCAGCTCGTCGCACAGCTGCACCGCCTGCTCGAATTCCGAGAGGTCTTCGACCACCAGCTCCGCGCGGTTCAGGTGCGCGGTGACGAATTTGGGATCGGCCTGGAGCGAGCGCTCGAACTCGTGGAGCGCCTCTTCGATCTTGCCCTCGTCCCACAGGATCTCGCCGCGCCCGTTGTGGGCCTCGGCGCCCTCGGGATGCGCGAGCAGCGCCTGGTCGAGCCACGCGAGGGCTTCCTCGGTGCGCCCGCCGTGCGACGCCTCCATCGCCTGGTCGAGACAATCCCAGTAGCGATCGTTGTTCTTCATGCTGGATGGCTGATCGGCTCTCCGCCGCGATTCGATGCGAAAAATCGCGCGCAGCATAGCAGACGAAGACCCCGGAACGGGGCGGATTGCTCCGTCGGGACGATCGCGTAAACCTTCGGAATCACGAATCTTTTTGCATGCGGCGCAACGCCACTTCCCCTTGGGGAAGCGACTCGCAGCTACCGCTATAAACCACTGTTCTGGCGCTGCTTTCGCAAGCGGGATCGGACTAGGCCCGGTCGATCCCGAGCACGATCCGCTGGCAGTTTCCGCAGGTGACGACGCGCGCGGCGCGCTGGATCTCGATGCAGAGCTGGGGCGGAATGTCGACCCGGCAGCCCAGGCACAAGGTCCCGCGAATCCGCACCGTCGCGGGCCGCCGCCGCGTCGCGATCTTCTCGTACTGCTCGATCAGCTTGGGATCGCTGGCCGCGATCACGCGCAGGCGCGCCGCGCGCAGGCGGACCAGCTCCGTATCGAGCTGCTGCTCGCGGGCGTCGAGCGCCTTGCCCTCGACGTCGAGGCGCACGGAGGCCTCGCGGCCGGCGGCCTCGGCGGAGGCGAGGGCGGCGCGCGACGACTCGATCGCGTCCATCCCCTCGAGCAGCCGCGTCTCGCATTCCGAGATGGTGCGCTGCGCGCTCTCGATCTCGTGCAGGAGCGCGGTGTAGGCATCGTTCGTCTTGACCTGGAATTGCTGGCTCTCGAGGCGCTTGCGCAGCGCCTCCTGATCCTGGAGCTCGCTCTCGATGCGGCGCTGGGCGGCCTCGGCCTGCTGGAGGGCTTCGCGCGACTGCGCCGCAGCCGCTTCCAGCGCCGCGCGCTCCGCCTGCAATCCCGACCGGCGCGCGGGGAGCCCGGTGTGCTCCAGCTCGATCGCCCACAGCTCGTCGTCGCAGGCCTGCAGCTCGGCGAGCCGCTGGAACGCCTCGAACATGACCGGCTTGGGGGCTTCGAGGGCGCCGGATTCTTCGTTCACACTCGTTTTACCCTCGCTGAGCGGGGACCCATTCTAGCTCACTCCGGGGGCAGCGAGCGCACCAGCGCCTGAAGCGCCTCGCGCGCGCCGGAGGGGATCGAGGCGCCGTCCCCGACGACGAGCATGTCGAAATCGAGCGCGAGCAGGCGGCGCACGCTGCCGCGAAGCCGAGCCGGGTCGTCGACGACGCGGTCCGGGAGCAGCGACAAACGCCCGGCCGGATGACCGATCAGCGCGTCTCCCACGATCAGAAGCCGCCGCGCGGGATCGTGCAGCGCGATCTCGCCCGGCGACTTCCCGGGCACGCCCACGATCGTGAGCGGTCCCACGCGCCCCGTCACCTCGAGCGTGTCGTCGATGCCGACCCCCTGCTTGCGCGCGTAGTCGGCGTCGGAGGCGTGGATCTCGACGGAGGCGCCCGTGCGCTCGCGCACCTGGTTCGCCGCGCGCGCATGGTTGCGGTTCGTGAGCAGGATGCGGTTCACCCCCTCCGCCACCAGCCGCTCCATCTCCTCGTCGCTCGGCTCGACCGGATCGATGCAGAGGTTCCCGGCGGGATCCAGCAGCAGGGTGCCGTTGAAATCGTAGCCGTGCGGCTGGGAGAAGCGGGACCAGGCGAGGATGCCGGGGGCGAGCACTCGCATCGCGTCAGTCTATCGCACCGCTGGGCGGCTTCGGGCCGCTTCGAGCCGACGGCTTCACGGCCAGCCCGCGCCCGGCACGTCCACCTCCACGATTTCGACGCGCGCGCTCTTGCGCTGCACGCACTCGGCGGGGTCGATTCCCTCGGAGGTCAGCACGAAGAGCGTGCGCCGGTCCGCGCCTCCCAGCATGCAGGCGATCGCCTGGTTCTGCGTGGGGACCCGCTCCGCCACCTCGCCGCCCTCGCGCACGCGCAGGCATTCGCGGCTGAGGGGCGAAGCGACCCAGACGCAGCCCTCCGCGTCGAGGCAGATGCCGTCGGGCACCGCGCCCGAGAGCTTGGCGAACACGCGGCGCTCCCCGAGCTCGCCGCCCGGCGAGCGCTCGAAGACCGTGAGCCGCGCCGCGAACGACTCGCCGACGATCAGCCGGCGTCCGTCCGGCGTGATCACCATGCCGTTGGGGAACGCGAGATCCCGGGCGGCGATGCTCACCCGGCCTTCCGGGGTCACCCGCAGGATCTCGGTCTTGCGGAACTCGCCGCCCCGGTGGAACGCGAACCCGAACTGGGAGACGTAGGCGAGCCCGTCGCCGTCCACCACCAGATCGTTGATCTCGTGCGAAGCGAAAGCCGAGAGATCGGCGTGCGTCTCGAGCTTGCGGCCGTCCCAGCGCAGCAGCTTGCGCTGCTCCATCGAGACGACGAGCAGGCTCCCGTCGGGCAGCCAGCCGAGCCCGGAGGGCCGCCCGTCGACGCGGAGCACGCGCTCGAGGCGGCCCGCCAGATCGACGGTGACGACCTGGAAATCGTGCATGTCCGAGAGCCAGAGGCGATCCGCGCGCCAGCGCGGGCCCTCCCCGAACGCGAGCCCGGAGGCGAGGACGCGAAGCGTGCGCTCGCGCGCGGTCATCCGGCCGCGCGCGAGTTCACCGGCCGCCGCGCTCGGAGCCTGCGACGCGCGTCAGGTGCTCGACCTGGCCGTCCTCGCGCCGGTGCAGGACCTCGTTGTAGTTGCGGCCGCGGTGGGGACGCGCGCCCGGCCGCGCGTATCCCGTCACCGCGCTGACGCGGTAGACCGGCAGATCGTCGCGGGTGGGCGGGGGCGCGGCGTGCATGGTGTCGCCGTAGTGGAGGGAGACGTCGCCGGGCTGCGCATCGTAGATGACGCCGCGCGGCGCGCGCGCATCGCGCGCATCGATCGGGCCGCAGCTCGCCTGCCACGACCCCGGCAGCATGCGCAGCGCGCCGGACTCGGCCGTGGCCGGCGTCAGGAAGACCGAGACCACCAGCACCGGACACATGATCGCGTGACCGCCCATGCCGCAGTCGCGGTGCCAGGGCAGGTCGCCGAGCCCTTCGCGCATCTCCGGGTGTTTCCAGATGATCGACACCCCCTCCTCGTCGCTGGCGGGCCGGCGGTGCTCGAGCGGCTCGTCGGCGAGGTCCTTGAGCGCGAGGATGCGGGGATCGCTCGGAACCCCGCGCAGCCGGGGCTTGGCCGCGGCGCGCGTCACGCGACACAGGACCGCTTCGCCCTTCGCGTCCTTGCCCCACCAGGAGAGCTTGTCGCCCGGCACGGCCTCGGCGCGCAGCAGCTCGGCCTCCGCCAGGAAGCCCGCGATCTCGTCGGCGGAGAACACGCGGCGCGCGAACAGGTAGCCGGCGCTGCGCAGGAAGTGCGCCATCTCCTCGCGCTCGTCGCCGGGCGCGAAGCCCTGCGCCGGGTCGAGCGGCTGGCCGCGGCGGTCCTTCAGCTGCACGCGCTCCGGGTCATAGACCGGGCGGCCGGAGAACATCGCCCGCAGCGCCGGCTCCCAGGCCAGCCAGCGGACGGGATTTCCGCGCTTGCAGTGCGCGCGCCCGCCGTAGAGGAGTCCCGCGGCGGCGTCGAGCTCGTGCACCACGTTCTGCCAGATCTCGGGCGCGAGCTCGATCACGGTGTCGGCCTTCTCGTCGCCCGGCACCACCTCGACCGCCTCGCCGCGAGCCAGGTAGGTGTAGGCGGCGCCGTCCGGCAGCCGGAAGGCGAGGCCCCCCAGCCGGCGCGCGTCGCGCACCGCCAGCGCGCCATTGCCCGCCCGCAGCAGGACCGGCAGCTCCTCCCGGTGGAATCGGTGGAAGTCGAGCGGCTCGAAGGCGTCGGGCATGGCGGGCCTCCCGGCCCAGAATACCTCAGTCGGGAAACGCCCTGGTGATCGCGTCCAGGATCCGCTGCTCGTTGGCGGAGATCTTGCTGCCGAGGCCGAGGATGCCCCCGCTCGCCTGGGCGACCGCCCGGGCCCGCTGGACGAGACCGTCACGAACCTTCTTGCGCTCGGCGGCGTCGAGCTTGCGGTTGAGCTCGGCCGCCCAGGCGTACCAGGCCTTGCGCGTGTCGTCGCTCGGCGTCGTCTTCACGAACTCCTCGAGCGCGGCATGGGCGGGGCTCCCGGGGGCGATCCCGTGCTCCGCCGCCGCCGCCAGGAAGGCCTTGCGCTCCTTCTCGTCGACGGAGCCGTCGGCCCAGGCGACCTCCACCAGGGGGTAGAGCGCGAAGGCCGCGAAGGTGTCCTTGGCGAGATGCATGGCCATCAGCGTATCCAGCACGCCCGCGTCCTGGATGCCGGTGAGCTGCTGGAGCTCCTCGCGGGTCTGCTTCTTCTGGAGCGTCTCCCGCAGCTTGTCGACGAGCTTCTGACTCTGCTTCTGGAAGAACTCCTCCTCGAACGCCTTGCGCCGCTTCTCGAACGCTTCGCCCGACATGGAACCTCCTGCTGGAGCCGCAATGCTCGCAAGGCCCCGAGCGCCGGGCAAGCCTCGGGCCCGACTGGAACACGTTCCACTTTCGGGTTACGTTGGTGGCCACCCCAGGAGGCCGCCATGCAGACCGAGCTGTGCAAGCGACTCGGCATCGAGTTCCCGATCTTCGCCTTCACGCATTGTCGCGACGTCGTGGTCGCCGTCAGCAAGGCCGGCGGCTTCGGCGTGCTGGGAGCGGTGGGCTTTTCCGCCGAGCAGCTCGAGATCGAGCTCAAGTGGATCGACGACCATATCGGGGACAAGCCCTATGGCGTCGACATCGTGATCCCCGGCAAGTACGCGGGCAAGGGCGAAGACCTCGACGCCGGCGCGCTCGAGCAGAAGCTGCGCGAGATGATCCCCGCCGAGCACCGCTCCTTCGCGAAGAACCTGCTGGCGGAGCATGGCGTGCCCGAGCTGCCGGCGGGCGAGAAGGCGCGCGAGCTGCTCGGCTGGACGGCCACCACCGCGGGCCCGCAGGTCGAGATGATCCTCAAGCACCCCAAGGTGAAGGTGGTCGCCAACGCGCTCGGCACCCCGCCCGCCGAAGTGATCGCCGAGATCCAGGCCTCCGGCCGTCTGGTCGGAGCGCTCTGCGGGAGCATCAAGCACGCGCTCGCGCACAAGGCCGCCGGCGTCGACTTCGTGATCGCGCAGGGCGGCGAGGGCGGCGGACACACGGGCGACGTCGGAAGCGTCGTGCTCTGGCCGCAGGTGATCGACGCGGTGGCGCCGCTGCCGGTGCTCGCGGCCGGCGGGATCGGCGACGGCCGGCAGATGGCCGCGGCGATCATGATGGGCGCGCAAGGCGTCTGGACCGGCTCGCTCTGGCTGACGGTGGAGGAGGCCGAGACGCCGCCCGCGCAGCAGGCCTCGCTCCTCAAGGCCACCAGCCAGGACACCGTCCGCTCGCGCGCCTGGACCGGGAAGCCCTGCCGCATGCTGCGCAACGACTGGACCGAGGCCTGGGAGAAGCCCGAGAACCCCAAGCCGCTCGGCATGCCGCTCCAGTTCATGGTGACCGCCGACGCGGTGGCCCGCACGCACCGCTACGCCGCCAAGGCGCAGCCGGTGGCGTTCAACCCGGTCGGTCAGGTGGTCGGGCTGATGAACGAGGTCCGGCCGGTGCGCGAGGTGATCGTCACGCTGGTCGAGCAGTATCTCGAGGCGGTGGACCGCTTCCAGCAACTCCAGAGCTAGCGCAAGCGAAGCGCGCAGCGAGCCGCAGGCGAGCGAAGTTCACTAAAGCACGCAGCGCACGCCGCTGCGGTCCATCTCGGCGACGCAGACGTTGCAGTGCGTGCAGCGCGAGCGAGCGTGCGCGTCGCTCCGCATCCGGTTCACGAGATCCGGATCCGCGATCAGGGCGCGGCCCATCGCGACGAAGTCGAAGCCCTCCGCCATCGCGCGGTCCACGTTCTCGCGCGACACGATCCCGCCGAGCAGCACCAGCGGCATCCGGACCGAGCGGCGCACCTCCCGCGCCTCGGGGAGGAAGAACATCTCCTCGAAGGGGTACTCACGGATGACGCTGCGGCCGAACCAGGCCAGCGCGAGCTTCTGGAGCCGGCTCTTCTCGACCTCGATCATCTCGGCGAGCGGGCGGCGCCCGCGGAACAGATAGAAGGGCGTCTTGCTGGTGAAGCCGCCCGAGAGCACCAGCGCGTCCACGCCCTCGCGCTCGAGGCGCTGCGCCAGCCCGACGGCGTCCGGCACCTCCAGCCCGCCGCGGAAGCCGTCGCGCAGGTTGATCTTGCACAGGATCGGGAA
>DATBRV010000100.1:0-33166 GCA_036560145.1 Myxococcota bacterium
TCAACCGCGAGCACCGCTTCGACGCGCTCGACGGCTTCCGGTTCACCTGGGCGGCGAACAAGGCGAAGACCACGCAGAGCGAGACCGGCCTCGCCGCCCGGATCTTCTACGAGCCGAGCAACGAGAACCAACCCGGCTTCGTGATTCCCGCCGCCTTCCCGGTCAGCGTGGGGGCGCTGCGCGCGGCCGACGAGGCCGCGGGCGGACTGCCGGACGGGTACTCCCCGTTCTTCACGATCAATGGCATCGTCAACAGCGCCAACGACATCCACGAGGACGCCCATTTCGGCCGCTTCGACGCCGAGTACGAGTTCGAGGTCCTGGATCCCATCACCGTGAAGGTCGCCAGCGGCGGCTGGTTCGAGAAGGCCACGCGCGGCGTGACGTCGAGCTTCCTCGAGAACCCGACGGTGAACAGCTCGTCGAACTTCGGGATCTCTGGCGCTACCCCCGAGGCGCTGGGCGAAGCGATCTTCTCGACCATCAACGGCGGAAACACGCGCGAGACGACGAACGACTCGACCCGCGAGATCCAGGCCGGGAGCTTCGGCCTGAAGGCGACCCTCTGGGACGACCTCGACCTGCTCGGCGGGCTGCGCGTCGAGGACATCCTGATCGAGTCTCGGAACCAGCCCTACACCGGAACGCCGCGCGCCGGCGCGCCGGGCACCTTTCCGGACGTCTACGTCTTCTTCGATCGCCTCGACAATCCATACCGCGAGGGCATCGCCAACATCCCGGCGAACGCCACCTACAACGATCAACTGCTCGGGATCGACGTCCCGCTCGGCCCCTGCCGGCATCCCAACGGCACCATCCCGGATCCAACGCTCCAGTGCGTCGACCTCTGGACGCCGGGAGACCCGAACGACCGCTCCGCCATCGAATCGCTCATCAACGGGACCATCGACGAGCTGAAGATCCTCCCGGCCGCCGGCTTCGCGTACCGGCCGATCGAGGGGATGAGCCTGCGCGCGGCCTGGTCTCGGACGGTGGCGAGGCCCTCCTTCCGGGAGATGGGGTTCTACGCCTCCGTCGAGCTCGGCACCGACGACCTCGTGGTCGGCAATCCGCAGCTCACGCTCTCCGACGTCGAGAGCTGGGACGCGCGCGTCGAGTACACCTGGGGGGAGCTGGGCGACCTGGCCGCCTTGAGCGGCTTCTACAAGACCATCGAACGTCCGATCGAGAGCATCGTGGTGCGCAATCCGGCCACCTTGGAGGGCAACGCGCTCTGGCGCACCTTCTTCAACAACCCCAACACGGCGCAGCTCTGGGGCGTCGAGCTGGAAGCGCGCAAGAACCTCGGTTTCTTCGGCCCGGAGATGCTGGAGTATCTCTCGCTGGGCGGAAACTTCACCTACATCCACGCGCAGGTGGACCGCAGCGCGGCAGAGCTGGCGCGTGCGCAGCTCTTCTTCCAGACCACGCCGGATGCCGCGCCCGCGTACTTCGGCCTCGAGACGAGCCGAAGGCTCTTCGGACAGCCGGAGTGGATCGTGAACACCGACATCAGCTTCGACCAGCCCGACTGGGGAACCAGCATCACGCTCTCCGTCTTCGCGATCAGCGACCTGCTCGACGCCGCCGGAACCGCCGCCACCGGCCCCGACGGCCGGATCACCTCGCTCGCGCTCGATCGCTACATCGATTCCTTCTACACGATGGATCTGGTCTTCAGCCAGACGTTCCCGTTCGACGTCTCGCTGGCGCCGATCGGCATGGAGGGGACGATTCCCAGCGCGCTCACCTTCAAGACCAGCATCAAGAACCTCACCGACAGCACGCGCCGGATCGTCTACGACCCCGTCCAGACCAGCCAGAAGGTCGCGGAGCGATCCTACAAGGTGGGGCGCGACTACTCCTTCTCGCTCACCTATTCCTTCGCATTCTGACGATTTCCCCTCGCTCGCGTGGCGGAACCGTGAAGTCCGCGAAGATCCCGTGAAGCCCGCCACCCGCGAGCCGCGGCCGCCACAACTCCCACGAGCGAGCGGCTTCGGGAACCCCGAACACCGAAGCCTCGCCTCGGGGGGACTTCATGAATCCTTCATCAACGCTTCGCGGGCTGCTGTCCGAAGACCGTCGATGCATGGCCGTGGATCGAAAGACCGCCAGGACGCAGCTGCATACCCTGCCGCCGTCGGTGCCGAGCCCGTTCGGCTTCCGATACCGAAACCCGACATCGAACAAGGGGCTTCACAATCCCATGCAGACGAAATACTCCGCCATGGCCTTCGCGCTCGCGCTCGGCGTACTCACGTACGCCCCCGGCGCCGGTGCGATCATCCGGCCCAGCCAGACCGATGCAGAGTCCTGCTTTGCGATCCCGCAGATCTGCCTCACGGCCGCCAACGCCAACCCGACCTGGGGCGACGATCCGGGCGAGGAAGAGGTGATCCTCGACAAGCCGCTGATCATCACCGACGGCGGGGTTCTCACGATCCTTCCCGGCGTCACGGTTCGCGGCAATCCGCGCTCCGCCGCCGTGGTGACCAACGAGGTGGGCGGCTCTCCTGGCACCATCATCGTCACCCAGTCCGGCAAGATCGACTGGCAGGGAGAGGGCACGCCGACCGGCGTGATCATCATGACCACCGCAGCGCTCGACAACAACGGCGACCGTCAGCCCGACGACTTCGACGGCAACAGCTTCGAAGATCCGTATCCGGGCTACAACCCGGCTCTCTCCGGCGCCGTTCCCGGGGTGCTGCCTTGCACCTGCGGAAACAACGGAACGCCGCTGGTCGCGGTGGACGACTGCGTCGGAACCGACCTGATCCTCGGGACCGGGGACGACTCTCTCGGCAACTGCGTGGTGGATGCGACGCCCGCATTCCACGACGACGATCCGAGAGGCGCTCCGCTCGCGCCGCTCACACCCCACGTCGCGGTGGATCCCGGCCTCGGCCCCGACGGCATCAACGGCACGGCCGACGATGTCGGCGGCGTCGGCAACGTCGCTCTCTGGGGCGGCGTCGTGATCAACGGCAACGCGCCCACGAACACGGGAGGAACCTCGACCGCGGCGGCGGCCGACGCGGGCAACGACCTCGTCGAGGGACTCGTGGTTCCGGGCTTCCCGGAATCGGTCGCCACCTACGGCGGCGTCGAGCCGCACGACAGCTCGGGGATCGTCCGGTTCGTTTCGGTGCGCCACGCCGGCGACGAGATCGGCACCTCGAACGAGCTGAACGGCTTCACCCTGGCCGGCGTCGGTGACGGCACGGTGTTCGATCACAACGAGGTCTACTGCAACTTCGACGACGGATTCGAGTGGTTCGGGGGAACCGTCAACACCAGCTACCTGATGGTGTCCCACGTCGGCGACGACAGCTTCGACTTCGACCAGGGCTACGCCGGAATCACGCAGTTCGGCGTCTCGATCAGCGGCAATTACAACCAGCACAACTGCAACTCCTCGGCCTGCGACGTCCCGCTGGCGGGAGCGGGCCTGTACGGGAGCGAGTCGGGCGACCAGATCGCGGAGGCGGATGGAGACGACTGCGCCGGGGACTGCAATCTCGGCTCGGGTCGCGACTCGATCTCCTCGCTGGTCGCGGCCGTTCCGAACGGCCTTCGGGCTCCGACGCCGGTGGCCGCCTCCTTCCAGTACAACCTGACGGCCGTCGGGAACGCGGAGATCGGTTTCGTCGCCGACTTCCTCCCGAACGCCGTGTGCACCGCCGCCAACACGCCGCTCGACTGCTGCACGGGCGTGGGGGCGGGCTTCTGCGAGAACTCGTCCAACTCCGGCTACGAGATGCGCAACGGCTTCGCCGGGGAGCTCCGCAACAGCATCATCGTGAACACGGGAACCGGCTTCGGCATCGACCTCGCTGCGGGCGGCGCAGCGGGCTGGACCACGCCGAACAACGCCTGCGCCGACTACGACGACATCGCCGCCGCCAACGGCGACGCGGACAACGGCGACCTGGTCCGCGTGGTCGCCACCACGTTCGACGACGTCGCCGAGATCCCGGGCAGCTGGCCCCAGCCGAACGTGGCGTTCACCCCGGGCGCACCCACGATCGTGGGTTCGGGCATCGGGCCCCCGGCGGCGGGAGCCTGCGTCGGCGACGAGACCCAGGCGCTCGAGAACGGCGACGCGATCATCGGCTCGGGTCCCTTCTCGGGAGGCAACCTCGTGAACTGGGGGCCCTTCGCGGGCCTCGCCAACGAGGACGTCACGTTCGACCCGAGCGGGAACGCCCTGGGCCAGCTCGATCCGACCCTCAAGTCGGCGCCGAGCGACCTGCGGCCCGCCAGCAGCACGGGCGCCGTCGCGGGCATCTCCCCGGGCGGGCATCCCGTGGCAGCCAGGGACGTGACGTACCGCGGCGCCTTCGAGAGCGGCGGCGACGTATGGACGGACGGCTGGACCGCCCTGTCGCTCGGCGGCCTGAACTAATTCCATTCAACCTGTACCGGACGGAAGGGAACACGATCATGAGAACTCGACTTCACCTCGCCGCAATCGCAGTGGTCGCGGCTTCGCTCTTCGGCGTCGGATCGGCCCGGGCGGCGTTCATCGCCGGCTGGGACTTCACCCAGTACGCGGGCGCCAGCAGCCTCGTCGTCGATGCGAACACCTTCGCTACCGCCGACACGCTCAAGGCCAACTACTCGGACTTCGATGCGACCTTCGGCGCCGGCGGCGACTCGCAGCCGTTCGGAACGATGTACATGAACGGAGCCAACGGCTCGACCAACGTCGACGAGAACGCGGCGACGCCCATCTTCCTGCCGACGACCGGGTCATTGACTCCAAACCTCTCGCTCCCCGGCGACAACGAGACGCCGGTCGGCGACGTCGCCTTCGACGCGAGCGCGGGCGTCCTCCAGTCCGCCGCCGGAAACTACAACGCCGGCACGGGTCAGGACTTCCGGAACGTGCTCTCGATGCGGGCGCTCGCCAATCTGAGCGTCGTCTTCGAGGCCAACCTCAGCGCCCTCGGGCCCCTCTTCCAGGCCCAGAACTGGTCGCTCAGCTTCGCTGGAGTCTCGAGCACGCTCACCTCGGACGTGACGGTCGAATTCTCGACGGACGGGATCAGCTACTCCTCGCTCGCGACGGCGAACCTCACCACCACGGCCGCAGCCTTCACGCGATCGGTACTGCTGAATCCCGGGGACAACGCCTTCTTCCGTCTCGGCTTCACGTCCACGGGCGCCAATCCGATCCCGAGGATCGACAACGTGACCATCTCGGGCGACGTCTCGGCCGTTCCCGAGCCGGGCACCGCGATGCTGCTGCTGCTCGGGCTCACCGGCCTGGGCGTGGCGGGCCGCCGGCGCGCGTGATCGTCGCCCCGGCAGCCCGGCTCTCCGGAACCGCCACCTTCGGGTGGCGGTTCCCATTTTCCCCGCCCCACGCGACGACTGGAGCCACGATGCGTCTGCTCCGCTGCTGCTTCCTGCTCCTGTGGATCGCGACGAGTCCGCTGCGCGGCGCGGCCGCCGACCCGGCCGCTCCCGCCGTCACGCCGAAGAACCTCTTCGCGAGCGAGCGCTTCTGGCCCTACCACGTGGCGCTCGTCCACGCCTGGAAGCCCGACGAGCGGGCCCAGCCGCTGCGCGCGGGCACGAGCGGCGTCCTGATCCGCGTAGAGCCCGGCGGCATGGCCCGCATCGACTTCGGACGCGACGGGCTGTACGCCGTCCCCGTCGGCGAGACGGATCTCGTCGCGCAGGCCGAGCGCGTCCGCCGCGGCGATCTCCACAAGACGGCCCCGAACCTTGCGCTCGCGATCGGGCCTCGCCTGCTCGACCCGGCCGTGGTCCCCTTCAAGCCGGTCGACTTCGCCCAGACCTCGCAGCGGCGCGGCTTCCTGGCCGTGTTCGCGGATCCGGGCGCGGAGGGCTTTCCGGCGCTCGCGAAGTCGCTGGCCCCGCTGCGCGAGCGCGACGGCGTGCTCACGATCCTGTTTCCGCAGAGCAGCCGGTCGGACGCGCAGGTCGCCGAGCAGCTTCGCGCTCTCGACTGGACCGTGCCCTTCGTGATGGGACACATGTCCGAGTCCCTCACCCGGTCGCTGCTGCCGGACGGAACGCCTCTCCCCGCCGTCGCGCTTCAGACGAGCGAAGGCCGTCTGCTGGTTCTCAGCCCTTGGAGCCCGGACGCGATTCCCGCACTCAACGCGGGCTGGCCGTGATCGACTCGATTCGCCCGTTGTCGTCCGTCACCCGCATCTCCCAACGGGAGAAGTACTTTGGGCGCGCCCTGGCGTAGACCGCGAACTCGTCGGAGAGCGAGACGGGCATGCCGATGAACAACAGATCGACCTGCGCCTGCGGAAACGCATCCGCGTCACGAAAGTATTGCGACAGCCATTGGAACATGAAGGCGGGCTCCGAGGTCGCCCAGACCGAGTCCGGCTTCGAGATCCGGTTCGCGAAGTAGGCGCGCTTGAACAGCTTGGCGGCGGCGGGGTAGAACTCGCGGCTCTCGGCGCTATCGGGGTGCAGCGTGTCGATCAGCGCGAGGTAGCGGTAGGCCAGCTCCGGGGCGTCTTCCGCGAGCGCCGCGTCGGCCTGCTCGCGCAGCAGATCGGGCCGCCCCAGGATCTCTTCGATCGGCTTGGGACACGAAGCAGGCTGCGGGTCGAGCGCGGCGCAGCCCAGGGCCGTCACGAGCAGAGCGGGCAGGCTTCTCGCAATGCGACGGTTCGGCATGCGTGGCGAAAGGGTCGCCTCGCGATGTGACGAATCCGGGACGATTGCTCCACGATGGCAATACGAGGAGCGCGGCGGCCGGAACCCGGGGCGCGGGCGGGGATCAGTCCCGGAAGAGCGAGAAGGTGCCGCCCCGCCGCTCGCGCTGCTCGCGCCGGCGCTCGATGCGGCCGTAGATGGTGCGGCGGCGCGCTTCGAGGCGCTTGCGCGCGGCTTCCGGATCCTTCCCGCGCTCGGCCTCCTGCTCGTCCCGGTAGCGGCAGAAGTCCTGGTAGGCGTCGATCTCGGGACGGAGCTCCTGGACGACCAGCTCGACCATGATCGCGTCGTCGAGGAAGCCCAGCACCGGGATCTGATCCGGAATCAGGTCGGACGGCTCGGAGAAGTAGGTGAGCGCCTGGAGCACCCGGGTTCGGTGCGGGGGCTCGAGCCTCCAGTCCTTGTCCTCGAGCATGCGCGTGAGCAGATCCAGCGCGGTGATGCGCTGCTCGACGAACTCGGGAAGCTTGCGCTTGCGCATGTCGAACGCCGCGTGTCGCGCGGCCGCGACGATCTCGTACTCGTTCTTCCCGCGGGCGGCGTCCTGCGCCTTGCGGATCACCTCGCGGAAGTACTCGAGATCCGCGTCCGGAATCTCGAAGCTCACCTTGATCGGCATGCAAGCTCCCTCCCCGCGGCAGGCTACCAGCGGGAAATCGCAAAATCGCCGCGAACCCTAGCATTCACGCACTCTTCGCGAAATCAAAGAGACCGCGCCGGGGCATCGCCTGACGGCCCGGCGGATGCTTCAAAACGTCGTTTTGGTGAAGAATGGGGCGGGCGCAGGCCAAACCGCGTTCTGCGGGCCTTCCGGTGTGTCGATCCGGTGACGCACGCGAAGCCGAGGCGAAATCAATCCTTGCGCTGGATCGACTTCAGGTACTCGACGAGGACGGCGATCTTCCCGCGCGTGATCTCCTCCGCCACGCTCGGCTCGGGGATGGTTTCGCCGAACCGATCGCCCCAGACGGGCATTTCGCGGCTTCCGTGGGCGGGCAGCGCGAAGCGGCCGTCGATGAAGCGCGCGATCTCGCCGGCGGGGAAGCTCCCGCCCCGCCGCGCCGCGATCCGCGTGAGATCGGCCGGGCGGGTGCGCAGGACCTCCGCGGTGGGGCCGTCCCCCTCGCCGCGCACGCCGTGGCAGCTCCCGCAGTAGCGCGGGAACTCCTCTGCGCCCATCTGGGCGAGCACGGGATCGAAGGCGGGCTCGGCGGCCGCCGCCCCGACGGAGAAGACGAGCTGCGCTCCGACCAGCGCGAGCAGCCAGACCCGGAAGACCTGATTCATCGTGCGAGCTCCTCTCTGAAATCGGGATGTGCGATCGCCACCAGCCTCGCCGCGCGCTCTTCGACGCTGCGCCCGGCCAGCTCGGCAGCTCCAAACTCGGTGACGATGACGTCCACCTGGTGGCGCGGCGTCGTCACCACGGAACCGGGCGCCAGCTGGCGCGTGATGCGCGAGA
Source organism: Myxococcota bacterium (assembly GCA_036560145.1). Lineage (GTDB taxonomy): Bacteria > Myxococcota_A > UBA9160 > UBA9160 > SMWR01 > DATBRV01. The sequence goes on from DATBRV010000100.1 coordinate 8,177, forward strand.
CACGCCGGCCATCGACCTGCGTCGTCGCGGGAAGGCACAGCAGGGACCGGTCGTCCTCGCCGAGCGAAGCGCCCGCGACGAAGTCCTCGTGGCCGCCGATCCCCGAGTACTGCACGCCGTGGATGGTATCCGCCACCACCTGCCCTTGCAGGTCGATCTCGAGGGCGCCGTTGAGCGAGATCATCCGCCGATTGCGGCCGATCGTGGTGGGATCGTTCACCACGTCGACGGGAAGGAACCGCACGTCCTGGTTTCCGTCGAGCCAGTCGTAGAGCGCGCGCGTCCCCATCGCGAAGGTCGCAACCGAGTAGCCTTCGAAGATCCCCTTGCGGCGGTTGCTCACCTTGCCGGCCACGTGCAGTTGCATCAGCCCGGTGGTGAACATCTCGGAGTGGATCCCGTAGTCGCCGCCGATCCCGGTGGCGAGCCGGGCGACCACCTGGCTCGGGATTGCGCCGATCCCGGTCTGGAGCGTGGCCGCCTCGGGAATGAAGCGGATCGCGTGCCCCGCGATCGCGATCGCGACCGGGTCGGGCGGCTCGTCCGGGAGCTCGCGCGGCGCGCGATCGCTGCCGACCAGCAGATCGATCTCGCCGGGCTCGAGCTCGTGGGAATGCGCGGGCGGGAGCCCGAACGTGCGTGGGAAGCGAGGGCTGACCTCGGCCACCAGCAGCCGCTCCGGATCGGCGCCGCAGCGGTGCAGCTCGGCGACCGTCGCGCCGGCGTGTAGGGAGAGACTGACGCGTCCGTCCTCCCCCGCGGGCGCCACGCTGGTCGCCATCACGCGCGGGGCGAGCGAGCGCGCGATCCGGGCAAAGCGCCGGAAGTCGCCCGGCACGAAGCGCACGTCGTGACCGGCCTTGCGCAGCGCGCGCTCGATCGGCCCGAAGAAGCCCGAGAGCAGGCGAACTCCGCGACGCGTGAAGAGCCGGTGGGGATGGGTGAGGAGCGCGGCGAAGACGGTGAGCTCGCGCCAATCGTCCCGCTCGCCGAGCGCATCCAGGAACGCCGAGGGAAGGCCGGGGCCGAGCGGCACCGCCAGCGTGTCGACCGGTCTGAGAAAGCCGGCGGCTTCCTCCGCGCTGCAGATCTTCAAGCAGGGTCCTTCCGCGCGCCGCGCGATCGCGAGCGCCCCGAGCCGGGAGCGTGCGGCATTCGCGCGCGCGGCGACACCCCGCCCCCGCTACGCATCCGCCCGATCCAGCGGCGCAGCTCGCCGAGGGAGCCCACGCCATGCGCGGCGCCCCATGCCAGCACGGCCGGACCGCCGGCCACCAGCAGGCGCAGGTAGCCGCGTCTCATCAGCCGGGAGAAGGGGGCGAGGATGCGCAGATCCACGCGCAGGGCCTCGTCGCGCTCCACGGCGAGCTCGAACAGGGCGACCGCGAAGTCGCCGACGCCGCCCCGGGTCGCCTCGAGCCGCCCGACCGCGCCCGGCGGAATCGTCAGCTCGAGGTCCGCGTCGCGGAGCGCGCCTGGCTCGAGCCGCGTCACCCCGGCCACCCGGGCGAGATGCCAGACCTCCCCCGCCCGGTGCGGGAAGCGCAGGTTGCTACAGGCGTCCGCCGAGAGCAGCGCGGCGGCGCGGGTCCAGGCCGGGTGCGAGCGGAAGAGCGTCGCGAGACGATCCACGATCGCGTCGGGCTCGGGAGCGCTCGCTGCCATCCAGTCTGTCTCCGGCTCGTCTGTCCCCGCTCGTCCGTCTCCGGCTGCACGCGGCATGCCGAGCCGCCGCCTGTTCGCGAGCCCCGCGGCTGGGGCCGATCGCCCCCCGGCCGCTCCGGCGCGCCCCAGACGGGGCGCGAAACCTCGCGGCTCGGGGTCCCAGACTGGCACGGAAGCTGCCTCTAGGACAGTCTCGCGGCGCACGAGCCGCTGCGTGAGGGGGGAACATGAAGAGCCGAGCGATCGCCCTGCTGGGCACCCTGTTGCTGGCGTCGGTCGCCCGGGGCGCGCCGGACGCCGCGGAGTCGCGGCAGACGCGCGCCACCATGGGCGAGATCCTGGAGGCGCTGGCGGAGGTGCTGCCGCCCAGCCTCGACGAGCACCGCTTCGCCGACCCGGCGCAGCGCGAAGCCATCCTGGCGGCCCTCGGCAAGCTCGCGGCGGGCGGCGCGCAGCTGCAAGCGCACGCCGCCCAGCGGGACGCGGGCTTCGGCTTCCTCTCCCGCTCGCTCGCGAACGACAGCGAGGAGATCCGCCGGCGCTTCGCGGAGGGCCGCACCGACGAGGCGCGCTTCCTCCTGCACGAGCTGACTCAGGATTGCGTCGCCTGCCACTCCCGGCTCCCGAGCCACAAGGACGCCTCGCTCGGACGCCGGCTGATGGACGAGAAGCACGTCGCGGCGCTCCCCCTCGACGAGCGCGCCCGGCTCGAGTTCGCCACCCGCCAGTTCGAGCGCGCCGAGGCGACCCACGAGGCGCTGCTCGCCTCGCCGGACTTCGCCGCGAACGACCTCGACCTGGGCGGCATGCTCGACGAATACCTCGAGCTCTGCCTGCGCGTGCGCCACGACTACGAGCGGCCCGCCGCCAAGCTCGAGGCCTTCGCCGCGCGCGCCGACGTCGGCCCGCGCCTGCGCGCCCGGGTCCTGCGCTGGGCCGCATCCCTGCGCGAGATCGCGAAGCGCAAGCGCGAGGCGACGCCGCTCGCGGAGGCGCATGCGCTGGTCGCGATCTCGCAGGATCGCACGCGCTTCCCCGACGAGCGCGATGCGCTCGTCTACGACCTGGCGGCCTCGGGCGAGCTGCACCGCTTCGCCGACGCGACGCCGGCGGGCCCCGAGGCGGCGCTCGCCTACTACCGGCTGGGGGAGATCGAGTCGCGCATCGGCCGCTCCTTCTGGCTCTCCCAGACCGAGGTGTACTTCGAGACCGCGATCCGGATGGCGCCCGGGGAGCCCTTCGCGCCGGACGCGCTCGCGCAGCTCCAGGAGTTCCTGGTCTCGGGCTACACCGGCTCCGGGGGGCGTCAGGTCCCCGCCGACGTCCAGCTCCGGCTCGCCGAGCTGCGCGGCCTGGTCGAGCGGGCGCGCCCGGCCGCGCCGGCCCCGCCCTCCCCGGAGCGTCAAGTCGCGCCTCCGCCGGCCCGATGAGCCAGCGGGCCGGCGCGCATGCCGGCGGGAGACGCGGCCTGCGTGCGGCTGATCGCCTGCGAGACCTGCCATACCCAATATGACGTCAGCGACGTGGCCGCCGAGACCGTCGCCTGCCGCTGCGGGGCCGAACTCGCCAACCGCCCGCTGGTGGCGGTCGACGCGACCATCCACCGCTGCGCCGCCTGCGGCGCCGCGGTCGGCGAGCGCGCCCGGAGCTGCGAGTTCTGCGGCGCCTCGATCGTGCGCGAGGGCGATCCGCGCAAGCTCTCGCTGATCTGCCCCGAGTGCTGCGCGCGCAACGCGAACGACGCGCGCTTCTGCACCGCCTGCGGGGTCGCCTTCCGCCCCGAAGCGGTGCGCAGCGAGGGGCACGAGATCCCCTGCCCCTGCTGCGAGACGCTGATGCCCGCGCAATCGGTCGCCGGGATCCCGGTGAGCGAGTGCACGAGCTGCCGCGGGCTCTGGGTCGAGGGCGATCACTTCGACCGGCTGGTCTCCCGCGCGATCGAGGCGCGCAAGCAACGCGACCCGAGCGCGGGACCGGAGGAGGCCCCCCGCGTGAAGGGCGCCAATCCCGCCTCGCAGCGGGTCGAGTATCGGCGTTGCCCGGTCTGCGGCGTCCAGATGCTGCGCCGGAACTTCCGGAAATCGTCCGGCGTGATCCTCGACGTCTGCGGCGAGCACGGAACCTGGCTCGACGCGAACGAGCTCGAGCAGATCACCGGCTTCATCCTGTCGGGAGGCGCGCCGTCTCCCGTGCTGGCGGATCCCGCGCCGCGGCCTCGCAACGAGGCGCGGGCGCTGGCCGAATTCACGCGGATCCGCGCCCGCCACGAGACGCCCTACGAAATCGGGGCGATCGATCTCGCGGGGGGGCTGGTCAAGCTCATCAAGCTGCTCCTCAAATAGGGAGCGCGAGGAGGAAATGGTAGATGGGACTCCTGGACAAGCTGCGGGCCGAGCTGGTCGACATCGTCGAGTGGGTGGACGACGGGCGTCACACGCTCGTGTGGCGCTTCCCGCGCTACCACAACCAGATCAAGAATGGAGCGCAGCTGATCGTGCGCCCCGGCCAGCTGGCCGTGTTCGTGCGCGAGGGCAAGCTCGCCGACGTCTTCGGCCCCGGCCAGCACAGGCTCGAGACGCGCAACCTGCCCGTGCTCTCTACGTTGGCGGGCTGGACCAAGGGCTTCGACAGCCCCTTCAAGGCCGAGATCTACTTCGTGAGCACCCGGCCGATCACGGATCTCAAGTGGGGGACGCCCTCCCCCGTGTTGATGCGCGATCCCGACTTCGGATCCGTGCGCGTGCGCGCCTTCGGCACCTACACGCTGCGCGCGCTCGACGCGAGGCGCCTGCTCGAACAGCTGGTCGGCACCGACTCCTCCTTCGAATCCGACGAGATCGGGGAGCTGCTGCGCGCGATCATCGCGACCGCCTTCGCGGACCTGGTCGCGAAGTCCGAGATCGCGCTGCTCGACCTTTCGAAGAACTACCAGTCCTTGTCGGAGCAGCTCCGGGAGCTGGCGCTCACGCGGATCGACGACGAATACGGGCTCGAGATCCCGCAGCTCTACATCGTGAACGTCTCGGTGCCCGCGGAGGTGGAGCAGGCGATCGACGCGCGAACCAGCATGAACGCGATCGGCGACCTGGCGGCGTACCAGAGCTACCAGCTCGCGCAATCGATGCCAATCGCCGCGGCGAATCCGGCGGGAGGCCTCGCCGGCGCCGGCGTCGGGGTCGGGATGGGCATGGCGATCGCCACGCCCATGCTGGGAGGCGCCCGGCCGGGCGCGCCGCCGTCGCCGCCGCCCGTGCCCTCCGTCGCCTGGTGGATCGCGGAAGCCGGCCAGTCGCAGGGGCCCTTCACGCCGGAGCAGCTGACGGGCTCGGGACGCCTGCGCCCCGACACGCTCGTGTGGACGGCGGGCATGCCCGGTTGGCAGCCGGCGTCCGCGATCGCAGCGCTCGCCGCGCTGATGCCGCCGCCGGCACGGGGGTAGCCGACCCTCGCGCGGCTGCGCGATGCTCTGTGCATGCCCGAATCGAGGCGGTCGCGCCCGGTCGCGCCGGCCCTCGTCGTCGTCGCCCTGCTCGCCGCGGCTCCCCTCTGCTGGAAGCTGGGCGACCGCTACCTCTGGCAGGACGAGGCCCAGACCGCGGTGCTCGCCGAACGCTGGCTGGAGCTCGGCCGCCCGCTCGCGTATGACGGGCGCAATCTCCTCACCCTGGACGTCCACGAGGTCCTGACTCCGGAAGCGGCGCGGCGCATCCACTCCGACGCCGTGGCCGCCGTCCAACACTACGCCCGGCGAGGCGATTTCCGCGCCGACACCACCTGGACGGCGCATCCCTGGGGACAGTTCGCAGCCGCGGCCCTCTCGATGCGGCTTCTCGGCAAGGGAACCTGGCAGGCGCGCCTGCCGTTCGCGCTGATGGGAATCGCGACCGTAGTGCTGCTGTTCGCGCTGGCGCGCCGCCGATTCGCGGATCCGCTCGTGGCTCCGCTCGCCGTGGCGCTGCTGCTCGGCAACGTGTACTGGATCCTGCACGCTCGGCAGTGTCGCTACTACGCGGCGTCGACCCTGCTCCTGCTCGTCACGCTCGCGGCGTGGCTGCGCTGGCAGGACGGCAAGCGCTTCGGCGCGGCGGGATTCGTCGCGGCGGCCTGGTGCTGGTTCCAGTTCGACTATGGATCCGTCTGGCCGGGCGTCGGCGTCCTGCTGGCGGAGGCGCTGCGGCGGGCCTGGCCGCACCCCCGCGCGCCGCTGCTCGCCGGCCTCGCCTTTGCGCTCTGCGTCGCCCCCTTCGCGTGGTTCTATCGGATCACGGACCGCTTGCAGCCGCCGGCCGTCGCCTGGTGGGAGCGCTTCTTCGGCACGGCGTCGCTCGTCGACCACTACGTGCTCGCCGTCCCGTTGGTCGCGGCGATCCTCGCGTGGCTCGCGGCGCGGGGGAGGACGCGGCCGGAAGAAGCGCGGCTGCTCGCGCTCTCGGTCGCCCTGCTGGCGGCCTTCCTGGTCTGGGTGCCGATCTCGACGCAGTACCCGTTCCATCGCTACGTCGTCGCGCTGACGCCGATCGGCTGCCTGCTCGCGGGCTGGTTGATCGCCGAGCTCGCCCGGCTCGCGCCGACGCGCGCCGCCCAGCTCGCCGTCGCGCTGGCGCTCGCCTCGCTGGTCATCCTCACGCCGCTCGCCTCGCTGCCGTTCTCCTGGTTGGTGCCCGGGCGCTATTCGCAAACCGGATCGCACGAGGGCTGGCGGCGGATCGAGCTGGGGCTCTACGCGGCCGAGCTCGCGGACCTGCTCCCGGATCCGAACCGGATCCTGATCACGGCCCTCGCGGAGCGGCTCGCGCCCGGCGACGAGGTGCTCACGAATCTCGAGGACTACCCGGTGATGTTCTACACCGATGCGCGTGTGCGCGGCGGGATTCCGGGATTCCGGATCGAGGCGGCCGACGGCGTCGCGCCGCGCTTCGCCATCCTGTGGCCGAGCTCGACGGTCTCGCCGATCGGGCCGTTCGTCGCTGCCACCCGCCGGCATCGCTGGCGCGAGGTGCCGGTCGAGGCTCCCGACATTCCGGGGAGCAACATCCCGGATCCGGCGTTCCGGCCGCTGCTGCGCGAGACGCCGGCGGGATCGATCGTGTTCCTCGAACGCGAGCTCGCGCCGTGAGACCGGGCGCTTGACAGCCCGCAGCGATCGGGTACCCAGAACGGGCGCAGAGATCGCGCGTCGGGATTTCCCACCAACCAAGTCTCGGCAACGATCTCCCACCCACGAAAGGGGCTTTCATGAAGAGGCTGCTTCTCGTCGCCTGTTTGCTGCTGGCGCCGGCTGGCGCGGCGCTCGCCGACCCGGACATCGGCTGCGGACCGGGAACCTCCGTCTGGCAGGGGAGCAAGGGCGTGATGCCCAAGGTTCTCGGCGCGACCACCAACGGATCCTTCGGCTTCCAGACCTTCGGCATCTCGTTCGGAACGCTGGGCTGCCACCAGGGCGGCACGGTCACGGCGGATGCCCGCCTTCGCATGTTCGCCGGCGCCAACCTCGATCGCCTCGCGCGCGAGATGGCCGTCGGCGAAGGCGAGGTGCTCGCCACCTTCGCTCACCTCAAGGGCGTGGCGGAGCCGGACCGGCCGGCCTTCTACGCCTTCTCGAAGGCGCACTTCGCCGAGATCTTCTCGGGCGACGACGTCACCGAGAACGAGGTGCTCGGCTCGCTGGACCGCCTGCTCGCCAACGACGCGCAGCTCGCCGTCTACGCGAAGAGCTGATTCCCGCACGCGCCCCCGCCTGCTCCGGAAGGCGGGGGCAAACGCGGCCCCGCTTGCTGCGCGCGCGCTTCGCGGTTCTCGTCGCGGTCGCCTGTCTGCTCCCCGCGACGGCGCGCGCCAGCGTCGACGCGAGCTACCTCGCGGAGCTGATCGAGAGGTCGCGCGAGCTGCGGCTCGCGGACGCGCCGCAGTGGCGGCGCCTGCTCCACTACCAGGAGCGCTGGTTCCGCCCTGGCTCCGCCAGCGGCGCCGACACCCCGAGCTTCTTCCTGGCGCCGTCGGGCCGCAGCGACCCGCAGGCGGAGCTGAACGCGACGCTCGCCGCCTTCTTCCGGGCAGCGCCGGAGGACGCGAGCCGCGAGCCCGCGCAGTGCGCCTTCATCGCGCGGCGTCACTGGCTGGACGGCCAGCTGGGCTTCGATCCGGCCCGCCTGCCGCCGCAGCCGTGCCCGCGCTTTCGCGCCTGGTACGCGGAGCTCGATCCCCGCGGCGTCACCTTCGTCTTCCCCGAGGCCTTCCTGAACAATCCGTCGTCGATGTTCGGCCACACCCTGCTGCGCCTCGACACGGCGGCCGGCGAGGGTCGCCACGACCTGATCGCGTGGGCCATCAACTTCGCGGGCGCCGCCGGAACGGACGGCGGCCCCGCCTACATGCTGAAGGGGCTCTTCGGATTCTACCCGGGCTACTACTCGATCGGGCCGTATTACGAGAAGGTCAAGGAGTACGGCGACTGGGAGAGCCGCGACATCTGGGAGTACCGGCTCGATCTCCGGCCCGCGGAGACCCGGCTGATGCTGATGCACCTCTGGGAGCTCCAGGGCATCTCCTTCGACTACTTCTACTTCGACGAGAACTGCTCCTGGCAGCTGCTCGGCCTGCTCGAGGTGGCGCGCCCTTCCCTGCGCATGACGGATCGCTTCCCGCTCTGGGTGATCCCGGCGGATTCCCTGCGCGCCGCCGTCGAGGAGGCCGGCCTGCTCGGCGAGGCCGTCTATCGGCCCTCGTCCACGACACAGCTGCGCGACGCGGTGCGGCAGCTCTCGCGAGAGGAGCGCGATCTCGCGCTGCGCGTCTCGACCGGCGAGCTGGAGCCCGGGGCCGGCGAGATCGCGGCGCTCCCGACGCGCCGCCGCGCCGCCGTCCTGACCGTCGCCTACGACCAGCTGCGCCGCGAGCTGCTCGCGGGCGAGGTCGAACGCGCGGAGACCGCCGCGCGCTCCCGCGCGATCCTGATCGAGCGCAGCCGCGTCGACGTGCACGGCTCGGCGCTGACGCCCGTCGCGGTTCCGCGGGTGCCCCCTCACGAGGGGCACCGCTCGGCGCGGGTCGCGCTCGGCGCGGGCTGGGAGGACCACCGCGCGTTCATCGAGCTGCGCGCGCGCCCGTCGCTCCACGACCTGCTCGATCCGCAAGGCGGCTACACCCGCGGCGCCGAGGTCCAGTTCCTGGAGACGGCCCTGCGCTGGTATCCGCAGGACGACCAGCTGCGCCTGCACGAGCTGGTCGCGCTCGACCTCCAGTCGCTCACCACCTGGGACCGTTTCTTCCGGCCGCTCTCCTGGCGCTTCGACACGGGGCTGCGGTCGCGGCTGATTCCGCTGGCGGGCCGCTCGGGCCTCGACCCGGAGGGCGTATTCCGGACGCATGCGGGCGCCGGAATCGCGCTCGCGCTGCCTCGCGACGCGACGCTCTACGGCTTCGCCGAGGCCACCCTCGACGCGGGGCCGAGCCTGGACCACGACGTCGCGTTCGGACCGGGAGCCGCGCTCGGCCTGCTCTTTGGAAGCGAGGCCGACCGCTGGCGCGCACACGCCTTCGCGCAGGCCACGCGCTTCGCGCTCGGCGACCGGACCACCTGGGTGCGAGCCGGCGCCGAGCAGCGGCTCACGCTCGGCCGCAACCACGCGCTCGAGCTCGAGACCGTCTACGAGCGGGACTTCGGCCGGAGCTGGGCCCGCGTCGGCCTCTCCTGGAATCTGTATTTCTGATCAGATGAATGGATAGCTGGAGCGCCAGAGGCGGGGCACCGTCAGGCCGAGCTTCTCGATCACGGGCTCGGTGGCGGCGCGGAAGGCCAGGCGTCGGTCTTCGTTGGTGCGGTACTTGAGGCCGAGCTTCAGGTAGAGCGGCGTGCGGCGCGTGTGCGGCGGGCCGAACATGTTGAGGCCCACCCGCCACCACTTGTCGAGCGCGCGCTGGACGCGCGCCGGGCCCAGCTTCCGGACCTGCTCCTCGAGGAAGTGCACCCCGAACTCCGGATGCCCCACCTCCTCCTCCAGGATCTCGTGCGCCACCTTGCACCACGGCGCATAGCTGCTCTGCGCGAAATCCTCGACCAGGAAGTAGGCGCCCTGGTCGATCAGGAAGCTCATCATCAGGATGTCGATCCAGCGCAGCCGGCCGGTGAGCACCGACATCACCGGGATGAACCAGTCGTTGCCGGCGTGCGCCTTCACCTGGTCGGCGGGGATGCCGAGCTCCTCCAGCAGCTTGACGGTCCGGTACCAGTGCTCGGTCTCCTCGTGCGCCAGCTCGGCGACGCGCATCTTCTCTTCCGGTCCGGGGGCCCTGCTCACCCACTTCGAGTACATGTGCGCGGCGAAGAGCTCGGCGCGGGCCTGATCCGCGAGCAGGCGGACCAGCGCCTTGCGGTAGCGCGGGGTCATGGGGCTGTCCGGGTGCACGCTCGCGACCGGAACCTCGCGCTGTACCATGCGAAAGTCTCCTCGCGCGGGATCTTGGCCCATGCTGCAGACCTGGTGCAACTGGTCGCGAAGCGTTCGCTGCGCGCCGGCGCGCATCGAGCGCCCGGCGAGCGAGGCCGAGCTCGCGGCGCTCCTGCGCGGCGCCGCGGCGGCCGGGCTCGGCGTGCGCGTCGCGGGCCGCGGGCACTCGCACACGCCGCTGGTGGCGACGGGCGACCTGCTGCTCGAGCTGGACGCGCTGGCGGGGCTCGAGTCGTCCGATCCTCCTTCCCGGGAGGCGACGCTGCGCGCGGGGACGCGGCTCTCGCAGATCGGCGCGCCTCTGCTCGAGCTGGGTCTCGCGATGGAGAACCTCGGCGACGTCGACGTGCAGGCCCTCGCCGGCGCCATCGCGACCGGGACGCACGGCACCGGAAGCCGCCTGCGCAGCCTCTCGAACCAGGTCGCGGGGCTGCGGCTGTTCACCGCGGAGGGCGAGCGGCTCGAGCTGTCGGAAGCGAGCGATCCGCGCATCCTCTCCGCCGCGCGCGTCGCGCTCGGCGCGCTCGGGGTGGTGTCCGCCGTGCGCCTGCGCCTGCTCCCCGCCTACCAGCTGCACGAACGCATCTGGCGCGAGGACGTGGAGCCGGCGCTGGAGGCGCTCCCCGAGCGGGTCGCGGGAAATCGCCACTTCGAGTTCTTCTGGCTGCCCCACAAGGACCGGCTGGAGCTGAAGACCCTGAATCCAACCCTGCTCGAGCGGGGCCCCGTGCCGGAGCGCCGTCGCGAGCGCGTGGGGCCGGCCCACGAGATCCTTCCCTCGCTGCGCGACGTCCCGATCGTCGAGATGGAGTACGCCGTCCCGGCGGAGCACGGCGTCGCCTGCTTCCTCGCGCTGCGCGAACGGATGCGCACCCGTCACCCGGACGTGTCGTGGCCGATCGAGTACCGGACGCTGGCGGCGGACGAGATCCCGCTCTCGCCGGCGCAGGGCCGCGAGACGGTGACACTCTCGCTCCACCAGGGCGCCGACCTCCCCTGGCGCGAGTTCTTCGCCGACTGCGAGCCGATCTTCTGGAACGCGCGGGGGCGGCCGCACTGGGGAAAGATCCACTCGCTCGGGGGCAAGGCGCTGCGCGAGCTGTATCCGCGCTGGGACGAGTTTCACGCGGTGCGGCGCGAGCTCGACCCGCGCGGCCGGTTCTTGAACGCCCACCTGCGCGAGCTGTTCGGGGACGCCGTCTGATGGCTCAGCGCGCGTTGCGCTCGTGGACCCAGCGGCAGTCGACCCACATCTCCTGCACGATCAGCGCGCGGTCGCGCACCGCGACCCGGCAGCGGGTCTTGTCCGGAGAGACCTCGAGCAGCATCCCCTTGCCGGACCAGAACGTCCCGGCGCGGAGGTCGACGAAGACCGCCGTGCCCTGCGACGGCATCAGACAGCCGCCCATGGCGAGCAGCAGGGCGCACAAGCCGATCCGGCTTCGCGGCGACATGCGAGGCCCATCGGCCGGCCGGCCCCGCGTCTGAAGGCAGGAGCCCGCATCGGGGGCGCTCGCCGCGTGCCGCTCGCGCTGCTCGGGGTGCTGGCGCTCGCGCTCGCGCTGCGCGCCGGCCTCGCGTTCGCGCTTCCCAACGTGGTCTTTCCGGACGAGATCTTCCAGACGCTCGAGCCGGCCCATCGCCTGCTCTTCGGTTACGGGGTGGTGTCCTGGGAGTGGCGGACGGGCGCCCGCAACTGGCTCTTCCCGGGCTTCCTCGCCGGGGTGATGCGGCTCTCCGCCGGGCTCGGCCCGGGCTCGAGCGGCTATCTGGCGGGAGCCGCGCTGGCGCTCTCCGCGATCGGCGCGCTCCCCGCGTGGGCGGCCTGGCGGATCGCGCGTCGCAGCACGGGCGCGGGCCCGGCCCTGCTCGCCGCCTTCGCGTGCGCGGTGTGGTGCGAGCTGGTCTTCTTCTCGCCCAAGGCGCTCAACGAGGTCATCGCGGGCAACCTGCTGGCGGCCGCGGTCGCGCTCGCGCCAGCGCCGGGAGAAGCGGCGCCGCGCCGGCGACACTTCCTCTCGGGGCTCGTCTTCGGACTGGTCGTCGCGCTGCGTCCCCATCTCGGCCCTGCCGTGCTCGTCGGCATCGCGCTGCTCTCGCGCTCCGATCCGCGCCGGCTGGCGGCGCCGCTGCTGCTCGGCGCCGGATCGGCCTTCGCACTCAGCGGGCTCCTCGACGCCCTCACCTGGGGCGTCCCGTTCCATTCCTACGTCCGCAACCCGACCGTGAATCTGCTTCTCGGCCGCGCCCAGAGGTACGGCACGGAGGACTGGTACGCGTACCTGAAGGCATTCCTCCGGGTCTGGATGTTCAGCTTCGGCGCGATCCTCGCGCTCTTCGCCTGGGGAGCGCGCCGCCACCCGGCCCCCGCCTGGATCGCAGGGGTCGTGCTGCTGGTGCACTCCGCGATCGCGCACAAGGAGTACCGCTTCGTCTATCCGGCGATCGTGCTAATCGTGCTCGTCGCGGCGGTCGCCTCGGCGGAGCTGCTCGAGGCGCTCCGCCGGCGACGGCCCGCGTGGGGAAAGCGCGCCCTGCCGCTCGCGGCGCTCGCCTGGACGCTGGCATCGCTGGCCGCCGCGCCGAGGCTCTCGATCCGATACGTAGCGATCGGCCACCCGAGCGCGGAGAGCGATCTCTACTGGCGCCTCTACCCAGGCGTGAAGCCCTCCTTCACGGCGCTCTCCCAGCGCGACGACGTCTGCGGCGTCGCACTGCTCGATCTGGGCTGGGCCGGCTCGGGGGGATACACCTGCCTGCACCACGACGTTCCGCTCTTCGAGCTACGTGGGCAGGGCGAGATCCCGGCGGTGCAGCCGCACGCCAACTACCTGGTGAGCCGTCGCGGCGACACCGCGCGCCTCGCGGATTACGTCCGCGAGCGCTGCTGGAGCGGGCTCTGCGTCTACCGGCGGCCGGGGGCTTGCGAGCCCGCGCCCGGCTACGACCTGAACGCGCGGCTGGCGGAACGCGACGAGTAGCGCCGCCCGCGCCCCTTCACGACGCGAACGTCAAGCGCCCCTGATCGATCACCACTTCGTCGCGCTGGGTGGAGGTGCGGAAGAGCGCCTCGCCCCCGTCCACCCAGATCGAGACCGTGAGCGCGTCGCCCGGGATCACCGGCTTCGAGAAGCGCGCCTCCATCGAGCGGAAGCGCGCGGGATCGCCGCCGCAGAGCCCGTGCAGCAGCGCGCGCCCGGTGAAGCCGTAGCTGCACAGGCCGTGCAGGATCGGCTTCTCGAAGCCGGCCAGCCGGGCGAACTCGGGATCGGAGTGAAGCGGATTGCGGTCGCCCGAGAGCCGGTAGAGGAGCGCCTGATCGGGCCGCGTCTGGTAGCGGATCTCGAGATCCGGGCTGCGCTTGGACGGCTCGTTGCGCGGCCCGGAAGGCCCGCGCTCGCCGCCGAAGCCGCCCTCGCCGCGGATGAAGGCCGCCATCCGGGTGCGGAAGCGCAGCTCGCCGCTGACGGCGTCCACCGATTCCGACTCCATCACGACCACCGCGCCCGAACGCTTGTCCCAGATGTTCGCGATCCGGCCCGTGCTGCGCACGCTGCCCTCGGCCGGGATCGGGCCGAAGACCTCGATCGCCTGCTCGCCGTGCACGAGCATGGCCGGGTTGAAACGGCCGATCGCGCCGAAGGGAACGCCGCCGCCTCCCACGATCACCGCGAAGGTCGGCAGCACGAGCTGGTTCTTCTCGGTCGAGTAGGCGAGCTCGTCGACGCCCGCGCCGACGCCCAGCGCGTAGAGCAGACAATCCTTCGAGGTCCAGCTGCGCTCGACGGGGCCACCGGTGCTGCCAACGGAATTCGGATCGATCGCCATGCGGCCGGCAGCTTACCCCGGGCGGGGGGCGCGTGGTAGCGTCGCTCGCGGCCGGCTGAGGGTTGATCGCGATGCGCGCTCCGCTTCCGCATCCCTTCGTGCGCTGCTCGGCGCAGGCGCGCCGCGTCGCGCTGCTCGTGCTCGCGCCGCTCGCCCTCGCGATGGCCGGCGTGCTCGCCTCGCTCGACGCAGGGCTGCGCACGCCGGCTGCGCCGAACGGAATCGTCTCCTTCGAGCTCGCCGGCGACCGCGAGAGCGCCAGCCGCATCCTGGAAGCCTGGGGAAGCGAGGGGCGCCGCGCCGCCGTTCGCGTACAGCGCCTCGACTTCCTGTTTCTCGCCGCCTACGCGCCCGGCCTCGCGCTGCTGTGCGCGGCGGCGTCCGACCGTGCACGAGCGGCGCGCCCGCGCTTCGCAGCCACGGGCGCGGCGCTGGCGTGGGGACAGCTCGCCGCGGGCGCTCTCGATGGGATCGAGAACCTCGCGCTCCTGCGCGTGCTGGGCGGGTCTGCCCATGCCGCCTGGCCGGCCCTCGCCGCGGCCTGCGCCTGGCCCAAGTTCGCGCTGGTGGCGGCTGGCATCGGGTACCTCGCCAGCTACGGCGTCTGGCGCCTCCAGCGCTGAAAAGCCGTTTGAGCGCGTTCCGGCCCGTTTTGAGTCCGAAATCAATCGGAATTGTGATACCCGTCACATTCTCAGGACAGCAAGAGGAGCAGTTTTTGGATTGCGCCCAATGCTCGCGGAGCGCCGCGGGAGAAAGAGGGAGTCCCTAGAGGCCATTCGTCAGGGGGGACGAAGATGAGCATCCTGTTCGGGATCCTGCTCTATGTCTTGTGCATCGCCTTCTTGTGCACGCTGACCGGAATCAACCGCCTGGATGAATCCGAGCCGCGACCGCATCTCGCGCGTGACCACGCGCTTTCGAAGCCGACCTCCGCACCCGGCCGCGTTCCGGTTCGCGAGGCGCATGGCTGACGCGCGGAATTGATCCCGCGCCGCAGCCTCCCCGCCGCTCTCGAGCACCTGCGCGCGGCGCTGCGCCGGCCGGTGCTTCGCTACGGCCTCTCGATCGGCCTCCTCATCTCGGCCGTGCTCGCGATTCCCTGGTTCGGCGGAAGCCCCGCAGAGCGCGCGCAGCCTTCGCGCGCCGTCGAGGGGAAGGAGCGCAGGCCCGCTCCCGTCCCCGTCCCCGCTCCCGTTCCCGCCGACGAAGAGCCGCCGCCCCTGCCTGCTCGCGTCGCGAGCGCGCTGCCCGAGGTCCGCGCCCTCGGACCCGATGCGATCGGAGCCACCACCAGCGCCGCGCCCACCTTGTACTTCTTCCTCTCGGCAGCGAGCTCCGTGCCGGTGGAGATCACGCTCCGCTCGGAGCAGGCAAGCGAGCCGCTCTTCCAGCAGCGCCTCGAGCCGCCGGTGGGCGCCGGGCTCCACGCGCTGCGCCTGGATCGGCGCGGCGTGCGCCTCGAGCCCGGCGTCACCCATCGCTGGTCCGTGGCGCTGGTGCCCGACCCCGCGGATCGAGGCGCCGATCTGGTCTCGGGCGCCGCGCTGCGTCGAGCCGCGCCCGATGCAGCCTCGAGCGCGCAGCTCGCCGCGGCGGCGCCCGCGCAGCGCGCCAATCTGCTCGCCGCCGCGGGCTACTGGTACGACGCCTTCGACCTCGTCACGCAGGCGATCCAGTCGGAGCCGGCGTCCGAACCCCTGCTCGAGCAGCGGGCGGCGCTGCTCGAGCAGGCGGGCCTCACCGGCGTGGCGGCGCTGCTGTCCGCGCCCGCGGAGCCTTCGGCGTCCGCTGCGGAAGGCCCCTGAGCCGCACGCTCAGCGCTTGGGGAGGTAGAGATCCGTGATCGTCCCCTCCGCCATTTCGGCGGCGAAGGCGAGCGTCTCGGAGAGCGTGGGATGCGGGTGGATGGAGAGCGCGATGTCGGCCGCGTCCGCGCCCATCTCGAGCGCCAGCACCAGCTCGGAGATCAGCTCGCCCGCGTTGCGTCCCACGATCCCGGCGCCGAGCAGGCGTCGGCTGCCCGGCTCGAAGAGCAGCTTGCTGAGCCCTTCCTCGCGCCCGATCCCGAGCGCGCGCGCGCTCGCGAGCCAGGGGAAGACCGCCTTCTCGACCGCGATCCCGCGCTCCGCGGCCTGCGTCTCGGTGAGCCCCATCCAGGCCACCTCGGGATCCGTGTAGGCGACGGAAGGAATCGCGCGCGCGTCGAAGGCGGACTTCTGGCCCGCGATCACCTCGGCTGCGACCTTGCCTTCGTGGCTGGCCTTGTGCGCGAGCATGGGCTCGCCCACCAGGTCGCCGATCGCGAAGACGTGCGAGAGGTTCGTGCGCTGCTCGGCGTCGACCCGGACGAAGCCGCGCTCGTCGACGTGCAGGCCCGCCGCCTCCGCCCCCAGCAGATCGCCGTTCGGGCGGCGGCCGACCGCGACCAGCACGCGCTGGAAGGTGTCGGAGGGCGGCGCCTTCGGCCCCTCGAAGGTGACGTGCACGCCGTCCGGCAAGGGCGCCAGCGAGGTCACCCGGGTCGAGAGAAATATCTTCTCGTAGCGCTTCTCGATCCGCTGCTGGAGCGGCTTCACGAGGTCGCGGTCGGCGCCGGCGAGCAGCTCCGGGAGCAGCTCGACCACCGTCACGCGCGAGCCCAGCGCCGAGAAGACCGCCGCCATCTCGAGTCCGATGATCCCGCCGCCGATCACCAGCAGCCGCTGCGGGATCTCTTCCAGCGCGAGCGCCGCGGTCGAATCCATGATGCGCGGATCCTCCGGACTGCCGGGCAGGCGCACCGCGCGCGAGCCGGCCGCCAGGATCGCGTGCGCGAATCCGATCCGGGTGGGCCCGGACGCCGTCTTCACCTCGAGCTCGTGGGGCGAGACGAGGCGCGCCTCGCCGCGCACGACTTTCACGCCGCGCCGCTTCGCGAGCCCGGCGAGCCCCAGCGTGAGGCGCTGCACGACGGCGTCCTTGCGCGCGCGGATCTTGGCGAGGTCGAGGCGGGGCGGTCCGAACTCGATGCCCGCGCGCGAGAGCTCGCGCGCTTCGGTGATCACCTCGCTGAGGTGGAGCAGGGTCTTGGAGGGGATGCAGCCGACGTTGAGGCAGACGCCTCCGAGCTTTTCGTAGCGCTCGACCAGCACCACCTCGAGCCCGAGATCGGCCGCCCGAAACGCCGCGGTGTAACCTCCCGGGCCAGCCCCGAGCACCACCACGCCCGCGCGCGCGCCCTCCGCCGGGGCAACCGCGGGGGCGGCGGCCGGGGCCTCGCGCGCCGCCTCGGTCGCGGGAGGCGCCGGGGCGGCCGGTTCGGCGCTCGCCGCCGGCTCGAGCCGCAGGATCAGCGAGCCCTCGGAGACCCGCGCGCCCACCGAGACCGCCAACTCGCGCACCACGCCGGCGCTCGGGGCCGGGATCTCCATGGTCGCCTTGTCGCTCTCGAGCGTGATCAGGGACTGATCCACCGCCACCGCGTCGCCCGGCGCGACCAGCACCTCGATCACCTCGACGTCCTGGAAGTCCCCGATGTCGGGGACGCGCACCTCGATCGCCTGGCTCATGCGCTCTCCCTGGGCAGCGTCACAGGATCAGGTTGCGGATGTCGGAGAGCACGGCCCGCAGCCGGGTCGTGAAGCGCGCGGCCTCGGCGCCGTCGATCACGCGGTGATCGTAGGAGAGCGAGAGCGGCAACATCAGCCGGGGCTGGAAGGCGCCGTCGATCCAGATCGGCTTGCGCTGCGTGCGCGAGACGCCGAGGATCGCCACCTCGGGGCCGTTCACGATCGGCGTGAAGGCGGTGCCGCCGATCCCGCCCAGGCTCGAGATCGAGAAGCAGCCGCCGGCGAGATCCTCGGGGCGCAGCTTGCGTTCGCGCGCGCGCCGGCTCACCTCGGCGAGCTCTTCGGCGAGGCCGAGCAGGCCCTTGCGATCGCAGTCGCGGATCACCGGAACCACCAGGCCGTTCTCGGTATCCACCGCCACCCCGATGTGAAAGTACTTCTTGAGGATCAGGGCCTCACCGCTGCGGTCGAGCGAGCTGTTGAAGCGCGGGAACTCCTTCAGGGCCACGGCCGCGGCCTTGAGCAGGAAGGCGAGCAGCGTGAGCTTCGGCCGCTGGGAATCCTCGTCCTGCGACTTCGAGCGGCGGAAGTCCTCCAGCTCGGTGACGTCGGCCTCGTCGAACTGGGTGACGTGCGGAATCGTCACCCAGGAGCGGTGCAGGTTGCGGCCCGAGAGCCGGCGGATCCGCGGCAGCTCGAGCACCTCGATCGGGCCGAACTTCGCGAAGTCGATGTCCGGCGGCGGCGCCACCTGGAGCCCCGGCGGCGAGCCGGGCGCCCCTTCGGCCAGCGCGGACTTCACGAACGCCTGCACGTCCTCGGTGCGCACGCGGCGCTTGCGCCCCGAGCCAGTCACGCGCGCGAGATCCACGCCGAGCTCGCGCGCGAGCCGCCGTACCGAGGGGCTCGCGTGCGCGGCGGAAGCGCCGGCCCGCGGCGCCTCGGCCGCCTCCCCCTCCGCGCCGCCAGTCGGCGCCGCGGCCGGCTGCAAACGGGCTTCGGACCGGATCGCCGCGGGCTGGGCCGCCACGACCGGCGCCGGAGCGGGCGGCGCGGCTGCGGCGGACTCCACGCGGGCCGGCGCCTCCGCGGGCGCCGTCTCCACCGCCACCTCGAGCGTCGCGATCAGCGAGCCCTCGCTCAGCTTGTCGCCGAGCGAGACCGCCAGCGAGCGCACCACCCCCGCCGACGGCGACGGGATCTCCATGGTGGCCTTGTCGCTCTCCAGCGTGATCAGGGTCTGGTCCGCCCGCACCGTGTCGCCGACGGCGACCAGCACCTCGATCACCTCCACGTCGTGGAAGTCGCCGATGTCGGGAACCAGGACCTGTCGCTCGCTCGCCACGGGATCCCCTGCTGGAACGGGCCTGGCGCTACACCGTCGCCGGGTTCGGCTTCTTCGCGTCGATTCCGTAGCGGGAAATCGCGCTGCTCACGGTCGCAGCCGGGATCTCACCCTCGTCCGCCAGGGCCTTGAGCGCGGCGATCGCCACCCAATGCCGGTCGACCTCGAAGAACGATCGCAGGCGGCGGCGCGTATCGCTGCGGCCGAAGCCGTCGGTTCCGAGCACCTTGTAACGCTGGGCGAGGTAGGGGCGGATCTGGTCCGCGTACGCGCGCAGGTGGTCGGTCGCCGCCACCACCGGCCCGGTGCGCTCGCCGAGGCAGCGCTCGACCCAGCTCCGGCGCGGCGGCTCTTCCGGATGCAGCAGGTTCCAGCGCTCGCAGTCGAGGCCGTCGCGGCGCAGCTCGTTCATGCTGGTGGCGCTCCAGACGTCGGCCGCCACCTCCCAGTCGGATTCGAGCAGCTCCGCCGCCGCCAGCACCTCGCGCAGGATCGTGCCCGAGCCCAGCAGCTGGACGCGGAGCTTCTGCCCGCCGCCGTCCCGGATCCGGTAGAGACCGCGCACGATGCCCTCGCGCGCGCCCTCCGGCATGGCGGGGTGGTGGTAGTTCTCGTTCATCAGCGTGATGTAGTAGAAGACGCTCTCGTGGTCGCGCACCATGCGCAGCAGACCCTCGTGCAGGATCACCGCGAGCTCGTAGGCGTAGGTCGGGTCGTAGGCGCGGCAGTTCGGAATCGTCGACGCGAGCAGGTGGCTGTGCCCGTCCTGGTGCTGGAGGCCTTCTCCCGAGAGCGTGGTGCGCCCGGAGGTGGCCCCGAGCAGGAAACCGCGCGCCTGGCTGTCGCCCGCGGCCCACGCGAGATCGCCGATCCGCTGGAAGCCGAACATCGAATAGAAGATGTAGAAGGGAATCATCTGGAGGCCGTGGCTCGAGTAGGAGGTGCCCGCGGCGATCCAGGACGACATCGAGCCGGCCTCCGTGAGGCCCTCCTCGAGGATCTGCCCCTTCTTGTCCTCGTGGTAGTACATCACCTGGTCGGCATCGACCGGATCGTAGAGCTGGCCGATCGAGGAGTAGATGCCGAGGGTCCGGAACAGGCCCTCCATTCCGAAGGTGCGCGCTTCGTCGGGGACGATCGGCACCACGTGGGGACCCAGCTGCTTGTCGCGCGTGAGGGCGGTCAGCAAGCGCACGAAGGCCATCGTGGTGGAGATCTCGCGCTCGCCCGAGCCCTTCGCCATCGCGTCGAAGATCTCGAAGCCGGGCACCTCGAGCGCGGGCGCGGAGCGGCGGCGCGCCGGCAGATAGCCGCCGAGCGCCTCGCGCCGCTCGCGCAGGTAGACCATCTCGGCGCTGTCCTCGGGCGGCTTGTAGAAGGGCGCCTCCTTGAGCTTCGCGTCCGAGATCGGCAGCCGATAACGGTCGCGGAACTCCCGCAGCTCCTCCTCGCTCATGTTCTTCATCTGGTGCGAGATGTTCACGCTCTCGCCGGACTTTCCGAGCCCGTAGCCCTTGACGGTCTTTGCCAGGATCACGGAGGGCTGGCCCACGTGCTTGACGGCCGCCGCGTAGGCCGCATAGACCTTCTGCGGATCGTGCCCGCCGCGGTTGAGCCGCCAGATGTCGTCGTCGGTCAGGTTCGCGACCATCTCGCGCAGCTGCGGATACTTCCCGAAGAAGTGCTCCCGCGTGTAGGCGCCGCCCTTCGCCTTGTAGTTCTGGTAGTCGCCGTCGAGCGCCTCCTCCATCCGCTTGAGCAGCAGACCGTGCTTGTCGCGCGCGAGCAGCGGATCCCAGCCGTCGCCCCAGATCACCTTGATCACGTTCCAGCCGGCGCCGCGGAAGACGCCCTCCAGCTCCTGGATGATCTTCCCGTTTCCGCGCACCGGGCCGTCGAGGCGCTGGAGGTTGCAGTTCACCACGAAGATCAGGTTGTCGAGCCGCTCGCGCGCGGCCAGCGAGACGGCACCGAGGGACTCCGGCTCGTCCATCTCGCCGTCGCCCACGAACACCCAGACCTTGCGGCCGGTCGTGTCGAGCAGCCCCCGGTCGTGCAGGTAGCGCATGAAGCGCGCCTGGTAGATGCCCATCATGGGGGAGAGCCCCATCGAGACGGTCGGGAACTGCCAGAAGTCGGGCATCAGCCAGGGGTGGGGATAGGAGGAGAGCCCGCCACCGCCCACCTCCTGGCGGAAGCGCAGCAGCTGCTCCTCGGTCAGACGACCCTCGAGGTACGCGCGCGCGTAGATCCCCGGCGAGCTGTGACCCTGGAAGTAGACCAGATCGCCGCCGTGCGTCTCGGTCGGCGCGTGGAAGAAATGGTTGAAGCCGACGTCGTAGAGCGTCGCCGCCGAGGCGAAGGTCGCGATGTGCCCGCCGAGCTCCTTGGAGACCAGGTTGGCCTTCACCACCATCGCGAGCGCGTTCCAGCGCACGATCGAGCGCAGCCGATGCTCGAGCCCCGGCTCGCCGCGCAGCTGCTCCTCGTCGGATTTCCGGATCGTGTTGACGTAGGCGGTGGTCGCCGTGTACGGCAGGTGCGCGCCCGAGCGGCGCGCCTGATCGATCAGCCGCTCGATCAGGAAGTGGGCGCGCGGGGCCCCCTCCCGCTCCATCGCGGAATCGAGGCTCTCGAGCCACTCGCGCGTCTCCTGGGGATCGACGTCGATCTCGTGCGCCATGTCTCCCCCGGCGAACGGCCGGAATCTACCACAGCCCTCACTCGCCGCTGGATCCGCGCGCCTCGCGCTCGCTCACCACGAGGTCGTAGAGGCGCTGCGCGAACGCGCCTTCCAGCCGGACCGGCGTCGCGCCGATCTCCGCGGCGACGCGCTTCTGCTCGAACACGTAGCGGCGCCAGACCTCGGCGGGATAGTCCTCGAGCGCGAGGCCGAAGCCTCCCACCAACGCGGCGTCGCTCGCGCGCAGATGCCCGGCGCGCGAGCCGGCGCCGCGCAGCTGGTGGCACGCAACGCAGGCGAGCTCGCGCGTCACCGCCGGGCTCAGGTCGTCCGGCAGATCGCGGACGGCCGCCCACGGATCCGCAGCGCCGAGCCGGAAGCTCTCCGGCGTGAGCGCGTAGCGTCCGAACACGCGCGAGCCGAGCGCCGCCGGCTCCTCGCCGGGAAACAGCAGGAAGCCGCCCAGCGGCCGCGCCATCGTCTGGAAACGGGGCCCGTCCCCGCGCCAGCTGTACTGGCGCAGCGTGTGATACAGATCGACGATCCGGAAGGGGTTGCGCTCCTCGTCGATCCCCACCACCACGCGCGGCGCCAGCGGGCGGATCTCCGCCACCCGGAACACCGCCTGCTCTCCGCGCGAGTTCGTGAGCGTGAGGAACGGGCCGGAGCCGGCGCGCTCCGGTCCCTGCGCGCCCAGCCACTCGAAGAGATCGACGGCGGAGTAACGCCGCGCGCGCACGAGGCGGCCGGCGCCCGCGTCCGGCCCCTGGAAGAGCAGGTTCGCGACGCGCAGGAAGCGCTCGTCGGCCGGGAAGCTCCGGACCCGCGCCGGCTCCCGCCAGAACCCCTCCGTCGAGAGCGGCGGATCGCGCCAGAGGCGCCGCGCGGCGAAGAGCTCGCGCATGTCCTCGCCGGGATCGCCCACCTGGAGGAAGGAGAGCACGTGCGCCCGCGCCGGATTGCGCGCATCGGCCAGATCGAGCACCGAGACATGGTCGCGGCCGGCCGCCAGGAAGACCTCGGCGGGCTCGCGGCCGGCCTTGCGCAGCGATTCGGCGAAGGCAAGCGAGCCGGAGACGTAGCCCGGGATGTCGCGCTCGGCGACGATCAGCAGCACCGGCGGGCCCGGCCCGGCGGCCAGCCGCTGGGGCGACGCGGCGCGCCGCGCGCCGGAATCGCCGAATGCCTCCTGGTAGAACGCGAGCTCCTCCGGACTCGGCGCGGGATCCGGATCGAGATCGTAGACCCCGCTGATCAGGATCAGCCCGGCGAGGCGCGCGGGATCCCCACCCTGCGCCGCGAGCAGGGCCGGATCGAGGCCGACCAACGCCGCCAGATGCGCTCCCGAGGCGTGACCGCCCAGGTACACGCGCTTCGGGTCGAAGCCGAAGCGGGCCGCGCGTTCCAGCAGGAAATGAACCGCGGCAGCCACGTCCTGGGCCGCCGCCGGATGGGGGTGCGCCGGCGCGAGCCGGTGGCGCACCAGCGCGACCGCGGCGCCCTCGCCCTCGAGCACGCTCGTGAAATGGGGGCCGAGCGAGCGCTCGCCGCCGCGGTCACGCCAGAAGTGCCCGGGCACGAAGATCAGCAGCGGCGGCTTCGCGCCTCCCGCTGCGGGAAGGCTCAGGTCGAGCGTGTGCGCGTCCGGGTCGTCCGCGACGGGCTCGGCGTAGGCCAGGCCGCGCACCGCGCGGCCGCTCGCGCCCTCCTCGTTCGCGCGCAGCCAGGCGGGCGCCGCGAGGACGCCGGCGAGGAGCGCCGCGGCGGCGGCCAGCGACGGCGGGCGCGGCATCGGCTCAGGGACGTCCCGGCACGTGCGCCCCCGCGCGCACGAACACCGGAATGCGTCCCAGCGGCGCCGAGACCTTCAGCGTGACGGGCCCCTCGAAGTAGCGGGTCGCGTCCCAGAAATCCTCCCACCCGCCCGGCGGAAGGAAGACCTCCCGCTCGCGGGCCCCTTCGCGCCAGACCGGGGCGACCAGCAGGTCGTCGCCATACAGATACTGGTCCCAGAGGTCACGAACGCGCGGGTCGTCCGGCCAGGCGATCACCAGCGGCCGCGCGATCGGAAGCCCGCGCTGGGCGGCGATCCGCGCGTACTCGCGCACGTACGGGATCAGATCATGGTGGAGCTGCACCATGCTCCGGTAGACCTCGATCAGCTCTTCGTCGAAGCGCGGCTCGTCCGGCATGTTCCAGGGCGCGTGCGCCCCGATCCCGCCGATCTCCATGATCGGGCAGAAGGCGCTGAACTCGAGCCAGCGCGCGAAGACCTCGCGGCTGGTGAACTCGTAGTAGCCGCCGGTGTCGGAGCCCCAGATCGGCCAGCCGAGGAAGCCCGCGCGCAGCAGGCCCAGGATCGCGCTGCGCAGCCCCAGGTCGGTGCCGGGTCCGAGCCCGATGAAATGCCGGCCCGGGATGTCGCCGCCCCACGCAGCGCCGTGTCGTTGCGCACCCGCATAGCCGGCGCGCGCGATCACCAGGAAGTCGTCGCCGCGCGCCTCGCGCAGGATCTCCTCGTAGAGCGCGAGCTGGAGCACCGGGTAGGCGTTGCGCAGCTCGCGCCCATTGCGGCCGTCGAACCAGACGTCGGCCGCCCGCGACGGGATCTCCTCCTCGCCGCGGTCGAGCTTGATCGCCGCGACGTTCCAGCGCCGGGCGAACGCGACGTGCTCGCGCTTCCACCAAGCGCGCGCCTCGGGATTGGTCAGGTCCAGCACCAGGTCGCTCCCGGGAGCCAGGTAGCCCTTCGCCCGCGCCGTCTCCAGGTTCTCGCCCACGGCGAAGGCGGCGCTCCAGAGCGCGAGCCGCCAGCCGCGGCGCGCGAGGGCCGCGAGCATCGCCGCGGGGTTGGGGAGCCGCTTCTCGTCCCACCGGAAGTTCTCGAAGCCGAACTCGCCCTCGCTCCAGGGCCGGTCGATCAGATAGACGCCGGCCGGGATGCCGAAGCGCTCGTACATGCGCAGGTCCTCGGCCAGCTCGGCATTCACGGCGGCGCCGTCGAGCTCGGCGGGCGCACCCACCGCGAGCTCCCCGCGCCAGCGCCAATGGCGAAACGCCCATTCGGGCGGCTCGAAGGGCCGGCCGGTGAGGCGCGTGTACTCGTCGAGCACGTCCGCGGGCGCGCCGACGAAGAGGCTGTAGCGAAGCCTCCGCTGCCCGGCGGGGCCGACCGCTTCGAAGCGCAGGCGCAGCGCGTCGGGGTCGCCATCCCCGACGTCGTAGCTTCCGGGTGCGGTGGTCGCGACGTAGAGGCCGTAGCCGGCGGAGCTCACGTAGAAGGGCGCGTAGAGGGCGACCGTGGGGCGCACCAGCATCTCGATCGTCTCGCCGCGGCGGTCGAGCGTTCCCACCTCGCGCGGAACGATCTCCCCCATCGGCGGGCCGTCGAAGAACGCGGGCGAATCGGCGTTGCGCTCGGTCAGGCCGTAGATCGCCTCGCCCGGCGCGAGGCGCCAGGCGTCGCTGAAG
>DATBRV010000101.1:0-10912 GCA_036560145.1 Myxococcota bacterium
CCGTCCCTATCTCGTGTATCAGGTGAAGCTCGCCAACACGCAGATCGGGAACTTCGACGCTTCGCTCACCGAGGATTTCCTTTACGCGTTCTCCCAGAACGCGGGGCTCGATCTGCACGTCGAGCTGCGTTACGGACGCAATCCGCACCACGTGGTCGAGGCCGTGTTCAAGGGCGTGGCGCGCGCATTGCGCATCGCCGTCGAGCGCGACCCGCGCGTGCGGGGCCTTCCCAGTGTGAAGGGGGTCTTGTAGGCCCTCCCATGAGCAGCGCCCCCCGGATCGCGGTCGTCGACTACGGCGCCGGGAATCTTCGCAGCGTGGCGAAGGCGCTCGCCCGTTCCGGTCTCGTGCCCGACGTGACGGGCGATCCGGCGGACGTGCGCCGCGCCGACGGTGTGGTGCTTCCCGGCGTCGGCGCCTTCGCGGCGGCTGCAGCGAGCCTCGCCGAAAAGAGTCTTGGCGATGCCGTGCGCGATTCGATCGCCGCCGGCAGACCTTATTTGGGGCTGTGCCTCGGTCTCCAGCTGCTCTTCGACGAGGGGGACGAGCACGGCGCGACGCCGGGGCTCGGAGTGCTGGCCGGCCGCGTCACGCGCTTTCCGGAGCGCGACGCGAGCGGGGCGCGCTTGCGCGTGCCGCACATCGGTTGGAACGAGGTTCGCTTTCGCGGCGAGCACCCGATGCTCGCGAGCCTCGGGCCCCGCGAGCTGTACTACTTCGTGCACTCGTTTCGTGCCGAGCCCGCGCGCGCGGACGTCGTGGTGGGACGCGTCGACTACGGCGGCGAGTTCGCGGCCGCGGTGGCCATCGGAAACATCTTCGCCGTGCAGTTCCATCCCGAGAAGAGCCAGGCCGCCGGCAAGCGCCTGCTCGACGCCTACGCCGCCTGGGTCGCGCAGTGCCGCTAGACGAGGGGAAGGCCCGCAAACGCGCAAAGCGCGCGCACAGCGAGCCGCAGGCGAGCGAAGGGAGGACTCCGCGCTCCTTTGAGCTCATCCCTGCCATCGACATACTCGACGGTCGCTGCGTGCGGCTCGCGCAGGGCGACTACGAGCAGGCGACGGTCTACGCCGAGGATCCCGCCGAGGTCGCGCGCCGTTTTGCGCGCCTGTCCATTCCGCGGCTCCACGTCGTCGATCTCGACGGCGCGAAGGCCGGGCGCCCGCGTAACACAGACGTGCTGCGTCGCATCCTGGCGTGCGTAGGCCCCGTCCCGGTGCAGCTCGGAGGCGGTCTGCGCGATCTCGCCGCCATTGAGGAGGCGCTGGCGACCGGGGTCGGACGCATCGTGCTCGGCACGCTCGCGGCGCGCGAGCCCGCGGTGGTCCGCGAAGCGGCGCGCCGTCACCCAAATCGAATTGCGGTCGGCATCGACGCGCGCGACGGCTGGGTCGCCGTCGAGGGCTGGCGCGAGCGCAGCGAGAAGCGCGCCGCCGATCTCGCGCGCGAGCTCGAGGACGCGGGGGTCGCGGCGATCGTGTTCACCGACATCGGCCGCGACGGCATGCTCCAGGGACCGAACCTGGAGGCGACCGCGGAGCTCGCCGCCAGCGTCTCGATCCCGGTGATCGTCTCGGGCGGGATCCGCTCGGCGGCGGACGTGCTGGCCGCCGCCGCGCATGCCGGGCGAGGCATCGCCGGCGTGATCGTCGGGCGCGCGCTCTACACCGGCGACGTCGAACTCGGCGCCACCCTGGAGCAGCTCGCATGCTCTTGAAGCGGATCATCCCCTGCCTCGACGTCGACAAAGGCCGCGTCGTGAAGGGCGTGCGCTACGTGGATCACGTGGACGCCGGGGATCCCGTCGAGGTCGCCCGGCTCTACGACGAGCAGGAAGCCGACGAGATCACCTTCCTCGACATCAGCGCGAGTCACGAGGGGCGGCGGATCCTGCTCGACGCGGTCTCGCGCACGGCCGAGAGCGTGTTCATGCCGCTCACCGTCGGCGGCGGCGTGCGCTCGCTTCAGGACGTGCGCGATCTGCTCAACGCAGGGGCCGACAAGGTCTCGATCATGACCGCCGCCGTCGAGAACCCGGAGCTGGTCTCCGAGGCGGCGGTCCAGATCGGCAGCGCGAATCTGGTGGTCGCGATCGACTGCCGGGCCAGCGCTCCCGGCCGCTGGGAGGTCTGCACGCACGGCGGGCGCCGCCCGACCGGGCTCGACGCCGTGGACTGGGCCGCGCGCATGGCCGAGGCCGGCGCCGGCGAGATCCTGCTCACCAGCATGGACCGCGACGGCACCCGGAGCGGCTACGACCTCGGCCTGCTGCGCGCCGTCACCGGAC
Source organism: Myxococcota bacterium (assembly GCA_036560145.1). Classification (GTDB taxonomy): domain Bacteria; phylum Myxococcota_A; class UBA9160; order UBA9160; family SMWR01; genus DATBRV01. The sequence continues at coordinate 2,289 of DATBRV010000101.1, forward strand.
GCGTTTCGGTCCCGGTGATCGCCTCGGGCGGCGGCGGCAGCGCGGAGGACCTGGCGGCGGCGCTGGACGACGGTCCGGCCGGCGGGCACGCGCAGGCGGCCCTGGCGGCCTCCATCTTCCATTTCCGGGAGACCACCGTGGGGCGGGTGAAACGCCGTTTGCTCGAGCTCGGGATCCCGGTCCGGCCTCCCTCGGTTGATGCCCCGTCGGGCCTGCGCTAGAGTCCGCCCGCGCTGGGGAAAGCGCCGGAAGTAAGCGTTTTTACAGCGATTTCTTGCCGGCTCTCGCGTGTGCAGCGGTGGGTCGGTTCTGACACGGGAGCCCTTCGCCCGCCACTCAACCGTGCAGCGCGGGTCGTTGGGTCCGCGTCTGGCGCCGAGCAGGAGTTCGCAGCGTGCCCGTCATCAAGATCAGGGACAACGAGCCCTTCGAAGTCGCGATGAAGCGCTTCAAGAAGCAGTGCGAGAAGGCGGGAATCCTCTCCGAGCTCAAGCGGCGCGAGTACTACGACAAGCCGAGTGTCCGCCGCAAGAAGAAGGCCGCTGCGGCTCGCAAGCGCGCCTTGAAGAAGCAGAGGCGGATGGCTCGCTGAGAAATCGCGGGAGCTGCTGGTGGGACGCATCCCGGACCAGATCATCCAGCAGATTCGCGAACGCGTCGACCTGGTCGACCTGGTCGGCCGTTTCGTCACCCTCAAGAAGGCCGGCCGCAATTACAAGGGACTGTGTCCCTTCCACGGCGAGAAGACCCCCTCCTTCAACGTCAATCCCGATCGTCAGGCCTTCTACTGCTTCGGCTGTCAGGAGGGCGGGAACGCGATCACGTTCCTGATGAAGATCGAGGGCCTGAGCTTCCCCGAGGCCGCGCGCGCGCTGGCCCGGGAGCGCGGGATCGAGATCCCCGAGACGGATGGCGGCGAACGGGGGCTCTCCGAGCGCCTGTTCGAGGCCAACGAGGTGGCGCAGGCGGCCTACCGCGCCGCGCTCGCGACGCCGGGCAACCCGGCGCTCGCGTATCTCGAGAGGCGCGGCGTCGACGCCGCCAGCATCGAGCGTTTCGGGATCGGCTTTGCGCCCGACCGCTGGGACTTCGTGGCGCAGCGCCTGCGCGAGAAGGGGATTCCGGCCGAGCTGGGCGAGCGCGCCGGGATCCTCGCGCCGCGCACCTCGGGCGGCCACTACGACCGGCTGCGCGGGCGGGTCACCTTCCCGATCCGCGACACGCGCGGAAGGATCCTCGGCTTCGGCGGGCGTGCGCTCGGCCCGGATCAGGAGCCGAAGTACCTGAACACGCCCGAGAGCCCGGTCTTCCGCAAGCGCGAGGCCTTCTACGGATTCCCCTTCGCGCTCGATCCGATCCGGCGCGGCGAGCGGGTGGTGGTGGTCGAGGGCTACTTCGATCTGATCGCGCTGCACCGGGCCGGCGTCGAGGCGACGCTCGCCACCTGCGGAACCGCGCTATCCGCCGACCACGCGCAGGGCCTCAAGCGGCGAAGCCAACAGGTCGTGCTCTTCTTCGACGGCGACGAGGCGGGGCAGCGCGCGATGGAGCGCGCCCTCCAGGTCCTGTTGCCCGAGGGACTCCGGCTCTCGGCGGCGCTGCTGCCCGCTGGCGAGGACCCCGATAGCATCCTGCGCGTTCTGGGTGCCGAGCATCTGCGCAAGCTCGTGGACGAAGCGGTGCCGGCGCTCGACCGGGTGATGGCGCGCGCCGTCGAACGCGGTCGCAGCACCCCGGTCGAGAAGGCCCGGGCGGTGGCAGAGGTGGCGCCCTTGCTCGCGCTGATTCCGTCGCCGGTCGAGATGGGAGCCTTCGCGCGGCTGCTGGCGCTTCGCCTCGACGTCGATCCGCAGCATGTGGATGCGGCGGTTCGCGCCGTGAAGCGCGGCGAGAACCCACTCGACGTGATACCGATCGCCCCGCGGCGCACCGGACCCGAGGAGCGCATCCTGCACGAGTTCGCGCTGAACCTGGTCCACTGTCCGGGCCTGGTGCGGGAGATTTCGTCGGATGATCTCGACGCCGCGTTGCCCTCGGGAGCGGTTCGCGAGATCGTCGAAGCGCTCGCCGCCGGCGACGGCCGCGGGACCTACCTCGAGGCGGCTTCCGAACGGCTTTCCGAATCGGCCCGTCCGCTTCTCTGGCGTCTGGCGGCGGTCGAAGAGGCGCCCGACGAGACGGTCGCGCGGCGCGTGGTCGTGGAGACGCTCGCCTGGTTTCGCAAGCGCCGCCTCGCGGAGAAGAAGCGCGCGCTCACCCGTCAGATGCACGAACCGGACGCCGACCCGGCGGCGTTGCTGGGAGAAAAGCAGCGGCAGCTCGACGAGGAGCGCCTGCTCGCGAAGCACTGAAGAAACGCAGCAAAAGGAGCCCCCCCATGGCCCCGACCCCCCATCGCACGCTCGGCGCCTCCCCCTCCGAATCCCAGGAGGAGGGGACCCCCACGACCGTCTCCCGACGCCGCAACGGCGGCTTCAGCGGCGAGGTCGACGAGAGACCCGCGCCGCGTCCCCGCCGCATCGCGAGCGCCGACGCCGACGGGCCCACCAACGATCCCGTGCGGGTCTATCTGCGCGAGATGGGGCAGGTGTCGCTGCTCACTCGCGAGGGCGAGGTCGCGATCGCCAAGCGCATCGAGGCCGGGCAGTACGCGCGCCAGCTGGCCGTGCTCGGCACGCCGTATGGCGTGCGGGAGATCCTGGTCGTCTCGGAGCTGCTGCGCAGGGGCAGCATCGATCTGCGCTCGGTCCTCGACGGACTCGACGAGCTCGAGCCGGTGCAGACCCACGAGGAGCGCCGCAAGGACTTCCTGCTCAAGACGGCAAAGGTGAAGCGCATCGACGCCGAGGTCGGGAAGAAGCTCGCCTGCGTCGCCAACTCGCGCACCAGCGCGGACACGCGCAAGCGCCTGCGGGGCGAGATCGACGGTCTCTTGCGCCAGGTGGTCGACCTGATGCGAGAGACGCGCTTCGCGAAGTCGCGCATCGAGGAGATCATGGAAGGGATGCAGTCGGTGGCCGGGCAGCTGCGCAAGCACGCCGCGGCCGCGCGCGAGCTGGTGGCGCCGCTGGGGGTCTCCCCGGCCGAGTTCCGCGAGCTGGCGGCGCTCTCCGCGCGCCGGAGCCTGCGCGCCAAGGACGCGCTGGCGCGGCTCGGCGGCGATCCCCCGCGCGTGCTCCAGCTCGGGGCCGAGCTCGACGAGATCGAGCGGGCGATCCAGCGAATCGACGTCGAGACCCGGATGTCGCAATCCGAGATCGAGTCGGCGATCGAGACGCTGGCCAGCGCGACGGAGCGCGCCAAGCACGCGAAGAGCGAGCTGGTCGAGGCCAACCTGCGGCTGGTGGTCTCGATCGCGAAGAAGTACACGAACCGGGGGCTCCAGTTCCTCGACCTGATCCAGGAGGGCAACATCGGCCTGATGAAGGCCGTGGACAAGTTCGAGTATCAACGCGGCTACAAGTTCTCGACCTACGCCACCTGGTGGATCCGCCAGGCCATCACGCGCGCCATCGCCGACCAGGCCCGCACGATCCGGATCCCCGTCCACATGATCGAGACCATCAACAAGCTGGTGCGCGCCACGCGCTTCCTGGTCCAGATGCTGGGCCGCGAGCCGACCCCCGAGGAGCTGGCCGACAAGATGGAGTATCCGGTCGAGAAGGTGCGCATGGTGCTGAAGATCGCGAAGGAGCCGATCAGCCTCGAATCGCCGGTGGGCGAGGACGACGACGGCAACCTCGGCGAGTTCATCGAGGACAAGAACGCGCCCTCGCCGCAGGAGCACACGCTCAACACCAGCCTGGCCGAGAACATCCGCAAGGTGCTGGCCAGCCTCTCGCCGCGCGAGGAGCAGGTGCTGATGATGCGCTTCGGGATCGGCAAGAACGGCAACCACACGCTCGAAGAGGTGGGCCAGGACTTCGAGGTGACGCGCGAGCGGATCCGCCAGATCGAGGCCAAGGCCCTGCGCAAGCTGCGCCACCCCAGCCGGAGCCGGATCCTGAAGAGCTTCGTCGACTAGCGCCAGCGAAGCGCGCAGCGAGCCGCAGGCGAGCGGAGTTCACCCAGGCTCACTCGAGATCCGGCGGCGTGACCTTCGCCATCCACGACGCGTAGTCGCCGGTGTAGCCCACCGCGCGCTGGCGCTCCTGGACGCGCGCGCGGACGCTCGCCTGGGCGTCGGCGGTCGCGGGCGGGAGCTTCGCGATCTCCTCCGCGACGCGGCCGGCGACCGACGCCGCGTGCTTGCGCGACGCCACGATGTTGCCCTTTCCGGTCACGACGTTGCCGGCGGAGAACACGTTCGGGTGGCCGTCCAGGCGGCCCAGCTCCCAATCCGTAAAGCGGAACAGCTCGCCCTTGGTCTCGATCCCCGCGATCGGCTCGGGGATGCTCCCGATCGAGCTGATCACACAGGAGCCGCGCGCTTCGAAGGTCTCGTCGCTGGGAATGATCTTGCCCGCATCGGCGCGCGTGACCCGGAAACGCAGCCCCGCCAGGCGGCCCTGCTCCACGATCAGGCCGTCCGGCATGCAGAGCGGCCGCACCTGGAAGCGGTACTTCTCCATCGCCTTCTCGAGCAGCTTGGCGCGGCTCGCCAGCACCTTGGCGGCGCGCTCCGGCGTCGCGCCGTCGGGGACCTCGACCAGCGGCATGTCCTCGGCCCGCCGGCGGTAGTAGAGCGTGCAGCCGGCGAGGCCGAGATCCTCGAACACGAGGCCGTGTCCGGCCAGGATCTTGGGGATCCCCTTCACCTCGAGCTCCACCATCGGCACCTGGATGCCGCGCTCGCGCAGCTTCGCGCGCGCGGTCTCGAGCATCAGCACCTTCACCACGTCGATCGAGGCGAGCCCTCCGCCCACCACGATCGCGCCGTCGCGCGGCTCGAAGACCTCGCCCCGGTAGCCCTTCTCGTTCGCGTGGTTGAACCACACGATGAACGGGTTCTGGTAGATCAGGCCCCGCCCCACCCAGCGCTCGGCGCCCTCGACGGGGAGCGGCCGGTCGCGCCAGGCGCCGCAGGCGAGCACCACCGCCGAGAAGCCCCAGTCCCGCGTGAGCTCCCGGAAGCCGACGTCGCGGCCGATGCTCGTGAGCGGCACGAAGTCGACGTTCGGCTGCGAGAGCTTCTCGCCGATCGTCGCGTACTCCTTGCGCCGCAGCGCGACGTGCCAGCGCGGGAGCCCGTCCTCGATCTTTCCGTACGGGCGCGGATTCTGCTCGATCACCGCGACCCGGGCGCCGCGCGAGGCGAGCGTGTCGGCCACCTCCGCTCCGGCCACGGCTCCTCCGATCACGGCGACGCTATGGCTGGCGGCGGGGCTCGACATGGCGCGCGGCATGATAATCGAAGAGCAGCTCGCGGCGCAGCGGCGGCGCCCTCCAGTCCTCGGGCAGCGTCGAGTAGGTGGAGGCGTAGACGCGCACGGTTTCTCCCGGCGCGAGCCGGTCGCCCTGGGCGAGCGTGTACTCGATCAGCGCGCGCAGGCGGCGGTCGCGCTCTTCTCCGTCCGGAAGATTCCGGATCGCGCCCAGCATGGTTCCGCGCAGGGGGAGCTTCAGGCGCCGGCTCCCGGCCTCGCCCTCGATCATCGCCTCCATCTCGAAGCCGATGGCTTGCTCGCGAACCCGGTCGAAGCGGGGGTAGATCGAGAACGGCCACGAATCGACGCCGAACGCTCCGAAGCCGGCGTTCACGGCGAGCAGCAGGCCGCCGACCACGGCCGCGGCGGTGGCGTTCGGCGCGGCGCGCGCGGGCGGCGCCGTTCCGCGCGCGAGGCCGAGCCGCCGCGCCAGCGCGTGCCAATCGACGAACACGACGTAGCACGCCATCAGCTCGAGGAAGTAGATGCGCAGGAAGTACGCCGTCATGGCGTGGAAGAGCAGGCCCCCGATGGCCGCGAAGGGTCGCGTGCGGCGCGAGAGCACCAGGAAGATGAACGAGAGCTCGAAGAGGATCGTTCCGAGGGCAGCCGCCTGACACAGCGCCGGATGCTGATCGAGGCGCAGCAGCGGGAGCATGTGGTGGTGGCGCCAGCCCTGATAGAGCAGGAAGCGCAGGTTGTCGCTCCAGATCCACTGCGGTCCCGCGAGCAGCTTGTAGAGCCCGGGGAAGAAGTAGGCGACCCCCATCAGCAGCCACATCAGCCGGATCGGGAGCGCATAGGCGCGCGCGGGCCCCGGCGGCGGCCTTCCGCGCCGCCGCGCGAGCCAGGCGTCGATCGAGAGCGCATCGCCCGAAGGGCTGGCCGCCAGCAGCAGCGCAAACCAGATCAGGTGATGGTAGGTGTGGTCGACCTTTCCGAACAGATACAGCGACACCAGCACGTAGCTGCCGAGCAGCGCGCTGAGCGCAGCCGCGGTTCGCGTCCAGAAACCCACCAGCGCCAGGAACGAGCAGGCGACCGCGGCGATCTGCACGGCTTTGACCATCGTCTCGTCGAGCGGCAGGGCGTTCAGGATCGCCTCCCAGCCGGGGGGAGGAATGCGCAGGTCCTCGGGCAGCCGGACGTAGCGGCGGAAGCCGCCCGCCTTCAGCCGGTCGAACAGGATCCAGAAGACCGTGATCCGGACCACCGCCAGGTTCGCGGGGTGGGTCTCCGCCGCGAACCAGGCCGTGATCGCCCGGCGCACGCGTTCGAGGCTAGGCATGCCGGCCGCAGCATAATCGAAAGCGCGTGGTACGCTGGCCGCAAGCGCAGCGCAGGCCGCGCCGGGCCCTTAGCTCAGCTGGTCAGAGCAGCCGGCTCATAACCGGACGCGCCCAGGTTCGAATCCTGGAGGGCCCACGTAGACTCCGAGGCGATGGCCCGTTACATCACCCCCGACGGCTACAAGCGGCTTGCCGCCGAGCTCGAGCGGCTCTGGAAGGTCGAGCGGCCGCGCGTCACGCGCCAGGTCGCCGAGGCGGCGGCCATGGGCGATCGCTCCGAGAACGCCGAGTACATCTACGGGAAAAAGCGGCTGCGGGAGATCGACCATCGCGTCCATTTCCTGAGCAAGCGCCTCGAGGAGCTCGAGGTGGTGCGGGAAGCGCCGGACCGGGAAGACCGCGTCTACTTCGGCGCCTGGGTCGCGCTCGAAGGCGAGGACGGCGAGAGCCTCGAGTTCCGGATCGTGGGCCCCGACGAGTTCGACCCCGCGCAGCGCTTCATCAGCATGGAATCGCCGATGGCGCGGGCGGTGCTCGGCAAGCAGACCGGCGACGAGGCCGTGGTGGTGCGGCCGAAGGGGACGGGGACCTTCACGATCCTGCGGATCTGGTATCCGGAGATCGCCCCGACGGAGCCAGGCGAATGATCACCTGCGCGATCACGGGCAGCGCCTCGGGCATCGGCGCGGCGATCCGGCGGCGGCTCGAACGGGACGGCGCCCGCGTGATCGGCGTTGATCTGCGCGACGCGGAAGTCGTCGCCGATCTGGGAACCGCGGCGGGCCGCGACGCCGCCGTGGCCGGCGTGCTCGCGCGCTGCGAGAACGGGCTCGACCGGCTGGTGGTCGCGGCGGGCATCGGCACGCACGTGCGGCCGCCCTCGCGGATCGCGTCGGTGAACTACTTCGGTGCGGTCGACCTGCTGGACGGGCTCTTCGAGGCGCTGCGCCAGGGCGAGGCTCCGGCGGCGCTCGCGGTGTCCTCGAACTCGGCGCAGCTGGCTCCCGTCGACGAGAGCCCGTACGTGAAGGCGCTGCTCGCGCACGACGAGCCGGAGGCGCGGCGGATCGCCGACGAGGTCGGGAACTCCATCCTCGCCTACCTCGGCTCGAAGCACGCGCTCTCGCGCGCGGTGCGGCGGCGGGCGGGCGCCTGGGCCGGCGCGGGTGTGCGCATCAACGCGGTGGCGCCGGGGCCCGTGCGCACGCCGCTGCTCCAGGGGGACATGGACGATCCCGTGACGGGCGCCGCGGTCAAGAGCTTTCGAGTCCCGCTCGGGCGCGTGGCCGAGCCCGAGGAGATCGCGGAGCTGGCCGCCTTCCTGCTCGGCCCGGCCGGCTCGTTCATCCAGGGCGCCATCTATTACATCGACGGCGGGAGCGACGCAGAGCTGCGTCCCGACCGTTTCTGAGGGCGTGATGGCGGCGGACGCGTTCGCTCCGGTCCAACTCGGCTCGCTGCGGTTGCGCAATCGCGTCATCAAGACCGCCACCTACGAGGGCATGTGCCCCGGCGGCGTGCCGTCGGATCGGCTGGTCGAGTTTCATCGGACGCTCGTGGCCGGCGGCGTGGGGATGAGCACGGTCGCCTACTGCTCCGTCTCGGCCGACGGCCGCACGTTCGCGGAGCAGATGTACATGCGGCCCGAGGTGATCGCTCCGCTGCGCCGCGTCACCGACGCGGTGCATCGGGAGGGCGGCGCCGCCTCGCTCCAGCTCGGGCACTGCGGCTGGTTCACGAAGAATGCGGAGCTCTCGACGCGCCTTCCGCGCGGGCCCTCGCTCACCTTCAACGCCTATGGGCTCTCGGCGGGCAAGCCCATCGCGCTTCCGATGAGCATCGACGAGATCGGCGCCGTGACGCAGGAGTTCGGCGACGCCGCCCGGCACGCGCGCGAGGCCGGCTTCGACGCGGTCGAGCTGCACCTCGGCCACGGCTACCTGCTCTCGCAGTTCCTCTGCCCGGCCAC
>DATBRV010000102.1:0-29907 GCA_036560145.1 Myxococcota bacterium
GAGTCGGCCGCGATGTACGCGGGCGTGGTCGCGATCTTCTCGTACGGCGGGATCTCCTTCGGCCTGGGACGCCGCTTCCTCGACATCGCGAGCGAGCTGGCGGAGGGCGGCGCCGTCGAGGAGCGCGTCCTCTACTACCGGACGCTGCGCTTCCTGCACCATCTGCTGGCGGGCGACTGGTCGGACGCGCACGCGATCGAGCCCGAGGCGGTCGACCGCGGGCTCCGCGAGGGACGCTTCTGGGAGGCCAGCACCTACACCAACCTGAATGGCGTGAAGCAGCTCTACCAGGGAAACTTCGAGGCGGCGCGCGGCTGCATCGCCAAGCTGGGAGAGATCACGGACCTCTACCAGCACGACCTCGCGGCCTCGGCGCTGCACGCCGTGACGGCCTATCTGCACGTCGAGCGCCGGGAGTTCGCGCCGGCGCTCGCGGCCCTCGAGCTGTATTACGACGAGCACGCCGAGGCGACCTTCAACCTGCTGGCGCTCGGGACCCGCGCCAAGGTGAGCGCCCTGATGGGCGACGCGGACGCCGCCGAGGCGAATCTGCGCCGCGCGGAGGCGGTGCTGACCCAGGCCGGCCGGGTGGCGCCCTATCACCAGAGCGTGGTCCGCTCCGCCCGCTACCTCGCCGACGTCCTCGCGCTCGAGCGCGCCCTGCTCGAACGAGACGGCAGCGTCGGCGAGGCGCGCCGCCGGGCGGCGAAGAGCCGCGTGGCCGCGCTCGAAACGGCCGAACGGGTGGCCTTCCGGCTGCCGGAGGCGCTCCGGCTGGCGGGCCGGGAGGCCTGGCTGCGGGAGCAGGGGGCGGAGGCGCTCGATTGGTGGCGCAAGGCGGAGGCCTGCTGCCAGCGCCTCGGCACGCGTCCCGAGCTCGGGCGGACGCTTTCCGAGGCGGCGCGGGCGCTCGGCGCCGGGCTCGCCGGGGATCTCGGCGGACGCGACGCCGCCGCGTGTCGCGCCGAGGCGATCGCGATCTTCGAGGCGCTCGACCTGCGCTTCGATCGGACCCAGATCCCGGACGCGGCCTGAGCCGTGCGTCTGCTCCTCGCGCTGGCGGGCACGTTGCTCTCGTCGGTCCTCTTCGGGCTCGCCTTCCCGCCCGAGAACATCCGCCCGCTGGCGTACGTCTGCCTGGTGCCGCTGCTGCTCGCGCTGCGCAGCGGGAGCGCGCTGCGCGCGGTCGCGCTCGCCTGGCTCTGGGCCGTGGCCTCCGCCTGGGCGATCGCGCCGTTCTTCGCCAGCTCGATCGCCAGCTACTACGAGCGCCAAATCTGGGTAGGCGTGGGGCTCGGCATGTTGATCTTCAGCGTGATGGCAAGCCTGTATTACATGGTCTTCGCGCTGATCGATCGCGCGCTCGCGCGGCGCTTCACGCTCTTCTCGCCGCTGCTCACGGCGGCGGCCTGGGTCGCGATCGAGCTGGCGCGCGGGCGGCTCTTCACCGGGAGCGCCTTCCTGATCGGGAATCCCTGGGGCCTCCTCGGCTACACGCATGCTTCGGGCTCGCTCGCGCAGGTCGCCGCCTGGACGGGGGTCTACGGCATCAGCTTCGCGATCGTCGCGGTGAACGCGGGGCTCGCGGGCTGGATCGGGGCGGCGCGCGATCCGGCGCGGTCGACGCGCCTCGCGACCTGGGGGGCTCTGCTGGCGTTGCTCCCGGCCGTGGGGTTCGCGCTCGGCGGCGGGCTGGCGCTGCGCGCCGCTCCGTCGCGCTCCGCCGGCGAGGGGCTGCTCGAAGTCGGCGTCGTGCAGGGCAGCGTGCCGCGCGAGCACACCTGGCGTTCGGAGTACTTCGCGCGGAATCTCGAGCACTACCTCACGCTCACCCGGCGCGCGCTCGCCGAGGGCGCGCCGATCACGATCGTCTGGCCCGAGAGCGCCGTGAACTTCCAGCTCGAGACGCAGGTGTTCGAGCGCGCGGCGATCGCGCACGTGCTTCGCGAGGGCGGCGTCGAGCTGCTGGTGGGCGGTCCGGGGCGCGGCCAGGATACGCAGAAGCCTGTCTTCAGCAGCGTGTTCGTGATCGCGCCGGAGGGGAACATCACGGCGCGCTACGACAAGCAGTTCCCGCTTCCCTTCGCGGAGTATTTTCCGTTCGAAACGGACTGGCTGGTGCGGCGGCGCATCGACGGCGCGCTCACCTTCAGCCCCGGCGCCGCGGATCCCCCTCCCGTCGACACGCGATTGGGTCGGGCGGGCCTCTTGCTCTGCAACGAGGCGATGCTGCCCGAGCTGGCGAGGGCCCGCGTGCGGGCCGGCGCGGAGATCCTGATCAGCCCGTCCAACGACAGCTGGATCGCCGGCCAGGGCTTCGCCGAGCACATGCTCGCGGTGGTGGGCCTGCGGGCCATCGAGCAGCGCCGCTACCTGGTCCGGGCCTCCACCTCGGGCCCGTCGGCGGTGGTGGATCCCTGGGGCCGGGTCCCCGTGCGCACCACCCCGAACCGCCCCGAGGTGCTGCTGGGCGGCGTGCGGCCGGAGCGAGAACTCACTGTCTACGCCCGGTTGGGGGATCTCTTTGCCTTTTCCTGCGCAGCCGTCGCGGCGCTGGCGCTGCTGTGCAAGTCCTGGCACCCGCAGCGAATTTCCTGAAACTTCCGCACTTCCAGATTGCGCTCCCGCGCACGGACGGTCAGAGTAGTCCGGTCGCGGCGTCGGAAAGCGGCGGTAGGCGGAATTACCCGTAATCGGTAGGTGGTAAATGCAGGGTCGAGTCCATTCGCGGGGGGCGCGCGGGTTCGCGCTCCTCGGTCTTCCCATTTTCATGCTCGCGATCGGAATGGCGCGGAGCGCCGGAGCGGATTGCTCGGTGATCGCGCCCGAAGGTTTCGACCAGCGGGCGTTCCTGGGCAGCATCACGTCTCCCTTCCTGACGCCGGGCCTGACCAGCGACATCAAGGTTGCGGGCGAGACCTGCGATCAGCTCGCGCGGTCGGCCGCCGCCGACTTCCAGGTTGCGGGCGTGGACCGGCCGGCCAGCGACTTCGTGATCACGATCGCCTTCGTTGGCTCCGGCTCGGCGCCGCTGCTGGTGCTCGCCGACAGCGCGGCCGTGTGCGGCGGCATCGTCGGGTGCGTCGTGGACCCCTCGTCGCAGCGCCAGATCGTCGAGATCCCGCTCGCGGCCGGCGGCGTCGAGCGGCGTCTGCGCTTCGGCTTCCCCGAGGGCCTCGCCTCCGTCGGCCCGGTGCGCCTGGGCGTGAAGCTCGCCAGTGATCCGCAGCCGGTGGCCACCGAGCTGCGGACCTCCGCGTGCAGCACGGCGACCGCGAGCTACGTCGCCTGCATCGATCGCTTCTTCGAGCTCGACGGCAGCTGCCGGACGGGCGACGCGTTCATCAACAAGCCCTTCAGCGGCCTGGTCGCGGTTCCCAAGACCAACTTCACGGCGATCTGCACGGCGGGCTGCGAGGACGTCTCGTCCGGGCCCACCTCGAGCACGCTGCCGATCGCGATCGACCGCGAGGGCAACGCTCTGTTCGCGATGATCTACGCCGATCAGCTGGTGCGCGCGGACCGCGGCGACGGGCTGATCGAGCCGCGCCCGCGCCGCCTGAGCCTCAGCATCGCGGACGCCGCCAGCAACGGCTTCGTCGACGACGCGCCCGTGGTCTACGCGGGCAAGCCCTCGTCCTTCACCTTCGAGGGCTTCCCGCTCTCGCCGCCCTTCAATCCGTTCGTCGATCCGACCGCCCCGGCCGGCGAGATCGGGATCTGGGGCATGGCCGACGCGGAAGCCACCGTGCACTTCCTGCCGCGCCGCGCCTGTTCCGACGATCCGGCCCGCGCGTGCAGCGCGGATGCCGATTGCAAGAGCCCCGCGATCTGCGGCGGCTCCGAGTTCAATTTTGCGCAGAGCGGGACGCCGGTCCAGCTTCCGGTGGCCTCCGCGCTCGCGCAGCAGGCCTTCGAGCTGAACTCCTGGCTCGACGGCAGCCTCGACGACGCGGCGGTCGCCGTCGCGGAAGACGAGCGGCTGCGCGGAGAGCCGGTCAACGCCGACAGCGCGGCCGACGACATCGTCGTCGAGCTGCTGGACCGCGGCACCGGCCTGATCAAGCGCCTGCGCGGGCTGATCTCCGGCCGCGGCCTGACGCAGGTGCGCGTGGTGCGCGGCTCCTCGGACTTCGTGACTCCCTCGGTGGCGGCCGAGGGCGAGACGCTGGCCTTCCTCGAGTCGGAGTTCGCCGAGGGGCTCGCGAGCCCGCTGCTGGCCACCAGCGGCGCCGAGGCGCTCTCCGCCGACCTCAACGGCAACAACCGCCTCGACCAGAACCTGCGCGTCTTCTCGCTGCCCGGCGATCCCGCGCTGGCGGAGGCGCAGAGCCTCCTGCCGGCGGAGTTCGAGCTGGCGGTGCTGCCCGACGGCCGCTTCGACGACGGCAAGAACCTGGTGCTCTCGGAGGGCAGCCTGTTCTTCGCCTACGCGCCGATCCAGCAGCAGTCACATTCGTTTCAGCTGGTGAACCAGTCGACGGAAGGCGAGCCCGGCAATGCCTTCGCCGGCCAGCCCGACCTGAGCGCGGACGGCCGCTTCGTCGCCTTCGTGAGCGGCGCCGACAACCTCTTCGATCCCGACTTCGATCCCGCGACGGGCGGACAGCTCACCGGCACGTCCGCGCTCGGCCACTCGATCCGCGCCGTCACCGGGCCGAACGGCGAGTTCCCGGTGATCGCGGGCGGGAAGGCCCACTTCACCTACGTCGCCACCGCCGCCGCGACCGGCACGGCGCCGAGCCGCCTCTATCTCGAGATCCCGACCTGCGACACCGCCGCGGGCGAGCCGAACCTGGTGGCGCTCGTCAACCTGACGGAGTCGGGTCCCTATCCGAGCATCGTGGGCGTTCCGAACAGCTGTCCGACCTGCAGCTTCCCGGGCTCGCAGGCGATCGAGTACGCGCGCACCATCGCCCGCGGACGGAGCCAGACCTTCCAGCTGGTCTTCAACGCCGACGAGGTGCCGATCCGCGAGATCGGGGTGGCCTTCAAGATCTCCGCGGTCGGCGATCACACCACGATCCGCGGCCCCGGCTGCATCGATCCGACCCTCACGGCAGGCGTGGAGCGCGTCTATCTCCGCGATACCGAGACGGGCGTCACCGATCTCGTGAGCGCGCACGATCGCGCCGGCTGCGGCGCTCCGGCCGTGGCGAACGACGAGCCCTCGGGCAACCCCGACGTCACCGGGGCGGGCGCGCGCGTCCTCTTCGACAGCGCGGCGCGGCTCTCCGGCGACGATTTCGACAGCGGGTCCGACGTGTACGTCTACGACGCCGCCAGCTGCGACGTCTCGAACCTGAGCGCGACGTTGGAACAGCCGGCGAGCGATCCGTCGGGCTCGGACGACGGCCGCTTCGTGGCGTTCGAGACCGGCGACGGTCCCGACATCACGCTGCTGGATCGAACCACGCACGTGCTCCACGAGCTGGGCCCCGGCCGCGACCCGAATCTCTCGGCCGATGGCAGCAAGCTCGTCTACACCGCGGACGTCGAGGCCGTCTCCCAGGTCTTCCTGGTGGAGATCGCGAACGGCGTTCCGGGCGCGCCGATCCTCGTCAGCGTGCTGGACGGCGCCAGCTTCGAGGCAGGCGCCGGGGCGGCCTCGGTGGCGAACGGAGCCGAGACGGCCTTCGAGTCGCCGCTCGGCGACGAGAACAGCGACATCTACCTGCGCGATCTGGTGAGCGACGCGACGCTCCAGGCGAGCCGTCTGCCCACGGGCGAGGACCTCTGCACGTCGTCGCCCTGCGGCGCCTTCTCTCCCTCGCTCTCGGACGACGGGCGCTTCGTGGCCTACGTGGTGAGCGGGCTCACGCCCGTCGACGAAGTCCTGGTGCAGGATCTCGTCTCCGGATCGATCACGCCGCTCACGCGGATGGCGGGCGCCGACGGCCACTCGCTGGAGCCGAGCCTCGGCGACGCGGGCGATTTCGTGGCGCTCACCAGCTTCGCGAGCCAGCTCGGCGGCGCCTTCGGCGCGGCGGTGCCCAACGTGTTCCAGGAAGGGCCCGTCGATCCCAGCCTCGAGCGGCGCGCGCTGCTGGGCGTGATGGACATCGCGGGCTGCACCGAAGCTCCCTGCACGCCGATCCTGACGAACGAGCTGGTCAGCAAGGGCGCGACCTACGCTGGCGACGTGGCGGTGGTGGGCTCCCCGGTCCGGGTCATCCAGACCGGCCCGGCGCCCGGCGCCATCACGGTGCGGCCTTACGGCCGCGAGGGCGTGGACGTGGCGCTGAGCGCCGCCTGGGTCTGCGCGATCGCCAAGACCAACGGGCTCGGCCAGCCCGGCCGCTTCGCCGCCTGCGGGAGTCGCGCCGGCACCACGCTCTCCGATCTCACCGTGGCCGGTGTTCGGCTCAGCGCCACGCGGATCGGCCTGTGCGGGAGCCGCGCCGTCGCGCTCGGCGCGGACGGCGTGCTCTACGCGGCAAACCTTGCTTCGGGCTTCGCCGCGACGGCGGTCCAGACCGCCGAGGACTTCGAGCTGGGCGAAGAGGTGGACGTCGATGCCAACGGCAGCCTCGACAGCTGCCTGGTGGCCTTCCGGAGCCGCGAGCAGGATCTCGGCGGCAGCCCCGCGACGGTCGGCAATCGCGACCTCGACGCGCAGGATCTCGCCATGTATCTGCTCGCGCCGGACGGCGGCGTCACGGACTGCCAGTCCTCGGCGACCGACTGCCCCGGCCAGGCCTGCCAGCAGTTCAACTATCAGGTGGGCAAGGAAGCGGTGGTCTTCCTGGTCGACGAGCTGGAGGAGAACTTCGGATTCTCGCCGGCGCAGGACGTCTGCTCGCCCGGCAGCGACGTCAACGAGGACGGGCTCTGCGACGTGAGCGTGCGCCGCTGCACCAGCGGCGGATCGCTCACCGAGGGGACCTCCTTCGGCCAGGCGGCCAACGTGTTCTCCGACGGCGGCTTCCCCGACGGCGAGAACACCGTCACCAAGGCCGGCTTCTGCGGGACGAGCAGCGAGAACGTGCGCTTCGGCCAGTTCTGTGAGAGCGACGCCGACTGCCTCGCGCAGCAGGAGGAGACCTGCCAGCAGGGCTTCGTCGTGCTCTCGGCACTGGCGGACAGCGACGGCGACGAGGTTCCCGATACCGTCGACAACTGCCCGCTGGTCGCCAACCCGGATCAGGTGAACTCGGACCTGAACAGCGAGGTGTTGGCCTCGGATCCCTTCGGCGATGCCTGCGACGCCTACACCTGCGGTGACGGCATCCGGCAGGAGGCGGAGGTCTGCGACGAGGGCGAGGGGAACGGCGCGCCGGGCAGCTCCTGCACGGCCACCTGCACCTGCCTGGTCCAGTTCACGATCCCCGGCAAGCTCTACCCCGGCGCGACGGGGAACCTGCCGATCGTGATCCTCGGCTCCGCGGGTCCGGACGCGTCGGGCTGCCTCAACCTCGACAACCACGCGGTGGGCGGCATCGCGCCGAAGAGCATCGATCCGATGTCGCTCCGCCTCTCGGCGACCGAGCCGACGCAGGAGTGTCCGACGACCGGCGGATCGCCGGCCAACAACCTGGCCTTGACCTCGGTCTACAACAACCACCTGTCCGACACCAACGCCGATGGCATCAAGGACCTGAAGGTGAACATCAGGATGCGCCCGATCGGCGGGAATGCGTCGACCACCCAGCTCTACCTGACGGGACGTTTCGCCAACGCGGGCGGGCCGCTGGGCGACGCCTGCTTCGAGGCGGTGGCGCCGGTCACGGTGATCACCGACTAAGGGGGGCGCGCTCAGTCCTTCGCGAGGCCGCGCAGCACGATCTCGACGACCGCGTCGGCGTTCGCCTTGGCGGAGCCCGCGCCCGCCTCCTGGACCTCGCGGCGCGAGAACTCGCGGCCGAGCCCTCCCAGCACGTAGGCGACCGCCGCGGTATCGACCGCGCGGATCTCGCCCTCCGCCCGCGCGCGCTCGAGCAGGCTGCGGGTCACCGCGATCACATAGGCCTCGTGCGCGTCCAGCAGCGGCTTGGCGCCGGGGACGCCGGCGAAATCCCGTGCGAAAGCTGCCGTGGTCGGCTGCACGGCCTGGTTCGCGGCCTGGAGATAGGCGCGCAGGGCGGCGAGCGGGGTGAGCGAAGCGCCCAGCGACGCGATCGCGGCGCGGCCGATCCGGTGCAGGCGCCGGTCCACCACCGTGAGCACCAGCTCGTCCTTGCTCGGCGAGATCTCGTAGAGCGTGCGCAGGGAGCAGTTCACCTGCGCAGCCATCTGGGCCATCGTGAGATCGGCGAAGCCGCCGCGCACGACCAGCTCTTCGAGCGAGCCCAGCACTTCGCGCTGGCGCGGCGTGAGCTTGGCCTCGGCCTCCGCAGCGAGCAGAGGCTTGGGAGCGCGGACGCCCGGGAAGCGCGGGCGCGCGGGCTTGGCGGCCGCGAGGCTCACGGAAGCAGCGCCTTCGGCAGCTCGACCACCCGCGCCCGCAGCCACTCGCCGAGCCCCTTGGCCTGCGGGTCCTGGCGCGTGGAGGCGGCGACGCCCTCTTCGAGCAGGCCGTGGATCACGAAGTTGAGCGAGCGCAGCGCCGGCAGGGCGAAGCGGTCGATCTCGAGCGGCGCCACCTCGGGCAGCAGCGCGCGCAGCCGGTCGGTGTCGAGGAAGGAGTCGAGCCAGGCCCAGGCCGCGTCGCTGCGCGCGAAGATGCCGAGGTTCGCGTTGCCGCCCTTGTCGCCGGAGCGCGTGCCGAAGACACTGCCGAGGGGCGCGCGCACGCTGGGACCGCCCGGCGCGGAGGCCTTCGGCCCGGGCGCCGGCTTCACCGAGGACGGAGCGGGCGGGATCACCGAGCTGATCTGGCGCGTCTCGCCTCCGAGCAGCAGCACCTCCTGCGGCACCGAGGCGGCCGGGATCAGGGCAGGCTCGTAGACGCCGTAGGGCCGCCCCTCGCCGGGACCTCCGGAGAGGCCGAAGAAGCCCGGAATCGAGGCGAGCGCCGTCTCGATGATGGCGTTCGAGAAGCCGCGGCCCACCTTGCCCGCGTCCGGATCCTTGACGCCGAGATACCAGATCGCCACCGCCTGCTCGTTCGTCTCCGGGTCCGGCCGGTCGGTGCGGATCAGGCGCGTGGTGACCTGCGCGAAGTCGGAGGGCTGGTGCGGGCAGGCGGCCCAGAACGTCTGCTCGATCAAGCGAGCCTTCGCTTCGATGTCGAGGCCGGTGAGGCCCATCCGCAGGTCGTTGCGGAAGCCGCCGTGGCGGTTGAGGCAGACCTTCAAGGTGGGCGGCGGAGGCTCGCCCTGCACGCCGTGCATGCGCACGCGGTCGGGCGCCAGCTGCTCGAGCTGGATGGTGTCGAAACGCGTGGTGACGTCGGGGCCGAAGTACTGGGGCCCGCCGATCTCGTACAGGAGCTGTGACGTCACGGTGCCGACGGAGACCTCGCCGCCCGTGCCGTCGTGCTTGCCGATCACGCAGGAGCCGTCCTGCGCGATCTCGGCCCAGGGGAAGCCGGCCTTCGTGAGATCCCGGATCTCGGTGAAGAACGAGTAGTTGCCGCCCGTCGCCTGACAGCCGCACTCGATCACGTGGCCCGCCGCGACGGCGCCCGCCAGCGCGTTCCAATCGCTGCGCTTCCAGCCGTGGTGCCAGGCGGCGGGGCCGCACACGACGGCGGCGTCGGTGGTGCGGCCGGTGACGACGATGTCGGCTCCCCGCTCGAGGGCGTCGACGATCCCCCAGCAGCCGAAGTAGGCGTTGGCGGTGAGGAAGGCGGAGGCATCTTTTATGGGCTCGCCGGTCTCGAAGTGACGCAGCTCGCCGGCTGCGATCAGCTCGGCGATGCGCGGCATCAGGTCGTCGCCGCGCACATGAGCAATTTTTGGATGCAGGCCCAGCTTTTTGGCCACCTCGCCCACCGCCTCGGCGCAGGCGTCGGGATCCAGGCCCCCCGCGTTCGCAACTACTTTGATGCCACGGTCGAGGCAGCTGCCCATCACCTGCTCCATCTGCCGGACGAAGGTGTGCGCGTAGCCGCCGCGCGGGCGCTTCATGCGCGTGCGGGCCAGGATCAGCATGGTGAGCTCGGCCAGCCAGTCGCCGGTGAGCACGTCGATGGGGCCGCCCTCGACCATCTCCTTCGCGGCCGAGAGCCGGTCTCCGAAGAAGCCCGAGCAGTTCGCAATCCGGATCGGGCGAGCCATCACGCGTCCTCCCGGGGCGCCTCGGCGCCCGTCGCTTCGACCACCAGCAGCAGCGCTCCGTTCTCCACCTGGTCGCCCGCGGCAACCCGCACCTCGACCACGACACCGTCCTGCGGCGCCCGCATCGGGTGCTCCATCTTCATCGCCTCGAGCACCAGCAGGGTCTCCCCCGCGCGCACGCTCTGCCCCACCTGCACGTGAAGCTGGATCACCTTGCCGGGCATGGGCGCTACCAGCCCGCCGCTCGGCGCCGCGGAGCCCGGCAGCTCGAAGCGGGGCCGGATCGCCAGCTCGACGTCGCCGCGCCCGCTCTGGATCACGATCCGGCTCGGTGTACGCGTGACGCGGGCGCGCTGCCGGCGTCCGTCGATCTCGACGTCGATCGCGCGCGGGCTCCAGGCGTGCACCCTTGCGAGGCTCCCGTCGGAGAAGCGGAAGCTGCCGTCGCGCAGCGCGCGGTAGGCCACCTCGAGGTCGCGCTCGCCGAAGGCGAGCGTCACGCGCTGGTCGGGCAGGCGGGCGTTGCGCCAGCCGCTCGGAGCGGAGCCCAGCACGCTGGCCTCGGCGCGGTTCGCGCCCTGGATCCAGAGCGCGGCGGCGCGCGCGACCCGCTCGAGCTCGTCGCCCTCGAGCAGCAGCGAGCGGGCGGGGCGCACGCGATCGATGAAGTCGGTGGTGGTGTCGCCGGCCAGGAACTCGCGCGTGCGCAGCGCGGCCACCAGGAAGTCCCGGTTGGTGGCGAGGCCTCCCAGATGGCTGCGCTCGAGCGCCAGCGCCAGCCGGCCGGCGGCCTCGGCGCGTGTGGGCGCGAAGGCGATCACCTTGGCGAGCATCGGATCGAAGCGCGTGCCGATCACGGAGCCCTCGGCGACGCCCGAGTCCCAGCGCACGGCGGGATCCTCCGCGGGCTGGTAGGCGACCAGCGTCCCGGTCGCGGGCAGGAAGCCCTCCGCCGGGTTCTCGGCGTAGAGGCGGGCCTCGATGGCCGCGCCGCTCCAGCGGACGTCGCGCTGCGCGAAGCCGAGGCGCCCGCCGGCCGCGATCCGCAGCTGCTCGCGCACCAGATCGATGCCGGTCACCGCCTCGGTGACGGGATGCTCGACCTGGAGACGGGTATTCACCTCGAGGAAGAAGAACTCCCGGGTGGCGTCGTCGAGCAGGAACTCGACGGTTCCCGCCGACCGGTAGCCGAGCGCGCTGGCGAGCTTGAGGGCGGCCTCGCCCATCGCCTCGCGCAGGGCCGGGTCGACGCGGGGCGAAGGGCATTCCTCGATCACCTTCTGGTGTCGGCGCTGGATCGAGCACTCGCGCTCGCCCAGGTGCACCAGATTGCCATGGGCGTCGCCGAGGATCTGGATCTCGACGTGGCGGCAGCGCGGCACGTAGCGCTCGACGAAGACGCGGTCGTCGCCGAAGCCGCTGGCGGCCTCGCGGCGCGCGGCGGCCACGGCCTCGGCGAGCTGCGCCGGCTTCTCCACGATCCGCATGCCCTTGCCGCCGCCGCCGGCCGCGGCCTTCACGAGCAGCGGATAGCCGACGTCCGCGGCGTGGGCGGGATCCTCGGCAGAGGGGAGCGTCGGCACGCCCACCTCGAGCGCTAGCGCCTTGGCGGCCAGCTTGTCGCCCATCCTTTGGATGGCCTCCGGCGACGGGCCCACCCAGGCGAGCCCGGCCGCGATCACGTCGGCGGCAAAGCCCGCGTTCTCGGAGAGGAAGCCATACCCGGGATGGATCGCGCCGGCGCCGCTCACGCGCGCCGCGTCGAGGATCGACTTGCCGTCCAGATAGGAATCCGGGAGGCGCACCGCCTCGTCGGCCTCGGCCACGAACGGCGCGTTCGCGTCCGCGTCGACATACACGGCGATGCAGCGCAGCCCCATCGCTCGCGCGCTGCGCATCACCCGCCGGGCGATCTCGCCCCGGTTCGCCACCAATAGCGTCGTGAAGCTCACAGTCGGAAGACCCCGTATCCGGTGGCGCCCTCGATGGGGCGGTTGCGGACGATCGAGAGGCAGATGCCGAGCACGGTGCGCGTGTCGCGCGGGTCGATGATGCCGTCGTCGCTGATGGCGCCGGTCGCCTCGAGGGCGAGGGAGCCCTTCTCCTGGATCGCCTCCACCGCGGCCACGATCTTGGCGTCCGTCTCCTCGTCGAAGGGCTCGCCTTTGCGCGCGGCCTGGCCGCGGCGCACGATCGACATCACGCCCGCGATCTGCTTGCCGCCCATCACGGCGATCTTGGCGCTCGGCCACAGGAAGGTGAAGCGGTTGTCGAAGGCCCGCCCGGACATCGCGTAGGTGCCGGCGCCGTACGAGTTCCCGACGATCACGGTGAAGTGCGGCACCTTCGAGTTGGTGACGGCGTTGATCAGCTGGGAGCCCTTCTTGATGATCCCGGCCCGCTCGAAATCGCGCCCCACCATGAAGCCCGTGATGTTCTGGACGAAGAGCAGCGGCACGTCGATCTGGTTGCAGAGCTGGATGAAGTGCGCGCCCTTTTCGGCGGACTCGGGGTAGAGCACGCCGTTGTTGGCCACGATCCCGAGCGGGTAGCCGTCGACGGAGGCCCAGCCGCACACGAGGGTGCTGCCGTAGCGCGGCTTGAACTCCTCGAAACGCGAGCCGTCCACCACCCGCCCGATCACCTCCCGGATGTCGACCGCGCGGCGCAGATCGGGGCTCAGGATGCCGAGCAGCTCCTCGGGATCGAGCGCGGGGGGATCCGCGCGCAGGCTGGGCGCGGGGCCGGCCTTGCGCCAATTCAGGTGTGACACCACCTCGCGACAGAGGCGCAGGGCGTCTCGCTCGTCTTCGGCGAAGTACTCGCCGAGCCCGGACACCTCGGCGTGCATCTGCGCGCCGCCCAGCGATTCGTCGTCGGATTCCTCGCCGGTCGCCATCTTCACCAGCGGCGGCCCGGCCAAGAAGATTTTTGACTGCTCGCGGATCACCACGTTGTAGTCCGACATCCCCGGCTGGTAGGCGCCGCCCGCCGTGGACGAGCCGAAGACCACGCAGACCGAGGGAATCCGGAGCTTCGACAGCTCGATCATCTCGTAGAAGAACCTGCCGGTCTCGGCGAAGTGGCTGGTCTTCGCGGGGCGCCGCTTGCGCTTGCCGTCGCCGCTCTCCGGGTCCATCCGCAGATCGGCCCCCGCCGATTCCACGAAGCTCACGTAGGGAATCCGGTTGTCGCGCGCGATCTCGATCGCGCGCATCCACTTCTTGCCCACATAGGGGGTGAGCGCGCCGCCCAATACGGTCGGATCGTTGGCGAAGATCACGCACTCGACGCCGGCGATCACGCCGATTCCGAGCACGGCGCCGCCGCCGATCGCGTAATCCGAGTTGTAGCCGGCGAGCGAGCTGATCTCGAGGAAGGGGCTGTCGGGGTCGAGCGCGAGCGCGATCCGCTCGCGCACCGGGAGCTTCCCGCGCTTGGCGAGGCGCGCGTGGGCCTCCGCGCCGCCGCCGGCCTCGGCTTCGCCGTGCAGCCGGTCGATCTCGGCCAGCTTCTCGAGCATGGCGGTCCGGTTCTCCGCGAACTCGGGAGCGCGGACGTCGAGCAGCGACCGGACGGGCGGGGCGAGCAGGGGAGATTGCATGGGGCTCCCTTTCTGGTTGACAGCAGGATGGCACGAGCGGTAACGTAAATCAACGAGAATTACCATCGACCTCGCGGGGCGACATGAACCCGGTCCGGATCACGAACGAGCGCGGCGTGATGACGGCGACCCTGGCTGATGCGGAGAGCCGCAACGCGCTGGGCCCGGATCTGATCCAGGGTCTGCGCGACGCGCTCGCCGCGGCCAACGCTGATCCGAAGATCCGCGCGCTGGTGGTGACGAACGAGGGCACGACGTTCTGCGCCGGCGCGAATCTCAAGCAGCGTTCGGCTTCGAAGCAGAAGGCCTCGGCCTCGGGCGGCTTCGAGGAGCTGCTGCACGAGATCCAGACCTCGCCCACGCCGGTGATCGGCCGCATCGCCGGCCACGTGGTCGGCGGCGGCAACGGCCTGGCGGCGGCGCTCGACATCTCGATCGCGGCCGACGACGTGAAGTTCGGATTCACGGAGGTCCGGCTCGGCGTGGCGCCCGCCATCATCTCCGTGGTGTGCCTGCCCAAGATGCGGCCCGGCGAGGCGATGGAGGCCTTCCTGCGCGGCCACCGCTTCTCGGCGGCCCGCGCCGCGGAGCTGGGCCTGATCAACCGCGCGGTGGCGAGAAACGAACTCGACGCCGCCGTGGAAGAGGTGCTGGCGGATCTGCGCAAGGGCGGCCCGCGCGCGCTCGGCTTCGCCAAGCGCCTGGTCCACGAGGTGCCGCGCATGACGACCAAGGACGCCTTCCAATGGACCAGCGCGCTCTCGGGCGAGCTGTTCGCGGGAGACGAGGCGCGCGAGGGCATGACCGCCTTCCTCCAGAAGCGCGACCCGGCCTGGGCGAAATCCGATGGCGATTAGCCAGAGCCCCGAGCATCAGCTGTTTCGCGAAACGGTGCGCAAGTTCGTCGACGCGGAGCTGCGGCCGCGCGCCCGCGAATTCGACGCCATGGGCCGCATCGACAAGTCGCTCTTCAAGAAGATGGGCGATCTGGGCATGCTCGGCCTGCGCTACGAGCCCGCCTACGGCGGCGCCGGCCTCGACTGGTCCTACACCGCGGTGATGTTCGAGGAGCTGGCGCGCTGCGACAACGCGGGTGTCACCATGGGGATCAGCGTCCATACCGACATGGCGACCCCCTCGCTGGCCGAGTTCGGCAGCGAGGAGCTGAAGCGCCGCTTCCTGGTCCCGTCGATCGCCGGCGAGGTCGTCTCCGCGATCGCGGTGACGGAGCCGGATGCCGGCTCCGACGTGGCGGGCATCAAGACCCGCGCCGTGCGCGACGGCGACGAGTGGGTGATCAACGGCTCGAAGATCTACATCACCAACGCGGCGACTGCCGACTGGCTGTGTCTGCTGGCCGTCACCGACCCGGACGCCGGCTACGGCGGCTTCTCCCAGATCATCGTGCCGACGGACGCGCCCGGTTTCCGGTACCAGCTGCTCGACAAGATCGGCAACTGGGGCTCCGACACGGGGCAGCTCTTCTTCGACGACGTGCGGGTCCCGGTCGCGAACACGATCGGCGAGATCGGCCGCGGCTTCCAGCAGCAGATGCGGCAGTTCCAGGACGAGCGGCTGGTGGCCTGCGTGAGCTCCACCGCGGCTTCGCTGAATCTGTGGCAGGAGACCAAGCGCTGGGCCGAACAGCGCCAGCTCTTCGGCAAGCCGCTCTCCAAGATGCAGAACACGCAGTTCAAGATGGTCGAGCTGTGGGCGGATCTGTGCGCGGCGCGCGAGCTGGTGCGGGCCTGCGTCGAAAAAAGGGTGGAGGGAGGCGACGCCACCGCGCTGATCACCATCGCCAAGCTCTTCTGCGGGCGGGTCTCGCGCCGGGTGGCCGACGAGTGCATCCAGCTCCACGGAGGCTGGGGCTACATGAAGGAGAGCATGGCCGGGCGCGCCTTCGTGGATTCCCGGCTGCTCAGCATCGGCGGGGGATCGGACGAGACCATGCTCCACTATCTCGCCAAGCAGCTGGGCTTCTGATGTTTCCGCAGGTCGCCGACTTCGTGGCCGAGAGCGAGGCGCTGCATGGCTTGCTCGCGCCGCTCGCGGACGCGGACTTCGCCCAGGTGACGCAGTTCAAGGGCTACACGATCGGCGACGTGATCGGGCACCTGCATCACTGGAACCAGGCCGCCGATCTCTCGTTGCGCGACGCGGCGGCCTTTCAGGCCTTCTTCAAGCCGGTGGCCGAGGGGCTCGGGAAGGGGCTCACGCTGGTCCAGATCGCGAACGAATGGCTCGGCGAGCTGCGCGGCCGCGCCCTGCTCGCCGAGTGGCGGCGCTTCTACCGCGAGATGGCCGAGCGCTTCGGGGCCGCCGACCCCAAGGCGCGGGTTCCCTGGGCGGGCCCCAGCATGAGCGTGCGCTCGAGCATCACGGCGCGGCTGATGGAGACCTGGGCCCACGGGCAGGAGGTCTACGACGTGCTCGGCGTCGAACGGATTGACGGCGACCGGATCCAGAACATCGCCGTGCTCGGCGTGAACACCTTCGGCTGGACCTTCCTGAACCGCAAGCTCGAGCCGCCGAAAGTCGTCCCCCATGTGCGGCTCACGGCGCCTTCCGGAGCCGTCTGGGAGTGGAACCCGCCGAGCGACGTCGATCGCGTGGAGGGGCGCGCGAGCGAGTTCTGCCAGGTGGTGACGCAGGTGCGCGCGCTGGCGGACACGCAGCTGCGCGTGACCGGAGACGCGGCGAAGCGTTGGATGTCGATCGCCCAGTGCTTCGCCGGGCCGCCCGCCGATCCCCCGAAGCCGGGCACCCGCTTCCGGCGAGGAGGCCGCTGATGGACCTCAGCTACGGACCCGAGTACGCCGCCTTTCGGGACGAGGTGCGGGCGTTCCTGCGCGAGCACGGCGAGCGCGCGCCGAAGGGCGCCGGCGGCGTCGCCGCGGGCCGGGCCGGCGAGGCGCTGCTCGCGTGGCAGAAGCTCCTGATCGAGCACGGCTATGCGGCGCGCACCATCCCCAAGCAGTACGGCGGCCATGGGGGCGATGCGGACATCCTGAAGCGCGTGATCATCGATGAGGAGTTCAACGCCGCCGGCGTCTCGCGCGGCATCGGCGGCCAGGGGCCGGAGATGCTGGTTCCCACGCTGCTCGAGCACGGGAGCGAGGCCCAGAAGCAGCGCTGGATCGGGCCCACGATCCGGGGCGAGACCGTCTGGTGTCAGGGCTACTCGGAGCCGGGGGCGGGCAGCGATCTGGCCAACGTGCAGACGCGCGCGGTCGAGGACGGCGGCGATTTCCTGATCAGCGGCCAGAAGATCTGGACCACCACCGCGCACCTTTCCGACATGATGTTCGGGCTGATCCGGACCGAGCCCGGCGCCAGCAAGCACGCCGGCCTCAGCTACCTGCTGATCCCGATGGACACGCCCGGCATCCAGGTGCGCCCGCTCGCGACCATGACCGGCGAGGCCGAGTTCAACGAGGTGTTCTTCGACCAGGCCCGCGTCCCGCAGGCGAGCGTGGTGGGCAAGCGCGGCGAGGGCTGGAAGATCGCGAATACGACGCTCTTCCACGAGCGCAACATGCTCGCCTCGAGCGCGGTGCTCGACGGCGGCCTGCGCAGCCTCGTGAAGCTGATGCAGCGCGAGACCTCGAACGGCGTCCGCGCGATCGATTCGCCCGTGCTGCGCGACCGTCTGGGCCGGCTCGAGGGGCGCGTGCTCGCCATGAAGTACCACGGCATGCGCATGCTCACGGCCCGGCTCGCGGGCAAGCACCCGGGGGTGGCGGCGCTGGTGACCAAGCTGGCGGGCTGCGAGCTGAGCCACCAGCTGAACGCGCTCGCGCTCGACGCCATGGGCGAGCTCGGCGCGCTCTACGAGGGCTCCGCGCACGAGCGCGACCACGGCCGCTGGCAGAGCGGGTACATGTTCACGCTGGGCCTCATCATCGGGGGCGGCACGGCCCAGATCCAGAAGAACATCATCAGCGAGCGCGGCCTCGGCATGCCGCGCGAGCCGAAGCCGCAGGCGTAGGAGCCGCATGGATTTCGCGCTCTCCGAAGAGCAGGGTCTGCTGATCGCGAGCCTGCGCCGCTTCCTCGAGGCGGAGTGCCCGGTGACGCGCGTGCGCGAGCTGGTGGCCGAGCAGCCGGGCCACGACGGCGGCGCCTGGAAGGCGCTCTGCGAGCTCGGCGTCGGCGGCCTGCTGGTTCCCGAGGAGCACGGCGGGAGCGGGCTCGCGATGCTCGACGCCGCGCTGGCGGCGGAGTCGCTGGCATGGGGCGTCGCGCCCGGCCCCTTCCTCGGCAGCGCGGTGATGGCGCCGATCGCGCTGCGCGCCGCCGGCAGCGCGCAGCAGCAGGCGCACTGGCTGCCGCGCCTCGCCACCGGACAGTGTCGATTCGCGGTGGCGGCGAACGAGCTGGTCTCGCGCCGGGACGGCGCCGGCGTGGCGCTGAAGGACGGACGCCTGCACGGCCTCGCCCTGATGGTGATCGACGGCATCG
Organism: Myxococcota bacterium; assembly: GCA_036560145.1. GTDB lineage: Bacteria > Myxococcota_A > UBA9160 > UBA9160 > SMWR01 > DATBRV01. Next base: position 18,229 of record DATBRV010000102.1, read on the forward strand.
ACGCGGACCAGCTGCTCGTCCCCGTCGACGAGGGCCGCAGCCTGGCGCGCATCGACGCCCGGGCGGCCGGCGTCGTGTCGACGCCGCTGCGCACGATCGACCGCACGCGCGGCTTCGCGGAAATCAAGCTGGATGGCGCGCGCGTCGACGAGTGGATCGGCGAGCCGGGCGGGGCCGGCCAGGCCTGCCGCCGGATGCTCGACGCCGCGCGCATCGCGCTGGCCGCCGACATCCTGGGCGCCAGCGAGCGGGCGCTCGAGCTGGCCGTCGCCTACGCGCTCCAGCGCAAGCAGTTCGACCGGGTGATCGGATCGTTCCAGGCCGTGAAGCATCTGTGCGCCGAGATGGTGACGGAGCTCGAGCCGGCGCGTTCGCTGGTCTGGTACGCCGCCCACGCCTTCGACGCGGTGCCCGAGGAAGCCTCGTTGATGGCGCTGCACGCCAAGGCCCATCTCTCCGAGATCGGCTCCTGGCTGGTCCGCACCGCGACCGAGGTCCACGGCGGGGTCGGCTTCACGGACGAGCAGAATCTGCACTACTGGTTCAAGCGCGTCGGCGTGAGCCGGCCGCTGCTGGGCTCGCCGGAGATGCTGCGGGAGCAGGCCGCGCGGCTCCAGGGCTGGATCGCGTCACCGGGAGGGCTCCCCGCATGAAGACCAAGCTGGCCGAAGAGCTCGGCCTCGAGTTCCCCATCTTCGCGTTCACCCATTGCCGCGATGTGGCAGCCGCCGTCTCGAAGGCCGGCGGCCTCGGCGTGCTGGGAGTCGCGGGCCACTCGCTGAAGAACCTCGAGATGGAGCTCGACTGGATCGAGCAACAGGTCGGGGATCGGCCCTACGGCGTCGACCTGCTGCTGCCGACCAAGTTCGTCGGCAGCGACCAGGGCGGCATCGACTCGAAGAAGCTCGCCTCGCTGATCCCCGCCGAGCACCGGAAGTTCCTGGCGGAACTTCTCGAGCGCCACGGCGTGCCGCCGATGCCCGCGGACGAGGTTCCGCGGCAGGCGTTCCAGGTGGGCTACGAGCAGCTGCGCGACGTGATCGAGCTGGTCTTCAGCCGCCGCATCTCGCTGATCGCGAGCGCGCTCGGGCCGCCGCCGGCCTGGATGATCGAGCAGGGGCGCGCGAAGGGCGTGCGCGTGGCGGCGCTGGCGGGCACCGTCGAGCACGCGCGCCGCCACGCGGAGGCGGGCGCCGACATCGTGGTGGCGCAGGGCTACGAGGCGGGCGGACACACCGGCGAGATCGCGACCATGGTGCTGGTCCCGGAGGTCGTCGACGCGGTGGCGCCGCTCCCGGTGCTGGCGGCGGGCGGGATCGGCAGCGGGCGCCAGATCACGGCGGCTCTCGCGCTCGGCGCGCAGGGCGTCTGGATGGGCTCGATCTGGCTCACCACGGAAGAGGCCGAGACGCACCCGGTGGTGAAGCAGAAGTTCCTGAAGGCCTCCTCGGGCGACACGGTCCGCTCGCGCTCGATCACCGGCAAGCCCGCGCGCCAGCTGCGCAGCGCCTGGACGGAGGCCTGGGACGATCCGGCGAATCCGGCCCCGCTCGGGATGCCGCTCCAGCCGGTCCTGGTGGCCGAAGCCCAGGCGCGCATCTCGCGCACCGCCCACAAGAACCCCGGCTCCGAGGCCCTGATCAACTACTTCGTGGGCCAGATCGTGGGCTCGATGAACCAGGTGAAGTCGGTGCGCAGCGTGATCGAGGAGCTCGTGAGCGAGTACGCCGACACCATGGAGCAGCTCGACGCCCTGGCGGAGAAGTAGCCCCGGCTACGCGCTCTCCGGGTAGAACCGCTGGAGCGCGCGGTCGTAGACGAGCAGACCCAGCTCCGTCAGCCGCAGGCTCGCGCCGTCGTCGTCGGTGAGCCCGGCCCGATGCAGCCGCCCGAGCAGCTCGCCGAAGTGCGCGTCGATCTCCGCGCCGAAGCGCCGCTGGTAGGCGGCGCGGGAGAGCGGCCGTCCGCTCGCGAGGGTGCCGGCCACGAACTGCGTCCGCTGGTGGTGCTCGCCCAGCTCGTAGACGCTCTCGACGGGGCTCTCGCCCCGCAGGACGCGTTCGAGATAGACGCCCATCCTTTCGTGGTTGCGGTAGACGGTGCCTTCCAGCTGGGAGCGCGCGCTCATGCCGAGCGCGAGCTCCTGGAGGCCGCCGTCCGCCTCGGCCCGCAGCCTCCGCCCGCCCGCGGGAGCCGGCTTCGGCGCTTCGAGCCGCTTCCACGTGAAGACGCGAGTCTGGGTGAAGCCGAGCTCCCGGGCCGCGCTGCTCACGAAGGCCCGCCAGCGCATCACGCGGGCCAGGTCGAGCCGCTCCGCCGCGCGCAGCTGCGCGCCCACCTTGTTCCTCTCGTCGAGGCGCAGCGCATACATACACACCGAATCGACACCCGCCTGGCTGACGGCCTCGAGGTCGCGGCGGAAGCTCGACATGCTCTGACCCGGAAGCCCGTAGATCAGATCGGCGTTGACCTCGAGGCCGCTCGCCGCGACGCGGCGCAGGGCCTCCAGTGCCTGCTCGGGCGAGTGGCGCCGCTTCACGGTCGCGAGCACGTCCGGGTCCATGCTCTCGACGCCGACGCTCATCCACCCGATGCCGTGCTTCTGGAGCACGGCGATGTGGTCGTCGGTGAGCGAGTCCGGGCTGGCCTCGACCTTCGAGAGGCATTCGGGCGGCCGCCGGGTGCGCGCGATGACCGGGGCGAGCACGGCGTCGAGCAGATCCGGGGGGAGGACGGTCGGCGTGCCGCCGCCCAGGATCAGCTTCGAGAGCGTGGTGCCCGGCTCGACGGCCTCGAGCTCGCGCTCGAGCGCCGCCACGTAGCGCTCCATCTCCGGGCGCCGGGCGCCGCCCTTCACGGCGTAGATGCAGAAGGTGCAGTGGTAGCGGCAGAACGGGATGTGCAGATAGAGCCGCAGCCCGTTTCGGGGCGGGCGCGGGCGCTCGGCCCGCGGCCGCGGCTCGAAGCGTTGGGCGTTCCAGGGATAGATGATCGGCGTCCAGCGCGAGCCGGACGCGCCTCCGAGCGCCTCGGCGACCCGCGCGACCTCGGCGTCGGAGACGGCGAGCGTCACGCGCGGGGGCCGGCGCTCTCCGCCGACGGCCGGACTGCCTGCTTGCCGAGCTGCGGCCAGGCGGCCGGAGCGCTGGCCGCGGCGAGCCGCGCCTCGATGGGAAGCGCCTCGTTCCAACGGCAGGCGATGATGCGCCGGCCCGTGAAGTCCTGCGCGGCGTCCGACGCGAGCCAGACCAGGGGAGCCTGCATCACCGCGGGCTCGATCAGGACGGCGCGCTCCGCGGCCGATTTCTTGGAGAAGAAGTTCGTGTTGGTGGGCCCGCCCGGGACCAGCACGTTGGCCGTCACGCCGCTGTCCGCGAGATCCTCGGCCATGCTGGCCACCAGCGCCTCGTGCGCGGCCTTCGAGGGCCCATAGGGGACGCGGTTCTTGCCGAACATGGTGTCGACGCTGGTCGTCACGCCGACGATGCGCCCCCAGCCCTGCTTGCGCAGATGTCCGATCACCGTGCGCGCCGTGTAGAAGGGCCCCGTGCAGTTGACCGCGACCACGCGATCCCAGGCGGGCAGGGGGATGTCCCAGAAGCGCCGGCTGGCGATCTCGAAGCCGGCCGAGCGCGGGTTGGTGCCCGCGTTGTTCACCAGGATGTGCAGCCCGCCGAGCTCGTCGACGGTCCGGTCGACCGAGCGCTGCACGGCTTCCGGGTCGGTGACGTCGGTGACGAGGCCCAGCGCGCACCCCTCGCCGCCGACGGCGGCGAGCGCGGCCACGCTGGCGGCGAGACCGTCCGGGTGCAGATCGAACAGGGCCACCCGGGCGCCGGCCCGCACCAGGCCGAGGGCCATGGCGTGGCCCATGCCCGCCGGGCTGCCGGCGCCGGTCACGATCGCGACCCGATCTCGAAGGATTCCCTCAGCCATGTTGCGCCTCTGCCTCGAGCTCGGTCTCGATCCCGTGGCCATAGCTCACGAGCTCGATGATCGGTCCGCCGCGCGCGCGGAATTTGGTGTTGATGCTGGCGTCGCCCGGGTTGTAGGAGATCTCGTCCCCGTACGGGGTGGAGATCTCCTCCCGGAGGCGCGCCTCCGCGAGTCCGCAGTGGACCGCCTCCACCGTCTTCCAGCTCTCGACGGCGAGCGCCAGGTGGCCGACCGGCACCAGCGGGCCGCCCTCGCGCGGATCCTCGGCGGCGAAGGTCGCCCGCTGTCTCGCGGCGGTGTAGAGCCAGTGCTGCGTCACCTCGAAGATCTCGAGATTCAAGGTGCGCGCGGGACCCTCCAGGTAGACGCGCGCGATTCGCACGTCGGCGAGCTGGGGGTCGTAGGCGAGTACCTTGCGCACCTGCACGGAGGGGAAGATCCGGTAGCCCCGCAGCTCGAACGCGCCGGTCTTGGACCAGTCCGCCAGCACGCGCAGGTACCAATCGAGCTCGCCGAAGACCTCGAGTCCGACGTGGTCGAGCTGCGGGAGGTCGGACTGGAGCGCCGGCGCGAGCGCCGGCGGCAGCAGCGCGCGGGAGGTCTGCTCCGCGGCGCCCGAGACCAGGAAGCTCGCCGCGTGCGCGATCCCGCACAGGTCGAGGTCGATCAGGTCGCGAGCCACCCGGCGCGCGTCGCCTTTCGCGGAGCCGCCCCGGAGCCCGCGCCGCGCGAAGAAGCGTGTGCGCTCGTTCTCTGGGATCTCGACGGGAGTGCCGGCCAGTTCGAGGAAGCGCTCGGGAGTCTGATGGCCGAGCCAGCCGTCGGGCGAGAGGGCAACCCGCAGCGCGTCGGCGTCGATGGAACTCGCTTGCACCCCGAAGCGCCCTCCCTCGATCCGCGGCGAGGCCAAGCTACCCCACGGCCCGACCCCAGTCCATCGAAACGGCGCCTCGAAACGCTTGACGAACGCTGTCTCGGAGGTGAGCCTCGCGCGATGCGCCCGCCGGACGACGCCGTCGAGACCGCCGGCAGCGGACCCGACCTGATCCTGGTGCACGGCACCGGAATGGACGGCGCGAGCCTGGGCCCGCTGGCCCGGCTGCTCGGTGACCGTCTGCGCGTGACGCGCTACGGGCGCCGCGGGACGGAGCGCTGGCCGGGGCCGGGCGAGAGCGCGCCGAGCTCAGCGCAGGAGCACGCCGCCGACCTCGCGGATCTCGCGAGCGGGCTGGCCGGCGGCCGGCCCGTGCATCTGTTCGGCGTGTCGTTCGGGGGCGTGGTTGCGCTCGAGCTGGCGCGCCAGCGTCCCGAGCTGGTGCGCAGCGCGGCGCTCTTCGAGCCCGCGGTGGCGGGAGACGGCGCGATTCCGGCCGCCCCCTCGGCGCTGCTCGCGGGCTTCGAAAAGGCGCTCGCAGCGGGCGATCCCGAGCGCGCCGCCGAGGCCTTCCATCGCCGGGTGCTCTCCGAGGCGCTCTGGCGGCGCCTCTCGCCGCAGGCGCAGGCCCGCGCCCGCGGCCAATGGCGGCACATCCACGGCGATCTGCTCGCCACCGTCGCCTACCGGATGAGCGAGCCCGAGCTGCGCGCGATCCGCGCGCCCGTCCTGCTGCTCCGCGGCGGCCGCTCGCCCGCCGCCTTCGAAGCCCCCGTGCGCGCGCTCGCGGCCGCGCTGCCGAGCGCGCAGCGCGTCCGCATCGAGGGCGCCGGCCACCAGATGTTCGGCTCGGCCTGGGGCCCGCTCGCGGAGGCGCTGGCGGGGTTCGCGCTCGGGTAGCGGGGTGAAATGCGGGCATCGGGTGGGGGGCCAGCGCTGTCGAAAGAGGTTTTGAGGGAGGTGGGGGTTGGGAGCGGGTCGTGTTGGGCGGCTCGAGCGCTCAGCCGATGCTGAGAGGCATGGAGTTCAGGATTTCGTGGATGGCGATCGCCACGCTCTGCGCGCTGACTCCGCTGCTGAGCGCGATCGTCTCCTGGCCCAGGTTGGACCTCGCCGCAGCCGTTGCGGCTCCATTCATTGCCCTTGGAATGTTTCTGCTACGTCGCTTTACGGTTCGCGTCAACGTGGAGGGAGTGCTCCTCTACGGACGGCATTGGCTTCCCTGGTCGGACGTTCTGGGCGCAAAGCGGTACTCGCTACCGGTCTTCCCCTACCTCGTCGTGACGCGTCGCCGCGATCAGGCGGGCTCTAGCTACCGTCGATTGAGAAATTGCTCGCGGTGTGTGTTCGAGCACATCGCGTGATTCAAGATCGAACGCGAGGGTCGCGACCATGACGTTGCGATCTCAGCAGCTTCGACTCGGCCTCGAAGCATCGTCGCATGGGGGCGGCGCGCGGTCTGGCGCTGGGCGGAAGCCTGGAGCGACGCGGCGCGATCCGCATCGGCGGAGGTTCCCGGGAGATGAATTTCCTGCGCGAGACCCGACCTAGAGCGCGCGCAGAGCCTCGAAGTCGACCTTGCCGCGCAGGTTGCGGGGCAGCGCGTCGTGGAAGACGAAGCGTTCCGGGATCATGTAGGGCGGCAGCTTGACCGCGCAGAACTTCTTCAGCTCGACGATCGGGAGCCGCTCGCTGCACAGATGCGCCACCAGCTGGAGGCCGTGCGGGCCCTCGACGGGCACCACCGCGGCGGCCGTCACGCGGGGATGCTCGTGCAGGCGCGTCTCGATCTCGCCGGGCTCGACGCGGTAGCCGCGCAGCTTGAGCATGCGGCCCAGGCGGCCGGCGTAGCGAAGCTCGCCGTTCGGAAGCGCGACGACCAGATCGCCCGTGCGATACCACGGCGCGCCTCCCTCCGGCGCCGCCAGCAGGCGCTCGGCGGTCAGCTCCGGCTGGTTCAGGTAGCCGGTGTCGAGGCCGGCGCCGCGGAACTGCAGCTCGCCCACCTCGCCGGGCGGCGCCGGCTCTCCCTCGAGCCCCATCACGCGCGCCTGATAGTGCTCGCATGGGCGCCCGATCGGAGGCGGCTCCTCGAACTCGACGCCGGTGGGCAGCTCGTAGTAGGCGGCCACGTTGGTCTCCGTCGAGCCATAGAAGTTGAAGTAGCGCGGGTGCGGCAGCCGGCGGCGCAGCGCTCGCAGCGCCGGCGCGGGGAAGACCTCGCCCGCGAACGCCACCAGCCGCAGGCTGCGCAGGTCGCGCTGCTCGAGGCCCTCGACCTTCGCAATCAGCGAGAGGATGCCCGGGCCGGAGAACCAGATGCTGACGCGCTCGCGGCTGATCAGGTCGACGATCCGGTCCGCGAACTGGCGCACGGCGTCGGGCACCAGCAGCAACGGCGCGCCCGCGCCGAGGCTGGTGAAGAGGTCGAAGAGCGACATCCCGAAGTTGAACTGCGCGTGGTTGGCGAAGACGTCGCCGGGTACGGGTGCGATCAGGCCGCGGCTCCAGCGAGCGTGCGCCGCGATCGCCGCGCGGCTCATCTTCCATCCCTTGTGGCGGCCGGTGGAGCCCGACGTGTAGAGCAGGCAGGCGAGCTCGGACTCGCGCGCGGGAGCGGCCGCGGAGGCGGGCGCCCAGCTCGCGATGGCCTGGCCGAGCCCGACGGGACCGATCGGCTCGGCGTCGCCGCCGCGCCCGAGGCGGGCGCAGGCGTCCCGGTACGGCTCGCTGAAGCACTCCTCCACCAGCGTCGTGCCGACGCCGCAATCCGCCAGGATCTCGGCGTTGCGCTCGGCGGGCGCGCGCGGGTCGACGGGGACGTAGGCGCAGCCCGCGCGCAGGATGCCGAGGATCGCGGCGACGGCGTCGGCCGAGCGGTGCAGGTAGAGGCCGACGCGCGCGCCCGGCGCGACGCCCCGAGCGAGCAGGCGCGCGGCCACGCGGTTCGCGAGATCGTCGAGCGTGGCGTAGGAGACGCTGCCGCGCCCGGGCTCGATCACGGCGGGACGCGCGTCGCGCGCGCCCAGCTCAGTCAGCGACACGACCGCCTGGCGATCCCGCTCGTTCCGCGATCAGCGCGACCATCGAATCGATGCTGTCCATGCGCGTGATGCCCAGATCGTCGCCCTCGAGCGCCACCGAGAAGCGGTCCTCGATGAAGGTCACCAGCTCGAGCAGCGAGAGCGACGTGATCACGCCGCTCGAGACCAGCAGCGTCGCGTCGTCGAGGGTATCGGGAGCCTCGCCCGCCAAAAAGTTGGTCAGGATGAAGGACCGCAGCGTCTCGCGAACGCCGTCTGCCTGAACGCTCGTCGCGGCCACGCTCCACTCCCCTCGAGGAAGGGTCAAACTATGCGTGCGCCCGGAGCCTGTCAATCCGCGCCGCGCTTCCACCAATCGGGCCGCAGCCCGGCGACCAGCGCGCTCATCGCCTGCTCGACCTCGCGCTCGATCTCCGGCGGAATCCCGACGGGGAGGAAGGCGCGGAACATCACGTCGCCCTCGCCGGTGAGGCCCGGCAGGCCCTCGCCGCGGATCCCGTAGCCCTTGCGCGCGCCCGGCAGCGTGATCCTGCGGTTGTCCTTCGGATCGCGGATCACGCCCTGCGGATCGCCGCCCTCCGCGACCACGCGCGCCTGCTCGAGCAGCTTCCGGCGGAACATCAGGATGCCGCGGTCCGTCTCGCCGAGGTTCTCGCGCGTGCGGTCGACCAGCGGGCCCGGCCCCAGCCAGCTGGCGTAGTCCTGGCTCACGAGGTGGCTGCCGAAGTGCTCGGGCGGCCCGGCCTCGGCGTCGAGGCTGGCCTGCGCGCGGTAGGCGGGCACGCGGGTCTGCTGCGCGCTGCGATTCGCGGGGACCATCACCTGGCCGAGCGGCGACTTCCAGCTGGTGAGGGTGAGGCGATAGACCAGGATCGTGTGGGTCTCGTCGATCGGGACCACCCACGTCAGGTACCAGCCCTGGCCGGCCGCGCCGTCGAGGTTCGGGAACACCACGGTGCGGTCCGCCAGCCACTCCTCGGAGCCCGCCAGCTTGCGCTGGAAGATCACGCCGTATTCGAAATCGAGCCAGCGAAAGGCGGTGTGGCGCGGGCGCCGGGCCGGGACGGCGCGCCCATTCAGGTGGAAGGACCAGCGATCGTGGAGCCACTCGACGTGGACCGGATCGTAGAAGCCCTCCATGATCTGAAGCCAGTGACAGGGCACCTGGAGGAGACTCACGACGGTGTAGCCCGGGCTGTAGAAGCCGGCCCAGTCGGGGAGCAGCGGCGCGGGCGCGGGGCCCAGGTAGGCCCAGAGCAGACCCGCCTTCGCCTGCACCGGGTAGGCGGGCGTGCGCACCCGGTCCTGGAAGGTCGATTCCGGGTGCACGGCCTGCTCGAGCGGCTGCCCGAGGCAGCGGCCCTGCGCGTCGAAGTGCCAGCCGTGGAAGCTGCACCGGATCCCGGCCGCTTCGACGGTGGCGAACGAAAGATCGAACTGGCGGTGCGGACACCAGCGGCCCACCAGCCCGTAGCCGCCGTCGTCCCGGTAGAGGACCAGATCCTCGCCCAGCACGCGCACGGGGCGGATGCGCCGCTGCTCGAGCTCGACCTCGGCGGCGATCGGCAGCCAGTAGCGCCGCAGCAGCTCGCCCACGGCGGATCCGGCGCCGATCTGCGAGAGGGCGCGCGCGTCGGCTTCGCTCTGCAATGCTCCTCCTCCCCGGCCCGCCGCGACCCGCGTCGCCCCCGCCTGCCCTGTATTCTACCCGCAACCGCCATGCCCGAACCCGATTCCGCGCAGCTCTCGGACCTGCTCGCGAGCCACGGGCTGCGCTGCGCGAAGCTCGAGAGCCTCTCGCCGCCCGGGCGGGGCCGCAAGGCCGGGCGGCGCACGCTGCGCGTCGAGACGCGCGAGGGCCGCGTCCACAAGGTCCGGCTCTTCGAGAGCGCGCAGGCGGCGGCGGCGCTGGCCGCGCTGCGCGCCCGCGTCGACGTCCGCTGCATGCCCCCGATCGAGCTGCGCGGTCCGCTCCTGCTGGAGCCCTGGATCGAGGGCGAGCGCCTCTCGCCCGAGCAGGCGGAGGCCCGCGCGGACGAGCTCGGGCGTCTGCTCGGCCAGCTCCACGCCGCCCGGCCGGCCGACGCGCCGGCGCGGATCTCCAGCCGCGAGCGCCGCGAACGGGCGGAGGGCGATCTGCTGCGCCTCGGCTCGGACGGCGTGATCGCTGCGGACGCCGCCGCGTCGCTGCGCGAAGAGCTCGCGCGCCGGGATCCCGGCAGCGCTCCCGCCGTGCTGGTGCATCTCGACTTCTGCCCCGAGAACCTCGTGGTCGACCCCGCCGGCCGCCTGCACCTGATCGACAACGAGTGGCTGTGCATCGAAGCCGCGGGCGTCGACCTCGGCCGCACCTGGTCGCGCTGGCCGATCTCGGATGCCGCGTGGCAGGCCTTCTCGAGCGGCTACGCCGGCGCGGCGCCCGAGCCGCCCGAGGCGCTGCGCTTCTGGCTGATCGCGATGGCCGCGCGCTCGGCGAGCGTCCGCCTCGCCGGGCCCGGGGAGGCGCCCCTGCTTCCGCTCGCGCGGCTGCGCGAGCTGGCTTCCGGCGGCGCGGCGTGAGCGGCCGAACGGCCGTCGTGTTCTCCGCCGGCGGCGGCCATTTCCAGCGCCTGCTGCCGCTGGTCGCCGGGCTCAGGGCGCGCGGCTTCGACGTGCACGTGATGGCGCGCCCCGAGGCCCGCGAGCCGGCCGAGGCGGTGGGCGCGCGCTTCTTCGATCTCTACACGAAGTATCCGGTGGAGGCGGCGGACGGCGAGTCGATTCCGCTGCCGAGCCGGCTGGTGAGCTTCGCCGCCGCCTACGCCGACGCGCTGATGGCGGAGGTCGCGGCGCTGCGCCCGGCGCTGATCGTCTACGACTCCTACGTGGTGGTGGCGCCGCTGATCGCGCGCGAACTCGGCGTTGCGTACGTCGGCGTGCGCGCCGGCCACGCCCAGGTGCCTGCGCGCGCGATCGCGGAGACGCGCGCCGATCCGCGCGTGGCGACCTCGGCCGCCTGTCACGCGGCCGTGGAGAAGCTGCGCCGCGTGTACGGAATGCCGGACGCGAGCCCGTTCTCGTACCTCGACGGCCTGAGCCCCCATCTGAATCTCTGCGCCGAGCCGCCGCGCTTCCTGGGCGAGAGCGAGCGGGCGGCCTTCGAGCCGTTCGCGTGCTTCGGCTCGCTGGCGCCGGAGCGGCGCGACGCCGAATCGAAGCAGCGGCCGCTGGCCGGCGGGGACGGCCGGCTGCGCGTCTACGTCTCGTTCGGAACCGTGATCTGGCGCTATTACGCACAGCCGGCGCTGGCGGCGCTGGCGGTTCTCGCCGAGGCGCTCGGCCAGCGCGGCGCGCAGGCGCTGATCAGCCTGGGCCACTACCCGGCGAGCCCCGCCGAGCGGCGCCCGCTCGAGCGGCCCGGCGTGCGCGCCCTGCGCTACGTCGACCAGTGGGGCGCCCTGCGCGACGCCGACCTCTTCGTCACGCACCACGGCCTCAACTCGACCCACGAGGCCATTTTTCACGAGGTGCCGATGCTCTCGTACCCCTTCTTCGGGGATCAGCCCGAGATGGCGCGCACCTGCCAGCGGCTCGGGCTGGCCGTCGCCCTCGCGGACGCGCCGCGCGCGGCGCTCGCGGCGCCCCGCGTGCAGCGCGCCGTCGACACCGTTCTGGATCAGCGCGAGGCCTTCGCGGCGCGCCTGGACGAGGCGCGGGGCTGGGAGCTCGAGGTGATCGCCGGCCGCGAGAGCGTGCTCGATCGCGTGACGGCGCTGGCATCCGGCTAGCCCTGATCCGACATTGCTGGCAGTCGGAGGGAGGCGGGGGGGGGGGGGGGGGGGGGGG
>DATBRV010000103.1:0-33381 GCA_036560145.1 Myxococcota bacterium
CGTGATCCCGAGCGTGGTCGCGGTCTGGGAGAGCGAGAGCGTGCCGACGGCCGCCCCGGAGAGCTGCGCGTAGATCTGGCGCAGGTGCGCGAGCTCAACGCCGACGGCGACCCACGAGACCAGCACGAAGAGGACGAGCCCGACGGCTACGCAGCGCGTGAGCAGGCGGGGCGAGATGAAGGGCGGCAGCAGGCTGTGGCCGAGGGCGACCGCGAACACCGCCGAGCCCTCGCGATCGCGAAGGACGTGGCGGGTCGTCTCGGCGTGAGGCAGCGCGGAAGGGGTCTTGTCGAACGACACGAGGGGAGACTGCAACGGCGGATGCCGCCGAGCAAGCCCTGCCTGCCGGCGGGACTCAGGCCTTGCGGAACTCCAGCGCGTCGCCGGAGACCCGCGCGTCGACCTGGATCTTCGAGCCTTCCGGGAACTCGCCCTCCAGGATCTTGATCGCGAGCGGGTCCTGGAGCATGCGCTGCACCACCCGCTTGAGGGGCCGCGCTCCGTAGTGCGGGTCGTAGCCCTTTTCGGCGAGCAGGGCCCTGGCCTCGTCGCTCACCACCAGCTCGATCCGCCGCTCCTCGAGCAGCTTCTGCACGCGCGCGAGCTGGATCTCGACGATCCGGGCCAGATGCTTTCGCTCCAGCTGATGGAAGATGATCGTCTCGTCGACGCGGTTCAGGAACTCGGGCTTGAACTGGGCGCGCAGCGCCTCCATCACGGCCCGCTCCATCCCGGCCTGGTCGCCGCTGCCGATCTCGACCAGATACTGGCTTCCGACGTTCGAGGTCATGATCAGGACGGCGTTCTTGAAGTCGACCGTGCGGCCCTGGCCGTCGGTCAGCCGTCCGTCGTCGAGGATCTGGAGCAGCGCGCCGAACACGTCCGGATGCGCCTTCTCGATCTCGTCGAAGAGCACCACGCAGTAGGGGCGCCGGCGCACGGCTTCCGTGAGCTGTCCGCCTTCTTCGTAGCCGACGTAGCCCGGCGGCGCGCCGATCAGGCGCGCGACCGAATGCTTCTCCATGTACTCGCTCATGTCGATGCGGGTCATGGCGTGCTCGTCGTCGAACAGGAACTCCGCGAGCGCGCGCGCGGTCTCGGTCTTCCCGACGCCGGTGGGCCCCAGGAAGATGAACGATCCGATCGGGCGGTTCGGGTCCTGGAGGCCCGCGCGGGCCCGGCGCACGGCCGCGGCGACGGCGCGCAGCGCGTCGTCCTGCCCGATCACGCGCAGCCGCAGCTTGTCCTCCATCGAGAGCAGCTTCTCCTGCTCGCCCTCGAGCATCTTGGCGACCGGGATGCCGGTCCACTTCGAGACGATCTCGGCGATCTCCTCGGCGGTGACTTCCTCGCTCAGCAGCGAGCCTTCGGCCTGGAGCGCTTGCAGGCGCTCCTGCTGCTCCGAGAGGTCCTTTTCGAGCTGCACCAGCTCGCCGTAGCGGATCTCGGCCGCGCGCTCGAGCTGGCCGCCGCGCTCGGCGCGCTTGAGCTCCGCGTTCAGCTCCTCGCGCCGGCCCTTGAGCTCGCGCGTGCGCGCGATGGCGGCCTTCTCGTTCTCCCAGCGCGCCTTCATCGAGGCGCCGGATTCGCGCAGCTCGGCGATCTCCTTCTCGACCCGCTCGAGCCGGCGCTGGCTGGCGGAGTCGCTCTCCTTCTTGAGCGCCTCGCGCTCGATCTCGAGCTGCGTGCGCTTGCGCTCCTGCTGGTCCAGCTCCTCGGGCATCGAATCGATCTGGACGCGGACGCGGCTGGCCGCCTCGTCGACCAGGTCGATCGCCTTGTCGGGCAGGAAGCGGTCGGTGATGTAGCGGTGCGAGAGCGTCGCGGCGGCCACCAGCGCGGAGTCCTGGATGCGCACGCCGTGGTGCACCTCGTAGCGCTCCTTCAGCCCGCGCAGGATCGAGACGGTGTCGGTCGCCGAGGGCTCGCCCACCAGCACGGGCTGGAAGCGGCGCTCGAGGGCCGCGTCCTTCTCGATGTGCTTGCGGTACTCGTCGAGGGTCGTGGCGCCGATGCAGCGCAGCTCCCCGCGCGCGAGCGCGGGTTTGAGCATGTTGGCGGCGTCGGCCGCGCCTTCCGCGGCGCCGGCTCCGACGATCGTGTGCAGCTCGTCGATGAACACGATCACCTGGCCCTGCGCCTCGGTCACCTCGCGCAGCACGGCCTTGAGGCGGTCCTCGAACTCTCCGCGGTATTTCGCGCCGGCGATCATGGCGCCGATGTCGAGCGCGATCAGCCGGCGATCCTTCAGCGTCTCGGGGACGTCGCCGGCCACGATGCGGTGCGCGAGGCCTTCGGCGATCGCGGTCTTGCCGACGCCGGGCTCGCCGATCAGCACCGGGTTGTTCTTGGTCCGCCGGGAGAGCACCTGGATGACGCGGCGGATCTCCTCGTCGCGGCCGATCACGGGATCGATCTTGCCCTGGCGCGCGGCGTCGGTGAGATCGCGCCCGAACTTCGCGAGCGCCTGGTACTTCGATTCGGGATCGGGGTCCGTGACGCGCGCCCCGCCGCGCACCGAGGCGAGCGCCTTGAGCAGCGCCTCGCGGTCGGCCCCGGCGCCCTTCAGCAGCTTGGCGGCGGGGTCCTGCTTGTCGCCCGCGAGCGCGAGCAGCAGATGCTCGGTCGAGACGTATTCGTCTTTCAGCGCGGAGGCCTCGCCGAAGGCCGCCTCCAGGATCCGCGAGGTGGCGCGCCCGAGCTGCGCCTGCGCGCCGCCGCTCACCTTCGGGAGCTTCTCGAGCAGGCTCTCGACGTCGCCCTGGAGGGAGTCGATGCGGATCCCGAGCTTCTGGAGCACGGGGACCGTGCTTCCCTCGGGCTGGCCCAGCAGCGCGCGCAGCAGGTGTGCAGGCTGGATCTCGGAATGGCCGCGCGCGCCGGCCAGGCTCTGGGCCTCGCCCAGCGCTTCCTGGCTCTTGATGGTGAGCTTGTCGAATCGCATGGTCCGAAAAGCTAGTCACGGCGGGGGCCCCGGCAAGCGCCCGGGACCCGCGGCCGCCGCAAGCGAAGCGCGCAGCGAGCCGCAGGCGAGCGAAGCCGTAGGCGCCGGCTCCGCCGGCGCCGTACACGGTAAAACTAGCTCGGGGCGCGCTTGATCGGCACGAACAGGGTGGCGTCGCCCCGCTTCACGAGCAACAGCGTCCCCTCGTCGGATTCGTCCAGTTTCTCTTGTAGCTGCGCGGTGTTCTTGACCTCATAGCGGTCCACCTCGAGGATCACGTCGCCCCGGCGCATGCCGGCGTCTTCCGCCGGGCTCCCGGGCACGACGGCCGTCACCACCACCCCGGTCGCCTCGTCCAGCTCGAGCTGCCCCGCGATCTCCGGCGTCACGTCCTGGACGCGCAGGCCGAAGGCGGTGGCGCCGCCCACCTCCGCCTTCGCGAGCTGCGTGGTCTCCGGCTCCTCGAGCTTGCCGACCACCGCGGTCACGTTCTTGCGGTCGCCCTTGCGCACCAGCACGACGGCGACCTTGCGGTCGATGGCGGTCAGCGCGACCTGCCGCGGCAACTCGTTCCAATCCGCAATCGGGTGGCCGTCGAACTCGACGATCACGTCTCCGCGCTCGATGCCGGCCTTGGCCGCCGGGCCGTCCGGCATCACCTTCGAGACCAGCGCGCCCTTGTCGTCGGCGAGCCCGAATTCCTTCACCAGCTCGGGGGTGATGCGCTGGATCACCACGCCGAGCCAACCGCGTGTCACCTTGCCGGTGGCCTGGAGCTGGGGCAGCACCTCCTTGGCCATGTTGACCGGGACGGCGAATCCGATCGTGTTCGCGCGCGGGTTGATCGCGGTGTTGATGCCGATCACCTCGCCCGCGAGATTGATCAGCGGGCCGCCCGAATTGCCGGGGTTGATGGCGGCGTCGGTCTGGATGAAGTCGTCGTAGCTGCCCTGGCCGATCACGCGGTGCTTGGCGCTCACGATGCCGGCCGTGACCGTGTGCTCGAGCCCGAAGGGATTCCCGATCGCGACCACCCAGTCGCCCGGGCGCACCTTCTCCGAATCGCCGAGCGGCAGCGCGAAGAGTTCGCGGTCGGTCCGAACCCGGAGCAGCGCGATGTCGGTCTTGGGATCCCGCCCGACGATGGTCGCTTCCAGCTCCGGCAGCCCGTCGGTGAAGGCGACCTTGATGCTGTCCACGTCCTCCACGACGTGGTTGTTGGTCACGATGTAGCCGTCCGCGGAGATCACGAAGCCGGAGCCGAGGCTCGGCACCTTGTGCTCACGCTGCTGGAACTGCCCCTGGGGCGGGCCGCCGAAGAACTCCTCGAACACCCGCGGGAACTCCTGCCCCACCACCGTCTTCGAGGTCTGGATGTTGACGACTCCGCGCGAGACCCGTTCCGCCAGGTCGGCGAAGCTCTGGGGAACCCCCTGCGGCGCGATCGGCTCCACGGCCGGGCTCTGCGTCTTCCAGAAGGGAGCTCCAGCGGGCGGCGCGGCCTGGGCCTTCGGCTCGTTCCCGAACCAATCCACGGCGACGGCCTCGTTGCCCCGCCACAGCAGACGGACGTCGAGCGCTCCGCTCGCCACCAGCAGCACGACGGCTGCCGCGCCCAGGACCAGGATCGTTCCCAACCCACGAACCTTCATGACACTCTCTCTCTACCGGATCTCGACCGGAGTCTGCCGGGAGTTCGACGCCGCCCGCCGGGGCCGGGTTCCAACGGCTGCGAGCGCTCAGGCCAGCGGGATCGTCACATGGTACCGGCCCGCGCCCCGTTGAACCACGACCAGCGCCCGCGACCGCCCGGAGAGGTCGAGCGCGGACCGGCGCAGGTCCTCGGCGCCCTGGAGCGGGCGCCCGTTGATCCCGAGGATCCGGTCGCCGGGCTGGATCCCGATCCGCGCCGCGCCGCCGTCCTTTCTCACCGACCGGACCGCGTAGCCGCCCTGCTCGGCCGGGGCCAGCTCGACGCCCAGCCGCTCGCGCAGGATCTGCGACACCACGGCGTCCGGAACCACCTCGGCGCGGACCGCGAGCGAGCGCGCGGCGCCGTCCCTCAGCAGGTCGACGCTCAGCTCCTGTCCGGGGGTCGCGCTCTCCAGCATCTCGAAGAATTCGCGCCCATTGCGCACCGGCCGGTGCTCGAGCTGGGTGACCACGTCGCCGCGGCGCACGCCCGCGCGCGCCGCCGGGCTCGCCTCGCGCACGCGGTTCACGACCGCTCCGCCCGTGCCTTCCGGCAGCGCGAGCGCCTGTCCGAGGTCGGGCGTCAGCTCCTGGAACTCGATCCCGAGCCAGACGGGTGTCACCTCGCCGTGCGCGATCAGCTCGTTCACCACGCGCGAGGCGACGTCCACCGGGATCGCGAAGCCGATGCCCTGGCCGCCGTTGTAGACCGCGGTGTTGATTCCGATCAGCCGCCCCTCGGCATCCAGCAGCGCGCCGCCCGAGTTGCCGGGATTGATCGAGGCGTCCGTCTGGATGAAGCCGTGGAAGACGCGCGACTCGGAGCGGATCGAGCGGTTGAGCGCGGAGACGACGCCGGTGGTCACCGTGCTCGCCAGCCCGAAGGGATTGCCGATCGCGATCAGGGGCTCGCCCACCATCAGGTCGCGCGAGGATCCCAGCGGGATCCAGGGCAGCTTCTCCCCGGTCTCGGCGCGCAGCACCGCGATGTCGTTGTTCGGGTCGGCGCCGATCAGCGTCGCGTCGAACTCGCGGCCATCGGCCAGCGTGACGCGGATCCGGCTGGCGCGTCCGACCACGTGTTCGTTGGTGAGGATGTGGCGGTCGGCGTCGATCACGACGCCCGAGCCGAGGCTCTGGATCGTCTGCGGCACGCTCGGCTCGAAGAAGTCCTGGAAGAAGCGGTCGAAGATCGGATCGCTGCCGAAGCGCTGGAAGGGGCTCGCGCTCGCGACGACGCGTTCGGTGGTGATGTTCACCACGGCCGGACCGACCTTCTCGACCACCTCGACGGTCACGGTCCGGCGCAGGAAGGGGTCGTTCGCCGCGGCGCTCCCGGAGAGCACGGCGAGCCAGGCGATCGCGAGCATTCGGAGGACGAGACGCATCTGCCGGCTTCCCTTGCGACGCCAGACCCCGGGCGCGACGTTAGCGCGAAATGCCCGCTCCGATGGCAGCGTTTCCCGGGCTGGAGGACGCCTTCGCGCGCCGTTTCGGCCGGCCTCCCGAGCTCGGGGCCCGCGCGCCCGGCCGCGTCAACCTGATCGGCGAGCATACGGACTACAACGACGGCTGGGTGCTGCCCTGCGCGATCGACCGCGACACCGTCGTGCTGGCGGCGCGGCGCGACGACGGACGCGTGCGCATCTTCTCCCGCGAGAGCGACCAGGGCTGCGAGTTCGATCCCGGGCAGCTGGCTCGGGAGGGCGACTGGGGCGACTACGCGCGCGGCGTCGTCTTCGCGCTGCGGGAGCGCGGCGCGGCCGTGGGCGGCCTCGACCTGGCGGTCGCGAGCCAGCTGCCGCCGGGCTCCGGCCTCTCCAGCTCGGCCGCGCTCTGCGTCGTGCTGGCCACGGCCTTCGACCGCGCGCAGGGCCTCGACCTCGACGCGGTGGCCCGCGCACGCGTCGCCCACCGCGCGGAGAACGGCTTCGTGGGCGTCGCCTGCGGGATCATGGATCCCTTCGCCTGCGCCCTGGGCCGGCGCGACCACGCGCTGCGCCTCGACTGCCGCAGCGCCGAGGCCGCCCAGGTGCCGCTCCCGTCCGGGCGGCTCGCCTGGCTGGTCGCCCACTCGGGGGTGGAGCGCCGGCTGGCGCGCGGGAGCTACGGGGACCGCGTCGCCGAGTGCCGGAGCGCCTTCCAGGCGGCGGCCGCCGCCGGCCTCGCGCCGCCCGGAGCGCGCGCGCTGCGCGATCTCCGGGTCGACGATCTCCCGGCGCTCGAGCGCCGGCTCGAGAGCGTCCTCTTCCGACGCGCTCGCCACGTGATCCGGGAGAACGCGCGCGTGCTCGCGTTCTGCGAGCGCCTCGCGGCCGCCGAGATCGAGGCGGCCGGGGCGCTCCTGCGCGAGAGCATGGCGAGCCTGCGCGACGACTTCGAGGTCAGCCTCCCCGAGCTCGACGCCCTCTGCGAGATCGCGGACGCGCTGCCCGGCGTCTACGGCTCGCGCCTCACCGGCGCCGGGTTCGGCGGCTGCACGCTCCACGCCGTCGCGCCCGAGGCGGCGGAGGAGGTGGCGAGCCGTCTGATGACCGGATTCGAGCGCCGCGCGGGGCGTCGCCCGCCGGTGTTGCGGGTGCGCCCCTCCGACGGCGCGGAAGCGTTCGGGATCTGACCGGCCGCGTTCAGCGCGCGGCCGCGCCCTCGCCGTCGGGGCCTTCCGTGGAGCCCGCGTCGCCTTCCGATTCGGGCGGCGCGGAGCGCCGCGCGACGCGCTTCACCAGCAGGTACTTCGTCTCGGAGCCGCGTCGCGCGACGATCAGGAAGCGCTCGAGCGCGAGGGCCTTGCCGCTCGCGAGGCGGAAGTCGTCGAGGTTCTCGACCTCGTGGCCCTCGATGCGCTCGATCACGTCGCCGATCTCGAGGCCCGCCTCGCTGGCCGCCGATCCGCGCGCGACGAAGGAGACGAAGGCGCCGCGATCGACCGCGAGCCGCTCGTCGCGCGCCAGGTTCGGGGTGATCTCCTGCACGTGGAAGCCGATCTCGGTCTCGGCTTCGGCGGGCTCGATGCGCGGCTGTGTGCCGATGCGGAGCGTGAGCCGGCGCGGCTTGCCGTCGCGCAGCAGATCGAGCGTCACCTGCTGGCCCGGCTTCACGCTCGCGACGATGCGCTGGAAGGCGCCGAGGTCCTCGTCCTTCTCGGCCTCGACCGGAAAGCCGTTGAACGCGGTGATCACGTCGCCCGGCCGCAGGCCGGCGCGCGCCGCGGGGGAGCCCTCGGCGACGCTGTTCACGATCGCCCCGGTCGCGTCCGGGATCGCGAGGTAGTCGGCGAGCTCCCGATCCAGCGGCTGCAACGTGAGGCCCAGCCAGCCGCGCTCGATACCGCCGCGCTCGAGCTGCGCCACCACCTGGAGCGCCGTGTCGATCGGGATCGTGAAGCCGATCCCGCGCCCCTGGCCGCGCGAGTTGATGCCGACGACGCGGCCGTCGAGGTCGACGAGCGGCCCGCCCGAGGAGCCGCGGTCGATCATGGCGTCGGTCTGGATGAAGTCGTTCATCAGGTCCGGGATCTCGAGATTGCGCCCCTGGGCGGAGACGATCCCCAGCGAGACGGTGCCGTCGAGCCCGTAGGGGTTTCCGATCGCGAGCACCCACTGCCCCACGCGCACCGGCCTGGCGGCGCCGAGCGGCGCGGCCGCGAGCGGAGCGTCGGGCTGGATGCGCAGCAGCGCGATGTCGGTCTGCGGGTCGGTTCCCACGATCCGCGCGGGGTAGCGCTTCTTCACGCCCGGCACAGTGACGGTCACCTTCTCGGCGTCGTCGAGCACGTGGTGGTTCGTGATGATGCGGCCGTCGGCGCTCGCGATCACACCGGATCCGGTCACCTCGCTGCGGCGGTCGTTCAGCTTCACGATCGCCTCGATGTGCACGACTGAAGGCTGGATCCTGGCGGCGACCTCGATGATGCGCTGCTCGAGGCTCGCGTCGCCCTGGGCGGAGGACGGGCCTGCCGCGAGCAGCAGCGCGATCGCGAGGCCGGCGCAGGGGCTAGCCATCCAGCGCCTCGCGCAGCCCCGCTGCGGCCGCGAAGGGATCCGGCGCGAGCCAGATCGCGCCCGTCACGGCGACGCCCGCGGCGCCCGCGGCCCGTGCGGCGGCCGCGCTGCGCGCGTCGATGCCTCCCTGGGCGAGGACGGGCAGCCGCCCCGCCGCCGCGGCGGCGAGCGCGGCCAGCCCGAGCGCGGGCCGCTCGGGCTTCTTCGAGATCGGCGCGAAGATCGGGGCGAGCTGGAGATAGTCCGCCTCGCGCGCGGCGAGCGCCTCGCCGACGGCATGCGTCGAGACGCCGACCAGCGCTCCCTTCGGGAGCAGGCGGCGCGCCGCAGCGGGCGGCAGGGCGTCGCCGCCCAGGTGGACTCCGTCGGCGCCGGCGGCGAGGGCCACGTCGAGGCGGCGGTTGACCAGCACCCGCACCTCCCGGCCGCCCGCGGCGCCGCGCGCCGCCGCGATCACCGCGTCCACCAGCCCGAGCAGCGCGGCCCCCTCGAGCCCGCGCTCGCGCACCTGGATCCAGTCGACGCCGCCGCGCACCGCCGCCGCCACACGCGCCGGTGTCGCCTCCGGCGCCGCGCCGCGATCGATCACGAGACACAGGATCGGGCGCCGCGCTGCGCTCAGAAGCTCGCCGTTCCGTCGATCGGGCTCGAGGCCGACGCGTACAGCCGCCGCGGCATCCTCCCCGACTCGTAGGCGAGGCGGCCGGCTTCGACCGCGAGGCGCATGGCCCGCGCCATCTGTACCGGCTCCTTGGCCGCGGCGATCCCCGTGTTCATCAGCACGGCCGTGCAGCCGAGCTCCATGGCGATCGCCGCATCGCTCGCGGTTCCGACCCCGGCATCCACGATCACCGGGACCTCCACCGTCTCCAGGATGATGCGCAGGTTGGCGGGATTGCGGATCCCCATGCCCGATCCGATCGGAGCCCCGAGCGGCATCACGGCGGCGCAGCCCATCGCCGCCAGCTTCTGGCAGGCGACCGGGTCGTCGGTCACGTACGGGAGCACCGTGAAGCCCTCCTGCACCAGGATGCGGGCGGCCTCGAGCGTCGCCGCCACGTCCGGGAACAGCGTGCGCGTGTCGCCGATCACCTCGAGCTTCACCAGATCGGTGGCGAGCAGCTCGCGGCCCAGCCGCGCGGTGGTGACCGCATCCTCGGCGGTGAAACAGCCGGCGGTGTTGGGGAGCAGCGTGAAGCGCTCGGGCGAGATCCAGTCGAGCAGGCCCTCGCCCTTGGGCGCGTCGAGCTTCGTGCGGCGCAGCGCGATCGTCACGATCTCGGCGCCGGCCGCTTCGGCGCAGGCCAGGTTCTGCTCGAAAGAGGCGTACTTCCCGCTGCCGATGATCAGGCGCGAGCGGAAACGCCGTGCGCCGAGCGCGAAGCCGTCCGACATGGCTCAGCCTCCTCCCACCGCCTCCAGGATCTCGATCCGGTCGCCCGCGGCGAGCCGCCGGGCGGCAAACGCGGGTCGCGAGACGACGTCCCGGTTCACGGCCACGGCGACGCGTCTGCGGTCGAGCCCCAGCGCCGCCACCAGGTCCTCGAGCGTGGAGCCGGGCGCCACCGCGCGGGGCTCCCCGTTCACAAAGAGAGAGAGTCGTGAGTCGGACACGGCCGGATTCGGGCTCGATGCGGGACATCGTGAAGCTACCCAAGCGCCGGCGGGCGTGTCAAACGCAGCGCCCGCCCGCGCGCCCCGGGTTACCCTCGGGCCGGCGGCATGGCGGGGAGAGGCGTGAGAGCGGACCAGCCGAACCGGGCGACGATCCATCTGGCGGCGATCCGCGCGAACTTCGCGGCGGCGCAGCGGCTCGCGGGCGCGCGCGAGGTGATCGCGGTGGTGAAGGCGGATGCGTACGGACACGGCGCCGTTCCGGTCGCCCGCACGCTCGCCGCGGCCGGCTGCCGGCGGCTCGCGGTGGCGAACCTCGCCGAAGCTCGCGCGCTGCGCGATGCGGGCATCGAGATCCCGATCCTGGTGCTGGGCGGCGTATCGGCGGAGGCCGAGGAGGCGCTCGCGCTCGGCCTCACGCCCGTCGTCCACCACGCGGGCCAGCTGGAGGCGGCCGCGCGCGCCGCGCGGGCGCGCGGCGCGCGCTGGCCGGTGCAGGTCGAGGTCGACACGGGCATGCGTCGGATGGGGGTGGCGCCGGAGGAGGCCGTCGCGCTGCTCGAGGTCGTCCATCGCGAGCCGGCGCTCCAGCTGGAGGGCGTCTACACCCACTTCGCCCGCGCCGACGAGACGGATCTCTCGCCCTCGCTCGAGCAGCTCTCGGTCTTCCGCAGCGTGCTGCGGCAGGCGCGCGCGCGCGGCGTCGATCCGGGGCTGGTGCACGCGGCGCAGTCCGCGGGCCTGCTCGCGGGGGGGCCGCTCGACGCCGCCCTGCCCGAGGCGGGCGCCGTGCGCGTCGGGCTCCTCCTGTATGGGGTGCGTCCGGCCGCGCACCTGGGGGCCGGGCTGGCGCCGGCCATGACGCTCTCGGCGCGCGTGGCCCACGTGCGCCGCCTGCGCGGCGGCGACGCCGTCGGTTACGCGGCGCTCTGGCGCGCCCCGGGCGAGACGCGGATCGCCACGCTCGCGCTCGGCTATGCCGACGGACTTCCGATCGCGGCCTCCAATCGCGGCCAGGTCTGGCTGCGCGGACGGCGGCTGCCGCTGGTCGGGCGCGTTTCGATGGACTACGTCGCCGTCGAGATCGGGGATGCGCCGGTCGAGATCGGCGACGAGGCGGTCGTGTTCGGGGTCGCGGAGGGTGGCGGGATCCCCGTCGAGGACGCCGCGGCCGCCGCGCAGACGCTGCCCTACGAGCTGCTCGTGCGTCTGGGCGCGCGGGTGCCGCGGGTGCACGTTTGACGGAGCGGCGCGTGCTCGGTACAC
Source organism: Myxococcota bacterium (assembly GCA_036560145.1). Taxonomy (GTDB): domain Bacteria; phylum Myxococcota_A; class UBA9160; order UBA9160; family SMWR01; genus DATBRV01. The sequence goes on from DATBRV010000103.1 coordinate 11,518, forward strand.
CTGCCGCCGGAGCCTCCCCGCAGCCCCGCAGCCTGGTGAGGAGAGAAGATCCGATGCCCCCCGGCTCCTCGGAGCGCCGCGTGCGGCGCGCGCTCCTCTCCGTCTCGGACAAGACGGGGCTCGTCGAGTTCGCGCGCGGGCTGGTCGAGCTCGGTGTCGAGCTGGTCGCCTCGGGCGGCAGCGCCGAGGCGCTGCGCGCGGCGGGCCTCGCCGTGACCGAGGTCGCCGATCTGACCGGAAGCCCCGAGATGCTGGGCGGCCGGGTCAAGACGCTGCACCCGCGCGTGCACGGCGGCCTGCTCTGGCGGCGCGACCATCCCGGCGATCAGCGCGACGTCGCGGCGCAGGGAATCGCGAGCATCGACCTGGTGGCGGTGAACCTCTACCCGTTCGAAGCCACCGTTGCGCGCCCGGGCGTGAGCCTCGCCGATGCCATCGAGCAGATCGACATCGGCGGTCCGTCGATGATCCGCTCGGCCGCCAAGAACCACGCCTGGGTCGGCGTGCTGGTGGATCCCGCCGACTACGCCGCCGTGCTCTCGGAGCTGCGCGGACCCGCGCGCTGGCTCTCGGACGCGACCCGCTTCGCGCTGGCGCGCAAGGCGTTCGCGCGGACGGCGGCCTATGACGCCGCCATCGCGGCCCACCTCGAGGCATCCGCCGGCGCGGAGCCCGAGGCGTTCCCGCCGCGCCTACGCGTCGATCTCCCGCGCAGCCAGACGCTGCGCTACGGCGAGAATCCGCACCAGCAGGCCGCGCTCTACGGCCGCTTCCTCGAGATCGCGGAGCCCCTCCACGGCAAGGAGCTCTCCTACAACAACCTGATCGACGTGCAGGCGGCGCTCGCGCTGATCCTCGACTTCCCGCCCGACGAGGGCGCCGCGGTCGCGATCCTGAAGCACAACACACCCTGCGGCGTCGGTCAGGCGGGGTCTCCGCTGGCCGCCTGGGAGCTCGCCTTCGCGACCGACCCCGACTCGCCGTTCGGCGGGATCGTGGTCTCGAACCGGCCCTTCGATCTGGCGCTGGCGCGCGCGGTGGACGAGATCTTCACCGAGGTGTTGCTGGCGCCCGACTTCGCGCCCGACGCGCTCGAGTGGCTGCGCCGCAAGAAGCAGCGCCGGCTGCTGCGCGTGCACCCCGAGAGGATCGACCGCACCCAGCCCGAGTGGCGGCGCGTCTTCGGCGGTGTGCTGGTGCAGGAGCCGGACGTCGCGAGCGAGGACGTCGCCGCCCTGCCGGTGGTGACGAAGCGCAAGCCCTCCGAAGAGGAGCTGCGCGCGCTTCGCTTCGCCTGGAAGGTGGCGAAGCACGTGAAGAGCAATGCGGTCGTCTTCGCGGGCGCGGACCGCACGCTGGCGCTGGGGGGCGGCGCCACCTCGCGGGTCGACGCGATCCATGCCGCCTGCGCCAAGGCGGCCCGGGTCGGGATTCCGCTCGCGGGCTCGGCGCTCGCGAGCGACGCCTTCTTCCCGTTCCCCGACGGTCTGGAGGCCGGGGTGGCGGCGGGCGCGCGCGCGATCGTCCAGCCGGGCGGCTCGCTGCGGGACGCGGAGGTGATCGCCGCCGCCGATCGCCTGGGCGCCGCGATGGTGTTCACCGGCGTGCGGCATTTCAGGCACTGAACGCAAGGCCGCGAAGCGGCCGCGCAGCGAGCCGAAGGCGAGCGAAGTTCGATCGAACTTGGAGCAATCGATGCGCGTCCTGGTGGTCGGTTCGGGGGGCAGGGAGCACGCGCTCGCCTGGAAGATCGCGCGCAGCCCCCGCGTTGCGCGGGTGCTGGCGGCGCCCGGCAGCGACGCGATCGCGGGGGGCGCGAGCTGTTTCCCGGCGGTCCGCTCCGACGACGGCGCCGCGCTCGTCTCGCTGTGCCGCGCCGAGAGCGTCGATCTGGTCGTGATCGGCCCGGAGGCGGCGCTCGCCGCCGGCGTCTCGGACCGGTTGCGCGGCGCGGGCTTTCCGGTCTTCGGTCCCACGGCGGCCGCGGCCCGGCTCGAGACGAGCAAGGCCTTCGCCAAGCGCTTCATGGCGCGGCATGGCATCCCCACCGCCGCCTTCGAGGTCTTCGACGAGCTGCGCGACGCGCAGCGCCACGTGCGCGAGCGCGGCGGCCCCTGCGTGATCAAGGCCGACGGCCTCGCCGCCGGCAAGGGCGTCGCCGTCTGCGACGGCCCCGAGGACGCGCTGGCCGCGCTCGAGGAGATCATGGCGGCGCGGCGCTTTGGAGCGGCCGGCGAGCGCGTCGTGATCGAGGATCGGCTGGCGGGCGACGAGGTGTCCTATTACGCCGTGACCGACGGCGAGACGATCACCAGCCTCGCCGCGGCGCAGGACCACAAGCGCGCGCTCGACGGCGACCGCGGCGAGAACACCGGGGGCATGGGCGCCTGCTCGCCGCCGCCTGGCCTCTCCGCGGCCACCGAGAAGCGGGTGCTCGAGGAGATCGTGCACCCGACCGTGCGCGGCATGGCGGCGGACGGCTGCCCCTACACCGGAGTGCTCTACGTCGGTCTGATGATCGATCCGAGCGGCGCTCCGCGGGTGGTCGAGTACAACGCGCGCTTCGGCGATCCGGAGACGCAGCCGCTGGTGATGCGCATGGAAGGCGACCTGGTGGGGCTGCTGGAGGGCGCCGCGCACGGCCGGCTGGGCGGCGCGGCGCCGCTCGGCTGGAGCGACGCCGCCGTCTGCGTGGTGCTCGCCTCGGGCGGCTACCCGCGCGCCTTCGAGAGCGGCCTCGCGATCGAGGGCCTCGCGGCCGCCGAGCGCGACCCGCAGGTGGTGGTGTTCCACGCCGGCACCCGGCGCGACGACGCGGGGTGCTTCGTCACCGCCGGTGGGCGCGTGCTGGGCGTCACCGCGCGGGCGGCGACGCTCGCCGAGGCGCGCCGGCGCGCCTACGCCGCCGCGGATCGGATCCGTTTCCCGGGCATGCACATGCGACGCGACATCGCGTCGCGCGCGGCGGCCACGTGATCCCGGACCCGCTCGGAGACGCCGCGCGTTGGCTGCGCAGCGGGGGCCTGCTCGCCTATCCGACGGAGACCGTCTGGGGCCTGGGGGCGGACGCGCGCTCGGACGCGGCCGTCGCGCGCCTGTTGCGCTGGAAGGGGCGCGAGGGCGGCGACCCGCTCGCGATCCTGGTCGAGCTGGCGGCGGACCTGCCGCAGCTCGGCTTCGAGATCGGCGCGGCGGCGAGGCGGCTCGTCTCGCTCTTCTGGCCCGGGCCGCTCACGTTGGTGCTGCCCTGCCGCACGCGCTTCGCGCCGGGCGTCGCGCGGGCGGACGGCGCCGTGGGTGTGCGCTGCTCCGCGCACCCGCTGGCGGCGGCGCTCGCGCGCCGGCTGCGCGCCGATCGCGTGGGTCCGATCACGGCGACCAGCTTGAACCACAGCGGCTCTCCCGCGGCGCGCACCCGCGCCGACGCGGAGCGGCTCTGCGGGCGCGAGCCCGAGCAGCCGCGCCTGCTCGACGTGAAGGGCGCGGAGGCGGGAGGCGACGCCGCCAGCACCGTCGTCGACCTCGCGGCCGCGCGGCCCGTCGTGCTGCGCTGGGGCGCGGTCGCGGCGGAGCAGCTCTCGCCCGTGCTCGCGGATCTGGCGGGCGCATGACGCGGATCCGTCCCTTCCGCGCGCTGCGCTACGACGCGGCCCGGGTGTCGCTCTCGAAGGTGATCGTTCCGCCCTACGACGTGATCGCGGCCGCCGACCGCGAGGGCTTCTACGCGCGCGACCCCCACAACGCGATCCGGCTCGAGCTCACGCGCCGCGTCGAGGACGAGGCGCGCACCGACTACGCCGACGTGCGCGGCACTCTCACGGACTGGACGCGCGCGGGCGTGCTGGTGCGGGACGCGCGGCCGGCCTTCTACGCGCTGCGCCAGTCCTTCCAGGCACCCGACGGCAAGACCCACGTGCGCGACGGATTCTTCGGACTGCTCCACCTCGAGGATTACGCGCAGCGCAGCGTGCGCCCCCACGAGCGCACGCTCGAGGGCCCCAAGGCCGACCGGCTCAAGATGCTGCGCGCCACCCAGGCGAATCTGTCGAGCGTCTTCCTGCTCTACGAAGACCGCGAGGAGGAGCTGCTACGGCGCCTGGCCCCGGCGCTCGAGGGAGAGCCCCTGGCGGCAGCGCGCGACGAGGCCGGCGCGACCCATCGCCTGGCGCGGATCGAGGATCCCGCGCTGATCGAGTCGGTGCGCGCCTTCCTCGAGCCGCGGCCGCTGGTGATCGCCGACGGCCATCATCGCTACGAGACGGCGCTCGCCTACCGCGACGAACGCCGCGCCGCCGCGCCGGGCGCCGGCGACGACGCGCCCTTCGAGTGGATCCTCGCCTACTTCGCGAACGCCTTCGCACCCGGGAGCCTGCTGCTCCCGATCCATCGCCTGATCCTGCGCGGCTCGCCTCCCAATGATCGCGAGTGGGCGGAGAGGCTGCCGGGCTGGAGCTGCGAGACGGTCGCGCTCGGGAGCGCCGAGGAGCTGCCGGGGCTGCTCGCTTCGCGCCTCGCGCCGCTCCAGGGCCGCCACGCCTTCGCGGCCGACGATGCGAGCGGGCGGCTGCGGGTGTTCTCGCGGCCGCGCGCGGCCGCGGGGCCCGCCGGCGAGCTCTCGGTCCGCGTCATCCACCGGGAGGTGATCGAGGGCGTCTTCGGGCTGGGCGAGCGCGCGGTGCGCGAGGGCGCCATCGACTACCCGAAGTCGGCCCTCCAGACGGCGCTCGACGTGCGCGCGGGGCGCGGGGTGGTCGCGCTCTATCTGAACCCGCTCGCGCCCGAGGACGTCTTCCGGGTCACCGCGGCCGGCGAGGTGCTGCCCCAGAAGTCGACGTTCTTCTACCCGAAGCTTCCGACCGGTCTGGTCTTCCGCGCCTTCCAGGAGGCGCCGTGAAGCGGCCGCAGAGGCGCGCGCCGGAGGCCCTCGGGAAGCTGCTCCCGTCGGTGCTGCGGGAGCTCGGCTTCGACGAGATGGCGCGCGTGCTGCGCATCGCCGAGCGCTGGGAAGAGGCGCTCGGCCCCGAGCTCGCGCGCCACTGCCGGCCGGAGGCGCTGCGGGGCGACGTGCTGGAGGCGAGCGTCGCCTCGAGCGTGTGGTGCCAGCAGCTCCAGCTCCGCACGCCCGAGATCCTGGAGGGGCTGCGCCGCGTGCTGGGCGAGGACGCGCCCTCGAAGCTCTGGCTGCGGGTGGGCTAGCATCCCCGCCATGGTCGCCTCCGAGAAGAAGACCCCGGACGCTGGCGAAGCCGATCCCGCCGCTCCCCTGCGCTGCGACTTCTGCGGCGAGCCGGCCCCGGTCGTGCGCCGGGTCGCTCTCGATCGCGGCTACGAGCGGCTCCAGACCCCGCATCCGGTCCGCTACGCCTGCTCCCGCTGCTCGGAGAAGAAGGAGCAGAGCCGCCTGGGAATGCGCCGCGGTTGACCCCCCCAGAGGGGTCGCCTAGCTTCCCGCGCCACGTTTTCCTCCGGTTTCCGCCTCCGGCGGTGGAACCGGCGGTCCCCCTGGTCGATCGGAGGTCTCCGCGCGGCATGGTCAAGATCCGACTCTCGCGTACGGGCGGGAAGAACAGCCCCTACTATCGAATCGTCGCGGTCGACGAGCGCCGCAAGAGCAACGGGCGCTCGCTCGAGCTGCTCGGCACCTACGATCCTCGCACCGCCCCCGAGAAGCTCGTGATCAAGACCGAGCGCGTCACGGCGTGGCAGGCGCGCGGCGCGCAGCTCTCGCCCAGCGTGAAGTCGTTGATGCGCCGGGCGCGTCGCCGCCAACCGGCGGAGGGAGCGCGCTAGATGGCGGCCAAGGGTTCTCCGGTCGATCTGGTCGAGTTCATGGTGAAGGGGATCGTCTCCTCCCCCGACGACGTGCGGGTGCACGAGCTGGAGGGCGGAAAGCGGCTCGAGCTCGAGACCTCGGCAGCGGACCGCGGGCGGGTGATCGGTCGCCAGGGGCGCATGGCGAAGGCGATGCGCGCCGTGTTGGGAGCCTCGCGCCGTGGAGCGAGCTGCCGCCTCGACATCGTCGACTGAGCCGGGCGTGACGGCGCCGCTGGCTCGGCTGCTCGCGGGTCGGGTGATCGGCGCGCACGGGCTGCGCGGACGCCTGCGGATCCGCTGCGACGAGGGAGCGGAGAGCGGCCTGCTCGGGGCCGGGCACCTGTTCCTGGGCGCCCGCGAGGATGAGGCCCGGCGCCACGAGGTGCGGGATGCGCGCCCGGGCCGCCGCGGCGAGATCTGCGTGGAGGTCGGTGGGATCCGCGACCGCTCGGCCGCCGAAGCGATGCGCGGCGCCGACGTCTGGATCGAGGCCGTGCAGCTGGCGGAGCTGCCGGCGGGTGAATACTGGGCCTTCCAGCTGATCGGCTGCGAGGTCGAGGACGGGGCAGGGCGGAGCATCGGCCGCGTGCGCGAGATCCGGAGCACCGGCGCGCAGGATCTCCTGGTGGTGGACGGCGCGGGCGGGGCGGAGCACCTGATCCCGGCCGTTCGGGAGTGGTGGCGCGAGGTCGATCTCGCGGGACGGCGGATCGTGGTGGAACTGCCGCCGGGTCTGCTCGAGCCGGCCTGAGGCAGGCGGCGACGGGTTGGGGAGAGGCGCGTGCTGCGCATCGATGTGATCACGATCTTTCCGCGGCTCTTCGAGGGCTGGCTCTCGGAGTCGCTGGTGGGCGCGGCCCGCGAGCACGGGCTCGTCGATCTGCGCGTGCACGACCTGCGCGAGCACGCGCTGGGCCGGCACCGCAGCGTCGACGATGCCCCCTATGGAGGCGGCCCCGGCATGGTGATGCGCCCCGAGCCGCTGGTGCAGGCGGTCGAGGCCGTCGCCGGCCCCAAGCGCCCCGGCCGCGAGGCGCACGTCGTGCTGCTCTCGCCCCAGGGTCGGCGGCTCGATCAGGCGTTGCTCGGCGAACTGGCGGCGCGGCCCCATCTCGTGCTCGTCTGCGGTCGCTACGAAGGCGTCGACCAGCGCGCCGTCGATCTCGCCATGGACGAAGAGGTCTCGATCGGCGACTACGTGCTCTCGGGCGGCGAGGTGCCGGCGATGGTGGTCGCCGAGGGCGTCGTGCGCCTGGTCCCCGGCGCGCTCGGCAACGCGGAGTCGGTGCGCTCGGAGTCGTTCCAGGCGGGCCTTCTCGAGGGGCCCCAGTACACTCGGCCCCCCGAGTACGGCGGGCTGGCCGTTCCCGAGGTGCTGCGCTCCGGAGATCACGGAGCGGTGGCGCGCTGGCGCTTCGAGAAGGCGCGTGAAGTGACGCGGGTCCGGCGTCCGGATCTGCTCGAATCGGTGTCGCGAGAGGAATCGTCATGAAGAGCTTCGATGCCTTGCAGCCGCAGCCCCTGCGTCGGGACCTGCCGCCCTTCCGTCCGGGCGACACGGTGCGGATCCACGTGAAGATCCAGGAAGGCGAGAAGGAGCGGATCCAGGTCTTCGAAGGCCTGGTGATCCGCCGCCGGGGCGGCGGCGCCTCCGAGACCTTCACGGTCCGCAAGATCTCCTACGGCGTGGGCGTCGAGCGCGTCTTCCTGATCCAGTCGCCGGCGGTGGCCAAGGTCGAGATCAAGGGCCGCGGCCACGTGCGGCGCGCGCGTCTCTACTACCTGCGCGACCTCGCCGGCAAGAAGGCGCGGCTGCGCTCCAAGATCCGCGATCTCACCGGCCTGATGGGCGAGGCCGCCGAGGCGCCGGGCACCGCGATGGCGGCCCTGGCCGACGAGACCGCCGCCGCTCCCGCCGAGAAGAGCGAAGGTTAGTAACCCTCCGTCGCGTCGAAGGCTCCTTCCAGATGCCGGACGCGCAGCGCGTCCGCCTCGCCTTCGCACACGATCACGTCGAAGCGTATGCGCGCCGCGGCGCCCGGGTGCTCGCGCAGCCAGGCGGCCGCGCCGGCGACCAGACGCCTCTGCTTGCGCGCGTCGACCGCCTCCTCGGGTAGGCCGGCATGGCGTGACCGCCGCGTCTTCACCTCCACGAAGACGACGAGGCCGCCGCGCGCCGCGATCAGGTCGATCTCGACGCCGCCGCTGCGCAGGTTGCGCGCCAGGATGCGGAAGCCGCGGCGGGCCAGATGCTGCGCGGCGCAGGCTTCGCCCGCCGCGCCGAGCGCGAGGCTGCTGGGCTGCATGGGAACGCTCCGCGGGACCACGGGGCGGTGCTACGGTAGCCGACCATGTCGCCCGCGGGTCCCCCCACACGCAGGCTCGGGATCGTCGGCGGGAGCGGCGTCTACCAGCTCGACGGCCTGGCCGGCGCTCGTTGGGAAAAGGTCGCGTCCGGCTTCGGGGCGCCTTCCGACGAGATCCTGCTCGGCGAGCTGGACGGCGTTTCGATGGCCTTCCTGCCGCGGCATGGCCGCGGGCATCCGATTCCGCCCTCCGAGATCAACTACCGCGCCAACCTCGACGCCCTGAAGCGCGTCGGCGTGACGGACGTGATCTCGCTCTCCGCGTGCGGCTCGCTTCGCGAAGACCTCACACCAGGCACTTTCGTGCTGGTCGATCAATTCGTGGACCGCACGCACGCGCGTGCCAGCAGCTTCTTCGGCACGGGTCTGGTCGCCCACGTCTCGATGGCGCGGCCGGTCTGCGCGCCGCTGCTCGATCGGCTCGAGGCTTCGGCGCGCGAGCTCGGGCTCCCGGTGGCGCGGGGCGGCAGCTACCTCGCGATGGAGGGCCCCCAGTTCTCGAGCCTGGCCGAGTCGAACCTGTATCGCTCGTGGGGCTGCGACGTGATCGGCATGACCAACATGCCCGAGGCCAAGCTCGCCCGCGAAGCGGAGCTGTGTTACGCGAGCGTCTCGATGGTGACGGACTTCGACTGCTGGCACCCGGATCACGCCAGCGTCGAGGTCGCGCAGATCGTGGCGATGCTCGCGAGCAACGCCGAGCATGCCCGATCGCTGGTCGCGCGCGTCGCGCGCCCGGCGGCGGAGCGCGCCGTCCCCTGCGCGGAGGGCTGCGACCGCGCGCTCGACCACGCCCTGATCACCGCCGAAGGCGCTCGCGATCCGGAGCTGCTGCGCCGGCTCGATGCGGTGGCGGGCCGGGTGTTACGGGCTCGCTGAGCGGAGGCCGCGCGATGTCGCTGAAGTCCCTGATCCGCACCATTCCGGACTACCCCAAAGCGGGCATCCTGTTCCGCGACATCACCACGCTGCTGCTCGACGCGCGCGGTTTTCGCGAGGCGGTCGAGGGGCTGGTGCAGCCCTACAAGGCCGAGCGGATCGACAAGGTGGCCGGCATCGAGGCGCGCGGCCTGATCCTGGGCGGCGCCGTCGCGCTCGAGCTCGGCGCCGGCTTCGCGCCGGTGCGCAAGCGCGGGAAGCTGCCGTGGGAGACGATCGGCGAGGACTATGCGCTCGAATACGGCACCGACCGCGTCGAGATGCACCGCGACGCCGTGTCGCCCGGCGAGCGCGTGCTGCTGGTCGACGACCTGGTGGCGACCGGGGGCACCGCCGAGGCGGCGATCCGCGTGATCGAGAAGCTTGGCGGGGTGATCGTGGGCTGCGCCGCCATCATCGACCTCCCGGATCTCGGCGGGAGCCGGCGGATCGCCGCGCTCGGACACCGTCTCGTGTCGCTCGTCGAATTCGAGGGCGAGTAGGCGATGGCGCGCCCTTGAAGGTCCAGGGCGCCCAGCAGCGCACGATCCGCGTCGCCCCCGGCGGAAAGGCGGTCGAGATCATCGACCAGACGCGGCTGCCCTTCGAGCTGCGCATCCTGCGCCTCGAGAGCCTGGAGGACGCGGCCGAGGCGATCACCTGCATGCGCGTGCGCGGGGCGCCCCTGATCGGCGCGACCGCGGCCTACGGCGTCTGCCTGGCGCTGGCCGAGGACCCTTCCGACGCGGCGCTCGAGCGCGCCTGCCAGCGCCTGCGCGCCACCCGCCCCACGGCGGTGAACCTGGCCTGGGCGCTGGGGGAGATGCGCGCCGCGCTCGCGGGCGCGGCGCCCGCGCAGCGAGCCGCGCTCGCCTGGGCCCGGGCGGCGGCGCTCTGCGACGCCGACGTGGCGGCCTGCCGCGCGATCGGCGAGCACGGGGCGACGCTGCTGGCGGAGCGGGCCGCGCGCCGGGGCGGGGAGCCGGTCAACGTCCTCACCCACTGCAACGCCGGCTGGCTCGCGACCGTCGACTGGGGCACGGCGCTGGCGCCCGTCTACGTGGCCGTCGAGCGCGGGATCCGGGTGCACGTCTGGGTGTCGGAGACGCGGCCGCGCAACCAGGGCGCGAGCCTCACGGCCTGGGAGCTCGGGCAGCACGGCGTGCCGCACACGGTGGTCGCCGACAGCGCGGGCGGTCATCTGCTCCAGCGCGGCCAGGTCGATCTGGTGCTGACCGGCAGCGACCGCACCACCGCGACGGGCGACGTCTGCAACAAGATCGGGACCTACCCCAAGGCGCTCGCGGCGCGCGACAACCGGATCCCCTTCTACGTCGCGCTGCCGCACTCGAGCATCGATTGGGACCTGACCGACGGCGTCGCGCAGATCCCCATCGAGGAGCGCTCGGCGAGCGAGCTGCGCGTGGTCGCCGGGCGCGCCCCGGGCGGCGGGCGCGGGGAGGTCTCGATCCTGCCGGACGAGAGCCCGGCCCGGAACTTCGCCTTCGACGTGACCCCCGCGCACCTGGTGACGGGCTTGATCACGGAGCGCGGCATCTGCGCCGCCTCGCGCGAGGGTCTCCTGTCGCTCTATCCGGAACGACGCCCGAGTGGATTCGCAAGCGAAGCGCGCAGCGAGCCGTAGGCGAGCGGAGTTCACTGATGCCGGAAGCGCGCAGCGAGCCGTAGGCGAGCGGAGTTCACTGATGCCGGAAGCGCGCAGCGAGCCGTAGGCGAGCGGAGTTCATCGAAATGGGGACTTTGTATCTGGTCGCGACGCCGATCGGAAATCTGGAAGACGTGACGCTGCGCGCGCTGCGCGTGCTGCGCGAGGCGGAGCTGGTGTTGGCGGAGGACACCCGGCGCACGCGCATCCTGCTGGACCGGCACGGGATCGCCGCGCGGCCGATCTCCTTGCACGCGCACAACGAGGCTTCGCGGATCGCGCGCGTGCTCGCTGTGCTCGAGGCCGGCGGCTCGGCCGCGCTGGTTTCGGATGCGGGGACGCCGCTCGTCTCGGATCCCGGGGAGAAGCTGGTGGCGGCGGCGATCGAGGCCGGGCAGGAGGTGGTGGCGTTGCCGGGCGCCTCCGCCGTGCTCGCGGCGCTCACGGTCGCGGGGCTTCCGGCGGCGAGGTTCGCGTTCGCCGGCTTCCTGCCCCGGCGTGCCGGCGAGCGCGACGCCTGGCTCGAGGCCTGGCGGGATCGCCCGGAGACCCTCGTGCTCTTCGAATCCCCCCGCCGTGTCGCCGCGACACTCGCGCGTATGGCCGAGACCCTGGGCGACCGGAAGGCCTGCGTGGCCCGCGAGCTCACCAAGCTCCACGAGCAGGTCGCGCGCGGAACGCTTCGCGAGCTCGCTGCGAAGTTCGCGGCCGGCGCGCGCGGAGAGATCACGATCGTCGTCGATGGAGTCCGGCCGGAAACTTCGGAGCGAGCGGCCCCGGACCTCGACGGCGCCATCCGCGACGGGCTCGCCGCAGGCGAAACCACCCGCCAGATCGCGTCGCGTCTCTCGACCCAGTGGAGGCTCCCCCGGCGCGAGATCTATGCGCGCACCCTTGCCATCCTGGGCGACGGGGCCGCACGCTCTCCCCGCGGCGGCTGAAGGGAGCGGTAGATGGCAGCGCAGATCAGCTGGCGACGAAGGCTCTTGTTCGCCGGGATTCTCGCGGGAGTCGCCCTGCTCTCGATCGAGGTCCCGCTGCAGATCTACTACCGGATCACGGCGGGTGAGTGGCTGTTCCGGCGCACGCAGCCGCCGATCTTCGAGGCCGATGCGACGCGCTGCTACCGCGTGAAGCCCGATCTCGACTACGAGCACCGCACCAACGAGTTCGCGATCCACATCTACACCAACGCCCAGGGCTTCCGGACGGATCGGGCGCGCGCCCCGGTCGCGTTCGAGAAGCCGGCCGGCGTGTACCGCGTGCTCTTCCTCGGGCCTTCCTTCACGTTCGGCTGGGGAAGCGATCACGAGGAATCCTACGCCGCACGGATCGCGAGCGGGTTGCGCGTTCCGGGCAAGCGCGTCGAGCTGATCAACGTCGGCACGCCGGCCCAGATGCCGGAGCAACAGCTCTGCTGGTTCGAGCATGAGGGGTATCGCTACCAGCCCGATCTGGTCGTGCAGACGTCCTACGGCCCTCGGATCGGGCCGATGGCGAGCGCCTGCCCCGAACGCCTCGAATGTCCGATCGTCGAAGACTCGCTTCTCTACTACGCCCCGCCGACCGCGGCGCGGCGAATCATCGCGAGGATCAAGAATCTGGGATCGGTCTTCTACGGCTTCTATCTGTACAACATGCTGGTGTCGCAGGAGCAGGACCCCCGGGTGGGGATGGGCAAGGAGTTGTACGGATCCGCCGGCGCGGCGCAGGAGGACGACCTGCCGGGTTTGGTGGCGAGCTACCTCGGCTTCGCCGGGTTCGTGCACCGCGTCGCGGGCGAAGGCACCCGGGTCGCCATCCTGCACCTGCCGCTCAGCTTCCAAGTGCATCCCGGCGACCGCGCGCGCTGGCGGCACGTGACTCGGGTCGACCCGGACGAGGAGCTGGCGCGGACCCGCACCGGCATTGCCGCCCTCCGCGCGACGGGACTCGTGGTGATCGATCCCATCGATCCCCTGATCGAAGCGGCCAGTCGCGAGCGGCAATACTTCTGGCTCGACATCCACCTGACTCCGGCCGGGAACCAGACCGTGGCGAACGTGGCCCTGCCGGCGTTGCAGCGGCTCGTGCTCGAGGACGGCGCGGGGCGGACGCGATGAAGGGCGGGCCGTTCGTCAGTCGCCGGCGGCTGCCGCGCCCTCGAGCAGGCGACCGAGGGCGTCCTCGTCGATGATCTCGACGCCGAGCTCCCGCGCCTTCGCGAGCTTGCTGCCGGGATCCGCGCCCGCGACCAGGTAGTCGGTGTTCTTGGACACCGAGGCCGCGACGCGACCGCCGCGCTCCTCGATCCTGCGCTTGGCGTCGACGCGCGTCATTCCAGCGAGCCCCCCGGAGAGCACGAAGGTCTTGTTCGCGAGGGGCCCGCTCGGCGCCAGGACCGGCTCCGTCGCCGGCCAGCGCACGCCCGCCTCGCGGAAGCGCTTCACCTCCTCTGCATTGTGGGGATCGGCGAAGAAGCGCGAGACGCTCTCGGCGATGGTGGGCCCGATGCCCGGCACCCGCTCCAGCTCCTCCCGCGATGCCGCGAGAAGCGGGTCGAGATCCCCGAACCGACGTGCGAGCAGCTCGGCCACACCCTCGCCCACGTGGCGGATCCCGAGCGCGATCAGGAAGCGCGCGAGCGTGGTGTCGCGCGCTCGCTCGAGGCTCGCCGCCAGATTCGCCGCGGACTTCTCGCCCATCCGCTCGAGACCCTCGAGCGCGGCAGCGTCGAGGCGGAGCACGTCGGAGAGGCGCTTGACGAGGCCCCGGTCGACCAGCTGGTCGATCAGCTTCTCGCCGAGCCCCTCGACGTCGAGCGCATTTCGGCTGGCGAGGTGGCGGATGTTGTTCTTGAGCTGAGCCGGGCAATCGAGGTTCGTGCAGCGCGTCACGACCTCTTCCTCGAGGCGCACGGTCGGGGCGGAGCAGACGGGGCAACGCTCGGGCAGGCGGAAGCGCCGGGCGCCGCGCTTCCGGCCCGCAGGGATCACCGCGACGATCTGCGGGATCACGTCTCCGGCGCGCTGCACCAGTACCCGGTCGCCCACGCGCACGTCCTTGCGATCGATCTCGTCCTGGTTGTGCAGCGACGCGCTCGAGACGGTCACGCCGCCCACGCGCACCGGCCGCAGCCGCGCCACCGGCGTGAGCGCTCCGGTGCGGCCGACCTGGACCTCGATCGCTTCGACGACGGTGGTCTCCTGCTGGGGCGGGAACTTCACGGCGATCGCCCAGCGCGGCGAGCGCGGAAGGTTTCCCAGCTCCTCCTGGAGGTCGAGGCGGTTCACCTTGGCGACGGTGCCGTCGATCTCGATGCGCAGGCGCGAGCGCTGCTCGAGCTGGCGAGCATGGTGGGCGAGCACGGCTTCGATGTCCGGACACAGCTCGCTCTCCTCGCTCACCACGAAGCCCCAGCCCGCGAGCGTCCGCAGCACGTCTTGCTGCGTGCGCACGTCCGCGGGCATGCCCTCGGCGAGGGCGTAGGCGCGGAACTCGAGCGCGCGCAGCCGCGCGCGGTCGATCTCGTGGAGCTGGCGCAGCGAGCCCGCGGCCGCGTTGCGCGGGTTCGCGAAGGGATCGAGCCCCTGTTCGAGGCGCCGCGCGTTCAAGCGCTCGAAGGCGGCGATCGGCAACACGACCTCGCCGCGCACCGAGACCCGGCCGGAGGGCCGGTCGGCTCCTGCCAGCGCGAGCGGCAGGCTGGGACACAGCTTGAGGTTCGCGGTCACGTCCTCGCCCACGCGCCCGTCGCCGCGCGTCGCGCCCACCACCAGCACGCCGCCTTCGTAGATCAGCTCGATGCTGGCGCCGTCGAGCTTCGGCTCGGCGAGGTAGGCGACCGGCAGGTCGCTCCCGAGCAGCCTCCGGATCCGCTCGTCGAAGACGCGCAGCTCGGCTTCGTCCATGGCGTTGTCGAGCGAGAGCATCGGCACCGCGTGCCGGACCTCGGCGAAACCGTCGGCCGGCGGGGCGCCCACGCGCTGGGTGGGCGAGTCGGCTCGGCGCAGCTCGGGATGGGCCGTCTCGAGCTCGGCGAGTTCGCGCCACAGCCGGTCGTACTCCGCGTCCGAGATCTCTGGGCGGTCGAGCGCGTGGTAGAGGCGGTTGTGGCGGTTCAGCTGCTCGACCAGGAAGGCGATGCGCTGGCGCGCGTCGTGGCTCGTCATGCTGGATTCCGATCCGCCGCGCGGAGCCCCCCGGGGATCGAGGGAGATTGCGCCACGCAGGGGGCGCCCACCGCCACCTCATGGATAGCGGACGGCATGCCGATCAGTCGGGGCGGAGCCGGGAGGATTTCCATGAGCCAGGACCTTCTCGAGATCGGTGGCGCGGTCGTCGCGCTGATTCTCCTGACCGCGCTCTTCCACCGGGCGCTGAGGCCGATCCTGGAGCAATGGATCCGGCGCCGGCCCGAGCCTGCGCCGCGCCGGCTCACCCGCCTGCGGCCGGAAGCAGCTTCAGCTCGTCCAGCTTGATCTCGATCTCGGCCGCTGCGACCTCGTGCGCCTCGCGTCCGGGGTGGATCGGATCGGCAATCCCCAGCTTCCCGATGGCTCCGGCTCGACGAAACGGCGGGTAGAGATCGAGCAGCGGCAGTCCGCTCTCGCGCGCCGCGTCCCGGTAGATCTCGTGGAAGCGTTCGAAGCCCCACTCGTCGTAGGCCGGCGCATTCAGGTACGGAAACAGGACCGCCAGGATCGGCGGGCCCCGGCGCGCGAGCTCCGCGAGGCGCGCGATGCCGCGCCGCAGGTTTCCGACGCCCGTTTCGTCATACGCGGATTCCACGTAGGCCCACCCCCAGAAGCGATCGGGGAAGAGCCGGCGATAGAAGAAGCTCCACAGGCGTGAGGGTCCGGTGGGCATGAGGGATGCGTAGGGGGTATTCGAGGGATAGGGATCGTTCAAGCAGAGCTGCACCACCGCGAGATCGGGCGCGAACGGCAGGGCGCGGCTTTCGAGCATGCGCACGCTTTGCAGCAGCGAATAGCCGTTGACCCCGAAGTTCAGCACCTCGAAGCGAGCGCCCCGCCACGCCTCCTCGTCGAGTCTGCGGCCGAGCACGTTCAGATAGATCTCCGGGCGCGGTCGATGTCCGAAGTTCGCCGAGATCGAGTCCCCGAAAAACGCGATCCGGAACACGCCCGGCGGCTTCTCGAGCGTGACCTCGCGGTCGGCCATTCCGAGCGAGTTCACCGAGAAGCCGTCGCGGCTCCAGCCCGGATTCCACTCGTAGATGAGCTCGGGGTCGCGGCTCGGGACCATCGCCCGCGCCGCGACGGGGGGAAGCGCGCGCTGCTCGCGCCATTCCTTCAGCCGGTGATAGACGCGGAGGGCTCCCTCCAGCGCGCCGAGCGAGAGAACGAGCGAGATGGCGACGCTCGCGCTGGCGAGCAGCGCGGCGCGCTGCGTCTGCGATCGATGTCGGAGGAGTCCGGTCAATGGCGTCCTGCGCGCGCAGCCTACCGCGGCCGAGGCGCCCGCAGCCAGCTCCGCGCGATCAAGCCAAGCAATCGTCCTCAAAAGGGAATTGCGGTTAAAGCCGGGGCTCGGAAGCGGCGATGAGGGACGGGGGGGTCCGCCCGGACCACCGCCAGCGACGTGTCTCGGGCCGCGGCCAGGCTGACCGCGCAGAGGGGGGCGATGGGCCAGGCCGCCGAGTCGGTGACGCCGCCGGAGAGCGCCGGGGAGATCCTGGAGCGATTCGCCCGCGCCCTTCCGTACGGCGTCGCGCTGCTGCAGGACGGGTGCGTCCGCTGGGCGAACCCGGCGCTGATCGAGCTCGCCGGCCGGACACAGGCTGCGGAGCTCGCGGGAACCCCCTTCGCCGAGCTCTTCGCCGACGCGGGCCAGGGACTCCCGGATCGCTCGCGGACACGCCCCGTCGAGTGCGCGCTGCGCCGCCCGACCGGTGCCGAGCGCCGCGTGATCTGCCAGCTCGCCTGGCCGGATCTCGCCCCGGGCAGCGACGCCTGGAGCGTCGACGACGTGACCCCCCTGCGCAGCCTCGAGCGCGAGATCCTGCGCACCAGCCAGGAGCTCCATCGCAGCAATCGCGAGGTCGCGTCGCTGCGCGAGGAGCTGCGCGCGGAGCGCGACGGACGCGAGGAGCTGCTCGCGGTCGTCAGCCACGAGCTGCGCACGCCGGTGACCGTGATCGGCGGCTACAGCCGGCTGCTGCTGGCGGGCGATGCCGGTCCCGTGACGGACGAGCAGCGCCGCTTCCTGCTCGAGAGCGCGAAGAGCTGCCAGCGCCTGAACGAGTTCATCCAGAAGCTGATCGCGGCGTCGCGCGAGAAGCAGGGCGGCGAGGTGCTCGAGCTCGGCAGCCATGCGCTCGAGCCGGTGCTCGAGTCGGTCGAGGAGTTGCTGCTGCCCCTCGCCTCCGAGCGCGACTGCCGGATCCTGGTCCGCATCGATCCCGCCGCGGCGCACGCCCGCTTCGATCCGCTGCGCGTGGAGCAGATCCTCACCAACCTGGTCGGCAACGCCATCCAGCACGGCGGCCCGAAGGCGAGCATCGAGATCTCGACGCGCGCGCTTCCGACGCTGGTCGGCGGCCGCCGCTTCGTCGAGATCTGCGTCGAGGACGACGGCCCGGGCGTCGTCCCGGAGCATCGGGAGCGGATCTTCCAGCCCTGGGTCCAGGTGAGCGTCGGCGGGCAGGCCGGCGGGCTCGGGCTCGGCCTCGCGATCTGCCGGCGCCTGGTCGAGGCGCACGGCGGCGCGATCTCGCTGGGCGAGCGGCCCGGCGGCGGCTGTCGGTTCGCGTTCACGCTGCCCGCGGCGGACGCGGCCCGGCACGCGTCGGAGCGCTAGCCATGGCGCAGGGCCGCAGCCGTCCGAGCACGAGGTCCGCGGAGCGCCGCCGCGACCACGCCGATCGCCGCCGCGTGCTGATCGTCGACGACGCCGAGGGGATCCGGACCTTCGTGGCGCACCTGCTCGAGCTGCGCGGCTTCGACGTCGACACCGCCGAGGACGGGCGCAGCGCGCTCGCGCTGCTCGAGGGCGGCGCCGCGCCGGACGTCGTGCTGCTCGACGTGATGATGCCGGGGCAGGACGGGCTGGCGACGCTCGCGCGGATCCGCGAGCAGCACCCCGGCGTGCCGGTCGTGATGCTCTCGGTGGTGGGCAAGACCGGAACCATCGTCGAGGCCATGCGCCTGGGCGCGGCCGACTACCTGAACAAGCCCTTCGAGGAAGAGGAGCTGGAGGCGACGCTCGCGAAGGTCTTCGAGCGCCAGCTGCTCGAACGCGAGCGGCTCGCGCTCGGCGAAGAGCACGCCGCGGCCGGCGAGACGATCGCCTGGGCGAGCGCGGCCATGCAGCGCGTGAAGGACCTGCTCGAGCAGGTGGCCGACACCAACGTCACGGTCCTGATCCAGGGCGAGAGCGGCTCGGGCAAGGAGATCGTCGCGCGCACGCTGCACGCGGTCTCCTCGCGCGCTAAGGACCGCTTCGTCAAGGTCAACTGCGCGGCGCTGCCCGAGGATCTGCTCGAGAGCGAGCTGTTCGGCTACGAGAAGGGCGCCTTCACGGGGGCGGCGGCGCGGAAGCAGGGCAAGTTCGAGCAGGCCGACGAAGGCACGATCTTCCTGGACGAGATCGGGGAGATGAGCCCGGGCCTGCAGGCGAAGCTGCTCCAGGTGTTGCAGGACGGCCGCTTCTCGCGGCTCGGCGGCAACCAGGAGATCGCGGTCGACGTGCGCGTGGTCTGCGCCACCAACCGCAAGCTCGACGCCATGGTGCGCGAGGGCAGCTTCCGCGAGGACCTCTTCTTCCGGCTGAACGTGGTCACCGTGACGCTTCCGCCGCTCCGGGAGCGGCGCGAGGAGATCCCGACGCTGGTCGCGAACTTCCTGCGCACCTTCGCGGCCCGCTACCGCAAGCCCCTGCCCCGGCTCTCCGACCGCCTGATGCGCGCGCTCGACCGCTACGCGTTCCCGGGCAACGTCCGCGAGCTCGAGAACATGATGAAGCGCATCATCGTGCTCGAGAGCGAGGCGCAGATCCTCGACGAGGTGCTGCGCGCCGACCGCAGCGGGAAGCCGCCCGGCAGCTCGCTGCTGCGCCTGATCGAGGAGATCGAGGCGACGGCCGGGGAGATCCCGCTGCGCGAGGTCGGACGCCGCGCGGCGCAGGTGGCCGAGCGCGAGACCATCGACCGCGTGCTCCACCACACCAACTGGAACCGCAAGCAGGCTGCCCGCCTGCTCGGCGTGAGCTACAAGACCCTGCTGCAGAAGATCCGCGACTGCGGTCTCGAGCCGCTCTAGGCTTCTGGACGCTCCGGCAAGCGAAGCGCGCAGCGAGCCGAAGGCGAGCGGAGTGCGGGTGGCGCGGGCCGCTCCCGCGCCGGGGCCCGCCAGAGAGGACTGCACGACCGAGCCCGAGATGTCGCTGGCCCTGTGGTACCACACCCTCCGCCCGCTGCGCGGCCGCCAGATCCTCGCCCAGGTCCGCACCCGGCTGGGCCGCTTGGTCGAGAAGCCCGAGGCCTTTCGCGCGCGACCCGTTCCGGCGTACCCGGGCGTGCGGATGCATGCGAGCGGACCGTTCCTGCCGCCCGCCGGGCGCAGCCAGGCGCGGGCGGATCTGCTCGCGGGCCGCTTCACGTTCCTGAACCGCCCTGAACAGGTCGGCTTTCCGCCGCGCTGGAGCGATCCGGGGCTGCCGACGCTGTGGCGGTACAATCTACACTATTTCGAGTATATTTGGGATCTGGGCTTCGACGCGGCCCGCGCCGTCGCGCTCGACTGGACCGGGCGGCACCCGCTCGCGAGGGGGCAGACCGGCTGGGAGCCGTATCCGACCTCGCTCCGGCTGGTGAACTGGTGCGCGTTCTTCTTCCGCGAGCACCGGGAGCGGACCGAAGCCGACGCCGCGTTTCGCGACGCGCTCTGGAGCTCGATCTTCCGCCAGGCCGAGTGGCTCGTGCGCCATCGGGAGACGCACCTGCTGGGCAACCACCTGCTCGAGAACGGAGGCGCGCTGCTGATGGCCGGGGTCTGCTTCGAGGGGGAAGCGGCCCGGCGCTGGGAGCGGGCCGGACGCGACGTGCTCGAAGCCGAGCTGCCCGAGCAGGTGCTCGGGGACGGCGGGCACGTCGAGCGCTCGCCTATGTACCAGCTCCGCGTCGCCTGGCTGCTGCTCGCGCTGCGCAGCGCTGGCGGCGACGCGCTGGCATCCCTGCTCGAAGGCCCGCTCGCGCGCCTGATGCGCGCGCTCGCGGAGCTGCGCCACCCGGACGGCGGGATCGCCCTGCTCAACGACAGCGCCTTCGGGATCTACCCGGCCCCGCAGGCGCTGCTCGAGGCCCATGCCCGCGCCAGCGGGCGGCCGGCTCCGGGGGCGACGGCCCCCCCGGCGGCCTTCGCGCTGCCCGAGACCGGATACTTCGGCGCGGCCGGTCGCGGCGGCGACTACCTGGTCTGCGACGCGGGGCCGATCGGTCCCGACTACCAGCCGGGCCACGCCCACGGCGATCTCTTCTCCTTCGAGCTCTCGCTCGGCGGGCGGCGCGTCATCACCGACTCCGGCGTCCACGGCTACGACGGCGACCCGCTGCGGGCGTGGTGTCGCTCGACCCGCGCGCACAACACGGTCGAGATCGACGGCCAGAGCCAGTCCGAGTTCTGGTCGGTGTTCCGGGTCGCACGCCGCGCGAGGCCCCACGACGTGCGCTTCGAGCCGCGGGAGGGCGGCTTCCGGCTCTCGGGCTGGCACGACGGCTACCAGCGCCTGGCGGGAAGGCCGCGCCACCAGCGAGCCTTCGCATGGCATCCGCGCGGCGTGCTGCTGGTGAAGGACGAGGTCACCAGCCGCCGGCCCGTGACGGCGCGCTCGCGGCTGCACCTGCATCCGGATTGCGTGGTGGAGGATCTCTCCGGGCTCGCCGTCCGGATCCGGCATCCGGGCGGCGTCTTCCAGATCCGCTTCGCAGGAGCCGGGGGGCTCGCGCTGGAAGCCTCGGACTACTGCCCGGAGTTCGGCGCCCGGCTCGCGCGCACGGCGCTCTGCTTCGAGGCGACGGGCGCGCGCCTCGCTTTCGGCTTCTGCATCGCCAATGGCGCCGAGCAGATCGAGTACGATCTGGACTCTGGGGCCAGCGTCTCCGGCGAGAGGGTATCCTGGTGAAGCTCGAATGCCCCGCGACGCCCTGATCCGCCGGACGCGAGCATGCGCATCCTCTTCCTGACCCACTACTTCCATCCCGAGGGCAATGCGCCGGCGACGAGGGTCTACGAGATGACCCGCCGCTGGGTGAAGCTGGGCTTCGAGGTCTGCGTGGTGACCGGCGCGCCGAACGTGCCGAACGGTGTCGTCTACCCCGGCTACCGCAACCGTTGGCGCTCCCGCGAGGTGATCGAGGGGGTCGAGACGCTTCGCGTCTGGACCTATCTGGCGCCCAACAAGGGGACCGTCCGGCGGATCCTCAACTACCTGTCCTTTTGCGCGACCGCCACGCTCGCGGGCCTCGCCGCCCGCCGCCCGGACCTGGTGATCGCCACCTCGCCGCAGTTCTTCTGCGGCTGGGCGGGCGTCTTCGTGAGCCGCCTGCGCCGGGTGCCCTTCGTGCTCGAAGTGCGCGACCTCTGGCCGGATTCGATCGCCGCGGTGGGGGCGATGCGCACCTCCTGGCTGCTTGGCTTTCTCGGCTGGCTCGAGCGCCGGATGTACGCCGCCGCGACGCGCATCGTCACGGTCGGGCCCGGCTACCAGCAGGAGCTCGAGGCGCGCGGGGTGCCGGCCGCGCAGATCGCGGTGATCCCGAACGGAGTCGACCGCGGCCGGTTCGACCCCGGCGCCGACGCCTCCCCGCTGCGCGCGCGCTTCGCGCCGGACGGGGAGTTCCTGTGCTCGTACGTGGGCACCATCGGCATGGGCTCCGGCCTCTCGGTCGTGCTGCGCGCCGCGGAGCGGCTGCGCGAGCAGCGGCGTCGCGACGTGGTCTGGCTGCTGGTGGGCGACGGCGCCGTGCGCGAGGAGCTGGAACGCGAAGCGCGCGAAAAAAAGCTTGATCGCGTGATCTTCACCGGCCGCCTGCCCAAGGCCGAGATGCCCGGCGTGCTGGCGGCGAGCGACGCCTGCCTGGTCCACCTGGCGCGCAGGCCG